>JBKPAJ010000001.1:0-71694 GCA_046726375.1 Acidobacteriota bacterium
TGGCACTCGACGCCGGCGACATCGTGAGCGCGATACCGCCAACCATGCCGGCGACAGCACCGCCAAGAGCGCCCGACGCCGCGGCGCTCGCCCATCTCCGCGCAATCGTCTGCTTGACCGCGGCAATTCGCAGCCGCACCACAGCGGCAATCGCCGGAACCGCTTCGGCGTTCCGCAGCAACGGCACCGCGCCAGCGCCGGCCACATTCCATCGCGCATCACGCATGATCGCCACCGCGGCCGCGTGGCCGCGGCGGGCCGTAATGCGCGCCATGGCTTCGTGCGTGTCGATCGCATGGAGACGCTCTGCGATGTCGCGCGCTTCCTCCTGGGCGGTGCCGACCGGTGCCAGCACAAGGAGTCGATCGACCAGCGATTCGATCTCCGTGCTCGGGTGAGAGTCTGCCGGCGCCGCCGCGATGGCGACGTGACCGTCGTCGGTTTCCTCGACAACGTCGGGCCACACGAACTGATACCCGTGTCGTGAAACCGTGCGAATAAAACGTGGCTCGCGCGAGTCGTCGCCGAGTGTGCGCCGCAACGTGCGTACCGCTTGCGATAACGCACCATCGGACACGACGACGTCTCTCCAGACGTGATCGAAAATGGCTTGCTTCGAGACCGCTTCATGACGGCGGCTGACGAGGAGGAGGAGGAGATCGAAATACCGTGGAATCAGTGAGATCGGCACGCCATTCCGCAGCAGCACACGCTGCCGCGGCGACAGCACGAAGTCGGCAAAACGGAAACGAACGGCAGCGGCCACGGCAGCGTCGACGCTATGTTAATGCCGCTCGTTTCCGCCAGCTTCACTCGATACGCAATGCTTCGATCGGATTCAGCCGCGCCGCCCGCCGCGCTGGAATCCAGCACGCCAGCAGCGCGACGGCGAGCAGCGTTGCAGCCGTCAGAGAGAAAACACCGGGGTCGCGCGGGCTTACCGCGTAGAGCAACGACTCCAGCAATCGAGCGCCCGCAAGCGCCGCCGCCAGACCCACGGCAATGCCGGCGGCTGCGACCACGCCTCCCTGGCGCAGGATCTGTGCCGCCAGGCTCGCCGGCAGCGCACCGAGCGCGAGCCGCACGCCGATTTCATTGGTCCGCTGGCTGACGATGTACGAGGTGACGCCGTAGATGCCGACGATGCCGAGCGCGAGCGAAATGAGGGAGGCTATTGCCAGCAGCACTATGGTAAAGGCCATCTGTGCCGACGCGCGATCGACGGAGTCTTGCAGTGTCTCGACCTGCGCAATCGCGAGGCTGGCATCGAACGAATGAACGACGCGTCGCACCGCCGGAAAGATGTCGAGCGGCGGTGTTGCCGTCCGCACCACGTAACTCATGACCGCGGCCTCCGGTCCGATCGCCGTAGCCCGGGGAATTTCGGGACCGATAACGAGCGACAGCGGCATGAACAACTGCGGAAGCGGAGTTTCGGTCAACGTCCGCGCCGGAGTGTTGGCGACGATCCCGACGACGGTGAGCCAGGTGAGTTCCGGCGGTGCGCCCGGCCTGGGCGGCGGTCGGTTCGAGGCCACGCGGCGGCCGATCGGATCCTCGTCCGGGAAGAACTGCTGCACGAACCGTTCGTTGGCCACGACGATGGGCTCGCGCCGATCGACATCGCCGCGATCGATGCCGCGGCCGCGCAGCAGGCGTGTGCCGACGGTCTCGAAGTATCCACCTGCCACACCGCGGATGAGCGCGACAGCGGGAGGAAGCTGCGAGGGCGCGTAGGTGCGACCCTCGACGCGCACCGTGTTGCCCGAACAGCCGCCGGCCAGCGGCAGACACGTCGTTCCCGACACCTTCGTCACGCCGGGCAACGCCGCGATCGCGTCGATGATGGTCTGATGTGCCGCAACCACCTGCTCGAGCGTCGTGTAGTCGCGGTTGGGCAAGCCGAGGCTGAAAGTCAGCGTCGAACTGGAGTCGAACCCGGGATCGAACGCGCGCAGCTTCTGAAAGCTGCGCAGCATCAACCCGGACGCCACCAGCAGGACCATCGCGAGCGCAACCTGCGCCGCCATCAGCAGGTGCCTCGCATGGTGACGTCGGCGGCTTGCGGTATTCGCACGCCCGGTCTCGTGCAACGCCGCAGCCGATGGCGCGTACCGCCAGAGCGGGATCACGCCAAAGGTGAGCGCGGTGACCGCGCTCAACACCAGCGTGAAGATCAGCGAAACGCCATCGAGACGAATCTCGCTGACCCGCGGAAGGTTCGCGGGACCGAACCACACGACCAGGCGTAACGCTGCCCAGGCGAGCGCGAGGCCCAGCGCACCGCCGATCGCTGACAACAACACGCTTTCAGACAGGAAGTAGCCCGCTATGCGCGATCGGCCGGCGCCGAGCGCACGGCGGACGGCAACTTCGCGCTGACGCGCGTCCGAACGCACGAGAAACAGGTTGGCGACGTTGGCGCCCGCGACCAGCAGGACGAGACCGGCCGCGGCCAGCAGCAACCACAGCTGGCGCGCGATGCCGCCGATGGTTGCGTCCTTCAACGTGCGGCCGTTGAAGACGAGCCTGGTCTCGACGTTGCCCTGCGCCGACGGATCGTTCGGATACGCCTTTGCGACGTCGCCGATGAGACCGTTCAACTCGGTCCGGGCGTCGGCCAGCGCGACACCTTTACGCACTCGCGCGATGCCGCCGTAGTTCCACAATCCAAATCCCGTGGCCTCCGTCAGCTGCTCGGGAATCCAGATCTCCACGCGAGTGTCTGGATAGGCAAAGGATGAAGGCATCACGCCCACAATCTGCATCGGCACGCCGTTGAGCGCGATCGAACGGCTGAGCACGCTGGCCGCACCGCCGTAGCGGCTTTGCCAAAGTCGGTGCGCCAACACAGCGGTTTGCGCCGTGCCGGGGGTTCCTTCCTGCTCGGTAAACCATCTCCCGAGCGCTGGTTGCACCCGCACCACCGCCGCAAGAGATGGCGTGACGCGTGCCACGCGGATGCGCTGGGGTTCGCCGTCGTCGGTAAGCGTCTGATCGGCTGCACGCTGCAAGGCGAGCGCGGTGAGCGTGCGCGAACGATTCAGGTAGTGAAAGTAGAGGCCAGGAGTGATGCCGATTCCGCTGACTCTGAGCGCCAGGGCGCCATGGTCCAGCTCGATCAGCTGATCCGAATCTGGATAGGGCAGCGGGTTCAAAACGACTCGCTCCACCACAGCGAAGATCGACGCGTTTGCGCCGATGGCCAGGGCTAACGTGAGCACGGCCGCCGACGTGAATGCCGGCGCGCGGACGAGACGACGGGCGGCGTGGCGAAGCTCGCGGGCGAAGGAATCCATGGGCCGTTAGACGGGAGTACGGCCATGTGTGTTTACAGCGACGGCGGAGCTGAAGGTCCGCGCTACGTACGTGAAAGTCCGCATCACGTAGCGCGCAGTTTCGGTTCCGCGTGCACGAGCGGCGGCCAACCGGCCGCCGCCCCTGTAAACCTGCGAGCCTGCCAGCCCTGAACGAGCGTAGCGAGTCGAATGAATGCTGCCGTCCTTCTCGTCTCCGTAGGCGACGCCAAGCGCAAACTGGCCCGGCAGCGTTTCGTTGAGCGTGGGCGCGATCGTGCGCGGATTCGCGCGCAACACGTCCCTCGTCAACACGTAAGGCGCGTGTGACGTGCCGTCGCCGCCGCCAAGATCGAGCCACTCGTAGCTGCGATTCGCGGTGGCGCGAAACACGCCCCACTTTCCCGGCCTCCCACGCAATGCCTACGTTGGGCATGCCGACCGTTTGATGGAATTCGCGGTCCGCTGTGTTCGTGGGAAATTTGCCGGCAGACGCGCCCCGAGCACGGCTTCGCGATCCTTCGTGTAAATGCTGTTGGTTTCGACCGGCAACCCGGCTTTGATGGAGATCCGTCGGTTTCCAGCGATCCTGAAAATAAGAATGCGCAGTGACGCTCGTACGCCTCGTTCTCAATCGTGGCGCCGGTCCCCGCGAAATTGCGCAGCGTGAGCCGCTCTAAACCCGGAGCTCACGTGAGTGGATAGCGCCAACGGCGCCAACCGCGCGAAAGCGGCCCATTCTGCGCCCATACGGTCGGATCACTTCGATGCCACGCTTCGCAACTCCAAGTGAATTGAGGGGCTAAATGGTGTTCATCACGAATCGGCGTGGGTTCGAATCACCTAGCGCCGGCCTTTAGCGCCGCGACCAGCAGGCTCAGGACCAGTTTGCGCATGGCAGCCCCTTTATTGCCGCGGCGTCAGCTTCAGAAGCTCGCCCTGAGCGCTGTCGGTCAACAGGTACAAAGCCCCGTCAGGACCCTGACGGACGTCGCGAATCCGCTCTCTCGGCTGACGCTCCGTTAACAACCGCTCCTCGCCCACCACTTTCTCGCCGTTGAGCGAAAGCCGCACCAGATCATTCGTGGCATGACCGCCGATGAAGAGACTTCCCTTCCACGCGGGGAACAGGTTGCCGGTGTAGAACGCCATGCCGCTCGGCGCGATCACGGGATCCCAGTAGTAGAGCGGCTGTTCCATGCCGTCCTTCGCCGTGATGCCGCCGGTGATCGGACCGCCGCGGTATTCAATGCCGTACGCAATCGTCGGCCAGCCGTAGTCCTTGCCCTTGCGCGCGATGTTGATTTCGTCGCCGCCACGCGTGCCGTGCTCCACTTCCCAGAGGTCGCCGGTCGTGGGATTGAGCGTTGCCGACTGAATGTTGCGGTGACCGAGCGACCAGATCTCCGGACGAACACCTTCCTTGCCGACGAAGGGGTTGTCCTTGGGAATCGATCCGTCGGCGTTGATCCGCACGATCTTGCCGAGCAATCCGTCCATGCGCTGCGCCTGCATGCGCCCTTCGGTGATCGAGCGTTCGCCCTGCGTCACAAACAGCGTGCCGTCGCGGCCGAACACCAGCCGGCTGCCGAAGTGCAGCGTCGAAGCGAGTGACGGCGTCTGGTGATAGATGACGTCGACGTTCTCGACACGCGGCGGCGCGCCGTCCAAGAACTTGCCGCGCGCCACCGCCGTGTTGTTCGCGCCCGCGTCCCTCGGCTCGGAATAGCTCCAGTAAATCAATCCGTTGGAGGCGAAGTTGGGATCGAGCGCCACATCGAGCAGCCCACCCTGATTGCGGGCATCCACCGCCGGCAGGCCCGTGACCGGCTCCGAGAGCTTGCCCTCAGGCGTGACCACGCGTAACCGTCCGGGACGCTCGGTCACGAGCATCTTGCCGCCGGGGAGAAACGCGACGGCCCAGGGATTCTGCAGCCCGGTCGCGACCGTGACGACGTCGTAGGCAACGTTCAGTTTTTGTTCGGGCGCGTCGGTCTGGCCGGAAAAGGCCGGCGTCTGGCCCACCCCGTTTGGCGGACGGGGATCGACCCCGCCTTCCTGCGGCAGGCCATCCGCGGCGGCGCCGAACGCAAACGCGACAACGGCGGCAACAACCAGTCTCTTCACGCAATTTTCTCCTTGACGGTTCGCCATCCTGAGCGGAGGAGGGATCTCGCCTTAGTATTGCCTGTACATCCGGGGCTCACAAGCGAGGCGCGATGGCCATTCCGTACCACGACATTCTGCAAGCGGTCATCGAGGCCACGCCGGACGCGATCTTCGTCAAGGATCTCGACGGCCGCTACGTCCTCGTCAACGAAGCGTTCGCGCGCTTCATTGCGCGCACCCCGGCCGACATCGTCGGCAAGAACGACCTGGAGCTCTATCCCGAAGAGACGGCGCGGCAGTTCATGGCCGACGACCGCAAAGTGCTGGCGAGCGGCACAGCACAGTCGTTCGAAGGGGTGGCCACCAGCGAGACCGGCACCCAGGCTTATATCGTCACCAAGGGGGTGTACCGCGACAAGAACGGGAAGATCCTGGGGCTCTATGGCATCTCGCACGACATCACCGAGCTGAGGCTCGCGCATCAAACGCTCGAGCAGACGCGCGAAGCGCTGTTCCAGTCGCAGAAGATGGAAGCGGTCGGACAGCTCACGGGTGGCATCGCGCACGACTTCAACAACATCCTCGCGGTGATTCTCGGCAACATCGAGCTGCTCAAGCTGCACCTGCGCGCCGATCCGTACGCGCACGAACTGATCGAAACGGTGTTGCGCGCCGCGCTCCATGGCCAGGAGCTCACGCAGGATCTGCTCGCGTTTTCGCGGCGCCGGCAGCTCAATTCGCGCCCGGTCGCGATCAACGCGTTTGTCGAAGGCATCGTGCGATTTCTCACGCGCACGCTGGGCGCGAAGATCCGCATTACGACCGTCATGAGCGAGGATTCCGGCGTCGCGCTCGCGGACGCAGCCGCGCTCGAGGCGGCCGTGCTCAATATCGCCCTCAACGCGCGCGATGCGATGCCGGACGGCGGCGTGCTGACGATCCGGACATCGAAGATCGAGGTCTTCCACCCTGGGTCGACAGAAGGCGATCTCACGCCGGGTTCGTACGTGATGCTCGCGCTCGAGGACAGCGGACAGGGCATGCCACCGGACGTGGTCGCACGCGTGTTCGAGCCGTTCTTTACGACCAAAGCCGGCGTCGGCGGGACGGGCCTCGGACTGAGCATGGTCTACGGCTTTGCCAGGCAGTCGGGAGGAACGGTTCACATCGACTCGCGCATCGGACGCGGCACGACGGTGACGTTGTTTCTGCCGCTGGTGGAGGCGGAGAACAAACCCGCGCAGGATCGACCCTCGGACATCAAACGGCTGGCGGTGGCCCGCAAGATTCTCGTGGTCGAAGACGAGCCCGTGGTGCGCAACACGCTGAAACGACAGCTCGAAAGCCTGAGGCATCGGGTCTTGGTGTGCGAGAGCGGCGAAGAAGCGATCAAGCTCGTGAACCGGGCGACGCCGCTCGATCTTCTCCTCACGGACGTGGTGCTCGGGACCGGCATGAACGGCATCGAGCTGGCGAAAGCCGCGCGCGCGGAGCGGCCGGATCTTGCCGTGATCTTCATCTCGGGCTATACGGCCCTGCCCGAGGCGCAGCAGCGGATGCGCGAAACCGGAGCACCACTGCTGACCAAACCTACCACGATCGCGCAACTCGAAGAGGCCATCAACGCGGTGTGCGGCACCGCAAAATTGGATTGAAGCCAGAGCTCACCGCACCTGGCGTGGCCTTTGCTGCGGTTACGGCATGGCAATTTCTCGCAAGGTCATCCGCTACGCCCAGCGTCGGATCATGCGCAAAATGATTCGCGCCGTTCCCTACCTGGGCGGCATCGTCGCCGCCGTGACCGTTGGCTCAGCCATGCGACGCAAAGGCGCGGTCCGCGGCGCCGCCGACACGGCGCTGGATATGATTCCGTTTGTCGGCGCGGCAAAGAACGGCGTGGAAGTGGTGCGTGGCCGGGATTTCTTCCCGGATCGCCCGACTACCGCAACTCACTTGAGGGGTTCGTAAACGGCTTCCCTTTCCAGAAGCTGTTGAGCAGCGCGTAGCGCTCTGCCGCAATCTCGCGGTGACCCGCGGCGGCGTGCGCGCGCGCGGATCCGATCAGCGATCGGGCGCGATTGGGCATGCGCAGCAAGCACGTGTCGAACGCGGCGGCGGCTTCCGCCGGTTTCCCGGTCTGCAACAACATCTCGCCGAGCAACTCGTGTGACGGTTTAATCGGGTCCGCCGCGCCGTTTGGCGGGCGCATGCTCTCTTCAATTGACACGGCTTCCTTGAGCGACGCCACCGCCGACTCTTTTTGATCTTTTGCCAACGCGATCACGGCCTTGAGTTCGCGTTGCATGATGCGCACGCCCTTGGCGCCTTCGCTGCTCGCGGACGGCAGCGCCTGTGGCGGCGGCGCGCCGCCGTGGTCGGCATGCGCACCTGGTGCCGCGGTTGATTCCCCCGCGCCGGCCTTTGCGGCCAGCAACGCTTCCATCTTTTCAGCCGTGGCGAAATCGCCAGTCCTGGCGGCGCTGATGCCGTTGGCAAGGATGGTTTCGTTCGACGCGTTCTCGGGCAGCGGCTGAACCTTCCACTCTTCGGTTTCGATGATGTAGCGTGCGCGCTGCAGCGCCAGCGCACTTTGCGCACGCGGATGCTTTGTCTTGTCCGCCATTTGCGCAAAGATGTCCATGCGTTCGCGCGCTCCGGGGTAATCGCCCAACTGCAGGAAGCCGTACTGCCCCCAGTCCCCTGAGTGCGCCATGTCGCCAGGAACGTCGCCGGGCTCCCACAGATCCTTCGCGATGTTGAACGCGCGCACGTTCTGATGCGCCACTTCGTTCCACATCCCGTGCTGAATGAAGATGTGCGTCGGCATGTGGACGGCGTGCGACACGGCAGGAACGATCTCGGCATAGACGCGCGCGGCGTCGAGCGCCAGCGGCGCGTGCACCGGATCGTCGAAGGCGTGAATGATGTAATGGGTCGCGCCCGGGTGTTTCGGATTGCGCTTGAAGACGTCCATGGCGAGCGCGCCGGCTTTCACCTCGTAGCGGAACGTGTTGTCGTCGAGCGCGCGTGCGCCGCTCAGCAGCGACAGTGCATAGAACGTCGTCACTTCATCGTCTTGGGGAAACTGCTGGTGCAGGCGTTCCATCGCGTTCATGTAGGCGACGCGGCGCTGACGCCACTCACCGTCACCCCACAGCGCTTCGACGGCGGCGAGAAATCCTTTTTCACGCGGCGTCGGCGCCTTGGCAAGACGCGCGTCGGTATTGGGCCCAAGACGCGCCAACACCGCGCGCGGATTCTCGGCATCCTGTTCAGTCATCAGCGGATGGTTGTAGCAGAGCGTCTCGCCCCAGTAGGCCATTGCGAACTCGGGCTGTGCCTGCTGCGCGAGCTTGAACTCCGCAATCGCCTGCTTCCAGCCGAAGCTGTGCAGGATCGCGACGGCGCGCAGGAAATGCTGCTGTGCCGCGGGCGATCCAGAGGTCGGAAACGAGAGCGTCCCGACGTTTTCCAATTGCGCC
This sequence comes from Acidobacteriota bacterium, assembly GCA_046726375.1. Taxonomy (GTDB): domain Bacteria; phylum Acidobacteriota; class Vicinamibacteria; order Vicinamibacterales; family UBA2999; genus DASPWV01. The sequence continues at coordinate 8,888 of JBKPAJ010000001.1, forward strand.
GAGGCCGGCGCGACGAGCGCCAGCACGAGTGCGGCGGAAGCAAGGCGACTGCGCATAATTCCTCCTGTTTACCAACGAATCCGCGACACGAGCTGTACGACGCGGGCCGTGTTTGTCCCGGTCAATTGCGACACCTCATAGGCACTCTGGGAGGCTCCCTCCGACCGATTGAATAGCGGACTGTTGGCGTTGGTGGCCGCGTTTAGAATCGTGATGCCCGTCACTGGAATGAAGTTGACGTTGTTGAAGACGTTCAAGGCGTCAACGCGGAACTCAAAGTTGACATCACCGGCAATTCGCACAGCCTTGATGATGCTGAGATCGAACTGCTTGAAGAGAGGCCCGGTGAGAATCACCGACTGCAGGCCGCACTTGCCTTCACCGCGAACCGCCTCGATGCAGTTGAGGTCATCCGCCGGTGCGATGTAGCGTCCGCTTGGCGCACCGAGGGTGCCATAGCCATTGGCGGAGGTGGCGCTCACGCTGAACGCCTTGAACGTTTCATCAAGGATCTGTTGAGGAAACATGAAGACACGCTGGTCGGGCGTGATTCGCAGCTTGAACATCTTCTGCAGTTCCTTCTTGTCCATACCGACAAGACGCACGTTGCCTAGATCGAGCAGCCGACCGCTCTGGGCGCGCGCGTTGCCGGCGATCTGCCAGCCGCCGATGATGCGATCGAGCACGCCGTTGACGCCGCTGGCGAATCGCTGGCCACTCCCGAAGGGCAGTGCATACACGGCGTTCAACTTGAAGGCATGCGTGAGGCCACCTTCCGCGCCGCTGTTTCGCAGCATCGGGCTCCGGATCCGCAGCGACAGGAATCGCGACTCGTCAGCCTGACCGAAGACGTAGCTCCCGGTGAATGTCAGTCCGTTCGCCGATCGACGTCTCAACTCGAGGGCGAGCGAGTGAAACATCGTGCTCTCGGTGTTTTCCACCATGTTTGCGCCACCGAGCAGATCGGGGTTCACCAGAAACAGGTTCGCCGGCAAGCCTGCGCTGAGCGCGCGCGAACGGCCGGCCGCGTCCGACGTCGCGCCACCGAGGGCTTCTGCCGCCGCATACGGGTTGGGATTGAACCGCGCCAGCGGGTTCACATACGTCGTGCTCCGGAAGTTCGACGATGCGTAAAGCGACGCATCGCCGGCACGATCGCGGCCCACTCCATTGAAGTACGCGAGGAAGATCGGCAGCGGCGAGGTGCCCGTGCCCGGCCCGTAATAGGCAAACGATCCCGCACGTGTCCCGCCGGCCGCGTTATTTGCCTGCAGGTTCGCCATCGCGAGCTTGACCTCGTCGAGGAAGCCGTTTTCAACGATGTTCAGCTCGTTGTAGTTGTTAACGCGCCAGTTGGCGCGTGATCGCGCGCCGAGATAGCGGGCCTCGACCGCCATCTTCGCGCCGAGCGCGCGCGTGACTCCCGCCTGCCACGTATCCGAGTAAGGCACGACAAGGTTCGGATTGAAAATCGTGATGTCGCCAGTGACAACGTCGCGATAGGGAAATGTCGGCGTTGGCGGGAAATCCGCAGGGCCGAGTCCGGTGCCGTTCCGGAACAAGAGCGGCAAGGTACCAAGATTGCCAAGTGCGAGCTGCCGGAATGCATTGATCGCCACGCCCGGATTGTCGGCCACGCGGCTGGCAAAGTCGGTGAGACCAAGCCGCGTGAACGAACGGCTGTAGCCGCCGCGAATCGACATGTCGCCGGGCTGACCCGTCAGCCGTTGCAGGAAGCCACTATCGGCGCTTGGCGTCCACGCCAGACCAATGCTGGGTGCAATGTTGTTCCAATCCATCGCGTAGGTACGTTCGCCTTCGTTCAGCTGCCTGAACTCGGGCACGCTGCCGGTGAGGGTGCCGGGCTTGAAGAGATTGCCCATGCCTGACACGCCGTAGACATCATCGATATCCCCGATCGAATAGCTGTTGTTGAGTGCAACAAATGGAAACGTCAGATCATAGCGTGCGCCGTAAGTCAACGTGAAGTCCGGCGTCATACGCCACGAGTCCTGCGCCCACAGGCCCAGCTGCCGCTGACGCGCGCGCTGAACGCTTTGCCCGAGGTATTCGTACTCGCCCGTGTCCTCGTTGAAGCGCGCGGTGCCGCGAACCTCGTTGACCCGACCAGTGAGAATCGCGTAGAGCCGCCTTGCCGCATCGATGGCGGTCGTCGATGCGCCTGGGAAATTGGTGGCGACAAACATCCCTTCCGCGGGATCGCCGGTGACCACGTTGAACCGCAGCTCCGGCACAATCTGCTGGTTCTTTTGCCAGAGCACAAATTCCGTCAGGTTCCCGCCGATGTTGAAGCTATGCGCGCCCTTCAACCAGTTGAATGTATCTTCGTAAAAGCGGTGGTACGCATCGCGCGACGACGTTGTTCCACCGGCGCCGGCATTCATGTAATTCTGGATGTTGTTGGTGAAGCCCATCGAGTTGGCGAAGTTGAGATAAAAGCCGCCCTGATTGGCCACGGGTCCGTTCCAGAGATTCGGGTTGAACTCGTTCTCGGCGAAGATGACCGGCGCGCCGCCGTAGCCGACGCGGAATTCATTTACCATCGTCGGCCCCAGGATGGAGCGCAGCCACCCGCTCGTCGCGCGGCGATCTGAGATCTGATCGCCTCTCACCGGGAATCCCGGGTAGTACGCTTCACGGTTGTTCGTCGTGTCCGGCCCACCGCGGAACAATTGATAGTTGAGCGACCATGTCAGGCGGTGCCGCGCACTCAGTTGATAGTCGACGCGAACCGTTGGATACCGGTTTTTCGTTTCGGTTGGCACCAGGTACGAATACTCCTGATACAGCGGATCGGTCAGGTCGCGAACGTTTCCGTCCCTGGCCGTGGCATTGCGGATGTCGCTGAATAGCTTCGCAATTGTCGGATCAGGGGTCGCGAGTTGACCGTTACGTTGCGCGAGCTCGAACAGGTTCACCACTTCAACGCGGCCTGCCGTGCTGTAGCGGAAGAGGCCCTGTTGCGCGTCGGTATGAAACATCTGCCGCGTGCGGCGGGTTTCTCCGGGTTGGCGCAGTTCTTCGTAGTTCAGGAAGAAGAACGCGCGATTGCGGCCATCGAATCCGGGCAGAACGATGGGTCCGCCGATGTTAAAGCCCGGCTGATTCTGCTTCAGCTGCGCGACGGGCAGACCGTCGCGCTTGTTGAACCAGGTGTTCGCGTTCAGCTTGTCGCTGCGGTATTGATAAAAGACCGAGCCGCGCAACTGGTTTGTTCCGGACCGTGTGGTGTACCGGATCTGCGTTGCTCCGCCGCCAAGACCTTCGGCTCCTCCCGCCGCCGTCGTGACGGTGACTTCCTCCACAGCGTCAAGACGAGGCCCAACGATCGCGAAGAACCCATCTGTCGTCTTCAGCGTGTTGTCCTGAATGTTGACACCGTCGAGCGTCATGTTGATGGTGGCCTGCGGCAAGCCATTGACGATCGAATTGCGCGTGGTATCCGGCGTGGTCACGCCGGGCAAGAAGATGATGAACTGGGACGCGTCGCGGCTCGAGAGCGGCAAGTTCTGGACTTGCCGCGTGTCGAGCGTGGTCGACACGGTGGCCGACTGTGTTTGCACGAGCTCGGAGTTCGCCTGAACGACGACCTGCTCGGTCAGCCCGCCGATCTCGAGCACGGCGCGCAGACTTGCCGGCACACCCGCGTTGACGACCACATCGTTCAGCACGGCCGACTTGAACCCTTCGAGTGAGACAGTGACGCTGTAAGTTCCAGTAATGAGCGCCGGCACGGAAAAGATCCCCTGGCCCGACGTGACCGTCGAGAACGTCTCGCCGGTCTTGATGTTCTTGACGACCACATTGGCGCCTGGAATAACTGCGCCGTCGCTGTCGACCACAACTCCCGAGATCGACGCCGTTGAAGAACCTTGTGCGGACGCTGAAGCACTCGCTGTCAACGTCAAGACAATCGTGGCAGTCAGTCTGAGCCACCCTCTTGTCATTTCAACCCGCTACTGGGGAAGCCAAGTTGCCGAAACCGGCCAGAACGTTGCGATGAACGCTACGCAGATCGCCGGAGCGCGTCAAGCGTCCTTCCGCAGCTCAGGTAATCGGTGCGCAACCGACCATTCACGGGCGCAACGTCCGAAACGCATCGAGCATGGAGGCGTAGCTGAGCGTGGCGTTTCGTCCGCTCGGATTGGGCAGCACGCACACTCGGGCCCCTTCGATCGTGAGCTTCTGAAACCCGAGCGCGACCGGTTGCCGCCGCAGCTCGGTTTCGCCCAGCGCCTCCAGCATGGCCCGCCACACGGTCACACCAACCAGTGCCAGGATCTCGGGCCGGTATCGGCGGATTTTCTTCAACAGCACACGCGCGCCGGCGCGGTAGTCGTCCGGCTTGAGCGTGTCGATGCCCGCCGTCGCCCGCGGGACGAGGTTGGTGATGCCGAAGCCCCATTCCGGCAGGCGGTGATCGTCGGCGTAGGTGATGGGTTCAGGCACGAGGCCGGATCCGTGCAACAGCTTCCAAAAGCGGTTGGAGTAACCGGCAAAGTGATGGCCGGTCGCGGCGGACCGCAGGCCCGGATTGATCCCCACGAACAGCACGCGCACGTCCGGCTCGATGCGGTCACGTAAAAGGGCCTGCCCCATTAATTACAACGTGAGACAAAATGTGGCTGAATGACCACGCGATTGCAATCAACTGTCATTAATGGGGCAGGCCCTTTTACAATCCGAGGATGAAATGGCTCGTGAAAGAGGAACCGGAGCATTACAACTTCGACGCGTTCGTCGAGGACGGATCGACAGTCTGGTCGGGCGTCAGGAACCCGCTCGCGCAAAGGCATCTTCGCGAGATGAAGAAAGGCGACCGGGTCTTCTACTACCATACCGGCAAGGAGAAGGCGATCGTGGGAACCGCCACCGTGACGAAGACGGCGTACCCCGACCCCAAGGATCCCTCCGGGAAGCTGGCCGTCGTCGAGCTCGAGCCCGGACAGAGACTCGCGCGTCCCGTCACACTCGCGGAAATCAAGGCGAGCGGGAAGTTCGCCGATTTCCCGCTGGTGCGCATGCCCCGCCTCTCGGTTATGCCGGTGACGGACGCGCAGTGGGCGGCGATTGAGGCGATGGCACGCGGCTGACCAACACCTTGTCGACCCGCCGCCCGTCCATATCAACTACTTCCAACCTGAGACCGCCCCACTCGAAGGCGTCCGCCGTGCGCGGCACGTGTCCGAGCCGCGCCATGACGAAGCCGGCAAGAGTGTGATACGCGCCCGTCTCCTCTTCCGGCACTTGAAGATCGAATTTCGCGCTCACTTCTTCCATGCTCGCGGATCCCTCGACCAACCACGAGCCGTCGCCGCGTGCTACAAACGGCCCTCGTGCTTCGGCCGCATCCGCCGGCAGCGCGCCCACCAGTCCTTCGAGAAGGTCGGTGACGGTCACGAGACCCTCGACCGCGCCGAATTCGTCCATCACGATCGCCACATGTTTGTGCGACGAGCGAAACGCTTCGAGCAGCTGGAACGCGCGCATCGAATCGGGCACGAACAACGGTTCGCGAACCAGCGCGCGCAGTTGAATCTCACCGCCTTTGAGGATAGCCGACAGCAAATCGGCCGAACGGACTGTTCCGAGAACATTATCGAGATCGTTCTGACACACGACGAATTGCGTGTGGGTGTGTGACGCCAGAAACTCGCGCAGCTCGTCGGGACTGATGTCGACGTCGACCCACTCGATGTCCACGCGCGGCGTCATGATCGCCGCCACGCGTTGATCGCCGAGCTGAAACACCCGCTGCACGATCGACTCTTCGGCCGCCTCGATGACGCCGGTCTCTGCGCCCTCGCTGATGACAGCGCGGATCTCGTCTTCGGTCAGGCCCCCTTCCCTGCTCGCTTTGAGGCCGAAGAGACGCATCACCAGCGCCGTCACGCCGGTGAGCGCTTTGACGATAGGTCCGCCGATGCGGGAGAGCAGCTGCATCGGCCGCGCCACCCACGACGCGATCGACTCGGGATACTGCAGGCCGACGTTCTTCGGCACCAGCTCGCCGAAGATCAGGGACAGCACGGTGATGAAGGCAACCACGATACCCAACGCGATCGTGTCGGCGTAGCGGGCAAGCTCGGGAATGCCGCGAATGAGGTCCGCAAGCGGCGCGGAGAGGCGCGCGCCGCCGTAGGCGCCGGCAAGCACGCCGACGAGCGTGATGCCGAACTGAACCGTGGACAGAAACTGTGCGGGTGCGTTGGCCAGGTCGAGCGCGGCCTGCGCGCGATGGTCGCCTTCTTCCGCCCGCTGCTGAAGCCGAATCTTGCGAGCCGCGACCACGGCAATCTCCGACATCGCAAAGATGCCGTTGGCCAGCACGAGCAACAGAATGACGACAATCTCGATGCCGAGGCCCGACATGCCACCCGATTGTACGCCGCCCGGCACGCCCGACCGCCCGCTCGCCGTTCACAGGGGCGCCATTCGCGGCCGGCGACACGAACCGGCTGGCAGCGGACCTGTATATTCCTAAGGACGGCAAATGCTCACGTTCGAAAACGTTCGTCGGCAATACGGATCGTGCGTGGCTATCGATGGGCTGTCGCTCGAGGTCAGGCGCAGTGAGGTCCTGGGGCTCCTCGGCCCAACGGCGCGGGCAAGAGCACATCCGTTAGCCTGGCAGTAGCACTACTGGCGCCGGACGCCGGAACGGCGCGCCAGATCGAGCGCGCCAGCGATCCTTCGCGCGCCGCCGAGGCCGGGATGATCGAGGGCTGCTGACCAAATACGCAGTCGAGGACATGCCGAAGCTGTCCACCGATCCCAACGAGTCGAAGAAGATGATTGACGAGGCGGCGCTCGGCATGATCAAAACCGCCCCAGGCAACGAATCGTCTCTTGCGCCCCTCAAACGCTTCGTCGGCGAACTCGATACGTGTCTTGGCAGTTCGGTCCCGTCAGGGACAGGCGGGCAAGGACCCGCGGAGTGGCAGCCGTTGCAAATATCCAAGGTGCCGGTGACACAAACCGAGCGTCGCGGCGCCGCCAACGCCTTTCAAGTGACATTTCCACAGGGCGTGGTATGGGGCATCGTGGGTTGTGTGATGACGTTTGCCATTGGTCTGCTTACCGAACGCGTGCGCGGCACGCTCGTGCGGTTACGTATGGCGCCGTTGTCCCGTGCGCAGGTGTTGGGTGGGAAAGCACTGGCACGCTTTCTGTCCATCTCTGTTCTGCAGATTGTGCTTCTGACGCTCGGCGCGATTTTTCTCGGCGTGCGGCCTCCTTCGGTGCCACTGCTCGTGCCCGCGTATGTCTGTGCATCCGGATGTGACGATGTGATGTGACGATGTGGCGGTGCGCGCGACATCACATCACCACATCACATCACCACATCACATCACCACATCGATAGACACCTCGCCACATCGATACATCGCACGATCACATCGCCACATCACCACGTCGCGACATCGATAGATTTCAGGGTACAGCCGCCCTCGTTGTACGCTCAGAAGATGTCCCTTGTCTCGATAAACCCAGCCACAGGCGAAGAGATCGCCACCTATCAGGAAATGACTGCGGCCGAACTCGACGCCGCGCTCGCGTCGAGCGCGTCGGCGCTTCAGCAATGGCGCCGCGCCTCGTTCGACAACCGCGCGACTGTGCTGCACGGTGTCGCGCGCGCGCTGCGCGCGCGCAAGCGCGATCTGGCGCGGCTCATGGCGCTCGAAATGGGCAAGCCGCTCAATCAGGGAGAGAGCGAACTCGAAAAGTGTGCCACCACCTGCGACTACTTCGCCGATCACGCCGCAAAGTTTCTCGCCCCGGAGGAAATCACGACCGAAGCGAGGCGGAGTTTCGTGTCGTATCAGCCGCTGGGCGTCGTGCTCGGGGTCATGCCGTGGAATTTCCCCTTCTGGCAGGCGCTGCGCTACGCCGCGCCGACGGTGATGGCGGGAAACACCACCGTGCTGAAGCACTCGTCGAACGTCACCGGCTGCGCGCTGGCCATCGAAGAAGTCTTTCGCGAGGCCGGCGCGCCCGCAGGTGTGTTCACCACGCTGCGTCTGGGGTCCGCACGCGTCGGCGACGTCATTGACGATGCGCGCGTCGCCGCGGTGACGCTGACAGGCAGCACGCCCGCCGGCCAGGCAATCGCGTCACGCGCCGGCAAGGCGCTGAAACCCACAGTGCTCGAGTTGGGCGGCAGCGATGCGTATGTGATTCTGGATGACGCCGACGTCGAAGCCGCGGTCGCAACCTGCGTCGCGTCGCGCCTGATCAACTCCGGACAAAGCTGCGTGGCGGCGAAACGCTTCATCTGCACACCGCATCTCAGCGGCGACGTCGAGCGCTTATTCGTCGAGCTCATGGCGCAGAAACGGGTCGGCGATCCGCTCGAAAACCCGGACGTCGGTCCTCAAGCCCGCGTCGATCTGCGTGACGATCTCCATCGTCAGGTGACCACCAGCATCGCGCGCGGGGCGCGCGTGCTCCTCGGCGGCACGGTGCCTCGATCGCCGGGAGCGTTCTACCCTCCCACCGTGGTCACTGATGTTCGCAAAGGCATGCCGGCGTACGACGAAGAGCTGTTCGGGCCTGTCGCGGCGGTGATCGTCGCGCGTGACGAAGCCGACGCAATGCACGTGGCCAACGACACCACGTTTGGTCTCGGCGCGGCGGTCTTCACTCGCGACATCGAGCGCGGCACGCGGCTGGCGGCGGACGAACTGGCCGCAGGCAATTGTTTCGTCAACACCTTCGTGCGCTCCGATCCCCGCCTCCCCTTTGGCGGGATCAAGCAGTCAGGTTACGGCCGCGAGCTGGGCGTGTGGGGGATTCGGGAGTTTGTGAACGTGAAGACGGTGTACGTGCAGTAGCGCGTCGGCTTGAGCTTTCAGCTCTCGGCTTCCGGCACACGCGCTCTTGCCGATAGCCGAGAGCCGATAGCCACTATGATTGACCAGTGTTCCTGAAGCGTCAGCGCGAGGGGTCCGTCCTCTGCACATCTTGCGGCGTGCTCGTCGGCGTCAACGACGAAAAGTGCTACAACTGCGGCCGCCGCAATCCCGGCCTCTGGGGTTACGCACCTGCCCTCCGGCGTCTCGGCCAGGATCTGGGGTTTGTGCCCTTCGTGATGGGCAGCACGATCACCCTCTACGTCCTTTCCCTTTTGCTGTCGCGCAGCAATCTGCAGACGATGCTTCAGCCGAGCGGCGACATCCTGTACCTGCTTGGCGCGAGCGGCGCGGGTCCGGTGCTGATCGACGGCCGTTGGTGGACCGTCCTCACCGCAGGCTGGCTGCACGCGAGCGTCCTGCACGTGCTCTTCAACGTGTTGTGGATTCGGCAGCTCGGGCCGGTCGTCGCCGACCTTTACGGCCCCGCACGCATGGTGATCATCTACGTGATCTCGGGCGCGGCCGGGTTCATGCTCACGACCTTCGCGGGCAGGTTTCTCTGGTGGATGCCGATTCCGTTTCTGCGCGGCGCCGTGTTCAGCGTGGGCGCGTCGGCCGCAATCTTCGGCCTGCTCGGCGCGATGGTGTATTACGGCCGCCGCACTGGCAGCAGCATCGCACGCCAGACCGGCGTCCAGTACGCGGTCATCATGGGCGTGTTCGGGTTGATCCTGCCAGGCATCGACAACTATGCACATGCCGGTGGATTCCTGGGCGGATATCTCGCCGGTTTGATACTCGATCCCCTCAAGCCCGAACGCATCGATCACATCACGATCGCCGTTGCCTGCCTGGCGGCGACCTTCCTCGCGATGGGCGCGTCGATCTGGACGGCGCTGCCGTTGCTGCTGCGTTGAATGCGCACACAGACGGGGAGATGTGGAGATGTGGAGATCTGGAGATGTGGAGATTTGGAGATTTGGAGATGTGGCGATCGATGGGATGATGTGGCGATATGATGAGGTAGCGATCCGACGTCGTGAGCTCGCGATGTAAAGTTGCGATGTCCGGCGACAGAGCCACATTGCTGCATCGTTACATCAACCTCATGACCTCACGAATCGCAACATCGCCACTTCGCCACATCGTCACCCCGCGACACGCTTTGATCCGCCTTTCTGTCGCGCGAATACAAAAACTCGGAGGCTGGGCAGCCGAGCCGTGGTCCTCTTCGCAATTCGTCCCTGACCACTGGACGCTCGTCCCGCCGTTCGTCACTCGTCCCGCGTTTCCTCAGCGGCATCTCGATTGCTCACGCGAGCGCGGACTTTCCTTCTGGAGGTATTACATGAAACGCTGGATGAACATCATCTGGGGCCTCGCGGCCATGCTGCTTCTCGCCGCGGCTCCAGCGTTTGCCCAAGGCGGCGGCGCGAGCTCCACCGGCAGCATCAGCGGTGAAGTGAAAGACGCGCAGGGCGGCGTACTCCCGGGCGCCACCGTCACCGCCACGAGCCCCGCCCAGATCGGCGCGCTCACCGCGGTCACCAACGAAGCAGGTATCTACCGCTTTCCGTCGGTGCCACCAGGTGAATACAAACTCAGTTTCGAGCTTGCGGGCTTTCAGACCAACATTCGCGAAGGCATCCGCGTGACGCTCGGCTTCAACGCGCAAGTCAACGTCACGCTCGGCGTCGCGACACTGCAGGAAACGGTGACCGTCAGCGGCCAGTCGCCTGTCATCGACACCTCAGCCACTCGTATTCAGACCAACTACGATCAGCAGGCGCTCGCGTCGATCCCGAACGCCCGCGACATGTGGTCGCTGCTGTCCACCACGCCTTCAGTCACGCTCAATCGCGTCGACGTCGGCGGCAGCACGGCGGGCACCCAGACGACGTATTTCGCGTACGGCTACTCGGGCCAGAACCGGCCCCTCATCGAAGGCATTAACACGACAGAGGGCACCGCCGCGGCCGGCTTCTACCTCGATTACGGATCGTTCGAAGAGGTGTTTATCGGCGCCGCCGCGAACTCGGCGGAGATGCCGAATCCAGGGGTGCTCACGCAGTTTGTCGGCAAGAGCGGCGGCAACACGCTCGGCGTCAATCTCTACTACGACTACGAGAACGGCGATATCCAGTCGCGTAACCTGTCGGACGACCAGGTGCTTCCAAGTCCCGGCGCGCGCATTCGCGAGGATGGCAACCGCCTGGCAAGCTACAAGAACCTCAACCTCGGCGTTGGCGGCCCACTCGTGCGCGATCGCGTGTGGGGCCACTTCGCCTATCTGAATCAGCAGAACTCGGTGGCCGCACCGCCCGCCGGCTCCATTCTCGACAACACGCCGTTCGACACCAAGCTGTTCAACTACACCGGCAAGGCGACCTATCAGATGAATCAGAACCACCGGTTCATCGGATACCTGCAGCACGGGACGAAGCAGCAGCCGCACAGAACCGACAACAGCAACCGGATCACCGGCTCGGTGATCCACCTCACCGGCGACTCGACGGTGCTGCAGGACTCGCCCAGCTGGGTGTACAAGGGCGAGTGGAATGGCACGCTCGGCCAGAACATCTTCGCCGAGTTCCGTGCCGGTCAGTTCGGCTACAACTTCGGTCTCGACAGCAACACCGAAGGGATTCGCTACGAGGACATCCTCACGAACGTCGTCGAAGGCGGCGGCCGTCACTGGCTGAACAAGCGCCGGCGGAATCAGTACACCGGGGCGCTGAGCTATTTCCGCGACAACTTCCTGGGCGGCTCGCACAATGTCAAGGCGGGGGGTGAGTACCTCGATGAGACCGGCAACATCATCTGGGAGCAGTACTACACCGACAGCGTGATCCACTTCCTGCGCGACGGCGTGCCCAACTCGGTGCGGCTCGCCAACAGCGGCACGAGTGCGCAGAACGGCCTCGCCACGACCAGCCTTTTCGTCACCGACTCGTGGAAGATCAACAGGCTGACGTTGAACGTCGGTGTGCGCTTCGATCGGTATCGTGTCTGGCTGCCTGAGCAGACCACGCCGGTGTCACGCTTCAACCCGACCGAAGTTACTTATCCGGCCAATGACGACATCGTCACGTTCAACCACTTCGTTCCGCGCTTCGGCGCGACCTACGACCTGCTCGGCGACGGCACAACGGTGCTCAAGGGCAACTGGGGACGCTTCTACTTCAACCCCGGCGTCAACCTTGCCGACGCAGTGAACCTGAACACCAGTGATCAGTACGCGGACTGGAACTGGACAGATCGGAACGGCGATCGCATCTACCAGGAAGGCGAAGAGACCACACTCATCACGCGTGTGGGCGGCACTGCTGGCGCAGCGATCGATCCCAACCTGAAGAACCCGTATGCCGACGAGGCGTCGGTGTTCGTCGAGCGCGCCATCCTCCAGGATCTGGGCGTGCGCGCCGGGTTCCTCTGGAAGAAGGACAACGACGGCTGGCAGCGCATCAACGAGCTTCGGCCATTCGGGGCGTACAACCTGCCGGTGACGATCATCGATCCAGGTCCGGACGGGAACGCAGCAACGTTGAGCGACAACGGCCCGAATATCGACGCCTTCAATCTCGACACGACGACGCGCGGCACCAGCAACATCACGATGAACATCCCGGGTTACGAGGGCACCTACAAAACGCTCGAGTTCTCGGCCAGCAAACGCTACTCGCAGCGCTGGTCGATGAACGCGTCGTTCTCGTATACCTGGAGCGAAGAGTACGGCAACAACTACTTCAACAACCGCACGGGTTCGGCCGTGCCTACGGGCGGTTTCGCGTTCTTCGGCAGTTTCCCGATCAACCCGAACGAGAAAACGTTCAACGAGTTCACGAACTGGAACGCGAAGATCACGGGCTCGGTCGACGCGGGTTGGGGTCTTCTCGTGTCGCCGGTCCTGAAGACCCAGAGCGGCGCCCCGTATGGCCGCACCATCGTCGCGAACTTCAACTACAACGCCCAGCAGATCCTGCTGGTCGAGCCGATCGGCACCCGTCGTCAGGACACGGTGACGACCCTGGACTTCCGCGTTGAGAAGCAGCTTCGCTTTGCGCAAAAGGCGCGAGTGGGACTCTTCCTCGACGTATTCAACGCGCTCAACTCGAACACTGCGGTCAACATCATCTGGGCCTCGGGCGCAAGCTTCGAGAAGGCCTCAACGGTACTCGGACCGCGCATCGCCAAATTTGGTGTGAAGTTCGACTGGTAAACGCACCGACGAACGTTTCTCACGGTGGGGTCACTAGAGCTTCCCACCGAGGTTCCTTACGGAGGTTCCTTACACGGAGGTTCACGAAGGTTCGTAACGAGTTCCTTACGGCGGTTCACGAAAGTTCGTAGCGGCAGTTCTTTCATGTTGTTCGACTGCCGTCGAGAACCCATGTGAACGTCCGTGATGAACCTTCGTGAAGGAACACACGTGAACCCTCCGCGAGGAACCCACGTCAGGAACCATCGTACGGAACATACGTGAACTTCCGTGAGGAACCCACGTCAGGAACCATCGTACGGAACACACGTGACTGAGTGGATGGGTGCGTTAGTCGCTTTTCAGCGCGTCTACGAGGTTTAAGCGCGCCGCCGCAAGTGCCGGGCGAACACTTGCCGTGATGGCGACGACGGCGATCAGCGTCACAACGCCGATGATCGTGGTCGGATCTGTCACTGACACGCCATACAGCACGCTTCTCATGCCCTGACCCACCGCCAGACCCGCGAGGACGCCCGCGCCAAGACCAACGGCAATCAGTCGGGCCACCTGTCCGAACACGAGTTTCAGAACATCCGTCGGCCCCGCACCGAGCGCGAAGCGCGTTCCAAACTCCGCGACGCGCTGACCGACGGTATACGTGATGAGACCGTACAGGCCCGTCGCTGCCAGCAACAGCGCCAGCACGGCAAAGCCGGCAAATACGCCGATGATCACTTTGTCGCTGGCGCGGAAGCGGGCGAACGCTGTCTCGAGCGTTTCCAGTTGATCGAGCGGGAGCATCGGCGCGAGCGCCACCATCTCGCGCCGCACCGCGGCGGCGAGATCGCGTGGATTGGTGCCGGTAACGACCACGATAGTGGCACGCCGCAGATCATGCAGCCCTGTCCAGAGCCGTGGCACGCGTCCACGCTCGATGTCGTTGCTCAAGACGTCGCCGACAACGCCGACGATCTGCACTCGGCGGGATTCGCCGCGGTCGTCGATGGTGAGCGCCTTCCCAATCACCGCGGTAGGCGCCCCGAAGTACATCGTCGCCATCGTCTGACCGGCGATCGCAACACCCGCACCCTGTCGCTCTTCCTGTCTCGTCAGCATCCGCCCGGCAAGCAGCGGAACGTTCATCCCACGAAGCGCGTCGGCGTCAGCGCCGTTGAGCAAGGCCCACGGTGAATTCTGCCCAGGCGTGTCCGCGCGACCCTCGATAGCGAGCGACACAATTCGCTCCGCGCTCAGAATCGGAGTGGATTCAAAGGCGTGCACAGAAATCACACCGGGAATCCGCCCTAACCGATCGCGCGTGTCGTCGATCAGCCGTCGTGGCTCCGGGACTGGAACGGCGTCGTTTTGCAGTTCGATGCCAAAGACGACCGCGCCCGTCGTCCGCATCCCGAGATCGAGCTGCGACACGTTGATCTCAGTACGCAGCGCAAGACCCGCAGCGATGAGCAGCGTCACCGCCAGAGCGAGTTGCACTGCGACGAGGGCCGTCCTTCCGCGCACTGGTCCGGCGCCGGGGCGCGCTCCTCCGGACTGCAATGCCATCCTCAAATCGAGCCGAATGGCGCCCAGCGTCGGCAAAACCGAAAACAGCACAGGCGTGATCAGCGCGACGGCGCCGACAAACCCGAGCTCGTGCCAGTCGAGCACCAGTTGCTGGAGATCGGTTGAGGAGTCGAAGCCGTGAATCGTGCGCAACCCCAACTATGCCAACGGCACCGCAATGGCGGCCGACGCGATCGACAACACGAGCCCTTCGATCACCGCTTGCCGCAGCAAACGGGCGCGGCTCGCTCCAAGCGCCGAGCGCAGCGCGATCTCCCGCCGGCGTTTCATTGCGCGCGCGAGTACCAGGCTTGCAACATTGGCGCAGGCAATCACAATCACGAGTGCCACCGCACCGATGAAGAGCGAGACCACCACCCAGAAGCCGGACCCGTATGCGACCTCTCCGATCGGAACAACCGTCGCTTGCCAGTCTTTGTTGTCCTCGGGAAATTCAGCGGACAGCGCCTTGGCAATGGTGGCGACCTCCGCACGCGCCTGTTCGAGTGAAACGCCCTCTCGAAGCCGTCCAAATGTGGAAAGCACGCGATCGGTCGGCGAGGCCGCGGCCGCGATCTCGAGCGGTATCCACGCGTCGATTGGTGCAAGATTGCCGATCTCGAGCTTGGGCGGTGCGATGCCGATGACCGTGCGCGTGCGTCCGTCGATGAGCATCGGCCGGCCGATAACGTCCGGTGCCGCGGCGAATACGCGTTGCCAGTACTGATCGGCAACGACGACGGTGGCGGGAGCGCCCGCGACATCGTCACCCGCTTGAAAGAGCCGGCCTGCGACCGGCCTCAAGCCTAACGCGGCGAAGAAATCCGCGGTGACGCGGCCGGCATCGAGGCTCGCCGGGAGGCCGCGATCGATCACGGTGACGCGGCCGACGACGGACGCGGAGAACCGGTCGAGCGTCGTCAGGCGATCTTTCATGTCGCGAAAATTCGCCGGCGAAAGGCGCGCGCGGCCATTTCGTTGGCGCGCGTCGATGCCGTAGATCGCAACGACCCGGGAAGTATCGTCTACCGGCAAACCGCGCACCACAGCGAAATCGGCAAACGCAAAACCGATCGTCGATGCGCTCATCGCGGTGCCGAGCGTGAGCACGATCACGGAACACATCGCGGGACTGCGGGCGAGCGTCCGCAGCGCAATCTTCGCGTCCGACGAGACATTCCATCTGCCTCGTTTGGGCTTCGTGTCCGGGCGCCGTCGCAGTCGATAGCGGAGCGCGAGAAACAGCGCTTCGCGCCAGTACCACGCCCAGGCGCCCTGACCGCGTTCGAGGCGCGCGACATAGTCCTCGCGCAGATCTCCGAGGATGGTGAGGCCCGTCACGCCTGCGGGCAAACATCGACGGAGCAACGCCTCGGCAAAACGCGGCGGCCGGCTCATTGTTCGAGGATCCATTCCAGTCCGCTCCAGAGTTGCAGCAGAGTTTTCCGAGAAGCTTTCAAAGCGCGAAGACCAGCGGGTGTGACCCGACAACGCCGATCGGGCAGCCCACCGCGTGACTCATCACCACCAACGGTTGTCCAATCGATCAGCTTCTTGGCCTTGAGACGGTCGAGCGTGGTGTAGAAGGCGCCGCGGGAAATCTCCTGATTCGAGACCCGGGCCAGCTCGCGGCGAATGTCCACGGGCCGGGGGCGGTCGCCGCACCGCAGGATTGCGAGCAACACGCGCTGTTCGAACTCACCAAGAAATGAGCGAGAGGAACGGGGCAACGGACCTCCAGAGTGGTCTACGAGTCTACTTTGTGAACGGTTCCTTCGTGCGGCGCGTCGGCCGGGATGGCGGGTGGGGGCGGTAGGGGATCACACAGCCGTCGAAGGTATTCGCGGATCGACTCCACCAGCCCCACGCGCCCTCACTAACCCCACCAGGCCGGCGCTCATCCCCGATTTTTCGCCTTTCATCCCTCCAATGGTTTGGATACGCTAGGGAGTTCCCCATGAACACGCCGATTTCGGCGTGTTTTTGACGATGGTTGGTTTGGCGCGGGTGGTACGGCGAATGCTCAGCCGTACGTTCGCGCTAACGATGACCCGTTGTTTTAGGAGGCGAAGGATGAGAGTCCGACTTTTCATTTTGGCGCTCGCGTTGAGCGTAGCGGCGACCAGCGTCGCGTACGCGCAGGTCCAGAGCGGCAGCATCAGTGGAGCAATCAGGGACGAACAGGGCGGCGTACTCCCGGGAGTCACAGTGGCCCTGCAGGGCGCGGGCCCGCCGCAGACGTTCGTGACCGAAGGCGATGGCGTGTATCGCTTTCTCAACGTGCCACCCGGCGCTTACACGCTGACGGCAACGCTTCAGGGATTCCGGACCCTCGTACGAGAGGGCGTTGTGGTCGCCGTCGGCCAGAACGTCAACCTGCCGCTCACCATGAGCGTCGCGACCGTTGAGGAAACGGTGACGGTCGCCGGTCAATCGCCGCTCGTCGATGCCAAGTCGATGGGCACGTCGACCAACTTCTCGCAGGACGAGCTCGCGCGCGTGCCGAACTCGCGCGACCCGTGGGCACTGCTGCGCACGGTGCCTGGCGTCACGCTCGATCGCGTGAACATCGCCGGCAACGAAACCGGCCAGCAGGCCGGCTTCGTCTCCAAGGGCGGACGTCAGGGCGATGCCGTGTGGACGATGGACGGTATTCCGGTCACCGACATGGCCACGTCGGGAGCCTCGCCGACCTACTTCGACTACGACGCGTTCGAGGAGATTCAGGTCTCGACCGGCGGCAACGACATCCGTCAGGCCACCGGCGGCGTCGGCCTCAACTTCGTTGTCAAACGCGGAACCAATCAGCTGCGCGGGACGGCGCGGGGGTACTTCACCGGCGAAAGCCTCGAAGCGACCAATGTGCCGGACGAGCTCGAGGCGAGCGGCGTCACCGGCGACACGGCCGATCACAACAAGCAGATCTCCGAGATGGGCATCGACGCCGGCGGTCCGATCGTGAAAGAGAAGCTGTTTTTCTGGGGCTCGTATGCGAAGCAGGATATTCGGCTGTTCCGCCAGTCGGCCGGCGGCATCGACCAGACGATCCTGAAGACCTACAATGCCAAGGTCAACTGGCAGGCGACCGAAAAGGACAACGTCAACTTCCTGTTCTTCAACGGCGACAAGGTCAAGCACGGCCGCGCTCCCGGTTACGCGGGATTCGAGCCGGGATCCGCCCGCTTCGAGCAGCACAACTACTACGAAGACAACCCCCTCCATGGGCTGTGGAAATGGGAAGACAACCGTGTCTGGAGCAGCAGCCTGTTCATGACGGCGAAGTACGCGTACTACAACACAGGCTTCACGCTCGAGTCGCAGGACCTCACCGGCCAACTGGGCATCAGCGCGCTAAAGGATTCGACGTTCGGCACCGCCGACTCGAACTACTTCCTGCGCCCGCAGCACACGATCAACGTCGACATGAACCACTTCCGCAACATCGGATCGGGCAGCCACGATCTCAAATTCGGGTTCGCGTGGCGACGCACCGACGCATTTGCGCAGGACATTTATCCTGGCAACATGATCGTCGCCTACGAGAATTCGGCGACGGATTTCCGCGCCCGCCTTTATCGTGAGGGCGCCGGCACCAACCGCTCGTACTACATCAGCGGGTATTTCGGTGACACGATTAGCCTTCAGCGCCTCACCCTGGATGTCGGCATCCGCTTCGACCGGCAGTACGGCCGCGCGCTGCCGTCAACCACCATCGCCAACAAGGCGTTCCCCACTCGCGTCCCTGGCATTGAATTCAGTGGGTACGATCCGCCGTTCTACTGGAACGACTGGTCGCCGCGGGTGGGCGCAACCTACGCACTCGACGAAAACCGCAAGACCATTCTGCGTGCGAGCTTCAGCCGCAATGCTGGTCAGCTTTCGGCTATCGGCGGCAACGTCGGCTACATCAACCCGAGCTCGCAGGTTGGCTACATCGAGTATCCGTGGACCGATCTGAACGGCGACCACCTGGCGCAGGACAACGAAGTCAACACCAACGCCACGATCCTCGCGTCGGGCGGCGGCTTCAACACGGCGAATCCCACTGCGGTAACCTCCGCCAACCAAGTGGATGCGGATTTGAAGGCGCCGGTGGCGACGGGCTTCATTTTCGGCGTCGATCGCGAGCTGATGCCGAACTTCGCCGTGCAGGTGAACTACACCTACAACTGGACGATCAATCACCCCTACACACCGTTCATCGGTCTGACATCGGCCGATTACACGCCGGGGACGCCGCTCACTGGCACGCTGCCGGATGGATCGGCGTACAACATCCCGACGTGGATTCCCAACGCCGACAAGGTTGCGGCGGTTGGTGGCGGACGTCTCTATACGAACTACGACGGCTATACCACGAAATTCAGCGGCATCGAGTTCGCCGTCAACAAGCGCCTGGCGAACAAATGGATGATGCGTTTGGCCGCGGCGTATAACACCCCCACCGAGGATTACGAGCAGGACCCGCCGATCACCGACATCGGCAACCCGACGCGGCTCGACACCAACCCGCTCATCCCCGGCGGCCAGTACGCGCCCCGCAGCGGCGGCAGCGGCTCGGGCGACGTGTTCATCAACCAGAAGTGGAACTTCAATCTCAACGGCGCCTACCAGCTGCCGTGGGACATGGAGGTCGCCGGCAACCTGTTCGGCAAGCAGGGGACGCCGTTCCCGATCTATCGCAACGCCGCACTCGGCCGCGACGGGTCCCGCCGCGTGTTGATCTCGTCGGAGCTCGACGCGGACCGGTTCGCCAACCTGTGGAACCTCGATCTGCGATGGGCGAAGACGGCGCGCTTCGGCGATCGCGCCAACTTGCAGTTCATCGCGGACCTGTTCAACGTATTCAACAGCAACACGGAAATCAACCGAGTCCGTAATCTCGGCGCATCGAATTTCCACGCGCTGACCTCGAACCTGAGCCCGCGCATTCTCCGCTTCGGACTTCGCGTCGGCTTTTAGCTCTTCGCTGTAGCTGTCAGCTCTCGGCTGTCAGTTGTCAGCTCGGTCAAGACCGCCCGTGGGATTCGGCACAAGCGATCCCACGGGCGTTTTGTTTATGTCCGCGTTTCGCCAACCCGCTTGCCGAGACTGTCGATAAACGCATCCATCGTCGCCGTGTGGCCAAATACGAAGCGCGACATGAAGCGAAAGACCGGGTTGTAGACCTCTCCGCGCTCGGTGATCGTGAGCCGCGTCCCATCGCCCTCGGGCACAAACTCGAAGGTCCACGTTCCGCCAAACGCCTGGCCGGGCGCGACGCGCATCACCAACCGCGAAGGCGGCCGGTTTTCAGCGACTTCCATGCGCACGTCGCTGGTCTTTTGTTCCTCTTCGACTTGTTGTTGCACCGCAGGGTAAAGCTGCTCTCGCGGCTGATTGAATCTCGCGCTGCGCGAGGCCTGATGGCCTTGCGGCAGCATGCAGCCGACGATCGCCACCACAGCGACGACGGCGACAAGAACGACAAGCGTCCAAACGATCCATTTCATCGCTCGGCCTCCCCTGAGCGACTCGCGATCATCGCAGTCGAAGCGCTCCAGTTGGTTGGTATGGCGTCGGCCGCGCGCGCAAGAAGACCAAGACCATCAACCGCGCGCACCGCGGCGTGTTCCTCGAGATGACCGAGAAAGGTCGATTCGGCTTCGGTCAGATTCGCGCGCGCCGACGTGCGGCGAGTGTGTTGAATGTGACAGGCAAGATAGATGCGCGGGTAGAACGCCTGGACGGCGCGGACATCATTGGAGGAGACCGCCATGGGCGGTCATGCTACGGGCGCGTAGATAGTTCGTCAAACGAACTATCCGTGGATAGGGAATCAAAACGCAAAAAACGTGAGGCGCCGTCCGGTTGAAAGCCGAGAGCTGAGAGCTGCTGACCGCTACCGTGGTGCCTGAGGTGCCTTGGCACCGTTAGCCACGCCGTTGACCGACTCGAGCCAGGTCGCGATTTGTTCGCGCGACCAGCGATGATCGTCGTTGAGATGCACGATGAGCGCGGCCAAAGTCAGCTTCTTCTTGCAGTCGTCACCGCCTGGGCAGCGGCGGATCGTGCCTTCGAGGCAGTCGAAAAACCACTCGAGATCTTTCGTCGGATGGACTCCTTCGGCCTGACGGGGCAGCCGGTACATCCCCTCGTAGGCGGCGCCGAGCGCACAGGACGCCCGTTGACCTTTGAAATAGTCGC
The DNA here is from genome assembly GCA_046726375.1 of Acidobacteriota bacterium. Taxonomy (GTDB): domain Bacteria; phylum Acidobacteriota; class Vicinamibacteria; order Vicinamibacterales; family UBA2999; genus DASPWV01. Next base: position 29,714 of record JBKPAJ010000001.1, read on the forward strand.
CATACGCCTGTTCGGGACGACGTTGCGCGCCCGCCCGGATAAAGGAGGCGAGCTCGCGTTCCCCGTGGTGGTCCTGCTCAGACATGGTCCGCCTCTAAGCAAAATTTAACCCGGAAACGCGCCGGCCGATGATCGAAGATTCGATCGTGTGGGATGAACGGCGATACAAGAACGCCCACCTGCATGTCCGGGGCGTCCGAATACGCACAGTTTGCAGAAACTGAGGCAAGGCGTCAGAAATTGAAAAGGGGACTGTCCCCTTTACCGCTTGGCAGAACACGAAATGGGGACAGGCCCCATTTCAGTTTTTTCCACGCCCGCCGGCCCGCGTGCTTGCCCGACCCGCCCGACCCTTCCCAACCCGCCCGACCGGCCCGCCTCCCGCCTGACCGGCCCGCCTCCCGCCCGACCGGCCCGCCTAAAACGCCTTCCCCAGCCGCTCCTGCAGCTTCTCCCGGTACCCTCGGCTCAGCGTCAATCGCGTGCCGTTCTGGAGCACGACCACATATTCTCCGTTGAACCAGGGCTGAAGCTCCTTGATGCGATCGGTGTTGACAATGCGGGAGCGGTGGATGCGGACGAAGCGTCGGGCGTCGAGCCGCGCTTCCATGTTGTTCATGGTTTCGCGGAAGAGATGCGAGTCTTCGCTCAAATGCAGACGCACGTAGTTGCCTGCGGCTTCAATCCAGTCGATTTGATCGGTGCGCAAGAAGAAGACGCGCCCGCCCGACTTGACCACGAGGCGATCCAGCCGTTGCGGTTCGGGCTTGAGATCCTGCACCAGCGCCAAGAGCCGCTTTCCGAGATCGCCGGCGCGCCGGCGCTCGAGATGCTCACGTGCATGACGCAGCGTTTGCTGGAAGCGATCGCGACCGAACGGCTTGAGCAAATAATCAATGGCGTGCACTTCGAACGCGCGCAGCGCGTACTCGTCGTAGGCGGTCACGAACACCACTGCCGGCATGCGATCCGCACCGACCTGCTGAATCACGTTGAAGCCGTCGCTCCCCGGCATTTGCACGTCGAGAAACACCAGATCCGGCGACTGCTGCTGGATGGCGTTGATAGCCTGCTGGCCGTCGGTGCACTCACCGATGAGCTCGATGTCCTGCTCCTGTTGCAACAGCCCCACGATTCGTTCGCGCGCGACAGGCTCGTCGTCGATGACCATCGTTCGGATCTTGTTCACGCGACTCCCTCCTGAGCAGCTTCTACGAGCGGAATGGCGATCAACACCTGCAGACCGCCCCCGGCCGGTTGCCGGAATTCAAACCGATGATCGGACCCGTACAGATGCTGCAGACGCGAACGGGTATTCGTGAGGCCCACGCCGCGATTGAAGTCGCTCAATCGCGCCGCCGACAGCCCCCTCCCGTCGTCCCGCACTTCGAGCTCGAGCAACGGACCGACGCGCCGCGAACGGATTTCAATCCGTCCCGGACTCACCCTCGGCGCGATGCCGTGCTTGATAGAGTTTTCGACGAGCGGCTGAAGAATAAGGTTGGGCACCAGCGCATCGAGCGTGTCGGGCCGAACGTCGAATACCACGGTGAGACGATCGCGGAAACGCGTTTGTTCGATCTCCAGGTATTTCGACAGAAAATCGAGTTCCGCCTTGAGCGTGGTCTCCTGCACGTTGACGGTTTGCAGTGAGATGCGCAGCAGATCGCTCAACTTCGCGATCATGTTGTCCGCCGCGTCCACGTCGCGATGCATCAGCGCCGAAATCGTATTCAGCGTGTTGAACAGGAAATGCGGCTGCAGCTGCCGCTGGAGCGCCTGCAACTGCGCTTCGACGAGGTGGGTTTCGAGCTGAATCGCCCGGCGCGCCCGCTCGTACGCTTCGCGCTGATACCACCGCGTGTGCGAGAGGCCGATGATGGCCCAGTAGGTCATCATCTCCCAGTCGAAATTCAGGAAGAACATCCGCTGCGCCTCGACCTGCCAGGGGCTCGAAGGCTCCTGAATGACGGCGAAAATCGCCATGCGTGACGCCACGGTCAGCGCCACGTGGAGCAGCGTCGCGATGACGACGCCGCCGATGTGCACCACCATCGACAGCTTCCATGCGCGCCGCTCGAAGGGAAACCGGCGTGCAAGCCAGATGATGCCCGGCGTGAGGATCGCCCACGAATACCAATAGGAAAGGTTGAGTGTGAGCAGCAGCGGGAACGACGCCGGCCGTTCCGTGAACGACGAGACGAAGTAGTAAGCCTGGAAGCCGGAGAAGAATCCGAGCGCGGTCGCGACCGCAAAGATCACACGCGGCGGAACCGCGGCGCGCGCGATATCCGTCCCACCTTTCGTCCCACCGGTAAGGAGTTCGTGCACGGTTTGCGGCAGAGATGCGAATCGCGTACCGCTCGTCACGCGCGGCCAATCCGTCGTCACGCCGAAAATCGCACCGAGAACCGTGCGTTATGGAAACGGGCAGTGGTCGTCTGTGGGACGGCGTTCAACTCTGTGGATCAACCTTCAGAAGAACGAATCCAAGCGGCGGCACGATAAGGGTCAACGACGCCGAGAACCCATGCGATGGGCGAGCGATGCCGTGGAGCACGCCGTTGCGGACGTTGCTGCCGCCGTAGATGTCCGCATCGCTGTTGAGCAGTTCGCGGTAGGCGCCGGGCTGAGGGACGCCGATCCGATAGTCGTAGCGAGGCACTGGGGTGAAATTGACGACGACCACGCTCGCGTTGGCCGGGTCGCGGGCAAAGCGGAGGAAGGAGATCACGCTGTTCTCGTGGTCGTGCACGTCGATCCAGGAAAAGCCCGACGGATCGAAATCCACCTCCCACAGCGCGCGATCCCACGTGTAGGTGCGATTCAGATCGCGCACCCAGCGCTGCAAGCCGGCATGGCGCGGATCGCCGAGCGCTTCCCAATCGAGCTCGGCGTCGTGGTTCCACTCGCGCGACTGGCCGATCTCCGATCCCATGAACAACAGCTTCTTGCCCGGATGCGTGTACATGTAACCGAAAAGCGCGCGCAAGGTGGCGTGCTTCTGCCAGACATCGCCGGCCATCTTTTCGATGAGGGATCGCTTGCCGTGCACGACTTCGTCATGCGACAACGGCAGAATGAAGTTTTCCGTAAACGCGTAGAGCAGTGAGAATGAAATCTTCCCGTGATCGTACTTGCGGTAGATCGGATTCTGTTGGCAGTACGACAGCATGTCGTGCATCCAGCCCATGTTCCACTTATAGGTGAAGCCGAGGCCGACCACGTGTACCGGCCGGCTCACGCCGGGCCATGCGGTTGACTCTTCGGCGATCATCGCGACGCCGGGATGCTCGGCGCCCATCATGCGATTGAGGTCGCGTAAGAAATCGATCGCATCGAGGTTTTCACGTCCCCCGAAGCGATTGGGAATCCACTCCCCCGCTTTTCGCGAGTAATCGAGATAGAGCATCGACGCGACCGCGTCGACGCGCAGGCCGTCCACGTGGAACTCCTCGATCCAGTAGAGCGCGTTGCTCAAGAGAAACGAGCGCACTTCGTGCCGCCCGTAGTTGAAGATCAGCGTGCCCCAGTCCTGATGCTCGCCCTGCCGCGGATCGGCGTGCTCGTACACCGCAGTTCCGTCGAATCGCGCCAGGCCGTGCAGATCCTTTGGAAAGTGACCGGGCACCCAGTCGAGAATGACGCCGAGACCCTCGCGGTGGCAGACATCGACGAAATACTTGAAGTCCTCCGGCCGGCCGAAACGGCTGGTTGGCGCGAAGAATCCGATGACCTGATAGCCCCACGAACCCGAAAACGGATGCTCCATCACCGGCATCAGCTCGATGTGGGTGAATCCCATCTCCTTGACGTACGGCACCAGTGTGTCGGCCAACTCGCGATACGAGAGAAAGCCTCCATCAGGTTGCCGCCGCCAGCTGCCAAGATGGATCTCGTAGATGGACATCGGTGACTGCAGCCACGCCTGGGTACGCGATCGCCGCTGAATCCACTCGGCGTCGCCCCACTCGTAACCGCTCGCACTCCACACGATTGACGCCGTGCGCGGAGGCAACTCGAAATAGCGACCGCACGGATCGGACTTGAGCATCGGCTGGTTGTGCGGCGTGATGATTTCGAATTTGTACCGATCGCCCAGGCCAAGCTCGGGGATGAAGATCTCCCACAGCCCCGACGGCACCAACGTCCGCATCGGGTGCACGCGCCCGTCCCACCCGTTGAAATCGCCGACCACGCTGACACGCTTCGCACTTGGGGCCCACACCGCGAAGTGCACACCACGCTGAGTACCGTGTTGAATCGGCCGCGCGCCAAGGCGATTGAACGCGCGCACATTTGTGCCTTCGGCAAACAGATACTGATCGAACTCGGTCAGCACGGGCCCGTAGCGATAGGGATCGTCGAGTTCCAGCTCACTGCCGTCCCGCCACGTGATGCGGAGGCGGTAGTCGAAGCCGTCGCGCGTGGCCCCGTCCACCCACGCTTCGAAGACGCCTTCGTGATGCAGGCGCGCCATCGGGATGACGCGATTGGTGCCGCGCTCGACGACGGCGATCGACTCCGCATGTGGACGGAATGCTCGGATGGCGAGACCTGAGAGGCCGTTCTGGCGGACCTCATGCGGTCCCAACACCCCAAAGGGATCGGCGTGACGGCCGTGCGCGAGCGCGTCGATTGTTGTCTCGGACAAGGTAGCGGGTGCGGTCGACATGAGGTGACGGAATTCTAACAACATGCCACGCGCTGGGTCAGCCGAGCTTTCTATTCTGCGCGATTCTCGCTTGCGCGCGTCATCGCAATCTCCTAGAGTGGCCCGCGATTAGTCGCTGACCGTTTGTCGCACTCGTTCCGCAAGGTGGTAGCTCGGGTATTTGCTGTTTTGGGCCGACCAAGGAGGGCGTCATGCGAAGGATCGTTCCACTAACGTGTGTTGTGCTGGCTCTGGCGCTCGCCTCGAGCGCCCTGGCACAGCAAGGCACCGCGTCCATTCGCGGGCGCGTGATCGACGAACAAGGCGGCGCGCTCCCCGCGGTCGTCGTGGTCGTGACCAATCAGCAAAGCGGCGTGTTCCGCGAAGTGGCCAGCAACGCGGATGGATCGTACTTCATTACCGGGCTTGTGCCGGCACTTTACCGCGTGCAGGCGAAGCTGGATGGATTCAAAGCGTACGAACGTCGTGACGTATTGCTCGAAGTGGGAAAGAACGTCGTGCTCGATGTCACGATGACCGTCGGTGGACTCGAAGAGGTGATCACGGTCACCAGCGAGGCGCCCCTCGTCGATATCACGTCGAAGCAGGTCGGCGGCAACATCACACAAGGTGAGCTCAAGGATCTGCCCAACGTCACCCGCAACTGGTTGGGATTCGTGGGGCTGCTGCCCGGCATCCAGGTGCAGAGCACGGTCATCTCGTTCGGCGGCGACAGCATCAACGTCAACGGGCAAAGCAATCGCAACAACAACTTCGTCGTGGATGGCGGCGGCAACAACGACGATTATCTCGGGCAGGCGTTTGGCGGCCAGACCCGCCTCGCTCTCGAAGCGGTGCAGGAATTTCAGGTCCTCACCAATCAGTTCGATGCCGAGTTCGGTCGATCGACCGGCGCCGTCGTCAACGCCGTTACCAAGCAGGGCACCAATCAGCTGCGTGGCAGCGCGTTTGGGTACTTCACCGATTCTGCCGTCACCGCAAAGGATTTCTTTACGCGGCAGGCTGGACTCGACAAGCCGGACACCAGCAAACAGGAATGGGGCGGCACGATTGGCGGTCCTGTCGTGCGCGACAAGGCGCACTTCTTCGGCAGTCTCGAGCGCGTGTCGATCGACGATGGTCGGAGCAATACGTTTGAGGCACGACCTGAGCTCAATTACTCGATTCCACAGAAGACCCGCGTGTGGAATTGGATGGTGCGGTTCGATCATCAGGTCAACGCGTCGAACACGTGGGGCATCCGCTATCTGCAAGAAAACTCGCCCACTTACGATCAGATCTCAGGAAATTGGTCGCTCGCCGCCAAGCGCGAGGAAGCCGACGTTGATCGCACGACCGTCGGAACATGGAACAGGGTGATCAGCAACAACACCTCGAACACGGTGCGATTTGCTTACACCTACGAAGACAATATTTTTGCGACGCGCGAGTTTTACGAGGGGGTGCCGCAAGTCGACCGGCTGCCGACCTTGCAGATGGCCACGTTCCGCGATCAGCAGGCGCCCGACGCGAACGAGCGCATCAACGGCTCGTATCAGCTCGATGAATCGTTCAACTGGTTTGCACCGCAGATGCTCGGTGGCAGCCACGATATCAAGGTGGGCGCGCAGTACCTCTTTGCCGACGCGCGGATCAACGACGAGACGAATATGAACGGCACGTTCGTGTTCGCGACCGACTTGGCGTTCGATCCCGCAAATCCGCGCACCTACCCCGAGCGGCTGCAGATTCTGGTTCCGACGCCGGAATCAACGTACATGCAGTCGCACGTCATCGTCGGCTTCGTACAGGATAAATACCAGCGCGGACCACTCACGCTGAGCATGGGTCTGCGCTACGACCTGGAAATCATTCCTCTCGATAACAAGTTCAATCCATTCCTCCCCGCGAGCAGTTATCCGGTCGACAAGGACAACATCGCGCCGCGCGTCGGCTTTGCCTACAACACTGGCAACGGGTCAGCGGTGATCCGGGGCGGATACGGTTTGTTCTATGACAAAACGCATCTCACGATCATCGACGAGTTCCTGCGGCGCGGAGTCTATGCATCCGCGTTTACGACCTCGTTTCCGAACGATCGTGCGGATGCCGGACCGCGGGCTGGGCAATTGCCGACGAACGTTATGCTCGTGAACGGTCCTGTGGTCAATCGTACATTGCTGAACGCGCAGTTTCCGCCGGGGACGCTCGGCCGCAACACCGGTAGCGTGTATCTCGATACGCCGGACCGCACCGTGCCGTATACGCATCAGGTCACCATCGGCTATCAGCGTCAGCTCGGCGCGCAGATGTCGGCGAGCGCGGATTACGTAAAGACGTGGGGCCGAGACATGCTGATTTACTACAACAACAATCCCGGTCTACGTGTGAACACGAGCGCGACAGGACAGATTGTCTATACCGATCTCCATGGCGTCGCCGCGCAGCTAGGAGTGAGTCCATTTGCGAACCCGGTCTACACGATCAGCAACGGTGCGCAGACCGAGTACGACGGGCTGAATTTGCAGCTCGAGAAACGCTACAGCAGCAACTGGAGCGCGCGTGTGTCCTACGCGTTGAGCTCAGCGCGCGGCAATACCGAGGGCAGCGGCACAGACGACAACAACTTCCAGCTGGGCGCCGACCCTCGGTTGGAACTCAATCAAGGTCCGCTTCCCTTCGACCGGCGCCACAATCTCGTGATCAGCGGCCGTGTCGAGATCCCGTACACGCGCGGTCTCACCGTGAGCGGCGTCACCCGCTGGATGAGCGGTGCCGCGTTCACGATTCACGATACATCGCTGGATCCGGATCGAAATGGCGTGTTGTTTGATCCGCTTCCGCCGGGCACCTACTCGGGGATGGGATTGAATGCGATTAGTGTCGCAACCAAGGGTGGTCGTGCCGGCGCGCGCGGGCCGGACTACAAACAGACCGACGTGCGATTCGGATACCGGTTGCGGCCTGCCAATGACAAGACGCTCGACGTGTTTGTTGAAGTGTTCAATCTCTTCAACAACGCGAACTTCGAGAACCCGTCGGGGGATCGTCGGCTCCCAAGCTTCCTCCAACTCCGATCACTGCGCGGCGGCGGCTTCCCGCGGCAAGCGCAGCTAGGTATTCGGTACGGATTCTAGAAGTTTCGAGGTTCCGAGTTCCGGGGGTTCCGAGGTTCCGGGGTTCAGGGGTTCCAAGGTTCAGGGGTTCCAAGGTTCAGGGGTTCCGAGATTCGAGGTTCGGAGTTCTGAGGTTCGAAGTTCAGACGTTCGAACCTCAAACCTCCGAACGTCGGAACTTTGGAACCTCGCTTTATGATTGCGGTATGCCCACTCACGCCCTCTTCAACACCTCCGAAGGCACTTTCAAAGTCCGTCTCTTCGATGACAAGGCACCGAAGACCGTCGCCAACTTCGTTGGTCTTGCCGAAGGCACGCAGGAATGGACCGAGCCGAAGTCACGACAGCAAGTGAAGCGACCGTTCTACGACGGGCTCATCTTCCATCGCGTCATCGACGGCTTCATGATCCAGGGTGGCTGCCCCATGGGCAACGGCATGGGGGGACCTGGGTACAAATTCGCCGACGAGTTCGGCCCCGGCCTGCAACACGATCGGCCTGGGCTCTTGTCGATGGCCAATTCGGGCCCGAATACAAACGGCAGTCAGTTTTTTGTGACACTCGTCCCCACGCCCTGGCTCGACAATAAGCACGCCATCTTTGGCGAGGTCGTGGAGGGGATGGACGTTGTCCAGAAAATTGGGAAAGCGAAGACCGGCGCCCAGGACAGGCCGGCCAAGGGCATCGTCATCAATTCAGTAAAGATCGAGCGGACGTAACCCTCGGCCGACGCCAAGTTAACCATAAAAAGGGGACAGGCCCCCCGGCAGAAAAGGCAACAGCCTTGCAATAACTGTTGGCATGACTGCTCGACTGTTCTCTTATCGCTACGCGTCCTTCATCTCGGCATTGATCGTCACGGTTGGGCTTGGCGGTGCCTCCGCACAAACCGTCATCAAGCCGGATAAAAACAAGTACTCGCCGGCGGACGACGTGAAAATCGGCCTGGAGGCGGCCGAACAGGCCCGCCGCGAGCTGCCGATGCTCAACGACTCGGCCGTCGAGAACTATATAGAGAACGTCGGCGACCGGCTGGTCGACGCGATTCCGGCGGAGCTGCAGCATCGCGAGTTCCGCTATAGCTTCGACGTCGTCAACCAGAAAGAGATCAACGCGTTCGCCCTGCCGGGCGGACCGATGTTCCTCAACCGCGGCATGATCGAAGCGGCCCGCAGCGAAGGCGAGGTCGCCGGCGTCATGGCGCACGAGCTCGCCCACGTCGCGCTGCGCCACGGCACGGCGCAGGCCACCAAGGCGCAGCCCTATCAAGTCGGATCGATCGCTGGACAAATCCTCGGCTCCATCATCGGTGGTGCCGCGGGCAACGCGATCTCGCTGGGCTCGCAGATCGGTCTTGGCACCTACTTTCTGAAGTACGGCCGTGAGTACGAGCGGCAGGCCGACATTCTTGGCGCGCAGATCATGGCGCGCGCCGGGTACGACCCGCGCCGCATGGCCGACATGTTCCGCACGATCGAAAAACAGAGTGGCGGTGGCGGTCCGGAGTGGATGAGCAGCCACCCGAATCCGGGCAATCGCTACGCGGCCATCGAGAAGGAAGCGCAGATGCTGCAAGTGCGCGGCAACTCCGAAGATACGCGCGCCTTCAACCAGATCCGCGATCGCCTCGTGCGGATGCAGCCGGCCTACACCGCCGAACAGATCGCGCGGGGCCAGGCACGCCGCGGCAACACGGGCGGGCGTGATGCTCCCGTCCGGACGGGTCGCGTGGGCAACGTAGAGCCGCCTTCAAATCGTTATCGCAACGTCACGATCGGGAACTTCCTGCGCATCAGCGTGCCGGACAACTGGGAGGAATTGCAGAACGGCAACAGCGTGGTCATTGCGCCGGAAGGCGGCTTCTATCAAACAAGCAGCCGCGGCAACACGAACTTCACGCACGGCATCGAGATCGCCATGATCCCGAACGAGTCGCATTCGCTGCAGCAGGGGACGGACGAATTGATCGACAGCTTCAGCCAGTCAAATCCCGATCTGCGCATGCAGGGCAACTATCGGCGCGAGAATATTGGCGGCCGTAGCGGCTTGACGGCGTACTTTACTAACAGGTCCGCAACGGGCGAGCCGGAGGTCGTGACGCTCTCCACCGTACAGCTCCGCGACGGCAGCATGCTGTATGTCGTCGGCGTGGCGCCTCAGGACGAGATCGACACCTACGATCGAATCTTCCAGCGCGCGCGTCAGACGATGCAGATCTCGGAGCAGCGCTCGACAAGTCGTTATCGCTGACGGCCTCGCGCCTGTCAGCTGGCAGGTGTCAGTATCAGAACCTCGCTAGCCAGCGCTTGATATCTGATAGCCGACACCTGATACCTGCTGATAACCTGACACCTGACTTATCATGGCGGCGTGGCACCGGCCAATCCGACGGACCTTCTCAACAAAGCCGCCGCCGGCGACGAAAAGGCCATTTCGAAGTTGATGCCGTTGGTCTACGAGGAGTTGCGGCGCGTGGCCGCGGCCTATATCCGTCGCGAGCGTCCAGGGCAAACCCTACAGGCCACCGCGTTAGTCAACGAAGCCTACATCCGCCTTATTTCCGAGCGCGCGCACAACTGGCAGAACCGCACCCACTTTCTCGCGATCGCGGCGCTGTCGATGCGGCAGATTCTGGTGCAACGCGCACGGCGACGAAATGCCGCGAAGCGTGGCGGCAATCCCGAACGCATCACCCTCGACGAACAGTTGCTGCCCGCCGCGGGCGGCGGTCCCGGCGAAGTTGACGTGCTCGCGCTCGACGCGGCGCTCGAACGGCTCGCCGCGCTCGACGAACGACAAGCGAAAGTGGTGGAGTTGCGCTACTTCGGCGGCTTGACCGTCGAGGAAACCGCAGAAGCGCTCGACATCTCGCCGGCAACCGTCAAGCGTCACTGGACGATCGCGCGCGCCTGGCTGCGCCGCGACCTTACTGGAGAATGAGCGACGCCGAACGTTGGGCCCGCGTCGGCGCGCTCTTCGAAGCCGCGCTCGAGAAGACACCTGAGCAGCGCGAAGCGCTGATTCGCGCGGCAAACGAGCCGCTCGACGTGCAGAACGAAGTGCGCTCGCTGCTCGCCTCACATGACACCGCCGGCGAGTTCCTTTCGCCGCCAACGCCGGCGCTGCCGGCCGCGCCGGGGACGCTCATCGGACCCTATCGTGTCGTGCGCGTGATCGGTCAGGGCGGCATGGGCATCGTCTATCAAGCTGAGGACACGCGGCTTCAACGCCCCGTTGCGCTGAAGCTCCTTTCTCCCGCTCTGGTCGGCAACGAAGTGCAGCGTGAGCGGCTAAAGCTCGAAGCCCGCGCCGCCGCGGCCCTGACCCATCCCGGTATTGCGACGGTTTATGCCCTTGAAGACATTGACGGGCAAATCGTCATGGTCACAGAGTACCTCGAAGGCGAGACGCTGCGCGAGGAGCTGAGCGCCGGACGTTTGCCGCTGGATCGCGCGCTCGACGCGGCGCTCGAGATCGCGCGCGCAATGGCCGCCGCGCACGAGCGCGGCATCGTTCACCGCGACCTCAAACCGGAGAACATTCTGCGCACGAAGTCGGGCACGCTGAAGGTGCTCGACTTCGGCCTCGCGAAGTTCGACGGCGCCGCGCGCGAGCTGATCTCCATGACGTTGACCGAGGCGGGACTGGTTGCCGGCACGCCGCCGTATATGGCGCCGGAGCAGCTGCTCGGTCGCGTGACGGATTTTCGAACCGATCACTTTGCCTTCGGCGTGCTGCTCTACGAGATCACAACCGGTCGCCATCCCTTTGGCGGTCAGTCACTGCCATCAACGATCGCGCACATCCTGGCAGGCGAGCCGCAAGCACCTCTTACGGATGACGGATTGCCACCGCAGCTCTGGGAATTCGTGAGTCGATGCCTGCAAAAAGAACCAGCGGCGCGCTATACCACGACGCAGGAGTTAGTTCAGCAACTCGAGCTCCTGCGTTCGGCAACAAGCACCCCGAGCACGCAAAAAACAGTTCCCACTCCAAACACCCCGAGCACGGGACGCACCCCAGGCACCGTAGACACCCCAGGCACTCTCAGCACCTCGGGCGGCGACGCCTTCTGGTGGTGGAAATTCCATCAAATCGCCGCCGCCATCGTGTACTGGGCGATGATCTGGCCCGTGTGGCACGTCCATCGCGCTGTCGGACGCGGCGGACTCTTTTTCTTTTTCGCCACTCTGGCCGCTGTCGTCATCGCTGCCAACCTGCGCATCCATCTCTGGTTCTCTTCGCGTGTGTATCCTGAGCAACTGGACGATCAGCGCGCCGATACGGGGCGCTGGATCCGATCGGCCGACCTGGCCTTTGTTGCGCTGCTCGTCAGCGGCGGACTGTTGTTGCCGGACTCGATGGCCGGCTGGGCAGCAGTGCTCATCTCAGTCGGCATTGGCGTAGCGGTCGCCTTTTTGATCATCGAGCCCGGCACCGCGCGTGCCGCGTTTCGCAAACGGTGAAACGCCCGGGCTATTTCTTTTTGCCCGCAGTCGCCTTTCCTTGCGCCATGATCGCGGTCGCCACCATCGAGGCGCCTTCCTGTCGATAACGAACCGACACTTTCGAACCGACGTCGGGATTACCTTCCTTCTGCGTGGACGAGTTGATCACAAAGGTCATGTCCTTGCCGTTGTGCCCCGGTCGCGTAATCACCAGCGAATCCGAGCTGATCGACTTCACCGTGCCGCTGGTCGCGTGGCTCGACGCCGTGGACGACTTGCCGGTGGCGGGTTTGGCGGTGGTCGTCGACTGATGAACCGCCGCAAACGTGGCGAGTGGCATGAGACAAAGCGTTGCTGTCAGCGCGAACGCGGTCAGTAGTTTCAGGTGCCGCATGATTTCTCCTTTCGGCAATCACCGCAGTTGCTTGCCTTGAGGAAAGACTGACCGGCCAACATGAGGACAACCTGAACCTGAGATTAATTCTGCTTAATGAGCGGCAAGCGAATGGTAAAGGTGGCGCCTTTGCCGGGTTCACCGGCAGCCTCGATGTGCCCGCCATGCCGGTCCACAATCCACTTCACGAGGCTAAGACCCACGCCAACACCTGCCGGCGCGACCGAGCCTGCTGGATCTGCGCGAAAGAACGGATCGAACACATGCGGTAGCACGTCGGGCGTGATTCCGGCACCGCTGTCAGCAACCTCGAGGAGAGCATCTGTGTCGTGCCGCGCGATACGTAGACGAACGGTACCGCCGTGCGATGTGAATTTGATGCCGTTGTCGAGGAGGTTGAGGACAAGCCGCTCCAGCCATCGCGCATCGCCCTCGACGATGGCACTGTGATCGCCCTCGCAAGCGACTCGTACGCCTTTTGCGTTGGCGACAGGCTCGAGTTGCTCGACGAGCGAGGCACACAGCGCGCTCAGATTGATGCGATCTCTGGCGAGCGGGATGTCGCCCGCCTCGGCACGCGCGAGCGTCAGAATCTGCTCGATCAATCGTTTGAGTTTGTCGATCTCCTCGAGCTGGCTTGCGAGCCTGCGGGACGTCTCGCGGTCGGGCTGAGCGCCGAAGAGCGACATCTCGATCTCGCCCCGCAGCGCCGTGAGCGGCGTCCGCAGTTCGTGCGCCAGCGCGGTGCTGAATTGCCGCATTTCCTCGACGGCCTTTTCGAGGCGCGAGAGCGTGTCGTTGAACGACGTGGCGACGGCGTCGAGCTCGTCGCCGGCGCCGCGCACGGGCAGCCGCTGCTGAAGATTGCGCACGTCGATCTGGCGCGCGGCGGTCGCGAGACGCGCCAGCGGTGCCAGCGAGAGGCTCGCCATCCCCCAGCCGGCGAGGGCGGCAGCGACCAGGCCTGCCGGCAAGCTCCACAACAAGACCGTCAGAAAGCGTGCGAGCGCCGCGTCCGTCGCATCGAGCGAGGCGCCGACTTGCAGGAGGTACAAGTGTCCGTCGGGACCAGGCATCAAGCTGTTCGAAAGGCGGATTCGTCCGTAGTCGGTGCGAAGATCCGTCGCCGCCGGATTCTCGCGAAATGCCTTGACCTCGGTCGGCGTGAAGCGGACACCGTATGGCTCGAGCGCCTGCGACTGTACGAGCAGGCGTCCAGTCGTGGCGTCGTAGATCTGATAGTAGCGGGTCGCGGCATCGATGAACGCCGACTGGTCGGCATCGTTCGGATCGAAGGCGACGGAAGGCGCACCGTCAGTGAAGCGGAGGTACCCGTGCAGGCCGCTGGTGAGCTCCACCAGGTTGGCGGTGGCATCGGCGTCGAGTTGTCGCGCGAGCACCCGGTACGACGCCACGCCGAACACGAGCAATACGACGCCGAACACGGCTGTGTACAGCACCGTCAGCCGCGTGCGCAGCGCCAGCGTCATAGTGGCTGGTCGGTCAGGATGTAGCCGACACCGCGGATCGTGTGGATCAATGGCGTCGGCGAATCCTTGTCGATCTTGTTGCGGAGCGCGTTGATGTGCACTTCCACGACGTTGCTGACGCTGTCGAAATGAATGTCCCAAACGTGCTCGATGATCAGCGATCGCGGCAGCGGCCGGCCGCTGTTGCGCATGAGGTACTCGAGCAGCGCGTACTCTTTGGGTTTGAGCGCAATCCGCCGCTCGCCGCGTCGTACGGTGTGTTTGATGGTGTCGAGCTCGAGGTCCGCGACACGCAGCACGTTCTCCCGCGGTCCCCCCCGCCGCAGTAACGCACGCAAACGCGCCGAGAGTTCCGCGAGCGCAAACGGCTTCACCATGTAGTCATCGGCGCCGCTGTCGAGGCCGGTCACGCGCTCGTCGACGGACCCTCTCGCGGTGAGCATCAGCACCGCGAGCGACGGTTTACGCGCACGGATGTCGCGCAGTACCTCGAATCCCGATCGGCCGGGAAGCATCAGATCGAGGACCACGGCGTCGTAATCGATGACCTGCGCCTGCTCGCCGGCCGCTCGGCCATCGTGCAGCACGTCCACGGCATACCCTTCCTGCTGCAGCCCGCTCTGGATGAACGCGGCGACTTTCCGGTCGTCTTCGATGACGAGAACGCGCATCACTATTTCAGGAAGATGCGCGCGTAGCCGCCGGAGACGAGCGCCGCGACGTCGGCGAGGATGCGCGGCAACCTGAAACCTCCAGCGTGCGCAAGGTAGCGCGGCTGCCACACGGGATGGAACTTCGCTTTGAATGCGCGCAAGCCCTGGAAGTTGTAAACCGCCTCGCCGTGCTCGTAGAGGAAAGACGCCAGTCTGCTCCACAAGGGTGCGATCGGCGATTGTTCAAAGCCCGAGAGCGGCGCCATGCCGAGCGAGAACCACTGATAGCGCTGCTGCTGTCCCCAAAGAATGGTATGCACGATCAGCGCCTCCATCACGTCGCGGGGTGCATCGTGACGAAACCGCATGAGGTCAATCGACAACTCCACGTTCCGCGGGCCAGGCCACAAGTTCGCGAACGCCAGGACGCGGCCGTCCTGTTCGACAATCGCGATGGGAAAGCGGGCGACGTAATCCTCGCGAAAGAATCCAAGCGAGAAGCCTTTTTCCGCGCCGGCATGGTGCCCGAGCCAATCGTCGGAAATCGTGCGCAACTCGGCCATGCGGCCGCTGACATCATGAGGTGCGACGACGCGAAATCGGGCATCTGATTTTTCCAGCCGCTTGATCGCCTGGCGCTGTTTCTTCCACTGTCCTCCCTCCAGTGTGAAGGCGTTCAGATCGACGAGCGCCTCCTCGCCGAGCTTGAGGAACGTGAGACCAAAGTCTGCATACCGATGAAGGTGTTCTTTCCCAACCTGATAAAACACCGGCACACCGCCGAAATCGTCGCACCGTTCGAGGAACAGGCGAATGAGCGGTCCGAAGCGCTGGGGCGCCCCCACCGGGTCGCCAAGCGCGACCCACGATCGGCCTTGCACGCCGTACATGACGAACCCGGCGCCCTGGTCATCGAAGATGAGACCCTTGTCGCGCAGGTACACCAGGTTCGGCATTGTGGACGTCTGCGTGTCGATGGCCGCCTGCGCGCGCTGCAGCTCGGCATCGCTCGGGACCGTCACCTGATGCGGAGCGTGCCGGACGAGACGCGCCGCCGCAAACAGCAACACCGCAACTGCCGCACCGACTGACGCCCTCATCGCACGCGGCGCTTCGCCGTGGAGCTCGAACTGCCACCACAGCTCATTCGAGTACTCGACGTGCTTGAACGCAAACACGGCCAGCCAGAACGAAGCGGCGACAGCGCCGGTCACTGCGACAATCCATTCCGGCGAAAAACGCGTGTCGAGGAGCGCGGTGCGCCGATCGAAGGCAGGCCGTGCGCGCAGGAGCACGAGCAGAACGACAGCGAGAACGATCGCCTCTTCGTAGTCCGCGCCTTTGAGGAGCGACGCGCTGATGCCGACCGCGATCAGAAGCACACTGAGAAAATAGGCCGCATCGAGACGCCGGGCGAGCCCCTGTGAGAGCAGCAGCAAGCCTGCGCCCACGATGCTGCCGAGGAAATGCGATGCCTCGATCACGCCGAGCGGAATGACGCGGTCCAACAGGCTCAGACGACCGGCGGCGGCGGGTGTCGCACCGGAGAACAACAAGACGACACCAGCGAAAAAGGTGAACACCGACAAGAGCCGGGGCGTGAGTTGCTCGCTGAGCCAGCCAAACACGGCGCCGAGGCGAGCAGCGTCAGATCGCCGCTGCCGCAATTCATCGGCTACCAGCACCAGGACCGCCACGAGCAGCGGCAATAGGTAATAAACGACGCGGAAGAGGATCAGCGCCGGAAGGACTGTCGTCGAATCCGCAAACGGCCGCAGCAACAACACCATCAGCGTTTCAAACACCCCGACGCCCCCAGGCACATGGCTGACGAGCGCAAGCAGCTGCGCTCCTGTAAACGACGCGACGAGTGTCCCGAAGGGGACAGCGTGCGGCGGCAAAATCACGTAGAGAACTGCGGCTGCTACGATCCAATCCGTGAGCGACAGCAGCAGCTGCGCAACGGCAATACGGGCCGTCGGCAGCGACACGACCAACCGTTTGATACGAATCGGCCCGAGCCGCATCGCCGCGGCAACGACGTACGCGATGCCGGCGAGCATGAGACCTGCTCCGATCGTCGCGATCGCTGCCGGTGCGAGGCCGCCGACAACGTCGGGCAGTCTCAGCATCCACAAGCTGAAGCCGCCCAACACCAGCAGTCCCAGCCAGAACGTCGTCACGTACGAAATCACAAGAAGCGAGAGCTCTTCGGCGCTCAAGCCCCAACGGGTGTAGAACCGGTAGCGGACCGATGCGCCAGAAAGCGCCGCAAACCCGATGTTGTTGGCAATCGCATAAGCAAGAAACGAGGCGAGCGCCACGCGTCGCCACGGCAGCTTTCGTTTGACGTAGGCCAGGGCGAGAAAGTCGTAACCGGTGAGGATCGCGTAATTCACTGCTGTCAACGTGGCCGCAAGTGCCAGCCGCGCGCGCGGGAGCGCGGTGACATTCGCGCTCAGGGCACGCCAGCTCATCGCGCCTAATTCCGTGCGCAGGACCTCGAGTGCGGCGACGAACAGCGCGAGCCCGACGACGGCAGGCAGCGCATTCCGGAGACGCTCTCCCATAGGCGATGTTCAGCGCGGCGCCACCGAGAGCACCCATGCGATCGCGTCGAGCAATCGCGCTTCGAACGCCGTCTGGTTGTCGCTGAAGCGATGATTCGATGCGTCAACGATCCAGAACCGTTTGGGTTGGCGTGCGTTGGCCAGCACCCGTTGCGCTTCGTCGAGCGACACATACTCGTCGTGGCGGGAATGAATCGCCGCGAGCGGCAGCGGTGCAACGTTGGCGACAACGGCAGCCGCGCTGAAGGTCGGTTCCGCCGGCGTGCGATGCGTCAAGTAGATTAACGAATCCTTCCAGCGCCAGCCCAGCTCGTTGAGATCCGGCAGGCCAAGGGCGATCACGCCGCGAATCGCCGACTTCGTCTGTGGATCGGTGGCGGCAAGGACAGACAACCCGGCTCCCTCCGACACCCCGATCAAAATCGGCTTCTTGCCAGTGATGCGAGTGGCGACCTCGGCGAGCACCTTGTAATCAGCGGGCTCGTCACCTGGCCGCAAAACGCCGGCGCTCGTCGTAAAGGCTGAGAGATACGCCTTCACATCGAATCCGACCACAAAAAATCCGCGCTGCCGGAGGAATGAGGCCACTTCCGGCGCGAGGTGAATCCATCCACCGTCACCGCTGGAGATCACAACCGGTTGGCCTGACGTTGGACCTTCGAAGACGAGTCGTTGCGGATGTCCTCGGAGAAGCACCGTGTCGGGCGCTTGCGCGGACAAGCGTCCCCCGGCCGCGAGCGCGAGGCATGCAAGGACGCCGATGAAACGAACCCGCTGGGGCACGACCGGCCTTCCTTCGTTATATCAAGGACGCACGCGCAAGCCGAGCGGCTGTGTCCTGCGTCAGAATGGATCGGAGGCACAGGATGCGCATTGCTATTGCCCTCGCCGTCCTGTTTGCGTGTACTGTTCACATTGCGGCCGAGCAACAACGGATACCCCCCGGCGAGCTGTATCGCGGACCATTCGTCTCTACACGCTTCGTCACGCTCGTTGAGCCACAGAAAGGGTTACCGTTAGGGTTCTCGGGGGCCATGTTCGGTTCCATCTCTACTCGCACACCGGGGTTGACTCCGGAGACAGTGTTTGAAACAACCATGCGGTCGCGAACAGTCCGGCCGGTTCCGATTTCCGGTATTACGCTCCGCATGGCGTTTGGGCCAACAACGGATGGCATGATGACGTTTCGCTTGCGGCCACGCGTCAGCGATTATCTCGAGGCCCCGCCGTTGCCCAGGTTGACGCTCGATAGGCCGGCCATAGTGTTACGCTTCGCCATCGCCGAAGAAGATCCAGCGCCAGGTCTCCTCATCATGTCGTCGACGATGAAGCTCGTGTTCACGCTCGAACGCATTGACAGCGACGAAGGAACACCCATTTTCGAAAACCCGGACGCAACTGAGTTGTTGTGGGATGCGTTAGGGAGGCCGAGGCTCAGTCAGTGAATCCTGAATCTGGAGACTTCGAGATCTGGAGATTTGGAGTAGATCTGGACATCTGGAGATTTGAAAATCGGGAGATTTGAAAATCTGGAGATTTCAAAATCTGCCAGATTTGAAAATTTGGGGATTTCAAAATCTGCAGATTTGAAGATCTAGTGTGGTGTAACGTAAATAGCTTTACAATGACCCACAGACCGCGTATGCTGCGCGTCATGTGGAAGCCCGCGGCGCCCTTGCCCCTCACGGCGACGCAACGAGCCGATCTCGAGGCGCTGGTCCACAGTGGCAAAACGCCGCAGCGGGTAGCCGCGCGCGCGCTGATCGTGCTCGCGGCGGGCAGTGGGCAAGCGATCAATGCGATCGCGAAAGAGTTCCAGGTCAGTCGGCCTACGGTGTATCTCTGGCGCGAGCGTTTTGAACGGGCGGGCGTGCTGGGCCTCGTGAAAGACGCGCCCCGACCGGGACGTCGGAAGGCGTTGCCCCCGAAAAAGATCCAAGCGATCGTGGACGCCACGTTGCACACCACGCCGCCGGATGCGACGCACTGGAGCGTGCGCACCATGGCCAAGGCCCAGGGCGTCAGTCACGCGATCGTGCATCGGATCTGGACCGCGCATGGCTTGCAGCCCCACCGGGTCGAGACCTTCAAACTCAGTCGCGATCCTGATTTCGTCCTGAAGCTGCGCGACGTCGTCGGCGTGTACCTGCATCCGCCGGACAAGGCGCTGGTCTTTTGCGTGGATGAGAAGCCCCAGGTGCAAGCGCTCGATCGTACCGAGCCGGTGCTGCCGCTGCGCCCCGGGATTCCCGCGCGGCAGACGCATGACTACGTGCGCCATGGCACGACGAATCTGTTTGCCGCGCTCAACATCCTCGATGGCACCGTGCTCGCCCGCTGCGCGCCGCGTAAACGGCACACCGAGTTCTTGGCCTTCCTCGAGCAGTTGGATCGGTCGGTGCCGAAGCGCCGCGAGATTCACCTCATTCTCGACAACTACAGCACACATCGCCATCCCAACGTGGAGGCGTGGTTCGCGGCCCGCCCCCGGTATCGCCGCCACTTCGTGCCGACGAGTGCGTCGTGGCTGAACCTGGTGGAACGCTGGTTTGCCGAGATCACGCGCAAGCGGATTCGCCGCGGCACGTTTCGCAGCCTGCCCGATCTGATCCACGCCATTGAAGAGTACGTGACGCATCACAACCGACACGCGGAGCCGTTCATGTGGACCGCCACTGCCGCGAGCATCTTGAAGAAGGTGCGTCATTGTAAAGAAGCGTTAGAGACAGCACACTAGAGATTTGCAATGTGTGGATTTGAAAATCTGGGAGATTTGAAGATCTAGAGATTTGAAAAATGTGTAGATTTGAAAACATGGAAATTTTCGAATTTCCAAATCTTCAACTCGACTCCACATCTCCACATCTCCAAATCTCTAGATGAATGTCCTCCGCCGCTATCCCCTCTCCGTTCTTCTGATTTTCGTTCCGATTGCCATCGCGCTCTGGTTCACCACCCCCGAGCGCCACACGCTCGTCTTCTTCGCGGCGGTACTCGGCATCGTTCCAATGGCCGGCTTCATGGGCTCGGCGACCGAGGAACTCGCCGAGCATCTCGGCGGCGGCATTGGCGGCTTGCTCAACGCCACGTTTGGCAACGCGGCGGAATTAATCATTGCGGCGCTCGCGCTTCGCGAAGGCCTGCCCGATCTCGTCAAAGCCTCGCTCACCGGATCGATCATCGGCAACGTGCTGCTCGTGTTCGGCGCGGCGGCGTTTGCCGGTGGGATGACCCATCGCGTTCAACACTTCAACCGCACGGCGTCGGCGCACGGCACGACGATGTTAATGCTGAGTGTGATTGGGCTCGTGGTGCCGGCGGTGTTCCACGCGCTCTCGGGCGGCGCCTTTGCCGCGCGCGAGCTCGAGCTCGATACCGCGATCGCCGTGGTGTTGTTTCTCACTTATTGCATCAGCATGGTGTTTACGCTCAGCACGCATCGCGACCTCTACGGCGTGGTCCACGGCCCGCACGCAGGCCACGGCCACGCCCATAAGCGCAACATCCGCGGGCCGGTGTTGATGCTGCTGGCGTCTACCGTGGCCGTTGCGGTCATGAGCGAGCTGCTCGTGGGCGCGGTATCGGAAGCGGCGCACGATCTCGGCATGTCGGAGCTCTTTGTCGGCGTGGTCGTGATTGCGCTCATCGGCAACGCGGCGGAACACTACTCGGCGGTCACGCTCGCGGCGAAAAACGACATGGATGCCGCCATCAGCATCGCTGTGGGATCGTCCACGCAGATCGCGCTCTTCGTCGCCCCGGCGCTGGTGTTTCTGAGTTACGCGATCGCGCCGCACCCGATGGATCTCGTCTTCACCACGTTCGAGATTGTCGCGATCGGGCTCGCAGTGATCAGTATTGCGCTCATCGCGCATGACGGCGAGACGCATTGGATGGAAGGCGTTCAGCTGCTGGCGGTGTACGTGATTCTCTCGCTCGGATTTTATTACCTGCCGGCGCGCTGACCAGCCTTCGCTGGCGTAAATTCTGGCGGGCTTCGGCGGGGCTAGCGTTCTGCGTTCGTCATTCTTCATTCTTCAATCTTCATTCTTCATTCTTCATTCTTCATGCCCCCCCCAGCTCCCTCGTCATCTCCACCATCGTTCTCCTGAAACCCAGACGCGTGAACAGCTGCTGCGCGCCCACATTCCCTTCCGCCGTGCACAACACCATGCGCTGCATGCCGCGGCTCGCCAGCCACTCCGCCGCTGCCGCCATCAGGCGTGACGCGAGACCGCGGCGCCGCCCGCGCTCGTCCACGACGATGTCGTGGACGAAGCCCGCCTCATCGCGGAGCTCCTTCCACGACTGCGGCTCGATGCCCGCGTAGACGTAACCGATCACGTCCCCGCCCTGCTCCGCAACAAAGACCGCAACGTCCGGCTCGCGCAATTGCGTGCCGAGAAACCACGCATAGCCGCCCTCGGGATCGTCTCCCGGGGACATAAAGCGTTGCTGGTCGAGCTCGTAATGCGCGCGCATGAGCAGCGCGCCCAGGCGGCCGAGCGCGGGCAGGTCGGCGTCTACCGCCCGCCGAATAACGGGTTCCGGTCGATTGCTTGACATACCCACGAGCCTTGTCGAAGGATCCATGACTCCATGATTGAACTACGGAGCGGCCTGGCGAATACCTACTACGACGTTTATACACGTGAGGCGCTTGAGGCGCTCGGCGCGCTGGCGCCGCTCGACGAGCGGCGGCGCGAGCTGATGCGCGCGCGGATTCAGCGCCGGACCACACGCGCCAGGAATCACGAACGGATCACGTTCCTCGATCCCGGCACGCGGCTCGGCAGCACGAGCTTGACGGCAGCGGACGCGCGCGAGGGGAAATTCGAAGGCAGCGCCATTCCACACGATCTGAAGCGACAGTGGATTCAGGGTACGGGTCCCGCGGCAAAACCGAACACGACAACCGCCAAGAGCATCCGCAACATCGCCTATGCACTCCTGTCGGGGGCTGATGGCTGGATGTTCGACGGTGAGGACGCGCTTGGCCAGGTCCACACCATGTCGCTCGACAACCAGCGCAATCTCAAGCTGGCGATTCATCGCGATCCGCTGTTTCTGACCGCCGCCGAGCAAGTGGCGCGCGAGATGAACCTGTGGGCGGAGGGTTTTTTCGGCCGGCCGATCATCGACAACTGGCAGCGGCAGCTCGAGTTGACAACCAAACTCTTTCGTCCGCGCGGCTTGCACCTCGACGATCGCCATATCCGCCACACCGATGGCGGCGGCTTTTCTGCGTCAATCGCCGATTCCACCTTGTTCATCGTGAACAACCACGCCCGGCTGCACGCAGACGGATCGTCGTTGGTGCTGTATTTGCCGAAGATTCAGACCGCGGACGAAGCGTCGTTCTGGAACGATCTGCTGACCTCGCTCGAGCGGCAGCTCGGAATTCCCGAGAGCGCAATCAAGACCTACGTGCTGGTCGAGCAGGTCGAAGCGTGCTTTCAATTGATGGAGATCCGCGCGGTGCTCGGCAAGCGCTTCGTCGGATTCAACACCGGCCGGTGGGATTACATCAACAGCGTCGCCGACGCCATGGCGTGGGAGCGCGCCTTCGTCAATCCCAACATCGATGCCATCACGATGACGTATTCCTACATGCGCGCGTATGAGGATCGTGTGCGCCGCGCCGTCAACACGCCCGACCGTAACGGCCAGTTTGCGTTGTGGCAGGGCGGGATGGAACCGAACATTCCGGTCGGGTCACCCGAGGGCGTCACCGCCGGGATGACGCGCGCGCGCGCCGGCGCCGAACGCGAGCAACGCGAAGGCGCGAGTGGCAAATGGGTTGCGCACTGGAAAATGGTGCACATCGTCCGGCCAGTCTGGGCAGTAGTCGGCGAGCAGAATCAGCTCGGACGCCGCTTCCCACCGCTCACCTACACGCGGGCCGACGCCGATGCGCTGTTCGCGCTCGAGGACGCGCCACGAACGATTCGCGGTGCGCGCGATCTGCTCAGCGTCGCCCTACAGTACGGCAACGCCTTTGGCCAGGGTCTGCAGGCGGCCGCGCTCAAACCCGCGGACTTCTTCGGCAACGATGATGTCCTCTACCTCATGGAGGACATGGCGACTGGTGAGATTCGCCTGAGTATTCTGTGGGAATGGTTGCACAAGGGGGCGACGCTCACCGCTGACGACGAGATCGGCGTGAAGGTGGGCCAGACCTTCACAGCCGATCTCTGCGCGCGGCTTCTGGAGGAGGAATACGAGAAGCTGCGCAAAGCGAGCAATCGCGACGTCCACGACGATTCCAAGGACACGACGCTGCCCGTCGCGCGCGAGATCGTGGACGCCTATCTCAAGGATCCGGTCAAGCTTCCCTGGTATATCGACCTTCTCAACATCACGCTCGGGACCTACGACCTACAGGAAGCTAAGCGCCGCATTGGACTGCTCGTGTCCGCTTTCCGCAAAGACGGGACGCGCATCACTGAGAATCTCGACTTCGCCGCTTAGCGCTTCGTACTTGGCAGTGGCGAGCACGTCGTCGAGGATCCGCAACGACCAGGCGTGGGCGTCGTTGGTCTGCACGACGCGCCGCATCTGCCGCATCCGCTCGCGCTGCTCGGCGGCCGGCATGTGCAGGCTGCCGGCCAGCAGCGCAGCGGCGCCGTCGATGTCGTGCGGATTGAAGACCACTGCGTCGTGCAGCTCGTTCGATGCGCCGGCGAACTCGCTGAGCATCAACACGCCCTGCTCGTCGTCGCGCGCCGCGACAAACTCCTTGCTGACGAGATTCATCCCATCGTGCAGGCTGCTGACCATGCACACATCGGCGGCCCGGAAATACTTTGCGATCGTCGCCTGTGAATGATGCGCTTCGGCGAGCACGATCGGACCGTACTCGCGCGCTGAGAACCGGCGGTTGATCCGCTCGGCCGCTTCCAGAATACGCAGCCGCGCTTTGCGGTAGGCCGAGAGCCGCGGACGGCTTGGCTGCGCGAGCTCGACGAACACGAAGCGGCCGCGCAGATCGGGCCTCATGTCCAACAGCCGTTCGACGATCAGCAGTTTCTCTTCGATGCCCTTGGTGTAATCCAGCCTGTCGACGCCGATGGCGAGCACCACATCGGAGTCGAGGCGAAGATCGCGGCGAACCGTTTCGCGGCAGGCCGCGATCGGCCCCGCATTGGCCCAGTTACCAGGCCATTCGATTGAGGCCGGGTAATCGCGAACGAGCACGCGGCGGTCCTGGTACTCGATGACGCCTTCGCCGGCGTCGATTTGTGCGCCGAGCACGCGATCGACCGTCTCCACGAAATTGAAGCAGTCTGCCGGCGTCTGAAAGCCGAGCACGCTGCTCCCGAGAAGGCCCTGCAGAATCTCGCGCCGCCAGGGGCAGGTCGCAAACGTCTGCCAATGCGGCCACGGAATGTGCCAGAACGTCGCCAGCGCCGCCGACGGAAGACGTTTGCGAATCATGAGCGGAGCCAGCGCGAAGTGGTAGTCCTGGACGAGGATGACCGGCGGAGTGGCGCGCGTTTCCTCGCACACCGCGTTGGCGAAGCGCTCGTTGATGCAGGAATAGGTGTTGAAGTCGTCCGACCGGAACACAGGCTGGACATAAGTGCGATGACACAGCGGCCAGAGCGCGCTATTGGAGAAGCCGTCGTAGTACTCGCGCTCTTCGTCTTCCGACAGCCACACGCGCCGCAATCGATAGGACGGCGCTTCCGGCGGCACGTTGACGACGTCACGATCGTAGGCGGCGTCGCGATCACCGCTGCCGGACCCGTGCGCGACCCATACGCCCGAACATGCGACGAGCAACGGTTCAACGGCGTTGACGACGCCGGAGTTCGAGCGTCGAACTCTGATGTGACCCTGGCTGTCGCGGTCGTGGGTATACGGTTCGCGATTGGCGAGCACAATCACTTGCGGGAGCTGCTGGCTCATCTGTTCTCTCATTGTCTTTCGAGTAAACCGCATCGAACCGCGCTTGGGTATCCGGCCGAGGGGGGAAATCCCGTCGGGTGTACAGGGGATTGAGCCGCGCGCGCGAAACCACTATGTTCGTGGGGTGAGATTCAAGACCTGGCCGATTGCGGCGGTGGGACTGACGAGCTTGCTGGTCCTCGTCATTTACTCCGTGTTAACAGCGTCGAGCAAGGCACAGGACATCTACACTCGGCTCGATCAACTCAACTCGCATCATCGCGAAGTCGATGCCAAACTTCGACGGCTGCGCTCGGACGTCCATCTCTCGGGAATCTTCGTCCGCGACTATCTGCTCGACACCGAGCGCGAGCATGCCGAGGATTACCAGCAGCAACTGGCTGAGTTTCGCAGGGCCAACCAGGCGACGCTCGCCGAGCTTCGCGCGCTCGTTGGCGAGGAGCAGAAAGGACGGATTGAGACGCTGCAGTCGCAGCTCGACGAATACTGGCGCGCGTTCGAGCCGCTGATCGACTGGAGCATCGCCGAGAAAATCCTGCTGAGCGCCCGTTTTCTCAAACGGGATGTGATTCCGCGCCGCGAGGCGGTATTGTCGATCGCGCAGGACATCGAGGAGCTGAACAACGTCAACCTTGCGGCACAAGGCGCCGAGGTGACGAGGCAGCAGGCCGCGTTCCGCCGAGAGCTGTACACCTTGCTCTGGCGCAGCCTCGCGCTCGGCGTCTTTCTCGCGCTTACAGCAGTCATCCGCCTGCGCGTCGTCGAGCGGCGCTCCGAGGAGCAAAAGCTCATCGCGCAAGATGCCGCACGGCAGCTGCGACAGTTGTCGCAACAGCTGGTCGCCACGCAGGAGGAAGAACGGCGAAAGCTGTCGCGTGAGCTGCACGATCACGTCGGGCAGATGCTCACCGCTTTGCGGATGGAGCTTGGCCGCATCGATCGGGTGAGCGCTTCCGGTGACTCCCGCATCGCGACGGCAGTGGCCGAGTGCCGCAAGCTCGTGGACGAAATGGTGCACCTCGTACGCGATCTTGCGCTCGGCCTGCGCCCCAGCATGCTCGATGATATCGGCTTGCAGCCCGCGCTCGAGTGGCAGGCGCGCGACTATTCGCGGCGCTACGGTGTGCCGGTGGACGTCAACGTGAGCGGCGATCTCGACAGCTTGAGCGATCAGCACCGCACATGTGTGTACCGCGTCGTGCAGGAGGCGTTGACCAATTGCATTCGACACGCGCGCGCGACCCGTGTCAGCATCAAAGTGCATGCGCGGCCGCAGGTGATCGATTTGTCCGTCACCGACAACGGTGTCGGCCTCGATCCGGCCATGCGACACGAGGGGCTCGGCCTGCGCGGCATCGAGGAGCGCGTGCACGAGCTGCACGGGAGCGTGGTCATGGAAAGCGCGGCCGGCAAAGGCTCAACGCTCACCGTCCGCTTGCCGCTCACGATCACGGAGGACGCACTTGCGAGTGCTGCTGGCTGATGATCACGCCATCGTCCGCCGCGGACTGCGCAGCCTGCTCGAAACCGAACCGGGTCTGACCGTTGTCGCGGAAGCCGCGGACGGGCTCGACGCGCTTCGCCTGACTGAGGATCACGAACCGGATGTCGTCATTCTGGACGTCGCCATGCCGAAGTTGAACGGCATCGACGTCGCCGCGCGGGCACAAAAACTGAAGCGGCCGCCGAAGGTCATTATCCTCAGCATGCACGCCGACGAGTCGTACATCATTCGCGCGCTGTCCGCGGGCGCGCGCGCGTATCTGCTGAAAGATGCCACCGATGAGGATCTGCTTCCTGCCGTCCGCACGGTCGCCGCGGGGAAGCCGTTCTTCAGCCCGGCGGTGGCGGGCGTGCTGGTCGAGGACTACATGCGACAGTTGCAGACGCGAGGGTTGAGCGATTCATATCACCTGCTCACCGACCGCGAGAAAGAAGTGCTGCAATTGCTGGCCGAAGGACGATCGAACAAAGAGGTGGCGTCGCTTCTCAATCTCGGCCTGTCGACGGTGGAAACGCATCGCGCCAATCTGATGCAGAAGTTGAACCTGCACAACACGGCCGAAATCGTACTCTACGCGGTGCGCAAGGGCATCATTGTCTAGTGTCATCGTCTAGCGTCATCGGCGACGAGTGCCGCAGCGGACCTCTCACGCTGCTGCTCGATTACGACGGCACGCTCGTTCCCATTGTGCCCACGCCCGATCTTGCTGTACCCGATGCCGAACTGCTGAACCTTCTCGCAACGGTCACCGAACGCGCCGAGCTCGTCCTGCACATCGTGAGCGGCAGGCCGCGCGACATCCTGGATGCCTGGTTCAGCAAGCTTCCCGCATCGTTGTGGGCAGAGCATGGCTTCTGGCACCGGCCTGCTCCAGGACTCGCATGGGTCCCGGCTGGAGACATTCCGACCGAAGCGCTC
This sequence comes from Acidobacteriota bacterium, assembly GCA_046726375.1. Lineage (GTDB taxonomy): Bacteria > Acidobacteriota > Vicinamibacteria > Vicinamibacterales > UBA2999 > DASPWV01. The sequence continues at coordinate 57,372 of JBKPAJ010000001.1, forward strand.
AAGGCTATCCGTCCGATCTTCGACCGCGCCGCGGCCAGAACCACCGGCTCGTTCGTCGAAGAAAAGTCTGCATCGCTGGCGTGGCACTACCGGCAGTGCGACCTGCAAATCGGCGAAGAGGCCGCGCGAGCGTTGCGATCGACGCTCGACAGGGCACTCGGGGGGACGCCGCTCGAGCGTCTCGACGGGAACAAGGTGATCGAGGTCCGGCCGCGTGGCATCAGCAAGGCGCTGGTCGCGCGCCATGTCTGGGCCCAACATGTGCCGGACACCGCGGTCGTGGCGATCGGCGATGACATCACGGACGGCGAGTTGTTCGAAGCCTTGCCCGACTCCGCTATCACGATTGCCGTCGGCCCGCGGGCGGCCGGCGCCAAGTATCACGTCATCGATCACCACGACGCCCGCGATCTGCTGCGCGCACTCGTCCTCTAGCCAACAACAACTAGCCAGGGGCCACAGCGTCAGTCGCGAGATCGACAAAAGGCCTTTGGCTAGCCTGCGCGTTCCGTGCTGCCAGAGCTTGACTTCGCCGCTGCATGAGGTCTATTAACCCATCGCGGCCGTTCCGGCGCATTCGTCGCACTTGCACGTCTTCAGGCAATCGGCCTCTGGAGGTGGTATGGGCCTCGTCCCTCGACTCGCATGCAGTCGTCTTCTGCTTGTGTTCGCGCTGGGCGTTACCTGTTCCGGCCTGGGCGCAAACCGGCATCGCTTCGCTGATCGGCGAAGTCACTGATCCATCGAAACAGATCGTTCCCGGCGCGACCATTACCCTGACCAACGCGCAAACCGGTGTGTCGCAGACCACCGTCACCGACGAACGCGGGACGTATCGCTTCGTCAACGTGCAGCCTGGGCGCTACAACCTGAAAGTGGAGCTCGCCGGTTTCAAGACCTCGCTCACAGAAGGCGTCGCGCTGCAGGTGGACACGACAACGCGACAGAACGCGGTTTTGGAAGTCGGCGGTCTTGCCGAAACGGTCAGCGTCGTTTCTGAGACGACAGCCCTGAACACAACGGATGCCAGCCTCGGCAACGCGCTGTCGCGCGAGCAGATTCGCGCGCTGCCGGTCGAAGCGCAGAACGTCGTGCACCTGTTGAGCGTGCAGGCGGGCGCGGTGTTCATTCCCGTCAACATCAACTCGGATCCGGAAGATTCACGTTATGGCTCGGTGACCGGCGCGCGCGCCGACCAGCAGAACGTCACCCTCGACGGCATCGACGTCAACGATCCACAGAATCAGACCGCCTACACCTCCGCTGTCAAGATGACGCAGGAGTCGCTGCAGGAATTCCGCGTGAGCACGTCGACGTACAACGCGGACATGGGCCGGTCGAGCGGTCCCCAGGTAACGCTCGTCACACGCAGCGGGATGAACAATTTCGACGGTGCGGGCTATTGGAGCTTCAGGCGCACTGCAACCTCGAGCAACGAATACTTTCTGAAGCTGTCGCAGGTGCTTGCCGGTCAGGAAAGCAAAGCGCCCAAACTTGATCGGGACAACTTTGGCGGATCATTCGGCGGTCCTATTCGACGCAATCGGCTGTTCTTTTTTGGCAACTTCGAAAAACTTCGCGAGCGAAGCGAAACGCCGGTGGTACGCAACGTCCCGTCCAATTCGTTCCGCGATGGCGTGCTGATGTATCGCTGCGCCGTGCCAGCGGCGTGCCCCGGAGGTCGGTACGCGGCTTTGCCAACACGCATACCGTGGCGTCCGGCTGGTACGGCATGTCACCGCAGGAGATCGCGGCGATCGATCCGCTCGGCATCGGTCCGAGCGTGGCCGCGTCGCAGTACTTCAAACAATTCCCTGCACCCAACGAACCGGGGACCGATGGCCACAACCTCATGGATTTTCGTTTCTCGGCGCCGATCGAAAACGACTTCAACACGTTCATCACGCGCATCGACTACAAAGCAAGCGAATCGGGCAATCACAACTTCTTCGGCCGCTTCGGCAGGCAGGACGACACCATCAACGATCCGCCGCAGTTTCCTGATCAGGACCCGCGCCGTTCGCGGCTCTTCAACAACTTCGGTTATGCGTTCGGGTACGACGCGGTGCTGTCGAAGACCCTGACCAACAGCTTCCGCTACGGTTTGACCAAAATCGACGAGCGCAACGAAGGGGTGACCAACGTCAACTACGTGATCTTCCGCTTCATCTCACCCTTCGACGGCGTTGGTGATACCAACAACGGCGGAACGTTTACGGATGCGCGCGAGACGCCGACCCAGAATTTCGTCAACGACCTCAATTGGTTCAAGGGGGCGCACAACTTCAAAGTTGGAACAAATATCAGGTTTACTCGCGTGCCCAAGGAGCGATTTCAATCGTCATTTTTGAGCGCGACCGTAAATCCATCATGGGTCGCCGGCATCGGTCAGCGGAACATGCCCGGCAGCTCGTTCTGTACCGCGCCGATCTGTGGATCGCTGCCAGCGGTTGCGTCGACCGGCGTCGCCGGCTACGGGGACGCGTGGCTCAACATCATCGGCGTACTCTCGCAAGCCACTCAGCGCGCAAACTACGATCGGAATGGCACGCCGCAAGCGCCAGGCACAGCGGTAGCGCGCGAGATCGAAGCGATGAGTACGAGTTCTACGTTCAGGATGCGTGGCAGCTGCGATCGAACGTCACGTTGACCGCGGGCGTCCGTTACAGCCTCTACTCGCCGTCGTACGAAGTCAACGGGCTGCAGGTGCAGCCGACAATCAACATGGGCGAGTGGTTCAACCAGCGCGTCGAGAACATGAAAAACGGGATTCCGTCGAATCGGAGCCCGATTGTGACGTTCGATCTCTCCGGTCCGGCGAACGATCGTCCCGGGTTCTACGCCTGGGACAAGAACAACTTCGCGCCGCGCCTGGGGATTGCGTGGAACCCGTCCGCCGATCTCGTGATTCGGGGCGGCTACACCAAAGTGTTCGACCGCGTCGGGGCGGGGCTCGCCACCAACTTCGACGAAGGATTCGCGTTTGGCATGTCGACGACGATTTCGAGTCCGTTTGGCGCACCCTACGAAACGAATCCGGACGTGCGGTTCCGCAGCGTGACGACGTTGCCGCCGACAGTACCGACCGCGCCAGCCGGTGGGTTCCCGCAGACGCCACCCCTTCGCGCCGGCATCATCACACAGAGCATCGATGAGTCGCTGAAGACGCCGTATGCCCACATGCTCAGTGCTACGGTGGGCCGCGACCTCGGACACAACTTCGCGGTCGAGGCCGGATACGTCGGACGCCTGGGTCGCGATCTGCTGATCCGCCGCGACATTGCGATGCCGCTCAATCTTGTGGACACGCGCTCGAACACCGACTACTTCACCGCCGCTCAGGCAGTGATCAGAGCGGCACAAGCGGCAGGATTGACCCAAACTTCGCCGGCCGCGCGTTTTCGGGGCTCGCCAACATTCCGTACTGGGAAAACCTGTTTCCGGCGGCTGCGGGCGGCGGTCTCACGGCGACCCACGCCATCGCACTCGCGTTCATGTCGAACTCGCCCGACTGGATCACTGCGCTCTACGAAATGGACACAGAGTGCGAACCCGCGTGCAGCATCTTCGGTCCATACTCGTACTTCTCGGAGCAGTACGATTCGCTTGCGGCGGTGAGCTCGCTCGGTCGATCCAACTATCATGGGCTGCTGTTGACGCTCCGGAAGCGTTACTCCAACGGCACGCTGTTCGACTTCAACTACACGCTGTCGCAGTCGAAAGACAACGGGTCGCAGGTGGAGCGCGGCAGCGCCTTCGGCAACTTCGGCAACGGCGGTTACTCAGGCTTCCTGATCAACTCGTTCGATCCGGATTCCAACTACGGCATCTCGGATTTCGACGTGCGGCATCAGATCAACTTCAACTGGCTCGCTGAGCTCCCGTTCGGTACCGGCAAACGCTATGGCTCGAACGCCGGCGCGTTGAATCATCTCATCGGCGACTGGTCCATCGCGGGCTTGTGGCGCTGGACGAGCGGCTTCCCATTCAACGTCCAAAACTGCCGCTTGTGCTGGGCCACCAACTGGAATCTGCAGGGCAACGCCATGCTGGTCGACCCGACAGGCTGCCCCCGACGGAGACGACGAAAGACGCCGTCGATCATCGGCCGAGCCCGTTCGAAGACGCGACCGAGGCGCTCACCTATTTTCGCCGGGCACTGACAGGCGAAGTGGGCATCCGGAATGCGCTGCGCGGTGACGGGTACTTCACGATCCATCTCAGCATCGCCAAAAGCTTCGGACTCGGCATTGCGGACAATCGCGTGCGCTTCGTCTGGGACATCTTCAACGTCACCAACACGCCGAAGTTCGACGTCGGCCAGCTGACGATGTTTCCAGATCGGGCTGGATTCGGACGCTACAACGGCACGCTCGCGACCTGCGATGCGCAAGCCGGGCGATGCATGCAATTTAGACGTCGATACGAATTCTAAGCATCGCCCAGAACGTACGTCTGCTACGTAGGTTCCTTACGGAGGTTCCTTACAGAGGTTCCTTACAGAGTTCACCGGGGTTCCTCACGGAAGTTCCTAACGGAGGTTCACGGGGGTCGTGACGGCCGTTCCTCGGGGGAATTCCCGACGTGTTCGCCACGAACGTTCGTGGAGACCCCGCGTGAACTCCTTGAGGAACCGCGGTTCGGAACCCAGGTCAGGGACCTATGTGAGGAACTCACGTAAGGAACGTACGCTTTAGAACGTACGTCTGCGACGTAGGTTCCTTACGCAGGTTGCTGACGGAGGTTCCTTACGGAGTTCACCGGGGTTCCTCACGGAAGTTCCTAACGGAGGTTCACGGGGTCGTGACGGCAGTCCCTCGGGGGAATTCCCGACGTGTTCGCCACGAACGTTCGTGGAGAACCCGCGTGAACTCCTTGAGGAAGCGAGGTTCGGAACCCTCGTGAACTCAGGTCAGGAACCTATATGAGGAACTCATGTAAGGAACGAACGCTTTAGAACGTACGTCTGCGACGTAGGTTCCTTACGCAGGTTCCTTACAGAGGTTCCTTACGGAGTTCACCGGGGTTCCTCACGGAAGTTCCTAACGGAGGTTCACGGGGGCCGTTACGGCAATCCCTCGGGGGAATTCCCGACGTGTTCGCCACGAACGTTCGTGGAGAACCCGCGTGAACTCCTTGAGGAACCGACGTTCGGAACCCTCGTGAACCCACGTCAGGAACCCATGTGAGGAACTCACGTAAGGAACGTACGCTTTAGAACGTACTCTGCTACGGAGGTTCCTTACGGAGGTTCCTTATGGAGGTTCCTTACGGAGTTCACCGGGGTTCCTCACGGAAGTTCCTAACGGAGGTTCACGGGGGCCGTGACGGCAGTCCCTCGGGGGAATTTCCGACGTGTTCGCCCATGAACGTTCGTGGAGAACCCGCGTGAACTCCTTGAGGAACCGAGGTTCGGAACCCTCGTGAACTCAGGTCAGGGACCTATGTGAGGAACTCACGTAAGGAACGTACGCTTTAGAACGTACGTCTGCTACGGAGGTTCCTTACGGAGGTTTCTTACGGAGTTCACCGGGGTTCCTCACGGAAGTTCCTAACGGAGGTTCACGGGGGTCGTGACGGCAGTCCCTCGGGGGAATTCCCGACGTGTTCGCCACGAACGTTCGTGGAGAACCCGCGTGAACTCCTTGAGGAACCGACGTTCGGAACCCTGGTGAACCCACGTCAGGAACCCATGTGAGGAACTCACGTAAGGAACGTTCGTTTTATGCACGTCGCCTTATTGGCGCCGGCAGCCGCACGGTAAAGGTGGCGCCCTGATTTTCTCCGTCGCTATGCGCCGTGACTGATCCGCCGTGGAGTTCCGTGAGGCTGCGCACGATCGCGAGTCCCAATCCCAGCCCGCCATGACGCCGCGCCGGGCTCCCGTCGGCCTGACGGAAGTGCTCGAAGACATGCGGCAGGAACTCGGCAGTGATGCCGGCGCCGGTGTCGGTCACCGTGATGCCGACTTCGTTCTCGAGCTTCACGACCGCCACGTTGACGTGACCGCCCGGCGGCGTGAACTTCACCGCGTTCGATAACAGGTTCCAGGCGATCTGCTGCAGCCGTTCGGGATCGCCGGTGATGGATCCGGCGGAGAGATCCAGCGACGTGTCGATCGTGATCGATTTGGCCGCGGCGGCCGGCGCAATAGCTTCGATCGCCGCCCTCACCATCTCGAGCACTTCGACCGTGCGCACGTGAAGCCGGAGCTTCCCGGTCATGACGCTCGAGACATCGAGCAGATCCTCGATCAGCCGCGTTTGCGTTTGAGCGTTGCGCTCGATGCTCTGCAGCGCTCGATCTCTGCTCGAGTCGCTCACCATCCCGTCCACGAGCATGCGCGCCCACCCGGCAATGGCGGTGAGCGGCGTGCGCAGTTCATGTGACACGGTCATCAGAAACTGATCCTTGAGTGCACTGGCGGCTTCAGCTTCCTTCCGTGCGTTCTGCTCACGTTGCAGTGTCGCCGCCAGTTCGTCGTTGGCAGCGCGCAGCCGCTCCGATTCCTCGGCACGCGTGCGCTCGAGCGCGGCCTCGGCCGCGGTTTTGGCATCCATCTGACGGAACAAGACGAGGAGCGTCGCGCCAAGAAGCACCATCGCCGATACGAACGTCGCCGCGCCCATGACCGCCTCGCGGCGCCAGTTCGCGAGCAAGTCTTCAGCGCTCAGCGACACGGCGACGATCATTCGCGGCGAAGCGGTGGTACGAAACGCCGTGAGCATGACCGGTCCCGAATCTTCGACGGCCTCGCGCAACGTTCCGCTTTGCCGTTGCAGAGCCGTCTGGAAAATCACGTTGCTCTTGGCCGATTGACCAATGGCAATCGAGCTTGATGGTTCGCGAAAGAGGACGGCGCCGTCGAGATGGAACACCCAGACTACGCCGTTTCTGCCGACATCGAGCCTCTGAAAGAACCGTCCAAGCTCCGCCGGAACGAACGACGCCACTACGGCGCCTTCGATCGATCCATCGCGCCTCGTGAGCGGACGCGCGATCGGAATCAAATAGCTGAACGGTTCGACGATGGCGCGGAAGGGCGTGCCCACCACGAGGGTGTCAGCCGGTCCCTTCAATGCTTCGCGCACGATGTAGTTGTCGGCGCGCGACGCGCCGACGATTTCGCGTCGCGTGGAGTGGCGAACCACGCCCTCTCGATCGATCACAGAGATCGCACCAATTCCGGCGAGGCCTGCCCTTGCAGCCGCCAGGTTCGGCGTCCACTCTTCGTCGCTCGCGCCCACGCCGCCAATGCGCCGGTTGTGGAGCGCGAGCTGCCGCAGGGCGGCATCACCCCCGACAAACGCTTCCGCGACGTATTCAGAAAGGATGAGTGCCAGATTGGCGGCGCGCGATTCTTCGAGCTTCAGCGTGTCGGCGCGGAACGACCACAGGTCGGTGGCTCGAAGCGCGCCCATGACGAGCAAGACGCCAATGGTGAGCGCGCCAATCACCGCCTTCCGCATCGAGTGCAAGCATACCCGTATCTATGGCTTGACCGGGCGTCGCCGGCCGCGTATTGCCCCGGCACGGCTGTTTTGCCAAATCATAAGGTGAGGGAACGACTATGACCACCCTTCGGCGCATGATCTTGTGCTCTGTTTTGATACTGACCGCCAGCGCCGTTGACGCCCAGGTGCAAACCGGTTCGATCGTCGGTGCCGTGACCGACAACAGCAATTCGGTACTGCCAGGGGTCACCGTGTCGGTGTCCGGCGAACGGCTCATCGGCGGCACTCAGACGATGGTCACCGATGCCAGTGGCGCCTATCGGTTCGACCGGCTGCCGCCAGGCGACTACCGTGTCAAATTCGAGCTTGCGGGCTTCAAAGTGATCGAACGCGCGGATATTCGCGTCAACGCCGCGTTTGTTGCAACGGTCAACGCCAAGCTCGACGTCGGCTCGGTCACCGAAACGATCACGGTCGTTGGCGAGTCGCCGACCGTCGACACCAAGTCGAACCTGCAGCAGACGGTCATGACGCAGGAGATTCTCGAAGGCGTGCCGAGCGGACGTGACCCGTGGTCGCTCGCCAAGCTGATTCCGGGCGTGCAGGTCGCCACCTACGACGTGGGCGGGACGCAGTCGATGCAGCAGAGCAGCCTGTCGGCGCACGGCTCGAACACCAACGACGTCAGCTACAACATCGACGGCGCGACGGTGAACTGGCCCGGCGGCGGCGGCGGCGCCACGATGCTCTACTACGACCAGGGGATGTTCGAGGAAGTGAACTACATGACGTCCGCCATCCCGGCAGAGACGCTTGCAGGCGGCGTCGCGATCAACATGGTCACGAAGGAGGGCGGCAACACCTGGCGGGGAAACCTTCGCTACAACTTCTCGAATGACGATCTGCAGTCCGAGAACCACGTCGACGCGGCGCAGTCCGCTGCGGCGCTCGGGCAGACGTTCCTCGGAAACCCGACGCTCAAGACCTACGACTTCAATCTCTCCGGCGGCGGCGCGATCGTGCGCAACCGCCTCTGGGTCAACGGCACCATTCGCAAGTGGGTAGTGAACAAGCTGGTGAACGCGCGCAACCCCGACGGGTCGCAGGCACTCGACGACAACGATCTGAAGAATTATTCGGGCAAGGCCGTGGCGCAGATCACGCCCAATCAGAAGATCGGCGTGTCGTATCTCTGGAACGACAAGATTCGCGGGCATCGCCGCGATACGCCGCCAAACATCATGCCCGACGTTGCATCGCTCGTGCAGACCAACCCGGCGCAGACGACACAGGCGAAGTATACGAGCGTCTGGGAGCGCTGGTGTTCGAGTCGAACTTCAGCGTGATGGATGGACAGACCAACTACCTGTATCAGCCAGACACGCCCGCTGACGCGATTCGCAAGGTGGATACGCCCCGCTCCGAGGCGTACTTTGCGGCGACACGTGAAGAGCATCAGCCGAACTCGCGGCACCAGTTCGACAACGTGTTGTCGTATGCGAAGTCGGGCTGGGGCGGCGAGCACCTGTTCAAAGGGGGCGTGCAATGGGGACGCCTTTACTACGAATCGCAGTACTCGGTCCGCGGCGATCACTGGGTCGAGTACTCGAACGGTAACCCCTCTCAGGTGCGGCAGTTCAACACACCCACCAATCCGAAGAACATTGTTTACGTGACCGGCTTGTTCTTCCAGGACTCCTGGTCTCTCAATCGCCTCACCCTCAACCTGGGCGCGCGTTGGGACAAGCACGTCGGCAAATTGCCGGATCAGTCGAATCCCGGTGGCACGTTCATCGGGCCGACGAGCATTTCAGAACAAGAAGCACTCAACCACAGCAAGGGCGTGTGGCGTGCGGGCGCGTCGTACGATCTGACCGGCAGCGGTCGCACGGCGCTGAAAACCAGCTACAGCCGGTACGCGTTGCAGGTGGGCATCAATCGCGTGCTGGATGTCAACCCGCTGGCAAACGGATCGCGCACCTGTCCATGGACCGACCCGAACAACGATGGCCGCTTCCAGCCGTCCGAGATCAACGTGTCCGACTGCAGTTCGTTCAGTGGCGGCGTCGGTTTCCGATATGCGGAGGACGTGGCGTGGCCGTACTCCGACGAGGTGACAGCTGGCGTCGAAACACAATTCCCAGGGCAGATTCGTGTGGGCGCAATGTACTACCACCGCACGAACCGCGATCAAATCGGTCAGCGCAACATCCTGCAGCCGACGAGCGCGTACACGCCGTTTACGCTGACGATCCCGAACGGCCCCGGCGGCACCGTGGCTAGTCCGACGCCGATGACGGTGACCGCTTACAACATTCCAGCGGCCATCAACGCCCTCAACAACACGATTCGGGACAACGAGCCACTCCTCGACACGAACTACCACGGCGTCGAGTTCACGGCGAGCAAGCGATTCTTCCAGAACTGGCAGATGGTTGCCGGCCTGACCTTGGGCAAGAACGAGGGTGGTATCAACGCCACGACCGGCGGCGGACAGTCAGGAACGAACGATCTCAATGACCCCAACTTCGTGCTGTACCCGGACGGCATCATCGGCAACGATTCGGAGATCGCATTCCGTCTCTCTGGCAGCTACGAGCTGCCGTACGCCATTACGGTGGCCGGATCGCTTGTTGCCAACGGGGGCTATCCGTTTCAGTCGACTTACCAGATCACGCGGGCGTTCGCGGCGACGCAGGGCGTCACGCTGGGGCGCGCGACACAGACCATCCCGCTCGCCGCCCGCGGCGACGAACGGTATCCCAGGGTCGTGATGCTGGACTTGCGGTTTGATCGCACGTTCCGGTTCAGCTCACGCAGTATCCGGCCCTACGCTGACTTCTTCAACATCACCAACGCGGATACCGTTGTGAGTCAGGTCGTTGGCGTCGGGTCCACGTATCTCTCGCCGAGCGAGATCGTCTCGCCGCGGATTATCCGAGTGGGGTTCAGTCTGAACTTCTGAGAAAAGGTGAGAAGGGGCCTGCCCCATTACAAGCGGTGACAATGTGTTTCTCACAGACCACACCAGTTCTCAGCGCTTGTAATGGGGCAGGCCCCTTTAGATTTCAGCCGCCCGCATACACCCGCTCATACATCGGCACGACGCGATCCGCGCTGAAGCGGTCGTTGGCCACCCGCACCCCGGCGGTGGCCATCTGTCGATGCAGTTCCTCGTCGACAAGAATGCGCACCGCGCTTGCCCCCATCGCCTCCACATCGTGAGGCGGATGCAGCGTGCCCGTCACGCCATCGACCATCACTTCCGGAAGGCCGCCGACGCGCGAGGCCACAACCGGCACACCACACGCCATCGCTTCCAGCGCCGAGAGGCCGAAGCTTTCCTGCAGTGACGGCAGCAGAAACAGGTCCGAGACCGACAGCAGGCCAACCACGTCCTGCGTCTCGCCGACGAACTCGACGTACGGCGAAAGCTGGAGCCGGCGTACGAGCTCGACGGCTCTGCTCAAGTCCGGCCCTTCACCCACGATCGCAAGACGTGCCGCCACTTGCGAGCGAACCTTGGCGAAGACGCGCACGACGGCATCGACTTGTTTGACCGGCCGCAGGTTCGAGATATGCACGATGAGTCGTTCGCCCGCCGGGCAGAACCTTGCCCTGAGCTCGAGATCCGGCTCGCGGCGATGGAAGTGGCAGTCGAGGAAGTTCGGCACGACCACAATGTCGCTTTTGACCGGCATCTCGCGCTTGGTGTCGTCGCGCAGGCTAGCCGACACCGCTGTGACGGCGTCGGACTGATCGATGCAGAAGGCTACCGTTTCGCGATACGAGGGATCGGCGCCAAGAATGGTGACGTCCGTACCGTGCAGTGTGGTGATCGTTCGGGGCACGCTCGGCGCGCTGCTGCCAGCCAGAATCTGCCTCGCCAGGTACGCCGCGGCCGCATGAGGGATGGCGTAGTGCGCGTGGATGATGTCGAGCTCGTGATCGCGCGCCACTTGCACGAGTCGATTGGCCAGCGCCAGCAGGTACTGCGGCTCGCGAAAGACCGGATAGCCGGGCGTCTCGACGCGATGAAAGCGGATACCTTCCTGCGGACCACGCAGCCGGAACGGCGTATCGCTGCTGATCACGTGCGGTTTGTGTCCACGGGTCGCCAGACAGCGCGCCAACTCAGAGGCGACAACGCCGCTGCCGCCGACCGATGCATAGCACACGATGCCGATGTTCATTTGAGCAGCGAGGGGCGCGCCATCAGCTCGGCGGTCAGGAATCCTTCTGCAAAGGCGACGCCGATCAGCGCGCCGAACTGCGCGTCACGGCTTTCAATGAGCTGCTGGAATCGCGGCGACGTCAGCCGCGTAGAACTTGCGCCAGGGCCGGTCGGTTGAAACTGCGAGCGGTGACAGGCAATCGCCGCGCGCTTCTTGTCGTACTGCTCCGAGACGTCGACGGCAAACGACGGCCGCACGGAATCGTTGATGAAGTAGTACAGCACCCAGTCCGCGCGCCACTTCTCGCCGTTCGCCGCGTACCGTGACAGGCCGCTCGAAAACGCGGCACGTGTGAGCAGGCGGCTCGCCGCGCCATGATCGGGATGGCGATCGTGTCCGTAGGGAATGGCGATCGCCTTCGGGCGTGCGTGTCGAATCAGCTCGACGACGACACGAACGTGCGAGTGATCGTCGCCGATGCCGCCGTCGGGCAGTCCCAGGTTCTCGCGCCACGCGGCGCCCAGGACCTGGCGTGCGGATTCGGCTTCCGCAATGCGCTCGGCCGGCGTTCCGTTGGTGCTGAGTTCGCCGCGCGTCAGATCGCAGAGGCCAACGCGATGACCGAGAGCCGCGTGCTTTGCGATGCAGCCGCCGGCGCCAAGCTCGAGATCATCCGGATGAGGTCCGAAGACCAGCAGGTCGACGCGACGGTCGGAGGGCACCGACCTATTATTCGCGCTATTGGCCCTTCTGCACGAAGTTGACGGTGACCATCATCCTCACTTCCATCGGCACACAGTTGAGCAGCGTGGCATCGAATTCCCATTGACGAACGGCTTCGACTGCCGCTGCGGCAAAGTCCGGGTGTGATGCTGACAGGACGTCGACCTCACGGATGGCGCCGTTGGTTGCGATGATCGCGGCCATCCTGACGGTCCCTGCTGCACCGCTGCTCGCGAGGTGAGCTGGATAAACCGGCGCAACGCTGCGGGTCTTGAGCGGCACGCGAATGTTGCCGCCGATGGCGGGCCCGCTGTTCGCTTGATTTCCGGGGCACGTCTGTGCCGCACGCCTGCGAAGGAGTTCTTCCAATCGCGCCTTCCGCTCGGCGCTCATCGGCACCGGCGGCTCGCCTGACTCGCTGGCCGATACGGTCACCGTTTCCTGCAGCTCGCCAAGTGCAAGCCTCAAATCGCGCTCGACATTCTGGCCACCCACGGAGAGCTCGAACTTGAGCGGCGCAAAACCGGGAAGCGCCGTCTCGAGGACATAGCGTCCCGGCGGCACGCCGGGAATCTCGTACCGGCCCTGGCGGTCGCTTCGCACTTGGAACTGCGCCTGCGTATCGACGTTCGTGAGTGTGACCGCCGTATCGGGCAACACGGCGTTCAGCGGATCGAACACCGAGCCGCCGAACGTCACGAGCGCTGCCTGCGCCGCAAGTCCGGCGATTGGAAGGGTGACGCCGAGGCAGCCCGCGAGCGTGGCGACACGCGCGAACCGAGAAAGAGGACGACGATTCAGATGCACGTCGAGCATGGCTTGTATCCTCCGTTCGAAACCTGACGGCTGTGCGATCGCGGGCGCCGGCAGCCACGCGCGGCGTCGACAAAGATCGCGCGCAATCTCCACAAGATGCGCGGCATACTCCGGCGCATCCACCCCGCGTCGAATCACCTCGTCGTCACACGCCTGCTCGCACTCCTGACGCATTCGCGAGCAGACTTGCCACATCAACGGGTTGAACCAGTGGATGGCGCGAAGCAGTTCGGCGGCGCATTGAACAGCCCAATCGCCGCGTTGAATGTGGGCAAGCTCGTGATGCAGCACGACGTGGATGCGGTCCACGGGCCAGTCATGTGCCGACGCCGGCACCAGCACCCGCGGTTGCACAACGCCCCAAACGACGAGCAGGTGCGGTTCGGAGGTCTGCAGCAAAACAGGCCGACGGAGATTGAGTTCACGACTGACGCGCTCGGCCTGCTCGAACCACGGCCCCTGTTCGACACGAGCGGCGCGGCCGGCAAGACGACAAAGCCGGAGAAGGCCCACACCCAGCACCGCGAGCGCAGTGATGAGCCCAGTGATCCAGAGGGTTACCGCGACAATGGCTGCGTCAACTCTCCGCGGCTGTGATGTCGCTGTTGCTTCGACCTTCGCAGCGGCAGCCGGCGCTGAGGGCACGGCAGTCACGTTGGGGGCGCTGGCGTCCGTCACGATGCGCGGCGCAAGGGGAACTGGGATCCGCCATGAGGGCAGTGCAGCATCGGCGAACGGAACGAGGACGCAGCTCGCGAGCGCCAGGGAGAGCACAAAGTGCCGCAACGCCGCGGACTGTTTCCGGAGGAGCGGCATCGCCAGGAGCGCGGCGGCGAGCACAAGCGAAACTTTCAATGCGGCTTCAATGAAAACGCTCATCGCGATCCGCCTTTCCGCGCCTTGCGAACGAGCTCGGCGATCCGTTCGAGCTCCTCTTCCGACATGCGCACCGCGTCGGCGCCGAGCAATGCGGCCACGACCTTCTCGACCGAGCCGTCGAAAAACGTATCCACCACATGCCGGAGAGCCGATTTGCGCGCGGTTGAACGCGGCACCGACGGCATGTACACGTAGCGGCGCCCCTGTTCTTCGTGCCGGACGTGCCCTTTTTCCTCGAGCACGCGCAGCTGAGTACGCACGGTCGAGTAGCTCGGA
>JBKPAJ010000002.1:0-10519 GCA_046726375.1 Acidobacteriota bacterium
GGGCCGCAGGCCTTTAACGGACGGGCGCCCGATCGCTACGGGCTTATGGTTTCCTTGCGAGCGACATTATTTCCGTGAACGGTAGGTTCGCAGGTTCGCGCCGCTTCGCGGCCCGTGCAGGTGTTCAGGTGCGAGGGAAAAGCACCTGCGAATCTGTCTACGTGCCTCTACTTGCCTCCGAATTTTGCCGACCTGCATACCTGCTGAGGCGAGCGCAGCGAGTCGAAGGGCGAACCTACGCGACGGTAGGCATCCGGCGCCGCGGCATGTCGATGCTGAGCGTCTTGATCTTGTAGTTCATCACGCGCGGGCTGATGTTGAGCAGCTCCGCCGCGTCCTTCTGCACCCAATTGGACATCTTGAGCGCCTCGAGGAGCGCCTGGCGCTCGATTTCCTCGAGCGCGATGCCGGTTGGCGGAAGCTTCACCACTGAGGTCGACTCGCGGTTGCCGCTCGACGCAAAGTCGCCGAGGCGCAGGTCCTCGGACTTGATCATCGAACCTTCGGCCAGCAGCGCCGCGCGCTCGATCGCGTTCTCAAGCTCGCGGATGTTGCCCGGCCAGTTGTAGCGAACCAGCATCTTCTGCGCTTCGTTGTCGAGGCCGTCCAGCTTTTTCTTCAACTCGCTGGCGAAGCGGCGAATGAACCACATCGCGAGCGGGAGGATGTCCTCTTTGCGCTCTCGCAGCGGCGGCATGTCGATCGTGACGACGTTCAGCCGGTAATACAAGTCTTCGCGGAACTGGCCGGCGGTCACCATCATCGGCAGGTCGCGATTGGTTGCGGCGATGAGGCGCACATCCACTTTGATCGTGCGGGTGCCGCCCAGCCGCTCGAACTCGTGTTCCTGCAGTACGCGCAGAATCTTGGCCTGTGTGCTGGCGCTCATGTCGCCGATTTCGTCGAGGAAGAGCGATCCGCCGTCGGCCTGCTCGAAGCGGCCGATGCGCTGACGGTCGGCGCCGGTAAACGCTCCCTTCTCGTGGCCGAAGAGCTCCGATTCGAGGAGGTTTTCCTGCAGCGCGGCGCAGTTGACCTTCACGAAGTTACGCGCTGCACGCAGCGAGTTGTGGTGAATGGCACCGGCGATCAGCTCCTTGCCGGTGCCCGTCTCGCCGCGAATCAGCACCGTTGAATTGCTCTTGGCGACTTTCTTGACGACGCTGAGCACTCGCTGCAGCGGTTCGCTGCCGCCGACGATGCGCTCGAAATCGTACGATTCCTGCTGTTCGTGACGGAGGTAATCGAGTTCGTGCCGCAGCCGCTTGAGCTCCAGCGCTTTCTCGACCTTCACCTCCATTTCTTCGATCTCGAACGGCTTCTGGACATAATCGAAGGCACCGTGCTTCATTGCTTCGACGGCGGTGCTCACCGATCCGAACGCGGTCATCAGGATCACGGACGAGGACGGATGCAACGTCTTGGTCGTACGCAGCACATCGAGGCCATCAAAGCCGCCCATCTTGAGATCGCTCACCACGACGTCGAAGTAGTTTTCGTGCAGTTTCTCGATCGCGGCGTTGCCGTTGCCGGCTTCCTCGACGTCATGCCCGGCCGCGCCCAGGGCGATGGACAACCCTCGCCGGAGCGCGTCGTGATCGTCTGCCACAAGTATTCGGCTCATCGTTTTCTTCGCTCCGGCCTGATCGGGCTGGTAAGTCGCGTGCGACAAGCCGTCAGACTTACTCGACCGACCAGACCTACCTGCCTTACCCGTCCTACCAAACCCACCTGCCGCACCAGCCCTACCCGCCCTCTCTCACCCACGCGTTCGTATGCTCCACCGGTAACGTGACGCGAAAGGTCGTACCGCGATCCGGCACGCTCGAAACGTCGATCCGTCCCTCGTGCGCGTCGAGAATCTTACGGACGATTGCCAGCCCGAGCCCCGACCCCTGTGGTTTGGTCGTGAAGAACGGATTGAACATCTTGTCCGCGACCTCAGCGGCGACACCAGGGCCGGTATCGGTCACGTCAACGACGACCGTCGCCACTGCCGTATGACCGTCGGGAAGCAGGGCGCCTTCCTCGGAGGTTTTCGCCAGCCGCGCGCTCAACGTGATGGTGCCGCGCCCGTCGAGCGCGTCGTAGGCGTTGATCAAGAGGTTGGCGAACACTTGCGTGAGTTGATGACGGTCGCCCTGAATCGGCGGCAACGTCGGCGGGACGTGCATGTTCACGGCGATGCCGCCGCGCGTGGTTTTGCTGTCGGCCATCGTGACGGCGCTCTGCAAGGCGTCGTTGACGAGCGTGTGATCGAGCTGCAGCCGCACCGGGCGGACAAAATCGAGCACCTCCTGCACGATGGCGTTGGCCATCTTGGCCTCGTTGATGATGTCGGCGACGATCGACTGTACCTCGCGTTTATCGGGCACCTGGCGGCGCAGCAATCCTGCCATCACCTCGATGCCGGCGAGTGGGTTCTTGATCTCATGGGCCACGGCGGCCGCCATCTCGCCGACCGCGGCCAGCCGATCGCGCAGCCGCTCGCGTTCTTCCATCTGCTCGACGTGCGTGAGGTCCTTGAAGAACAGCGCCGCGCCGACTGCGCGCCCGTCGTCGTCGCGCACGAGCGACAACGTGTAGCCGATCACTCTGTCGGTCGACTTCAGGCGGATCTCGGCGCGGTTGGGCAGCGAGGACATCTCGAACGCGCCGCCGACAATGCGCACCATGTCCGGATGCGATCGCAGCACCTCGATATACGAACGGCCGGTGTATTCACCGCTGGGCGCAAGGCCGAAGATCCGACAGGCCTCCGTGTTGATGAGAACGACTTGCCCGTCGCGGGTGATTGCCAGCACGCCGTTGCGCATGTTTGCCACCAGATGGCGGAAAAATGCGTCGCGAGGCTGCTCGGCCTCGGGCGGCAATCCGGAGTGGACGGGGGAGGGACGCGTCATATCGCGTTCGATCGCGGCCGGGTGATGGTCGCAAACCGCGTACCCATTAGCGGAAGCTCTGCAGTGCGGCTAAGTGCTTGGCAACGTGCAAATTGCCTCAGCTAGCTCGAGCTGTGGGATTACAGAAGTGTAAGCGATCTCACATGTTTAGATCGACAAAAGCTGAGGCTTCGCCCTGGAGCATTTCCCACTGGTTCAAGAGGTCGCCCACCTCCCACATCAGCGCCTGATGCTGGTCCACCAGAGGCTTGACCCTGGTGTGGTCATCATAGAAGCCAGGAGCGGCCATTGCCGCTTCCAGATCTTTGATCGCCTTCTCGCGCTCTGCGATGCGCGACTCGAGAACATCGATGCGATCGCGCAGCGATCGAAACGCTTTTTCGCGCCGGCGCTGTTCGGCGAGATCGCGCTTGCGCTCCAGGTGCGACAGATTTTTGGCGTGCGAGGGGGGCGGTTGGGGCGGTGCGGCGCCCTTGTGCATGAGTGCGCGAGGTTTGGTGTGCGGGTGCTCGGCACCTGCCGCACGCACCGCACCATTCGCGGCTCGCGCACCGGTCGCACCTGGATTGTCCTTGCTCCACAAGAACTCGGAATACGTTCCTGGATACAACAGCGCCTTGCCGTCTCCGACTTCCACAATCTTGGTCGCGAGCCGCTCGACGAAATAGCGGTCGTGCGACACAAAGACGAGCGTGCCGCCGTAGTCGACGAGCGCGTCGAGGAGCACTTCCTTCGAATCGAGATCGAGGTGATTCGTGGGCTCGTCGAGCAGCAGCGTGTTGGACGAACGAAGCAGCATGCGTGCGACGGCGAGCCGCGTGCGCTCACCTCCCGACAGCACGGCCGCCTTCTTGTACACGTCGTCACCGGAGAAAAGAAAGCCGCCGAGGATGTTGCGAATCGCCGGAATCATCGTGTCAAGCGAGCCGGACGCCAGCGTTTCGTAGACGGTGAGCGACGGATCGAGGCGAGTGGCTTCGTCCTGGGCGAAGTACTGCGTGACGACCTGATGTCCTTCACCACGTTCGCCGCGATCCGGCGGCTCTTCGCCCGAGAGGAGGCGCATCAGCGTCGACTTGCCGGCGCCGTTGTGACCCACGAGCGCGATGCGATCGCCGCGTTCGATCAGCAGATTCACGCTGTCGAGCACCACGTTGTCACCATATGCCTTGCGTGCGCCTTTGAGCTGGATCACGGTACGGCCGCTTTTCGGCGCCGCGGGAAAATGAAAGTGGATCCGCTTCCTTTCGGGCGGCACGTCGATGCGCTCGATCTTTTCAAGCATCTTCACGCGGCTCTGGACCTGCGCCGCCTTGGTGGCTTTGTAGCGGAAGCGATCGATGAATTCCTGCACGCGCGCGATCTCTTCGTCCTGACGCTTTTTGGCCTCGCGCCGGCGCTGCATGCGTTCTTCGCGTTGAACCAGGTACTGGGAATAGTTGCAGTGGTAATCGGTGATCGTTCGGAGGGAGAGATCCGCGATGCGTGACACGACGGTATCGAGAAAGTAGCGATCGTGCGACACGAGAATCACCGAGTGCGGATAGACCGCGAGATACGATTCCAGCCAGTTGCGTGCGTCGAGATCGAGATGGTTGGTCGGCTCGTCGAGCAGCAGCAAATCGGGCTGGCCGAGGAGGAGCTTGGCGAGTGCTAATCGCATCTGCCAGCCGCCGGAAAGGTGATCTGAGAGGCGATCGTAATCGGCCAGCTCGAAGCCGAGACCTTTGAGCACGGTCGCGACCTTCAGCTCCATGTGATAGCCGTCCGCCATGCGAAAACGTTCTTGCAGTTCGCTATAGCGGTGCAGCATCGATTCATGCTGCTCTTCCGGCACGCTCTCGTCTCCAAGGCGGTGCTCCAGCTCGTGCATCTCGGCTTTCATGTCGAGGAGCGGCTTCAGCGCGAGGCTTGCTTCGTCGACGACCGTTCGGCCGTGATGCGTAAGACCGTCCTGCGGCAGGTAACCGATGGTGAGCGCGTTCGGCTTGAGGACGGTGCCTTGGTCAGGCTCCTCGAGGCCGGCGAGCATGCGCAAGAGCGTTGTCTTGCCTGCACCGTTTGGCCCGCACAGACCAACGCGATCCTGATCGCCGACCTGCCAGGTCACGGCGTCGAGCAGGACACGCTCGCCGAAGGCCTTGGTTAGCTGCTGGAGTTGGATCATTCCTCTTGTACTAGTTTCCAGTTTCCAGTTATCAGTTCAAAATTAGCCCCTCAATTCGCTTGTGTTCGCAATCGTGGCATCGAGCCGATTCCAACGCTCGGGCCGAAACCGGCATTGTTCGAGCGTTTCGCGCCGTTGGCGCTCCGAATTCAAGTGTAGCTTTGGGCTTAGCCGCTCAATTCACTTGTGTTCGCAATCGTGGCATCGAGCCGATTTCCAACGCTCGGGCCGAAACCGGCATTGTTCGAGCGTTTCGCGCCGTTGGCGTTCCGAATTCAAGCGAGCTTTGGGGTAGTTGTCAGGTGAGAGCTCCGCCTCGAACTGATAACTAAACTTTGAACTGGAAACTGGTGGCTGGAAACTCGGCCCGGTGCTATTCACCAAGCGCCCGTGCCGCGGCAGCCAACACCTGCGGCACACGGAATGGCTTCGTCAGGTATCCAGCCACGCCGATGTTGACTGCCTCAATCGCGCTCGACTCGGTTGAAAAGCCGGTGATGATGATGACAGGGATGTCGGATTTGAGGCGTTTGGCCTCGCGGATGAGAGAAAGACCGTCGAGGCCGGGCATCTTCAGATCGGCGATGAGCAGATCGTAGCTGCCCAGTCGAAGGCGTTCGATCGCTGCGCGGCCGTCGGGGGCCGTGTCGACGTCATACTCAGCCAGCGCGAGCGTTTTCGAGAGCAGCTCGCGGATGCTCGCCTCGTCGTCTACCACCAGCACGCGCGGACGACCCGAACGGGCCAGCGGCCGCTCAGCGGCCGCTGTTGCCGACGCCGTGGCCGCGCGCTCGCCGCGCGGGCGTTGGGCGTCGAGCCACGCATCGATGTCCCGTTTGCGGAAGCGCCACTGGCGACCGACACGCACGGCGGGAATCTTGCCGGCCTTGATCAGGCGATAGACAGTGCGAAGATTGACTTGAAGGTACTCGAGCACCTCTTCCGTCGTCAGAAATATTTCGTCGTTAGGAAAGTTGATCGGCACTCCGATTCGCTCTGCGGGCCTATTCTACCCCGGGCAATTCAACGGTGAACACCGCTCCGCCTTCTCGACGATTGGATGCGTGCAACTGGCCGCCGTGTTCCTGCACGATCCCGTACGCAATCGCAAGGCCGAGCCCGGTGCCTTTGCCCACTTCCTTCGTCGTGAAGAACGGCTCGAACAGCCGCGGCAACACTTCCTTTGGAATGCCGGGACCGGTGTCGGCGATCCGTAGCTCGACGCTGTTGTCGCGCTGCGCGGTGCTTACCTCGATGCGCCGCTTTCCGGTGACGCTGGCCAGCGCCTGCTCAGCGTTGAGCACGATATTCAACACCGTCTGCTGCAAGAGCAGCGAGTCGCCGGCAATGCGCGGCAGCTTCGGTGTCAGGTTCTTCACTATTTCGATGCCGGCCGCGCTGCAGGCGGTGGCGCGCAGCGACAGCGCTCGTGTGATCACGAGATTGACGTTGAGTCGGCGCCGTGCGATGCGCCGCGATCCGGCAAAGACCAACAGATTGTGAACGATCTTTGCCGCGCGATCCGCTTCGCGGAAGACGACTTTCAAGTCGCGCTTCGCGCGCGGCGGCAATTGCCTTGGTTCGTGCAGCATCAATTCGAGGTGTCCGAGCACGCCCTGCAGCGGATTGTTCAACTCGTGGGCGATGCCCGCGACAAACTGTCCGAGCGCCGCGAGCTTTTCCGACTGCGTCAGCCGGTTCCGCAGCTCGATCCGTTCGGCCTCGTGCCGCGATTTGTCGGTGATGTCACGCGCGACGATCACAAGGCCGATGCGCTCCTCGTCTCTGCCGACGAGCGGACTCACGGTAAACACAAACGTGCCGCCGAGACGCGAGTCGTGGAGCTCCTGCGACGAATAATGACCCCACGACGAACCGCCGCCGACAAAGCTGTCAACCCACGTGGTCACCTCGGCGGCGAAGAAATCCGATAGAGGGCGTCCGAGGATTTGCTGAGACCGTTTGCCGAGGCGTTTGGCGAAGGCGGCGTTGGAATGCGTAATGGACGATCGGCTGTCGGTCACGACAACGATGTCGGCGAGCGAGTTCACGGTGTTTTCGAGCTCGCGCCTCGAACGCAGCACGTCTTCGAGCAGCCACAGGTTTTCGATTGCCCCCGAGAGTTGCCGCCCGACTTCTTCGACGCGGTCGAGAAGTTCGAACTCGCTACCCATCTCGAGTCGTACGTGCTCGATGACCAGCGTCCCAAGAGCGCGGCGACGTCCGCGCAACGGCACGAGCACCGTCGGTGGAAGGCCGGGTTTGGGGCCAGGGGCCAGAGCCGCGCGTGTGGCGCGCATCACGAGCGCGATGTGGCTGCTGTGTTCATCGGCCGAAACCGTCGAGCGTTCTACAAGGTCGGCCGCGTCAGACGAGGCCACCAGCTCGATGATGTGCGCACGGCGGTCGTGGAGCCACACCGCCACTTTGTCCGTGGCGAAGAGCCGCGTCGCGCGTTCGCAAAAAATTTCGAGGCTCACGCCAAGATGGAGGGATGAAGACACCACGCGAGAGAAATCGCTAACGAGAGAGCGGATGTCGTACTGCAGGGTCGCTTCGTTCTCGAGCCGCGATCGCTCGAGCGTGAGCGCAATGAGCTCGCCGACAAGCGCCGCTTCGTGTTGCGCCGCGCGCGCTTTCTCGACATCCGAGATGCCGAGGAGGAGGAGACCCAGGCGCCCGTCGCGCGCGCCTACTGGCACCACCATGACCGCCCACGTCCCCAATCTCTTGATCACCTCGGGAGCGTCGGTCACGATGACTGGCGCATCGCCGGTCCACGCGCGTTCGGCTGCCGCGCGGTCGGCATCGCTCGTCAGCCACGGTTGTTGATCGAGGTCGTCGAGCCCGCTCGCCGACGAGGCGAGCAGTTCGCCGCTGCGCGGATTCAAACGTAAGAGGACGCTGGTGGACGCCCCGGTGGATTGCAACGCCTGTTCATGCAGGACCGGCCACACATCAGCCAACCGCGTTGCGCGGGTCACGGTCCGCAGCAGCCCCCGAAACGCGGTCGCGTCGGTCACGTGCCGGATTGTACGTCAAAGGCGTATGCATGAGGTAAACGGCAACTACCTGTGCCCCAGCAAGTTGCGGGAGATGACCGGCGACCGTCGGTATAATGAGGATTTCGAAGACTAACCGCGCGTCCACGCCGTCTTATCCAAATAGATACGGCGAGCAGCCACGTTGCCAGCGGCGTGGTGGCGCCCCTCTAACCCGGGAAGGAGCCCGCCTGGTCCGCACAACGTGGACCGACGAAGAACTCGTCGCACGGACGATGGCCGGCGACGCAGATAGCTTCAACCAGCTGATCCTCCGCTGGGAGCGGCCGATTTACGCCCTTGCGTACCGTACGATCGGCCGCGAAGAGGAGGCGCGCGACATCGTGCAGGATACGTTCCTGCGCGCGTATCGTGCGCTCCCCGGGTTCAAAGGGCAAGCGAAGTTCTCGTCCTGGCTCTACCGGATCGCGCTGAACTTGTGTCGCGACTGGATCCGGCGCCAGCGCCGCACGCCAACCATGCAGGCGCCCGAAGGCGTGGAACTCGCGGACCTTGCGAGCGAGCGGGGCCCGGTCGAGTCGATCGAGGACTTGGTTGCGCGCCGGGAAATGAGCCGCGCCGTGGCGGAAGCAATGACGCAGTTGCCGGAAGAGCAGCGCACCGCGATCATCCTCAAGGAGTATCACGGTCTCACGTTCCAGGAAATCGCCGATCTGCAGGGGTGTCCCCTCAGCACGGTCAAAACACGTTTGTACCAAGGCCTTTCTGTGTTGCGCCGGGATCTCGAACAGAGCGGCGGCGCCACTAAAGAGAAAGCATCATGAGCACGACTTTTCACTGCGACGACAAGGAAACGCTGATTGCGTTCATCTACGACGAGCTCGAGGCCGAGACGCGTCGTCAAGTCTCCGCGCATCTCGTCACCTGCGCTGCGTGTGCAAGTGAAGTCGAAGGCTTGCGGCTGGTGCAGCAGGATCTGGCGCAATGGCAGCCGCCTGAGATCGCGCTCAACTTCGAGATCGCACAGCGGCCCGCCACCGTGCTGCGTCCCTCACGATGGTCGCTGCCGACCGTACCGGCGTGGGCACAGCTTGCGGCAGCGGTCCTCGTGTTTGCCGTGGGTGCCGCCATCGCCAACGTGCAGATGCGCTACGACGCGAGCGGTGTGACGGTGACTACCGGGTGGATGACGCCAAATCTCTCCCCGGCGAGCAGGGAGAGTCGGTTCGCGTCCACCTCCGCGCAGGAATGGCGTCCGGCCTTGACCGCGCTCGAAGCGGACCTCCGCAAAGAGCTGCAGCTTGTCCGCGCGACCGCGGTCGATGGCCGTCAGGCCTCGGTGCAGCCGCTCGCGGCGGCGGCGCCGCCTGCCGCGACGATCGATGGCAACACGTTGATGCGGCGCGTGCAGTCGCTGATCGACGAAAGCGAGCGGCGTCAGCGGGAGGAGCTTGCGCTGCGTTTGACGCAGGTCAACCGCGATTTCGAGATTCAGCGGCGGGCCGATCTCATGAAGATCAATTCCGATTTCCGTCAGCTGCAGGGACGTACTGGATACGTGGAAGGCTATCAGCGTGAGATAGCGAATGTGCTGCGCCGCGTTTCAACGACGCAGCAAGTGCCATAAGGGCGGCGATATGTTGAGGACAGCTTCGGTCATCTCGTCACTGATCGTCATCCTGGGCCTGGGGATGCCGGTGTCAGCGCAGACGGCGGCGCCCACGGCCCAGCGCCCGCGCGAGCGCGCCGACCTCAAACACCAAATCTTCGTGATGGAAGGCGCGCTTGCGCGCGCGGTGCAGTTTGGCGCGCAGCAGGTCAATCGCGAACTCCGCAGTGTCTCGCCCGACCTCATCTCTCTTGCCGGCGACGCGCAGGCGCGTGGCGTCTATCTCGAGGGGTACGGCGTGTTCTTCGACGTGGGCGTGCCGATCCTGCGCCAGAGCATGGTCTGGAGTCTGCGCCAGATGGCCGAGCCCGACGATCGCAGTTACCGTCTCGCGATCGAGTCGATGAGGGCACAACTCCGCACCGAGCGCGATCCCGCGAAACGCCACGAAATGGAAAACGCGGTCGCGCGGCTGGAGCTGCAGCTCGTGCCGTCCGGTCCCTTGCTCGGCGCGGCGCAGCCACCGCGCGGCACGGCGTCCGCCCCGGGCAGCGTGGGCGCCTCGATCCTGGCACCAACGGAAGCGGCGCCCGCAGGACCGCCAAGCGCTGCTCCGGCGCAAGGCGCGCCGGCGCAGCAGATCGCTCCGCAGCCAGCGTCGTCGCCGACGGGCGATCCCATGGTGTTGAAGGATCCGAATCGCGCGTACACCGAATCGGTTCAGCGGGCGCTCATCGACGCGATGATCGACTACGCGCAGCCGATGCTGATTTCCGATGAGGAGTGGCTGACCGTTGCCGCGCGTGACAACGAGCCGCGCGATACGTTCGCACCACAG
>JBKPAJ010000003.1:0-11183 GCA_046726375.1 Acidobacteriota bacterium
AGGAAGCGACGGAGAGCGCGGCGAAGGACGCCGCGGAAACCGCCGCGAAGAAGGCGGTAAAGAAGGCCGCGGCGCCAAACGCGATCGACCTCAACGCGGCCACGCCCGAGCAGCTGGCCAAGCTCGGACTCGATGAAGCGATGGTGAAGAAGGTCGTCGAGAGCCGGCCGTTCACCAGCCTGGAGGACCCCAAGATCAAGGAGGCGATCCCGGCCGACGCGCTCGCGAAGCTCCAGGGCAAGGTCACGGTCAAGCCAGCCGGCGCCGCCATGCCCGCCGATGCGGCTGCTCCTGCCGATCCGGCGGCGCCTGCCCATCCGCCCTCGCCCGCGGAGCCTGCGACGCCGGCGACTCCGGCGACGCCCCCGCCGCAGTCCAAGTAGTCAGCGCGGGCCGCACGTCATGCCGCGCATGGCGTCAGTCCTTCGCGGCGGCGGCGCTGCTCTCCTTGTCGGCTGTCTGCTCTCGGCCTCCGTCGATACTCTTGCGCAGACTCACCGGACGGGTCCTGATCACGTCGTCGTCGCGGCTGCAGACGTTCAGTGGAAGGCGCTGCGGCCCGGCGCGGAAATCGCCGTGATCTCGGGTGATCCGGACAAGCCGGGATCGCCGTTCGTGATCAGGTTCCGGTATCACGGCAAGGCACGCATCCCACCCCACTGGCACCCCGTTGACGAGCACCTCACCGTCCTGAGCGGCACGTTCCGGATCGCTATGGGTGAACGCGGCGATGAAGGTGCCACGACGGCGCTTGGTGTCGGAGCGTATGCGCTCCTGCCGGCGAAGATGGCGCACTACGCCTGGGCCGACGACAACACGATCGTTCAGGCTCATGGCATCGGCCCGTTCGTGATCAACTACGTCAACCCGGCGGACGACCCCGCCAAGGCGAGCCGGAAGTAGTGGGATTCAGCTTTTGGCAGCGCCCGCCAGGTGTAGAGACGCGCCTCACCGCGCGGCCAGCACCTCGAGTGCCGCCTCGACAAACGGATCGCGGCCGGGCGCGGCCTGCGCGACATTTACGACTACTCGCGGCTGATACGCTTCCCGCGGCGTCCCGTTCACGTGATACAGGCGCTCGAAGGGAAGACTGATACCGATACCCGTGAGCGGAAGCACGATCCGCGTCGTTGCACCCACCAGGCCGGCCATCGCCGTACCCACGACGGTACCCCTGCCTGTCGCGTCGAACCCGAGCGCCAGGCCTTCACCCATGCTGCCCGTCCACCGATTCACGAGCACGGCCACGGGCTGCGCATATGTGAAGTCACCGGACGGTGACACGCGGGCGAACCAGCTCCGGCCGATTCTAGTGCTGCGATCTTCGGACGGCAGCGCGTGCTTCTGGTATGGCAGCTCGCGTTTGACGAATCGTCCCAGGATCCCTTCCGCCACGCCGGTATTTCCGCCGCCCGGTGTATTTCGGAGATCCACGATCAGGCCACGAGTCTGGCGAAGTCCTTCGAGGGCACGATCGAATGCGGGTAGCGTCGCGCTGTCTCCAAGCGAGTCGTTGAAGCGAACGTAGCCGATGCCGGGCCGAATCTCGGAAGCCTCGACGGGCGCACCTCGGCTCATGATCTGATCGGCCGCAGGCAATTCCACCGTACGAGCTGCGCTGCTCTCGCGAACTTCGAGCAGCCGCCGCGTATTGTGGCGACCGGCCAGCACGGCTCGCAGCGCCCAATCCCGGGCAGCCGCGACGGAATGCGCATACGAGCGTCCCATTCGAGCGTCGACTGCCTCGCCAATGGGAACGCCGTCGATCCCGATCACGATGGCACCTGGCTTGAGACCAGCTCGTGCCGCGTCAGAGTTGTCGCGCACTTGCGTGATCGTCGCGTCACTTCCCCGCCACTCAGCCCACAGATCCGTACCTGATGGCACGAGGCGAGGTGAACGTTCGAGATTGACGGTCAGGTGTGCGTGAGGGTCGTACAGTTCATTAACGACGTGTTCGAGCAGGGCGATGAACTCGTCGCGGCTCATTACGACGCGGAGATCCGAGGCATACAGCGCCGGTACGTCACTCCAGCGCGTCGCCTTGGTGTCGAAGTACGCGTAGGTCGCAGCGACGCGGCTGACGGCGACGTCGAAGTCATGCTTGAAGTCGTTCGATGTCTGCGCGACGAGGCAGGAGGCACCAGCCATTCCCACCGCAAGCAAAGTCAGAGCGATTCGCACGCGCCGCGGTCCTCTGGAACTTGGACGGGAGGCTGACCACTCTGGTTGCAATGTCCGGCAGGCGAACGCACACGTGGTAGGCTGCGCGGCGTATGCCGTATGACGTGCTCATCGTCGGGTCGGGTGCAAGCGGCGGCTGGGTAGCCAAGGAAGCCGCGGAGCGCGGCCTCAGCGTGCTCATGCTCGAAGCCGGACCGCCCAGGGTGCCGACCCGCGATTTCACCGAGCACATCTGGCCCTACCAGCTGAAATTTCGCGGGTTCGGCGATCAGCAGCGATTGCTCGAGAACCAGCCGGTGCAGCGGCTTTGCTACGCCTGCGATGACTACAGTCATCAATTCTTCATCAACGATCACGAGAATCCCTACACCTTTCCAGCCGACAAGCCGTTCATGTGGATTCGCGGCCGGCAGGTCGGCGGGCGGACGTTCTGCTGGGCGCGCGAGAGCTACCGGTTCAGTGACTACGACTTCAAGGCTGCCAGCCGCGACGGCTACGGCGAAGACTGGCCCATCGGCTATGCAGAGCTCGCGCCCTACTACGATCGCGTGGAAAGTTTCATCGGCGTCAGCGGCTCGCGTGAAGGTCTCGCACAGTTTCCTGACGGGCAATTTCTGCCGCCGATGGCGTTGTCCTGCGGCGCGCTCCTGGCGCGCGATGTCATCGGCCAGAAATTCGGCTGGCGGGTGATGCCCGACCGGGTGGCAAACCTGACCGTCTCTCATCGAGGGCGGCCGCCGTGCCATTACTGCGACCAGTGTCAGCGCGGTTGTCATACCGCGTCGTATTTCAACAGCCCCTCGGTGACGCTGCCTGCTGCCGCCCGGACTGGAAAGTTCACGCTGATCAGCGACGCGGTCGTCAGCCACGTGCGCCTCGATTCGCGTGGCCGTGCGGAAGGCGTGCACTACATCGACCGCGAGTCGCATCGGCATCGCGAGGCCTCCGCACGCGTTGTCGTCCTGGCCGCTGGCGCGCTGGAGTCCACACGCATCCTGCTCAATTCCCGCTCGCCGCTGTTCTCCGAGGGCGTCGGCAACGAGGAAGGCGTTCTCGGCCACTACCTGATGGACCATTTCACCGTCGAAGGGGGCGGAGGTTTCATGCCGGGCCTGCGCTCGTCCTCCCGTGAACCCGTCGGCCGCCCCTGCGGCTTCATCATCCCCAACTACACGAACCTGCGCGCCAGCAGGAATCCCGACTTCGTTCGTGGGTACCGCTTTGACGGCGACGGCAGTCAGGAGCTCTACGGTCATGCGTTCCTGTCGCAGGAATTCGGCGACGCCTGGCGACAGAAGGTGCGACAGGACATTCCGTACTACTTCGCGATGGGATCCCAGGGGGAGTGCCTCCCTCGCAAAGAGAACTACGTCACGCTCGATGCCGACGAAAAGGACAAGTGGGGCATCCCTGCCCTCCACATCGTCGCCAGCTACGGCGAGAACGAGAAGGCGATGGCCAAGGCGATGCGGCAGGACATCGGCGCGATTCTGAACGAACTGAAACTCGAGAATATGACGCCGCCGGCCGACGAAATTAGCGTCTTCGGCAAGAACATTCACGAATGCGGCACCGCCCGCATGGGCGATAACCCGACGACGAGCGTCGTGGATCGCAACTGCAAGGTGCACCACGTCCAGAACCTCTTTGTCAGTGACGGCGCCGTCTTTCCAACGCAAAGCTGTTATGAGCCGACGCTGACGATCATGGCGATTTCCGCGCGGGCGGGCGAACACATCGCTGAATCTTTCCGTCGAGGTGAGCTGTGAGCGAGAACAGGCGCGCGCCAGACGACGCTGACGATCTCACGCGGCGCGCGTGGCTGCTGCGCCTGGGAGAGGTGACGGCGCTTGCAGGCGTCGCTGGCCTCGTGCCGGATCTGGCAGCTGCGATGACTTTGACCGTTCAGAACACGCCGGCCGGGTTGCCGCCTGGCGTCTTCGATCCTTCAGCCGAGCATCTGACTCACGTATTGGCGGCCCGCGACGCGCCGCTCGTTCCACGCGGCGCCGAAACCGACTTCGCCGTGCCGCGACGAAGTCCGCTTCAGCCCGTGTTCTTTTCTCAACACGAGTTCGATGTGGTCACACCTCTCGTCGGGGTCTTGCTCGGGAACGTGGACGCCCGCGCGCTGTCGGAGACGATTGCGTGGATCGACTTGCGCTTGCAGAGCAACGCTGGCATCCGCCATGCGGCCCGGACCCTCGATCCATCGCATCGCGCGCTCGCCGTCGCCTACTACGGACAAGCCAGGGTGGTGGAATTGGAAACCGTGGATTGGCAGGCCATCGTGCGGACTGGTTTGAACCTGCTGGAGCAGCACTCGCGCGAGCGGTTCGGCCGCGAGTTTCTGGAGCTGGCCGGAACAGCGCAGACAGATCTCGTTCTGGAAATTAGTCGCACGCCGCCGGAATCACCACTCGGTCGCTGCTATCTGTTCCTGCGGCATGAGGCCATTCGCGGCTACTTCACGTCACAAGCCGGTCTGAGAGAGCTCGACTACAAGGGCAACGCGTTCTACGGTGCCTGCCCCGGTTGCGAAAGCAGCCGAGGTTAGGTGCGGCCCTTCATTCCTCCGGGAACATCGATTCGACATTCGCTCGAGTGGCGAGCAGCGTGCCCACTCCGGCAGTGACGTTCAGCCACCGCAGGAACGCAAACAGCGCGACGACAACAGCTAGCGAGACGGCGGCAGCCCAGGGACTCTTGTCCCACAGGTGTACGGCCTGCCACAGGGATGGCAGAAACAACGGCAACAGGTACCAATAGGTGACGCTGCGCAGCAGCCGAATCTGATCGTCGACGCGAGCCAGCAGCGCGGTTTTATAGGCGATCACGTCGGCGGCCGGATCGAGCGGCTGAAGGCCCCGATGCTTCCACCACAGGTACCCGAGGACGAAACTGACAGACCCGATTCCCACCAGCGCGCCGACGCGGTCGTCTCCGATGACGAATTGGCCCAGGAATACGACCAACAGCACGATGCCGGCGGCGTACTCACGAGCGTTGCGCCAGAACAGCGTCTGATCGAACCGCCACACGTGCGCCATGATCGTGCGCGCCAGATGCTCGGACTCTTTCTGTGACGTCATGCGGCCCTGCCACATGCGCGCCCATTCCTCGTCGGTTGGAGGGAATGGGCTCTCCTCGGTGCTGTTCATGATCGCTTCTCCTCCGGCGTCGAATCGACCCGCAGCCGCGCCGCAAGCTTGTGGCGGATTCGCGAGAGGCGCGTCGCCACCGCGCCGGCGCTCACGCCGGCTATTGCTTCGATCTCTGCCGCAGATAAGCCTTCGAGATGCAGCACGATGATTTGTCGCTCGTTGACCGGCAGCTCCTGCACCGCCGCCCAGAGACGTTCGCGCCGCTGTCTCTCGATAGCATCGCCTTCCTGGTTCGCGGCAGTGACCGGTTCACGTTCGAGCTCACCCGGCTGTTCGCGGCCGTCGCGACGGCGGCGACTCGCGGCAAACGAGATCGCCGTGTTGTGGGCGACGCGATAGACCCAGGTGCGCTCGGAGCTATCGCCGCGAAAGCGCGGCAAGGCCGTCCAGAGCGCCAATGCAATCTCCTGAAACAGATCGTCGCGGCCCGCAGGATCGCGCTCGTAAGACCAGGCGAGACGCCGAAGCGGCGAGACGTAGCGCCTCAACAGGTTGTGGTAGGCCGCACGATGGTCTGCCATCCGCACTCGAGAAAGGTAGTCTGTCGGACGGCAAGTTTCTTACAGGGCGGCAGACTGCCGGCGCATCCTCCTGCGACGTCGGGTTCTTGACGATACCAGCAGTCCCTGCGCGCCAGTTTATTGAGTAGATACTCTACATAATATTGTGTAGACTTCCTACTCAATGGTCTCGAAGTCCCCGTCTCGCGTCGATCTGCTGCGCGGCACACTCGACCTCCTGATCCTGCGAACGCTCCTGCCGGGACCGACTCACGGCCACGCGATCGCGAAGCACATTCAGCGCACCTCCGAGGACCTGCTGCAAGTCGAGACCGGGTCGTTGTACCCGGCCCTGTATCGCCTCGAGGCGAAAGGCTGGATCGCCGCGTCGTGGGAGCTGTCCGACAAGGGCAAGCGCGCCCGCTACTACCGCATCACGCCGAAGGGGCGGAAACAGCTGACCGCCGAGCAGTCAAAATGGGACGCGTTCGCGCGCGCCATGGGTCTGCTGCTGAAGCCGCTCGGCGAGGAGGCGGAATGAGGTCCCTGCTTGGCAAGGTTCAATGGTGGCTGCGGCGCCGACAGAAGGAGGACGAGCTTCGCGAGGAGCTGCAGTTCCATCTGGACGAGGAGCGTGAGGCACGGGAGACCGACGGGCTCTCGGCGGACGAGGCCAAATGGGCCGCCCGGCGCGATCTCGGCAATGTCACGCTGGTGAAGGAAGACGCACGCACGTTGTGGTCGTGGGTCGTGGTCGAGCAGCTGGCCCAGGATGTCCGGTTCGCCCTGCGCTGCATGAACAAGAACCGCCTGTTCACCGCCCTCGCCGCGCTGTCACTCGCGCTGGGGATCGGCGCCAACACGGCGATCTACAGCTTCATGGACGCGATTCTGCTGCGCTCGCTGCCGGTGGCGGACCCGGCGTCGCTAGTCGTGGTCAAGTGGCGCAGTCAGGCGCTCTGGTCCGCGAGCGGGACCCAGGTCGTGATGCACTCCATGTCCGGCAGCACCTACGACGAGGGCTCGAGCACGACCGGCCCGATCTTTCCGTTTCCGGCGTTCGAGCATCTTCGGACGGCATCGGCGCCGGTTCTCTCCAGCCTGTTCGCGCACAAAGAGGCGGCCGGCGGCGTAAACGTAATCGTCAAAGGCGAAGCCGAGCTCGCCCGGGGCGAGTACGTGTCGGGCGACTTCTTCGGTGGTCTCGAGGTGCGGCCGGCGGCGGGTCGCCTCATCCAAGCCGACGACGATCGCGCCGGCGCCGCGCCGATCGCGGTCCTGAGCCTGGGCTACAGCCAGCGCCGCTTCGGCGATGCCGCCCGCGCGATCGGCCAGGCGGTGCTCGTCAACAACGTGGCGTTCACGGTGGTCGGTGTCACGCCCTCGGAGTTCTTCGGCGTGGATCCGGCAGCGGCCCCGCAACTGTATCTCCCGATGCACGCCGGCCCACTGGTACAGCAACGGTCACTGGCGATCGTCGACTTCGTTGACCCGAACTTCTACTGGGTCGAGATGATGGGACGTCTGAAACCTGGCATCGATCTCGTCCAGGCCCAGACTGCGCTCGCGGGGCCGTTCACACAGTGGGTCGCCTCGACTGCGGCCAACGATCAAGAGCGCGCCAATCTTCCAACGTTGCGCCTCGAGGAGGGCGCCGCGGGACTCGACAGCCTCAGGCGCCAGTACTCGAAGCCGCTCTACGTACTGCTGGCGATGGTAGGGCTGATGCTGGCGATCGCGTGCACGAACACGGCGAACCTGCTCCTGGCGCGGGCGGCCGCTCGCACCCGCGAGATGGCCGTCCGGCTCAGTCTCGGGGCCGGCCGCTGGCGCATCGTCCGTCAACTGCTCACGGAGAGCATCCTCCTGGCGGCACTCAGCGGCGCGCTCGGCGTCTTGATCGCCGTCGCAGGCATGCGCGTCCTGACGCGGCTGCTCGCCAACGGGCAGGAGGCATTCACGCTCCGCGCCGAATTGAACTGGCACGTCCTCGCCGTGACGCTGGCGTTGTCGTTGCTCTCCGGCGTGTTGTTTGGCCTGGCGCCCGCGCTGCAGGCGACCCGTCCGGCATTGATGCCGGCGCTCAAAGACCGGGCAATCGGCCAGCCGCGCGCCCGACGGCTCGCCGTCCTCCCGCAAGTGATCTCGAGGCAGGCGCTGCTGGTCGCGCAGATTGCGATCTCGCTCCTGCTGATGGTGATGGCCGGCCTGTTCGTGCGGACGCTGTCGAAGCTGCAATCGATGTCGCTCGGCTTCAACCGCGAACACCTGCTGCTGTTCGACGTGAATGCGCCGCAGGCCGGCGTACCCGAGGCTCGCGTCGCCGGCTTCTATGCCGATCTGCGGCGGCGGCTGAGCGACCTGCCCGGGGTGCGCGACGCGACGTTGTCCCATGCCTCGCTCATCAGGACGGGCCGCTCGCACCCGATCACGGTGGACGGCACACCGACCACAGGGTCGCGAGTCTTGTGGACCGGACCACGCTTCTTCAGAACCATGCAGATTCCGATCGAACGGGGCCGGGAGATCGCCGAAAACGATCGCGAGGGCACGCCGCTCGTTGCCGTGGTGAGCGAGCGCTTCGCCAGGACCAACTTCGGCGACGCCGATCCGATCGGCCGGCACATCGAGGTCGGCGGCAGCTTGAGGGTCAACGGCGTCCCCCTCGATCTCGAGATCGTCGGCGTCGCCGCCAATGCGCAATACGGCGGGCTCAAACGCGCCAACCCACCAGTCGTATACGTGTCACACGCGCAGGTTCCCGCTCCCGAACTCGGGCAGGTGACGTACGCGCTGCGAACGGAAGGCGACCCGCTCGCCTACGCAAACGCGGTTCGACGGCTCCTCCATCAGGCTGACGCGCGAGTGCCGGTGACCGAGCTCCGGACCCAGGTCGGGGAGATCGATCGGACCATCAATCAGGAAATCGTGTTCGCCCGGCTCTGCACCGCGTTTGCGATCCTCGCGTTGACGATTGCCTGCGTCGGCCTCTACGCGACGATGGCGTACGCGGTCGCGCGCCGGACGAGCGAGATCGGGCTGCGCATGGCCCTCGGCGCGGGGCGTCAGGCCGTTACCTGGATGGTCCTGCGGGAGGTCTGCGCGGTCGCGGCTGCCGGATTGGCGATTGCTGTGCCGACGGCCCTGGCGAGTTCTCATCTCATCGAGTCGTTTCTGTTCGCCACCAGTCCCAATGATCCGCAGGCGCTGGCCCTCGCGTCGGCGATTCTGGTGGCGGCGGCTCTCGTGGCTGGCTACGGACCGGCCAGGCGGGCCGCGCGAGTCGATCCGATCGTCGCCTTGCGCCACGAATAACTGCGCGCGGGAATGCGCCGCCCATTTCCCTTGCCAATCGAAGACGCCCTGCGGAGAATCGCCTGGCAGACAGCGGCCTATCGCTTATGAAGAGTCATATGCTGACGCCGCCGCGCGTCGTCTTCCTCACCGCTGCTGTTGGGGTGGGACTCGCCGTCACTGCTGCCGCACAGTCGAACCCCATTCAGATCGAGAACACGAAGCCAGGCACGACCGACTGGCTCTTGACGAAGGTCGCTCGGCACGACGACGAACTCTACGAGCTGGGGTGGCACCGGCGCAGGGGCATCGAGGCCTACGCGTCACATACCAGCGTCACGTCGGGCGACACGCTCGACGTGCACATCAGCACGTATCCCGCGAGCAGGTACTCCGTCAGCATTTACCGTATGGGGTACTACGGCGGCGCCGGTGGACGCCTGATGCGCACCATTGGCCCGTTGCAGGGAACGACCGAAGCGACACCGGGCGACGGCAACCGCAACCTGATCGAATGCAGCTGGAAGGTGGGATTCAGCCTCGAGATTCCGCACGACTGGCTGAGCGGCGTCTATCTGGGGAAACTCTCCACTATTCCGGACCCCGCAGGGCAGTATCTCGATCTCGAGGTGGCGAGCGAAGCCTACGTCATCTTCGTCGTTCGCGACACTCGCAGGGCCGATCTCCTGTTCCAGGCTTCCGACATGACGTGGCTGGCGTACAACCGGTGGCCACAGTGGCGTTCGATGTACGACATCGGCGAGGCGCCGTGGGGCGCGTCGGACGGCAAGGTCGGCTACGACGTCGGCTTCGATCGGCCCTATGCACTGTACTGGAACGGATACCCGGCGGGCTTTCATCCGCTGACCAACGGGTCCGGCGAGTTCCTGATGACGGAGTTCCCGCTGGCGTTCTGGCTCGAGAAAGAAGGCTATGACGTCAGCTACATCTCCAACGTCGATACGCACGCCGACGCGGACGGGCTCCTCCGAGCGAAGGTGCTTCTTTCGGTGGGCCACGACGAGTACTGGACCGAGCGAATGTTCGAGAACGTCACCCGGGCTCGCGATGCCGGCATCAGCCTCGCATTCCTGTCCGGAAACGCCATTTCAGGCGTCGTCGAGCTGCTGCCGGGCGGCGACGGCCGACCGAACCGGGTCATGCGGCGCGTCGGGCGCGATTTCCCGGCTGAGCACGAGCTGATGGGCGCAACGTCACATGGCGTCGGGTTCGCCGACTGGACCAGCGACAACGTCGAACACTGGGTGTTCGAAGGCACCGATATGAAGAAGGGCGATCGCGTGGCACAGCTCGTCGGCTGGGAATACCACGGTGCGCCTCTCGCGCCTCATCCCGGCCTCGTCGTGCTGTCGGAAGGTCCGGTCTATGCCGCCAACGGCGAGCGTACCGGCACGTACGCGACGACGCTGTATAGCGCGCGCAGGGGCAATCTCGTGTTCAATGCCGGCACCTGCTGGTGGAACGTCGTGTTGTCGTCCCCACCGGGTTTCCAGAATCCGCCGCGCAAGGACTTCCGCCGCAGCGACCGAAGGATTCAGCGGATCACGAAGAACATCCTCGATCGCATGATCGGCACGAAGCCGACTGATTAGTGGCCATGCCATCACAGATTGAAGCGCTCGACATCAAGCGCAAGATGTTCGTCGAATACGAAGGCGCGCCCTATCACTGTCTCGACGTCGAAGTGTCGCGGCCGACGGCGCGAGGCGGCCAGACGCTGGTCCGCCTCAAGATGCGAAACATGCTGACCCGCGCGGTGTTCGATCGGACGTTCAAGGCCGGCGAGAAATTCAGCGAGCCGGATTTGGTGAAGATCAAGGCGACCTATCTCTATGTCGACAACACCGGCTACAACTTCATGGATCAGGACAGCTACGAGACGGTCACCCTCTCCGTCGACACGCTCGGCGACGATCGCCTGTTCCTCGTGGACAACCTGCCGGTCGAAATCCTGAAATACAACGGCCATCCATCGGCATGGAGCTGCCCCCGCACGTCGAACTGACCGTCACCTACACGG
>JBKPAJ010000004.1:0-47792 GCA_046726375.1 Acidobacteriota bacterium
CCGCTCACGTTGCTCGACTTCGTCGGCCTCGACACCACGTACTACATCGCCAACATCATGTTCGACGAATTCCGCGAGGCACGCTTCGCGCCGCCGCCGTTGCTGAAAAGAATGGTGTTGGCTGGCCACTTAGGGAAGAAATCGGGAAGGGGATTCTACCAATACTGAATGTGCAGATTTAGCGATCTAGAGATTTGGAGCAGATTTGGAGATCTGGAGATTGTTTCAAATCTCCAAATTTTCAAATCTCGAAATTTTCAAATCTCCAAATTTTCTCCAAATCTCCAGATCTCGAGATCTCCAAATTCACGGACTCACCTGCTTCAACAGCCCCCGCGCCTGGTCTCTGAACCTCCGATCCTCCGGCGCCCACTCAGGATCCTCGGGCGCCGCGATCGCCGCTTGCAGTTCCTTCCGCGCTTCGTCCTTACGATTCAGATCGATCAGTGTCTCCGCGAGAAAGAGCCGGGTGATGACGCTCTGCGGATTGTAGGAGAGCGCCTTCCGCAAGTGCTCTTCTGATCTCTTGTTGCTGCCGCCGAATAGGCCGGGAACCTTGTAATACCAGCGTCCGAGCGCGCGATCCGCGGAGCCCTGGAGGTATCCGGGATCGATCTTCAACACGCGCTGCAGCTCGTCGCGTATCTCGCCGCGGTACTTGAGCCCCTGGCGCAGTCCAAACGATTCGGCAAGCGCCCCCATGTTCGCCGCAATCCAGAAGTGGCCTTCCGGCCGATTCGGGTCGATCGCCACCGCCTTGCGTCCGGCCGCGATTCCATCTTCGAGCGCCGCGCGGCGCTGATGCTGCGGCAAGCCGGTGCTGCCAAGCCAGTAGCGTGCGCGCGCCAGTTTCCACGCCGACTCGAAGTCCTTGGGATCGGCGGCGAGTCGCGTTGCCCAGACGTCCGCGGCCGCGGTTGCGCTCGTCAGATTGTCACGGTCGCGATAGAGAGCATCGGGATCGTTCTGCTGCACGCCGCGCCCGGCGTGCGCGGGCAGCGCCGCGCTGGCGCAAAAGATCGCGAGATAGAATAACCAGATGCAGGATCTCATCACGCGCTTGCTGGTGGAGCTCGGCGAAGACCCCACTCGTGAGGGTCTCGTGCGTACACCCAGACGCGTGGAGACGGCGTTGAAGTTCCTCACGAGCGGTTACGAAGCCGATATTGACGAAATACTGAACGGCGCGCTCTTCAGTGTCGATTATAGCGAGATGGTGATCGTGCGTGATATCGACTTCTACAGCCTCTGCGAGCATCACCTGCTGCCGTTTTTCGGAAGGTGCCACGTTGCCTACATTCCCAATGGGCGCGTGATCGGATTGAGTAAGCTGCCTCGTCTCGTGGATATCTTTGCGCGCCGGCTCCAGGTGCAGGAACGCATGACCAACGAGATTGCGGAAACCATCAGGACTAAGATCAACCCGCTCGGCGTGGCCGTGGTTTGCGAAGGCACCCACCTGTGTATGGCGATGCGGGGCGTGGAAAAACAGAACTCTTACACGATTACCTCCGCCATGCTGGGCGTGTTTCGCGATCACGCCCGCACGCGCATGGAATTCCTCGAACTCCTGAAGCACCGCAGCCCCGGTATAGGTTTCGCCATCAATGCGATGACACCGGCGGGTGTGACCTGCCTTGATGAGTAACGTGTCGTAGCGAGTCGCGAGAGTGACACCCTGGTTACACGCTGCACGCGACTCGTGAGAACCCTGTCACTCTCGCGAGCCGCTACTCGCTACTACAGCGCAGCCCCGGCTACTACAGCGCAGAATCCCCTGCTACACTTCCACTATGCGGAGCCGATTCGTCGTGTGGACGCCCGTGCTCCTCGTGTGTGTGGCGGTCGCCGTAGAGGCGCAAACACGCAAGCCGCCAGCGCAGAACACGACGCCATCCGCGCAGCTTACTCGGATCGAGGCTGATGTTCAGTGCCCGTCGGAACTCGGCACCGGCATCAAAACGGCGCGCCTGTTCTGCGACGTGCTGACCGGGCGCGATCCGCGAACCGGCGTGCTCATCAACATTCCGCCCCATCGCGGCGCGGTGAGGCTCGCGTTCGAGCTGCACAACCGCCATACGTATTCAGAAGATCTGATCAAGACGAAGACCGCGTTCCGCGACTATACGGCCACGATCGGCGTGCTGACGATGGACAATACGCTGATTGAGCGCGCGGTGATTCAAAGCCAATTCCGCACGGCCGGAGATCTGTTCGATCGCCTGAAGGGCGGCGCCGGACCTGGCGGAATGAAGGCGGTTGCACCGATCGGATCGGAACTCATCACCGTTGAGTTGCCCGAAAATATCGGCGAACAGGTGAGCCTGCTCGGGGAGAAGCTGCGGGTGGTGCGCAACGACGGTGTCGTGGACAACTTTCTTGCGCCCGGCCGGCCGATCGCGGCAATCAGCAACGTGATGATCGAATACCGGCCGGGACCGCCGCCGCGGAAGCCGGTGCCGAAGAAGCCGTAGCTTCCCACTCAGACAGAATTTCCGACAGATCGAGGTCTGGGGCGAGAAGACAGATGTGCCCGTGGCCCGCGAGCACCCGCACCGCCGCCTCTGGCGCGAGCGACGCCATGAGTTCTGCCTGCTGCACCGCGGGGACCAGATGATCGCGATCCGCCGCGAGAAACAGGACGGGCGGCTGCAGTTGCGACAACCGCGGGCGGACGTCGTACTCGCACAGGATCGAAAGTCGAGACAGGTAGCCTTCGCGCGTCGCCGTCCGCATGAGCTCGTGAAACTTTCGCACGTCGGCACGATGCGTGTGACGCGAATGCATGCGAAAGGCAGCAAGCCGTCGAACACTCTCCATCATTCGCCACGGCATCGCTCGCAAAAGGTGATAGCCCAGTCGCAGCCGCGTTTGCGCTGAGAAATAGGCGAACGAGTTCAGGACCACGAGCCGTCTGACCAGCGCGGGATGCGACAAGGCGTAGCTGAGAGACAACGCACCGCCGAACGATTCGCCGATCATCGTAACCGGACCGAGTTCCTGAACGATCGCGTGAAGATCGTCCACGAGCGTGTCCATGCTCGTCGCGGTGTCACGCAGACGGAAGGTGGCGACACGATGCTGCTTCACCAGACAGTCCACCTGGCGATAGAACAGCAGTCCCGTGCCGTCGAGGCCCGGCACGAGAATTACCGGGGGCCCGTCGCCGGCGATCGAAACTCGCGGGTCATAGCTCACTTAACTATGGTACGTTTTCTTGCCCGTGCCTGCCTCCGCCAGCGTCATCGCGCGCGTCGTCTGGACGGTGCTCTCGCTCATCGTTGTGGAGACGGTGGTGTTTGCGGTGTCGGTGTTGCCGTCCTTTTTATTCTGGACGTGGGCGCTGTCGTGGGCCACGCCGCCGTGGCCGCTCGTTCGTCCGTTGGTGTTGTCCATGTCGCTCGTGCCCGCGTATCTGGTGTTTGCGATCACCCTCGTCATCCTGTCAGCGTTCTCAACCCGAATTCTTGGCTGGCGCACCGCCGACGGCGGCGCCTGGCGGCTGGCCGATCTGGAGTGGGGCTTGCTCAACTGGTCGCGCTACATGGTCTCGACCCACATCGTGCGCGTGCTGGTGGGCACGCTTTTTCGAAGCTCACCATTGTGGACGTGGTATCTGCGCCTGAATGGCGCGCAGATCGGCCACAGTGTTTACATCAACAGCCTGTCGATCTCGGATCACAACATGTTGGAGTTTAAAGACGGCGTCGTCATCGGCGAAAGCGTGCATCTTTCCGGTCATACGGTTGAAGGCGGCATCGTCAAGACGGGCCGGGTGCGCCTTGGCCGCGGTGTCACGGTCGGCCTCGGCAGCATGGTTGGCATCGGCGTCGAGGCTGGTGAGCGATGCCAGATCGGCGCGTTGAGCGTGGTCCCCAAGGACACTCGCCTCGAGGCAGGCGCCGTCTACGCAGGCGTCCCCGTCCGCAAGATCGAAAAGACCGTGCCCAGTACCGTCGAGGTCGGATAGTTGGAACTGCTGTCGATTGTCGTCCCCGTTTACAACGAACAAGCCACCGTCCGCAGCGTCATCGAGCGACTCCTTGCGATCGATCTTCCGGTCGCGCGCGAAATTCTCGTGGTCAACGATGGATCGACCGACGGCACGCGCGGCGTGCTCGACGAGATTCCTGAAGTCGCCGGCAGCCTGCGCATCATCCATGCGCCCGTGAACGGTGGAAAGGGAAGCGCCATTCGCATGGGCGTCGAGCAGGCGCGCGGCACGATCGTCGCCATTCAGGACGCGGATCTCGAACTCGATCCAGCGCAGCTCGCGGATCTGGTGCGACCGATTCTGGCGGGTGAATGTTCAGTCGTGTACGGCTCGCGATTCCTGGCCGGCACGCCGGCCGCGCCGCGCTTGACCATCTTCGCCAACAGGGTGCTCACGGCATTGACCAACCTGTTGTACGGCTCGTCGATCACCGACATGGAAACCTGTTACAAGATCATGCGCACGGACGTGGCGCGGGGACTGCGGCTCGAAGCCAACCGCTTCGACATCGAGCCCGAGATCACCGCCAAGGTGCTGAAACAAGGGCTGCGCATCGTCGAGCGACCGGTCCGGTTCGAGCCCCGCAGTCGCGCTCAGGGGAAGAAGATCGGGTGGCGCGATGGCGTGCGCGCCATCGAAGTGCTGACGCGGTATCGGTTTCGGCGATGACCCGCGCCGCGACGGCCCTGTCGGTGCTCGCCGCGCTCGCCGTCGCAATTTTCTCGATCGTGCGCGGAACGTGGGCGGCTGGCGGATCCGATTCGTCCTGTTACGCCCTTATGGCCGAGGCGTTCGCGCACGGCGCGGTGCAGCCGCAGCTGCAACTCGCGAACGAGGCGCCCTGGCCGGAGGCGGCACTCACGTTTGCGCCCGCCGGATTCATTCCCTCTCCCGTCCGATCGGCGGCCGCGTCGCCTGTCTGCGCGCCGGGGTTTTCGCTAGTGATGGTTCCGTTTCGCTGGCTGCTCGGCCGCGACGGCATTTTCCTGGTGACGCCGGTTGCTGCCGGCCTGCTGGTGTGGTGTGCCGCGGTCATTGCACGGAGACTCGCGAACGCGATCGCCGGCGCGGTGGCTGCCATCGTGGTTGCGACCAGCCCGATCGTGCTCTTTCAAGCCGTGCAACCGATGAACGACATCACGACGGCCATGCTGTGGAGCGCTGTCGTCGCCGTCGCGGCTGGTAAGCACGCGCATCGAGGTCTTCTCGTGGGTGTGCTTACGGGCGTGGCCGTGCTGGTACGCCCCAATCTTGCGCCCGTGGCGACCGTGGTTGCCGTCTGGTCGCTCGTCGAATCGCGGGCGTTGTTCGGCACGGTCGTGCTTGCATCGGCGCCGTTCGTGGCGCTTACCGGCCTGTTGAATTGGGTGTTGTACGGCGACCCGCTGCGTCTTGGCTACGGCAGCGCAAGCGACTTGTTCAGCGTGTCGTATTTGTCGACGAACGTGGCTCACTATGGCCGCGCGTTGATTGAGACGCAAACACCGTTTCCGCTGCTTGCGCTCGCATGCTCGTGGCTGGTTCGTCGAGACCAGCGCCGCGTCGTCTGGCTCGCGCTGGGGATGACGGTTGTGATGATCGCTGTGTATCTTGCCTACCGCCCGTTCGACGAATGGTGGTATCTGCGGTTTCTGCTGCCGGGGCTCGCACTTGCGATCGCCCTCGCGTCGGCGGCGACCACACTGATTGTGCGACGTCCGGTCGTAGTTGCAGCGCTCGCGTTGGTGCTTGGGGTTTTCGCGCTGCGCACAGCGGGCGCACGCGACGTCTTCGCACTGCAGCGGCTGGAAGCGCGCTTTCGCGACACCGG
Organism: Acidobacteriota bacterium; assembly: GCA_046726375.1. GTDB lineage: Bacteria > Acidobacteriota > Vicinamibacteria > Vicinamibacterales > UBA2999 > DASPWV01. The sequence goes on from JBKPAJ010000004.1 coordinate 5,805, forward strand.
CGAGTTCGTGGCCGAACGGCTTCCGCCGAACGCCGTCTTCTTTGCCGTTTGGCAAAGCGGCACCCTGCGCTTTCACGCCCAACGCGAGGCAATCGTGTGGGATTCGCTTGCGCCGGCGCAGTTCGACTTTGCCGCACGATGGGTCCGCGAACGCGGACTGATGCCGTTTGTGCTGGTTGAGCGTTGGGAGGAGCCGCGATTTCGCGACCGCTTCACTGGCGCGTCGGCGTTCGGGACGCTCGACTGGCCGCCGCGATACGAGATCGATCGGCAAGTGCGGATCTACGCGCTCGACGATCGCGACGCCTACGTCGCCGGCCGCCCGGTTGGGACCGAATACATCTGGCCGCATTAGTCCGTGGGTCTTGTGGCCGAGCGATCGGGGCGAGCGTCAGCGAGGTTCCCACCGCGCAGCGGTAGCGGAATCAGTGATAGGCTGCCGCGCTATGCGTCGCTCTCTTTCTCTGCTCATGCTATTGGCTGCCGTCGCCTCTGCCGCCGGTGCGCAACAGATGGCACGCGGGCCGATGCCGTGGCCGGCCTACGCGGGCGATCCAGGTGGCACGCACTATTCCATGCTCGCGGACATCAACCGCGCCAACGTCTCTCGCCTTGCGGTGGCGTGGACGTGGAAGCCGGGCGAAGGGCCGCTCAAGGAGTACGGCACGCAACCTGGAAACTTTCAGAACACGCCGTTGATGATCGACAACGTGCTCTACGTGAGCACGCCGTACAACCGGGTTGTGGCGATCGAAGCGCGCAGCGGCCGGGAGTTGTGGCGCTACGATCCCGAGCCGTTCAAAGACGGACAGCCGCCCAATGGTACGGGGTTCGTGCATCGCGGTGTTGCAGCCTGGCGCGAAGCCGGCGGCAACCTGCGAATCTTCATCAACAGCCGGTATCGCCTCATCTCAGTCGATGCGGAATCAGGCAAACCGGTCGCGTCGTTTGGTCAAGGCGGATCGATCGATCTGGCGCAAGGCCTGTCGTGGAAGGTGAACCCGCGCCATTACACCAACACATCGCCGCCGGTCGTCTACAAGGATCTAATCATCCTGGGCAACGGCGTCGGCGATCGTCTCGTGTATCGCAACGATCCGCCCGGCGACGTCCGCGCCTTTGACGCGCGCACGGGCCAGATCGTGTGGACGTTTCGTCCGATCCCGCAGCCCGGTGAGTTCGGCAACGAGACCTGGGGCGAGGATTCGTGGAAGTTCACCGGTCACACCAACGTGTGGGCGCCGATGGCGTTGGACGATACGCGCGGCCTCCTGTATCTCCCGCTCAGCACGCCGAGCAACGATTATTACGGCGCCCGCCGGCCGGGAGCGAACCTGTTTGCCGAGTCGATCGTTTGCCTCGATGCGGCAACCGGCGTCCGCAAATGGCATTACCAGATCGTTCATCACGGCCTGTGGGACTACGACCTCGCGTCGCCGCCCGTGCTTGCCACGATCACCGTCGCGGGCCGGCGCATCGATGCCGTCGTGCAGCTCACGAAGCAGGGCTTTGTGTTCGTGTTCGACCGCGTGACCGGTGAACCGGTGTGGCCGATCGAGGAACGGGCAGTGCCGCCGAGCGACATGCCGGGTGAGCAGGCGTGGAAGACGCAGCCGTTCCCGACGCAGCCGCCGCCGATCAGCGAACAGGGGGTGTCGCTCGAGGACGCGTTCGATCTGACGCCGGCGCTGCGCGACGCGGCGCGCACGGAACTCGCGAAGTACCGACTTGGCCCGCTCTACACGCCGCCATCGCTGCAGGGCACCGTCATGCGCCCGGGAGTGATTGGCGGCGCCAACTGGGGCGGCGGCGCGTTCGATCCTGAGAGCGCCATGCTCTACGTCAAGACCACGTCCAACAACGCGGCCATCCTGCGGCTCGCGGCGCCGGATCGATCGCCTTCGAATCCGCGCGCGGACGAAGTGGATGCCGACTACATTAATCGCGCGCCCAACGCGACGTTCATGGACGGCTTGCCGCTGCTCAAACCGCCGTACGGCCATCTCACGGCGATCAACCTCAATCGCGGTGAGATCGCGTGGCGCGTGCCGATCGGCGATACGCCCTCACTCCGCTCGCACCCTGCGCTGAAGGACGTGGCGCTCCCCGCCAAGCTCGGTGCGGCAGGCGCGGCGGGCGCCATCGTCACAGCCGGCGGACTGGTGTTCGTGGGCGGCGGCGATGTCGCGTTGAACGCCGTGGACGCAATCACCGGCGAGACGTTGTGGCGCTTCGCGTTCGATGCGCGAACGACCGCAACGCCGATGACGTATCGTTCGAGTGGGAAACAGTACGTGGTGATTGCGAAGGGGCAGGGCGAGACAGCGGAATTGGTCGCGTTCGCCATTCCGTAGTCGGAAACAGATCTCACCGATCACACGGACGGCCCGCGACGCGGAGAGATTACACAGAGGAGAGGAACCACAGATTACACAGATGACACAGATTTCTTGGGGATCTTGTTGATCACCTCAAATCAACCGCGGATGGGCGCCGAACGCGTCCATCTGCTGGCCACGATCCAAAAACAATCTGTGTAATCTGTGGAATCTGTGGTTACTTAATCTGTGGAATCTGTGGTTACTTAATCTGGGGAATCTGGCAATCGCGCCCGTCCAGCCTTCGCGCACTCCGACGCGACCGCCAAGTAGCGACGCACGCTGTCGCTCCCGATGACATACGGGTGAGGAGCGCCCGCTGCGCGGTTCGCCAGCGCCTGCAGCTTTGTCGTTGAACCATCGAAGTCGGTGTGGTTCGACAGGATCACGTCCGCACCTGCCTCCGCAGCGACCTTGCTGAAGCGCTCGGCGGATGCGATGTAGGCGTCGAAGTTCTGCTTGGTGTGGCGAAAGTTGAACGCGGTTCCGCCCCATAACGCCGCGACATGTGGCTGTCCGTGATCTTTGACGGGGATGATCGTCGAGATCGTCCCCGGCGTATGACCCGGGGTCAGATACAGGGTCAGCGTCGTGTCGCCAAGCGTCAGCTTCTGCCCGTCGCTGGCGACGATGTCGCGCCGCGGTTTCGACGTGTCGCGAGTGTTGCGTTCCAGAAGATCCCAATCGGCGGCTGACAGGATCACACGTGCGTTGAACTTGTCCTGCAGATAGCCTGCGCCGCCGGAATGATCACCGTGACCATGGCTGACCAGCACGTACTTGATCTCTGCCGGATTCAGTCCCAGCTTGCGTAAACCGCCGACCACTTCATCCTCGACGGCGTAGGCGTACAGCGGATCGGTGACGACAATTCCGGCAGAGGTCACGACAGCCCACGCGGTATGTTCGCGCGTTCCGACGAAATACAGGTTGTCGAATACCTTGACCGGTTCGGCGTGCCACTCCGCGCGATCGGGGATCGCCGGACGGGCCGTTGCCGGCGGCGCTGGAGTCGCGGCGGGCGCGGGTTGCGGCGGTGTGCAGAGCCGATTTAACAACCCTGTGTACTCGCTGCGCGCCGCGGCCTTGGCTGCGGCAACATGCGCATCGACTTCGCCACTCCGCGGTTCTTGCGCGTCAATCGTCGCTATCAGAACCATTGCCGCGAGCATCTGTTTCATCATGGTGCCTCCTGCATGCGCACCAACGGCAGGTCGTTGGCGTTCGCCCACTCCTCCCACTCGACCGCCGTTCGTGTGAGCATCACATCGTCCAGCGCACTATCAACCGGCAGGCCGAGTTGCTGGTAAAGCCGCGCACGAAAATGCGGCTCCAGCGCCGCTATCGCAACGCTTCCCTCTCGCGTGCGATAGATTCTGTACGCCGGGAACCCGCCGCCGAGGATCCCACCGCTCGTCGTGAGTCCGTGGCGCCGCGGCGCGACGAGCGCGTCGAGGCTATCGAACAAGCCGACTTCCGCGCGCGCACCGGGCGGCTGACGTAACAGCAGCAAGACCGCTGAGAACGCGCGTTCCGAACCCATCACATCGGCGAAGAGACTGACTGGCATCGTCTCGCGGAGCAGCCCGGCACGCGCAAGATACGTCAGATCGTGGCCCGGCACTTCGGGATTCGCACGCTCGCCGACGATGTTCAACCAACGTGTGTGTGCGAGGGTGCGTGCCTCCAGGCCGAGCCGGGAGAGCGCTGATGGCCGCTGGCTGCTGATGAAGACGTCGGCGTCGCTGAGAAGCGCGTTGCAGCGCGCGCGGCCGTTCTCGTGCTTTAGATCGATCCGTTCTATCTGCACCTGCGCGTGCAGTTCCGCGTACCAATCGGGCGCGATTGACGCGAGCGGATCGCCAGCCGGCGGCTCGATTTTCACCACGTGCGCGCCTTCAGCCGCGAGGCGCTGGACGGCAAGGGGACCAGGCGTGTTTAACGCCATGGACGTGATGCGAACTCCGGCGAGCGGCGCAGGAGGCACCTGCGCAGTGTATCTGGAGATCTCGAGATGTGGAGATGTGGAGATGTGGAGCAGATTTCGAGATTTACAAGTTTGTCAATCTAGAGATTTGGAAATCTCTAAATCGTCTCCAAATCTCCAGATCGCCAAATCTCCAGATTCAATTGACAGTAGTCGTTTCCAGCTCCTTCTTTTTCCCGAGACCCTGAATCTGAATGACTGGCGCGGCAGGCGCTTCCTTCAGCACGTGCTGGCGGTACAGCTTTTCCATCTCGGCATGATGCCGCGCTTCTTCCGGCGTCAATTGCTTCTGCTGCTTGCGCGCCCGCAGCTGCTCTTCGCGAGCGTTCTTGGCAATGCCGAGCTCGTCGAGGTCCGTTTGCGCGCCCGCGGCAACGGCTTCGGCGTTCAGCTTGAGCGAGTGCTCGGTGCTGCTGAGCGGTACGCTCTTGTTGCCGGCGAAGATTTCATGCCGGCCGTGCTCCTCGTACCACTTGGTGAGCGTCGCCGTCATGTGCATCTTCTCGATGATGTTGCGCCAGCCGATGCCCGTGTTGTAGGCGCAGAAGGAGATTTCGCCCTGCTGGGTCGCATACGGGATGATGCACATCTCGGTGCGGCGGAAGTCGTAATTGAAGAGATCCTGGAACCACATGCCTGCGATGAACAGGAAGTTCCAGCGATCGGCGCGTCGCTTCTCGATGTCGCCCATCGTGCGATCGCCTTCCACCTTGCCGTAGTTCTTGCCGGTCGCGCCGAAGGTCTTATCGAACTTCTTCAGCAGATCGGCAATCTTGAAGTGCTTCGGCGCCTTGAACGGATCGTAGTTGCGCAGCAGCGCCAGCGTCATCCCGGTGATCGATGCCCACTTGCCGCGCGCGGCGTCGTTGACTTCAGCAATGTCCTTGGCGAGTTGATCGGCGTGCAGGAAAGCGGTGACCGGCACGGCTTCCTTGGTTTCCTTGTCGATCATCACCGCCATGCCGATACCGCAGTTCGGATGGCAGCCGCAGGTGAGCTGACCCCATTCGCGATTCGGACCGTGGACGAGATCCGCCCAGTCGGTGAAGGTGGACATGAACGAAATCGGGAACCAGTCGCGCGTCGGCTCGCCCAGGCCGGTCTGTTTCTTCACATCGTGCGCGAGATGCGAGAGGGTGTAACGCTGGGCCGCGCGACGTTCCGGCGTGACCTCTTCGTCGCGCCCGGTGAACGACACCGGCTGGAACGAAAGGAAATTGATTTTCTTCGGATTGTCGAGCGCGAACTCGACGACTCGGCCCACCTGCTCATTGTTCACGCCGTTGACAATCGTGATGACAGGAACGATGTCGACACCGGCGCTGTGCAGGTTTTCAATCGCGCGCAGCTTCACATCAAAAAGGTTGCCGACACGGCGATGTGAGTTGGCCGCGTTGCCGATGCCGTCGAACTGCAGGTACGCGTAGCGAAGACCGGCTTCGGCTGCCGCCTTCGCGAAATCGAAGCTCTTGGCAAACTCGATGCCGTTAGTCGCCGCCTGCACCGAGTTGTAGCCAACCTTGCGTGCGTAGCGGACGGCGTCGAGGAAGTAGGGCGAGAGCGTCGGCTCGCCGCCTGAGAACTGCACCGACATCTGCCGGCGCGGCTTGATCGTGATCGCGTTGTCGAGCACGGTCTTGATGTCTTCCCACGTGAGCTCGTGAACGAAGCCCACCTGGTTGGCATCCATGAAGCACGGATCGCACATCATGTTGCAGCGATTGGTGAGGTCGACCGTCAGCACCGAGCCGCGGCCGTACTTGACGGTGCTGCTGCCGTGGTTGTGCAGCTTCTCGTCGTTGTGCGCCTGGATGTCGCGTCCCGGAAACACCTCTTCGAGGTGCTTGAAAAAGGCGGGATCGATCGCCATGGTGTCTTCGAAATGCCCGTGAATCGGGCAGTCCTTCATCATCACGATCTTTCCGTCTTTCTCGGTGATGGTGGCTTTGATCTCGCCGACCTTTTCGTTCAGGAGCATCTCGACCGGCTTGATGCCGTCGAGGATCGCTTGACGCGCTTCACGCACGCAGGTGGGACAGAGCGAGTCGGTTTCGCGCGGCCAGCCAAGCGGCGGCTTGGTCTTCTGATACGACTTGAGCAGCGGCTTGTCCGACCATTTCGGGGTGAAAGAAGCGTTCTGGCTGATCCGATTGATCCGAGAGAACACCTGCCAGGCGCCTTCAGCGGCGAGGGCAAATCCTTTCTCCACGTACTTGATTGGCGCGTGCATCGACTCTCCTTGGGCTGATGGGGCTGGTCGGGCAGGCGGGACAGGGATCGAAACCGCTGAAATCCCACCGGTTCCATCTGTCCAAACTGCCGGGCCAGCCCCAAACTTTCAGGATTTTACAGAGCTTTTTTCGCGGTTTTGCCCATCTTCAGGGAAGTGGCACTACCGGCGGGCGAGTTGGCCTAGGCGTGCAACCATCGGTCATACCCGACCAAACATGTCGCCATTGCGGCGAGGAGTCGAGCAGGACGAAGATGGCTCCCGGACCCATGCGACGACTCTCCTTCTTCATATGCACGCTGCTGCTGGTGTCGCCTTTCACGCTCAGAACTCGATCCTTTGAACAGCAGCCGGTGGAATCAATCGCGCTTGACAACGTGAACGTCGTCAATGTGACGGATGGCAGCGTCCAGCGCAACGTCACCGTGCTGCTGCGCGGCGGCCGCATTGAATCTGTTTCAACGGCGGGCGCGCCGAACGGCGCGAAGGTGGTGGATGTGCGCGGACGCTACGTCGTACCGGGTCTGATCGACGCGCACGTGCACATCGCCAACCTGCGCGCATTGCGGACAGCTCTTGAAAGCGGCGTGACGACCGCGCGGAGCGCGGGTGTGTCGAGCTACGTTGACGTAGGGATGCGCGAATTGGTGAAGCAAGGCGCTGTCACCGGACCGGACATGCTCGCGGCCGGCTATCACGTCCGCCCAACAATCGCTGAAGAAGCCTACTTCGATACGCCGGCGCTTGCAGATTTGATGCGGAAAGGCGTAACTACGATCGAGGCGATGCGGCGCGTCGTACAGGCCAATCTGTCACGCGGTGTTGATTGGATCAAAGTGCTGGCGACTGAACGCGCCGGCACTCCGGATACCGATCCACGCAAGCAGGTCTACACCGAAGACGAGCTCCGCGCCATCGTGCAGGAGGCCGCAACCAGGAACGTACCGGTGGAGGCGCACGCGCACGGCGCTGAGGGCGCGCTCGCCGCCGTCAAGGCGGGTGTGCGCAGCATCGAGCACGGCACGTATCTCACGGACGAAGCCCTTCAGTTGATGGCCAAGCAGGGCACTTTCTTCGATCCGACGATGGAGGCGGTGAAAGACGTGGCCGATGTCGGCGGCGACTACGACAACCGCGACCTGCAGTTGCGTGGCCAGCATATGCTGCCGCGGCTGCGCGAAGCGATCGGCCGGGCCAACAAGCTTGGCGTGAAGATCGTCGGCGGATCCGACACCGGCTATGGCCCCGCCAGTGTTGGACGTGTGTCGAAGGAAATCGCCAATCTCGTCGATTGCGGTCTTACGCCGCTGGCCGCGCTGCAGGCCGCAACGATAAATAACGCCCAGATGTTGCGTCTCGAAAAACAGATCGGTCAAATCGCACCTGGCTTCGAAGCCGATCTCGTCGTCGTCGAACGCAATCCGCTCGAGAACGTCGCTACGTTGCAGGATCCGCTGCTCGTGATCAACAACGGGCGTGTCGGTCTCGATCGATTGAACTTTGCTCGAACTCAGTCACCGTCTACCCAGCAACACTGACCGGAGAGTGCCCATGAAACGCCAGATCGTCACCGTTCTGCTCTGTATCTGTACGCTCGCGCTACCGACGGCTGCGCTCGCGCAGCACGAAGATCACGGCAAGATGTCGCCAGATCAAATCGGCAGCGCCAACGTGAAATTCGAAACCTCGTGCGCGCCCGCGGTGAAGGACGACTTCAACAAGGCCGTGGCGCTGCTGCATTCCTTCTGGTTCCCCGAAGCCATCAAGATGTTCGAGGGCATCCTTGCCAAGGATCCAAACTGCGCGATGGCGCACTGGGGGATTGCGCTGTCGCATTGGGGCAACCCGTTCGCGGGTCTGAAGAACGCAAAAACCATCGAGATGACGCGCATGTCGGTCGAGAAGGCGAAGAGCACCGGCTCACCGACGCCGCGCGAGCGTGCGCTGATCGACGCTGTCGGTGAGCTCGTGACCAGCACCGAACCCGGCACGCATGCTGCCCGCATCGCCGCGTATGAAGCGGCGATGGCAAAGGTCTCAGCCGACAATCCAAAGGACGTTGAAGTCCGGATCTTCTACGCCCTGGCGGTCAATCAGGCGGCGGTGCCAACGGACAAAACCTACGCGAAGAACCAGCAGGCCGCGGCCATTCTCGAGCCGCTGTTCCAGCAGATGCCGACGCATCCTGGACTGGCGCACTACATCATTCACGCCTACGACGTGCCGCCGCTCGCGCCCAAAGCGCTCGAAGCCGCGCGCAAGTACGCATCCCTCGCGCCGGCGATTCCGCACGCGCTCCACATGCCGTCGCACACGTTCACGCGCGTGGGCTATTGGAAGGAATCGATTGAGACCAATCGACGTTCGGCGGAAGCGGCGCGCAAGAGCAATGGTCCCGGTGAGGAACTGCACGCGCTCGACTATCAGGCCTACGCGTATCTCCAAATCGCCCAGGACAAGGCGGCTAAGGCTGTGGTCGACCACGCAATCAGTGTTACTGGCGGCAGCGAAGGCGCGGCAGCCGGCGCAGCCGGCGCCGGGGCGTTTGCCGTTGCCGCAATTCCTGCTCGCTACGCTCTCGAGCGTGGTCAGTGGAGCGAAGCGGCCAACCTGACCGTTCGGCCGGCAAACACGCCGTATACAGAGGCGATCACCCACTTCGCGCGCGCGATCGGCGCGGCACGCAGCGGTAATCCGGCTGCCGCCACCGCCGACATCGAACGCCTCGCCGCGCTGCGCGACAAATTGCGCGACATGAAAGACGCTTACTGGACCGAACAGGTGGACATCGAGCGCCGCGTCGCGCTCGCCTGGCAGGCATACGCCGAAGGAAAGAAGGACGACGCACTTGCGCAGATGGCCGCGGCGGCTGATGCCGAAGACGCCACGGACAAGTCGGCGATTTCTCCCGGCCCGCTCGCACCGGCACGCGAGCTGTATGGCTACATGCTGCTCGAAGCCGGTAAGCCGAAGGACGCGCTCGTTGCGTTCGAGGCGACGATGAAGAAGGAGCCGAACCGCTTCAGAGGGATTTACGGTGGCGCGCGTGCCGCGGAGATGGCGGGCGACAAGGCGAAGGCCGCAACCTATTACAAGAAACTGCTGGAAATCGCCGTAGACGCCGACACGGAGCGCTTGGAGTTGCAGCAGGCGAAAAAGTATGTCGGCTCGCTGAGGTAGAACGAGACGATCCGAATTTGGAGACGTGGAGAGCTGGAGATTTGGAGAAAATCTGGAGATTTTGGCGATCTCCAGATTTGCAGATTTGGAGATCACCAAATCTGCTCCAAATCTCCAGATCACCAGATCTCCAAATTCACTGCGTACTGGTCCGCACCAAATCTGCTCCAAATCTCTGGATCACCAGATCTCCAGATTCACTGCGTACTGGTCCGCATTTGGCGACGTGGAGATTTGGAGATTTGGAGAAGATCTGGAGATTTGGCAATCTCCAGATTTAGCAGATTTGGAGATCACCAAATCTGCTCCAAATCTCCACATCACCAGATCTCCAAATTCACTGCGCAGAAGTTTCGTAGCGCGCATCCTTCCTTCCCAACAGCCACTGATCGAACCAACCCACGATGTGTTGAAGGCGTTCGATTCGGTGCTTCGGCTTCCCTGAGCGAGACAGTTCGTGCGTCTCGCCAGGAAACCGAACCATAACGGTTGGCACCTTCAGGAACTTCAGCGCGCGGAACATCATCTCGCCGCCATCCGACGGCGGCGTACGCAGATCGTCGTCTCCCTCGACCAGCATGAGCGGCGTTTTCACGCTGCCCACATGCGTAATGGGTGAGCGGGCGGTGAAGTCAGACGGATCTTCCCACGGCGCTTTGCGGAACCACGTGGGCGTGAAGAGCGTGAAGTCGGCAGTAAACCAGAACCCGTACCAATCGGCGATCGACCGCTGCGATACGGCCGCGGCGAAACGCTGCGTCTGCGTCACCGTCCAATTGGTGAGCAGTCCGCCGCCGCTGCCGCCGGTGACGCCGAGCCGCTTGTCGTCGATGTACCCCCGCTTCAACACTTCGTCCACGCCGGCCATCAGGTCCTTGTAGTCGTCGCCGGGATAGCGGTATTGAATGATGTTGCCGAAGTCCTGCCCGTAATTGCTGCTGCCGCGCGGATTGGGAAACAGCACGACGTATCCCTTGGCCGCCATCCACTGAAATTCGTGCGTGAACGTGTTGCCGTACGCGGAGTGCGGCCCGCCGTGGATCTCGAGAATTAACGGGTACTTCTTGGAGCGATCGAAGTCCGGCGGATGCATCAGCCAGCCTTGAATACGCTTGCCGTCGAACGATGCCCACGAAATCTGCTCCGGCACGGCAAGCTTGAGGCTCTTGAAGAGCGGCTCATTGACATGCGTGATCCGGCGAGGTGCCGGCAGCGCCGCGCCGTTCGGGTCGATGTCCATCGAGAGCAGATCGCCGATGTTGGTCTGTGTCGAGACGAGCGCAACGAGACGACGGCCATCGGCGCTCGATGAATACGATTGCACCGCGTGCTCGCCTTCAAGCACCGGGCCCGGTGTGCCGCTGGCGACATCGAATCGGACCAGGTTGGCATCGCCGCGCTCGCCGACGACGATCGTGATCGACTTGCCGTCGGGCGACCAGATGGGGCCGCGCGAAGAGCCGCCGCGTGGTGCCGCCTGATCGCCGCCGATGCTGCCGTTGATGTCGGAATCAAACGTCGCGGTGAGATTGCGCGGCGCGCCAGAGCCGTCAACACTTGCCACGAAGAGATCGGATTGATCGAAGGACCGTTCGGGCGTGCCGTTGAGGGTGCCGACGAACCCGATCGATTGTCCGTCGGGCGACAGGCGGACATTGCCGATGTTGCCGTTGATGCTGGCGATCCGCGTGATCTCTCCGCCCGCTGCGGGGACCGCGTAGAGATCCGAGTCGCTCGGCGCGTAATAGGGATCATCCGTCCGCGTCGACGTAAAAAAGATCCGTCCGCCGTCGCCAGACCAGACAGCGCCCGACTCAGCGTACTTGCCGCTCGTCAGTTGCCGCGCCTTTGGGACATCGGATCCCGCCGTGACGTCGGTGACCCAGATGTGAGATGGGCGATCCGGGTCGTTCCAGCCGCCGCCATTGGCGCGATACACGGCAGACGTGATCACGCGAACGTCGCTCGGCTTCGTGTCTCCTCGTTTGTCGTCCGGCTTCGGCTTGTCGTCGGGCTTCGGCTTGTCGTCCGGCTTCGGTTTGTCGTCCAGCTTCGGCTTGTCGTCCGGCTTCGGTTTGTCGTCCGGTTTCGCTGTGCTCGCAAACGCAATCTGTTTGCCGTCGGGCGACCACACCGGCGCCGACGCACCGCGCGGCAAATCGGTGAGCGGTCGGGCTTCGCCTCCGTCGAGCGCGAGCACATAGATCTGACCCGGTTGCGGCTTGTCGTCGCGTTCCACCGCACGCACGAACGCGAGACGCCGGCTATCCGGCGCCCACCGCGCGCTCGTGTCGCGTCCGCCGGACGTGAGCCGGCGCGGCTCTTCGCCGCCGGCCGCCGGCACGATCCACAGGCTCGTATCGTAGTCATCCTGTTCGTCATTGACGACCACCCGCGTAAAGACGATGCGCGTCCCGTCGGGCGCGATCTGCGGGTCCGCGATCCACACGAACTTCAGGAGATCGTTTTCCGTGATGAGCCGCCGCTCCTGCGCGCCGGCCGGGGCAAGCGCGAGGACCAGGAGCGCGAGGAGGAACAGAGTCCGCGATCGCTTCTTCATTTCAGCCCTTCCAGATGTTTCATCCATGCGTCGACGAGGTTCTGCATCTCACCGCCTGACGCGGCATAGGCCTTGGCCCACCCTTGCGCGCGTCCGCGATCGGCGCCGAGCGTGTCGCGACCGCTGCCGCCGGCATAGGTGGCAAATGTCGCGTAGATTCCGGCCAGAAGCGCCGCTTGATCTTTTGGCTGCTCCGCAAGGTGGCGTGCCAGCAGCGGCAGCGCATCGGCGGCGCGATTGCCGACGACATACGCCAGCGCCAGCGCTCGCGTGGCATCGGCATCGTTCGCCTTCACCGCTTTTTCGAGAGACTCGATCGCCAGGCCCACGTCGCCGGCATGCAGCCAGTTGATGGCGGCGAGTCGTGCAACCGGGGCGGGTCCGGTCGCGTCCGCCGGGATGCTCGAGAGCAGGCTCGCGGCCTCCTTGTGCTGATTGGCGAGCGACAGGATCACGCCCATGTACATCCGAACGGGTGCGAAGGTTGGCGCCTCCTGCAAGGCGAGCTGAAACTGCTGCGCCGCGCGCTCGACCTGTCCCTGCGCGAAGAAGTCGATGCCGCGCAGGAACGAGGCAAGCGCCTGATCGCCCGCTTCGAGCGCGGCCAACGCGGCCGGACCGAACTTACCGCCGCGCGCCGTTGCGATCGCCGCTCGCACGCCTGCCCCTGGACGATTCTTCTCCGCATTCGCAAGAACGGCGTTGAGCACCTCGGGCGCAAGGAGCGACTTGCGGTCGATCACCGGAAAGTCACGAAGAATGGCCTCGGCAAGCTCCATTGGCAACGCGCTCGGGGTGTAAGCGCCCGGTACTGCAGCCGCGGCGGCGACGTTACCTGCCACGACTCGGAACGGGCGCACGAAATGTCCTTGCGCTTTGCCGCCTTGCGCGATCGTCGCGCGCGCCAGATAGCGCCCGGGCGGCAATGCCGCTGTGCTCGCGACGGCTTGAATCGTTCCGATCTCTGGAGACGACCCTGCACCGACCTGCATCGGGGACGTCGTGATCGGTTTTTCGTTTTCGGAACGAAGCACTTCGAGCGTCGCCTGCAGGCCTTCGAGTTGTTGTGGCGATGGCGCGTAGACCTCGACCATGGCGACGAGCTGGCCGTTGGCGACCTGTGGCTCGATGGCCGGAACGAGCCGCCCGCCGCGTTGTTCCGACGCCTGCGCGACAAGGAGGTCGCCGACGGTCAGTCCCGGACCGTTCATCTGCCACGCCTGCAAGCGTCGCTCGACCGATCCAAGCCGCCCTTCGCTGTCTGCCGCGGCAAAACGCAATAGATAAGTACCGGGATCGATCGGCACAGCGCCGGCAAACACAGCAACCCCCTCGTCGCCCTCGTGCGCCGGCAGGGTCTTCTTCTCGATGGCGCTCGCAATCATTTTGTTGTTGCGGTCGATCAGAGCGAACCCGGCGGTGTAATCGAGCGACTGCGTGGCCGCGCGTTCGATTTCCGCGGTGATCAGCAGTCGAACCCGATCGCCGCCCGGCTCTTTGTAGGTCCACGTGGCAAGGCGCATCGGGATGTCGTTCATCGTGAGCGGGGCGCGCAGCGCGCGTCCAACGGCGTCGGCGGGCGAGGTGGCGGCAGGCGAGGTCGGGGCGAGGAAGCCGCGCCGTGAGTACAGCGTAGCGCCACGCCGCGTCGTCTTCACGTTGATGCGATGGCGCCTGCCGTCGCGGTCGGCGGGACGCGCCTCGACGGCGATCAGGTAATAGCCGGCGATCGCGCGCAAGACGCGCGTGAAGGCCTGGTCGCTGTTCGAGTAGACGCGATGCAGCGCGCCGCGGGCCACGCCGGACAGCGTTTCGAGTCCCCGCGTTTGCAGCTCGCGGTCCTCGCGCGGCGTGGTCGGCCGGTTCGCATCCGCGACGTCGACACCGGGAACGTCGAGCAGCATCACGTCGAGGCTCGCGCGCACATCGGCGGCGACCGCAGCGATGTCGTCGATATCGGTGAGAAGGCCTTCGAGCACCAGGCCTTCAGAAATCAGGATGACCGTCTTCGGACCTTCAATCGGCGCGAGGCTCTTCAACGCGTCTCGAATGGTGCGCAGCGAGCTCTGCGTCTGGTGCCGCAACTGACTGACTATCTCGCTGCATTCCTGCTCCACTTCGAGCTCGCATTGCACCGCCGCGGCTGGATTTTGCAGCACGGCGGCGCACTCGCGCAGGATCATCGTCTGCGTCATCATCGCGTTGCTGTGTTCCACGGTGACGACGGCTTCGGTGAGGCTGATGTTGAAGCGTCCCTGGAACTTCTGCGCCATGCCGACCGTGGCGAGCAGACCCTCGCGAACCTTTTCGTGATCGGTTGTGAAATCCACGAGCGGTCCGGGGCCCGGCACACCGACGAGCGCGACGCGATCGTTGGGATCGAGTCCGTCGACGAATTTGACGGCGCTGCGCATGACTTGCCGGCCCTGGCCGACACGAATGTTGCCCTGATCGACGAGCAGCAGAATCATGCGGCCGGACATGACCGTGCGCGTGTTGCTGGAGAAGAACGCTTCGTCGGGAGACGCCTGGGGCGTAGCCGCTTTGCGCGCGCCGACGGGCATCGGGCGGTCGTCGACCATCTTCACGTATTCGGCCGACACGACGGGACGCGTCCGACCGTCTACCTCGACGGAAAAATCGGCGACCGTCAGATCGGTGATCTGCTTGCCCTCGCTGTCAATCACAGTCGCGTCCACGGTCAACAGATCGACACCGCCGCGAAACACGGGCGGCTGCTGTGAAGGTTGGGATGGCGGCTGTGACGACGATGACTGCGGCGGCGATGGCGGTGGGGACGGCGTTTGAGCCGCGACCGTGGCCATGAGCAGCGGAACGCACACCATCAACACGCTGACGCGCATGTCAGAGCTCCTCGTGAATCGCCATCTTACTCCTGACTCTCGGTAGAATCGACCGATGTCGGTGAGGGATGTGGTCGTGATTGGCGCGGGACCGTCGGGGTTGGCGACGGCGATCGCGCTGAAGCGGCGAGGCGTTGATTATCTGGTAATTGAAAAGGGGACCCTCGTCGATGCCATTCGACGCTTCCCAGTCAACATGGTGTTTTTTACGACGCCCGAGTTGATGGAGATCGGTGGCGTCCCATTGACCACCCCGTACGAAAAGCCGACGCGCCAGGAAGCGCTGCAGTACTACCGGAAGGTGACCGACGCATTCGAGCTGCAGGTGTCATTGCACGAGGAGGCGTTGGCGATCGAACGGGAAGACGGCCTGTTTGTGATCGAGACGCGTGGCGAGCGGGGCGCGCGGCGCGCACGACGCGCTCGGGCGGTGGTGCTCGCCATGGGCTACTACGATCGGCCCAACAGGCTTGGTGTGCCGGGCGAAGATCTTCCGCACGTGCGTCACTACTATGACGAGGCGCACAACTACTATCGCCGCCGGGTGGTCATTGTGGGCGGCAAGAATTCAGCCGTGGAAGCGGCGCTCGAGCTCTATCGCACCGGCGCTCAGGTCACGATCGTGCACCGCGGAAGTGCCATTGGCGAATCCGTCAAGTACTGGGTCAAGCCCGATATCGAGAATCGCATCAAGGAAGGATCGATCGCGGCGCGTTTCAACAGCCGCGTCGTGGAAATCCGGCCGGCGGACGTTGTGGTCGACCCGGACCCGTCGCCGATTCCCGCAGACTCGGTCTTGCTGCTGACCGGATATCAGGCCGATCCAGAGTTTCTTCGCCGCGCCGGCGTCCACGTCAATCCGGAAACGAATGTACCCCGCCACGACCCCATGACGTTTGAAACCAACGTCGCCAATCTCTTCATCGCCGGCGGGCAGCTCGCGGGCAAGAAAACCGGAACGGTGTTCATCGAGAACGGGCGCTTCCATGGTGAGCGGATCGCCGAAGTGCTCGCGTCTCGGCTGAATGGAGGTACGTAAGCGCTTTGTCGTAAATCAGACATCAGGCCTCCTACGTAGCGCTCCCTATTTTGCGTGCAAAAGTGATCACTGAGTCCGCTCCGGAGCAGACTTTTCTCGCCGAAATCGCGGCTGTGAGCCCTGTCGATCGTCGGTGAATCTCACATTTTTTCGCGCCGACGGCCTCGCCTCCTCATTTTTCGTGTTGGAACACGCCTTGCTCAGTAGGCCGTGCTCCCCGGTGGCTGCGAGCGTTCGCGCCGCAACCGAGAGGCGCCCCAGCCAGCTCGCGCCGGGTTGGCCCCACGTTCTTAGCGCTTTCCGAATTCGAGTCCCTGTGACTCAGAGGGCGAGAGCCTGTCCCTGAGAGATCGAAACATGAAAACAACAACTATGCTGGCGCGTATTCGATTCGCCTCACGCCTGGTAATGGTTCTGACGCTCGCGTTTATTGCGGCGGCATGCAGCGATCCCGAGAAGAAGAAACAGGAGCATATCGTGCGCGGCGACAAGTACGTCGCGGAGAAGAAAGACGACTTCGCGGTGATTGAGTACTCGAACGCTGTGAAAATCGATCCGAAGTTCGGGGAAGCGCGTTACAAGTTGGCGCAGACGCTCGAGCGGATGAACAATCCGGCCGGTTATGCGGAATACATTCGTGCAGCGGATGCATTGCCAAACAACCGCGATGCGCAGATCAAGGCGACGCAAATACTTCTGGTCGGCGGTCGCTTTGAAGATGCGAAAACGCGCGCCGCGTCCCTCATAGAAAAAAACCCTAAGGACATCGAGGCGATGCTGCTGCGAGCTAACGCAATGGCAGCGCTTAAGGATCCTGCCGGCGCCGTTGAGGAAGTTGAGCAGGCGATGAAGGTGAGCCCAGAAGACAGCCGTGCGTTGGTGAGTCTTGGCGCCATTCGCCTGCGCAGCGGGGACGCGGCTCAGGCCGAAGCTGCGTTTCGACAGGCCATTGCGCTTGATCCGAACTCGGTTGATGCGCAATTGGCCCTTGCGAACTTCCTGTTCACGGCCGGCCGAACTGACGAGGCGGAGCAGACAATTAAGCGCGCACTATCAATTGACCCCCAACACGTGCTCGCCAATCGCATGCTGGCCATGCTTTACATGGCTACAAAGCGGGCAGACCAAGCGGAGCAACCGCTGAAAGCTTTAGCCGAGATCTTAAATACGCCGGCTGCCCGCCTCCAACTCGCCGACTATTACT
Organism: Acidobacteriota bacterium; assembly: GCA_046726375.1. GTDB lineage: Bacteria > Acidobacteriota > Vicinamibacteria > Vicinamibacterales > UBA2999 > DASPWV01. The sequence continues at coordinate 23,247 of JBKPAJ010000004.1, forward strand.
TGCAAGTTGGTCGTAAGGACGAAGCCACGCGGCTGCTGACCGAGTTGGCCTCCGATTCCAATTCGTTCGCAGATGCGGAGCTACGTCTCGCGACTATTGATTATAAGTCGGGCAGTATAACGGAAGGCCACAAACGTCTAGACGCGCTGATGACCCGGGCGCCGCAATACGTGCCCGCGATCGTTGCGAAGGCGCAGTGGCTGACGACGGAGAACAAGCTCGATGAGGCGCTCGAGCGTGCCAAGGCAGCGGTGGCAGTCGATGCGGATTCGCCCGAAGCGCAATTTGCCTTGGGCGTCGTCCATCAGCGTCGGCGCGAAACCGCCGAGGCGATAAAGGCGTTCAGCGAGGTGCTTCGCCTCAATCCGCGCGCGGCTGCCGCGCAGGTGGAACTCTCAAAACTGAATTTAGCGAGCGGCGATCGAGAAGCTGCGTTGAAGCATGCCGAGGCCGCCAAGCAAGCCGATCCGGTAAATGCGGCGGCTCGCGTCGCGCTTGTGCGCAGCTTACTCTCCAGCGGCGATTTCGAGCGCGCCGAAGCGGAGGTCAAGGTGTTGACCGCGGGCATGCCGGATACGACCGTTGTCCACAATTTGACGGGCGCGTTGCAAGTGCGCAAAGGGCAAGTCGACGCGGCACGCAAATCGTTTTCGCGCGCGCTCGAATTGTCGCCGAATGACGCGGAAGCCATTACAGGTCTCGTGGCGCTGGACATTCGAGCTAAGCAGGTCAGCACAGCCGTTGGCCGTGTGGAGGCGGCACTCGCGAAACTGCCAAACAAGCCAGAGCTCCTTGTAGTCGCCGCGCACGTCTACACAAGCGCCGGGGAGCCGGTTAAAGCCGAGCAAGCGCTCAAGCGTGCGATTACTGCAGACCCACGGTTCTCGACGGGTTACGCCATGCTGGCCTCCTTTTATGTGCAGCAGAAGCGTCTGGATGAGGCGCGCGCGGAGTTTGAAGGCATGGTGAAGCGCGATCCATCTGCCGCGGGCCCACGAACCATGGTGGGATTGATCCTTGAAACTCAGGGCAAGAAAGCCGAAGCAAAGAAGTGGTACGAGGATACGGTTGCTGCGATTAACGACGCGCCCATCGTGGCGAACAACCTCGCGATGATCTATGCGAATGAGGGCAACAATCTCGATCAAGCACTTCAGTTGGCGCAGGCCGCCAAGCAGCGGCTCCCGGAGAACGCTGACGTCGATGACACACTGGGCTGGATTTACTACAAGAAGGGACTCACCAGTCTGGCGGTTGGTCCACTTGAATCCGCGACCCAACGGAAGCCGGACAACGCCGAAATTCTCTATCACCTCGGGCTGACCTATGCGAGCCTCGGCGATAAAGCAAAGGCACGCGCGGCGCTTGAACGCGCGATGAAGCTCGATCCGAACATCGCGGCGAACGAAACGGCGCAGCAGGCCCTCAACTCGGTTTTGCGGTAGTGCAATGAGAACACCACCCATGCAACAGACGATGCAGCGTTCCGGCTTCTTGCTGCTCGCGTGTGTATACGCGAATTCGCTCACCCTCGGAGCCGATCAGGCCGCGACCCGCACCGGTGCGACGCGGAACGCTAGTCCCGCGGCGCCCGCTGCGCCGGCCGTGACATCCACCGATTACGTTATCGGACCAGAGGACGTGCTCGCGGTCAGGGTTTGGAAGGAACCCGATCTCTCAGCGGATGTCGTGGTGCGGCCTGACGGAAAAATCTCATTGCCCGTTTTGAATGACGTGCAGGCAGTGGGCCTCAAGCCCGAGGAGCTCGCTGATGTCATCGAAAAAGCCGCGTTGAAATATGTTCGCGACCCACAAGCCACTGTAATGGTAAAGCAGATTAACAGCCGCAAGATCACAGTGATCGGACAAGTGTCGAAATCGGGTTCCTTCCCACTGAGCACCGGGATGACGGTGCTGCAGGCTATAGGGGAAGCTGGTGGGTTCATGGAGGACGCGAACAAGAGCGACGTCGTCATCGTCCGCGTCGAGAACGGCGTCGAGAAGCGTTATAAGTTCAATTACAACGATGTGGTCAAAGGGAAGAAGACCGACCAGAATATTCGGCTCGTCCCAGGTGACACCATCCTCGTTCCCTAGTCGCTCGCGCTCGCGATCCAGGTGCGTATGCTCAATCGCGTCATAGCTGTCCCGCTTGCGGCCACTGCCATGGTTCTCGTCGGAGGTGTCGAAGCGTTTGCGCAATCTGGCGGTTTATTTGGCGCTACACGTGACGACACCGCGGATCGCGATCGCTTGAATGTCGCCGCGGTCGTAGGTGCCGCGTTCGATACCGAGCTTCCCCCCTTCGTACAAGCGCAGACAACCCAAGTAACACCACAGTCGGGCGGGTTCTCTACGATGGCAGTCGGAACCGCGGAGTACGCGCACACGCGACGCCGCGCGCGGATCGCCGCTACTGGGCAGTCGGCGTTTCGATATTTCGGTGAACTCGACCGCGTCGATGCGCTGGGCCAGAGTGCCGGAATCGGTGCAGACATCCGGTTGACGCGCCTGGCGAGTCTGAGAATTGATCAGAGCGCGGCTTACACTCCGTCGTATCTCTACAACTTGATTCCATCGAGCACGCCGCCAGCACTTGGAGACACGATCGAAACTGCGCCCAATTTCCAAGTGGTTCACGACGACTCGTATTCGTACCGCTCAGCAGTCTCCTTGTCAATCGGAGGCACTGGTCGGGGGCCGTCCCTTCAGATTGGTGGCGGTTACGACCGAACGCGTTATCTGACGGAGCGCTTGGACCGGTCGCGGCTCACAACCCATTACGGCCGCTTAACGTTCACGCAACATCTTCGCCGCAACTTGGGTCTAAGTGGGGAATATGAGTACCGGACCGGAAATTACGGTCTCGGGCTCTCCAACGAACATCGAATTAGCGGTGGGATCGACTATACGCGGCGGCTTTCAAGTACTCGCGACGCAAAATTCCGAGTCAGCATCGGCCGCTCCATGCTCGAGATGCCCTTTGTGACGGCTGAGAGCGAAGTGGATGACCAAGTCGAACCCACGTTTGCCGACGCGAGCGTTGCAATCGAACTTAAACGCAATTGGGACCTTACGGGTAGCGTCAGGCGCAACATCGAGTACACGCCGCTCTTCCGCGAGCCACTTCTCTCGCAAGGAGCGAGCGTCAGTCTGACGGGTTTGCTCACGCGTCGTATCGACTTTAGTGGAACCGTTGGATACGCGGACGGCACGGCTGCCCTGAATCAGGGCAATACGATAAAGACGTACACTGGTGATGCGAGGGCGCGCTTCGCTCTCACACGATCGGTCAGTTTATTCGGTGAGTACGTCTACTTCTATTACGACATACACGGCCGCGAGCTGCCGGTGATCGTGAATCTTCCGGAAGCGTTCCAGCAACACGGTGTCAGATTTGGACTGGCACTATGGGCGTCCGCCTTCTAAAGGTGTCGAAGTGAGAACGTTAAGCCCGAACGATATCACCCGTGCCGTTGCCCGACAGCGGTGGGTCGTGCTCATGCCATTCGCGATCGGCCTTGCCGCCGCACCGCTCCTCGCCCGATTTGCACCAGAGCGATATCGGTCGGAAACGCTAATCATGGTCGTGCCACAGCGTGTCCCGGACAACTACGTAAAACCGACGGTTACGCAAACAATCGACGAGCGACTTCCAGCGATCACGGATCAGATTCTTAGCCGCACCCGGCTCGAGCGGATCATCCAAGAGATGGACCTTTACAAAACCGAGCGGGCGCGAACGGTAATGGAAGACGTCGTCGCGCAAATGCGAAAGGATGTCAAAGTTCTAGTAGTCGCGAGGGAGGCGAACTCGTTTCGAGTGACTTATACCAGCGGCAACGCCGAAACTGCGCGCAAGGTCACCGAGCGGCTCGCGTCGCTGTATATAGAACAAAACCTTACGGACCGGAGTAATCAGGCAGAAAGCACGAGCCAATTTATCGCGACACAGCTTGAAGACGCCAAACGCCGGCTGATCGAACAGGAAACGAAGCTCGAAACTTACCGCAAGCAACACTCGGGGCAACTGCCGACGCAAATGCAAGCAAATCTTCAAGCGATTCAGAACGCCAGCTTGCAGCTCCAGGCTCTCAACGATTCAACCCACCGTGCGCAAGAACGCCGGTTGCTGATCGAACGCCAGATTGCCGACTCCCAGGCAGTTCCTCTTACTGCTCTCGTGCCTACACCACCGACGAGCGACGCGCCACTCCCTACCGGCACCGCACAACAGCTCGAGGTGCTGCGCGCACGCCTCGCCGCCTACCTGCAGCGCTATACGCCTGATCATCCGGAGGTCGTGAGCGTTAAACGAACGATTGACGAAGTAGCCGCTCGCTTAGCCGATGAAACACCGCTCGGCGCCAGCCAACTGCCCGACAAACCACTTACGCCCGCGGAAGCCGCACAGAAAAAGAAGATTCTCGATCTTCAGGCGGAGCTTGCGGTTATCGACCGTCAGCTCGAAACGAACCGCCTCGAAGAAAAACGACTGAAGGGCGTAATGGCGGATTACCAGGCGAAGGTGGATGCGGCGCCGACGCGAGAGTCCGAGCTCGTAGAGTTGACCCGCGACTACAGCACGCTCCAAGCGGCTTACGCCAGTCTCTTGATGAAGCGCGAAGACTCGATGATTGCGGCCAATCTCGAGCGCCGCCAGATTGGCGAGCAGTTCCGGATTCTCGATCCAGCCTCGCGCCCTGAAAAGCCATACAACCAGGCGCAGCGGGTCGGCGTAATGGCATCAGGTGCTGGCGTGGGACTGCTGCTCGGCCTGCTGCTTATCGGCTATCGCGAATATCGTGATTCGAGCTTCCGTCGCGAGGAAGAAGTTCACCAGAGCCTAAAGTTGCCGGTCTTCGCGCTCATTCCTCTGATTCAATCCGATCGCGAACTGCGCGCCATACGCCGCTGGACTCTCGCAATGGACATCGCCGGCAGCGTGATGGTAGTGGCTGCTGCAGCCGTCGTTGTGATCTGGCGCCTGAAGTTCTGAGTCGATCGCATGTATCAAGCGTTTTTTGGCCTCGCCGAGCTGCCGTTCGAGCTCACCGCGAATCCGAAGTACCTGTTTCTCACCGCCAGGCAGCGCGAGGCGCTGAGCACGCTGCAATACGGGCTATTTGCGGCCAAGCCGATTACCGTACTCACCGGCGAAGCCGGTACCGGAAAGACCACGCTGATCCGCGCGGCGCTCGAATCGGAACGTTGCCGGAACATCCGGTGCGTCTACGTGGACAACCCGATGCTCGACGGCGCGGATTTCGTTCGCCTGTTGGCGCTGAAGTTCGACCTTGGCAGCGACGTGGCCGAGTCGAAGACGCTGTTGCTCAATCGCCTCGAGGTGGCGCTGCGCGAACGGCGCGCCGAAGGCGAGATTACGGCAATGGTGGTCGACGAAGCGCAATGTCTGAGCAACGGGCTCCTCGAGGAGCTTCGTTTACTCGCAAACATCGAGACGCCAACGCAAAAGCTGCTGCCCCTGGTGCTGTCCGGCCAGCCGGAACTCTCGGCGCGACTCGAACAAACGGAGCTTCGCCAACTCAAACAGCGCGTGACGCTCAGATGCGAGCTCTTGCCGTTCCAGTTGGCCGACACCGCCGACTACATCGCGAGCCGCATCAAGACAGCAGGAGGCAGCGCGTCGCAGCTATTCACGCAGGAAGCGATTATCGTCATCCACGAGTCTGCGCGCGGCATCCCACGCAGCATCAACGTCATTTGCGATAACGCCCTCCTCAACGCGATGGCCCTCAGCTGTCGTCGTGTGGACCGTGCCCTGGTGAACGAGGTGTGTCGCGATTTGAAACTGAACGGCCACGCCGCCGACGCAATGCCGGCCGCGCCGGTGACGCGAGTGACGCGCTCCGCTGCGGTAGAGACAATCGCAGTTGATGACACCGTGGAAACCGAGCCGACGCTGCCAAAGCGTCCGTCGCGGTTTCCGTTTCGCTTTGGTATCCGCCAGGCGCTATTTCGTACCTCCAACAGGATCATCACTTAATGAGTCGCATCGATCGAGCACTGCGGTTTTGGGAGGATTCGGCGGGGTTGGATCGGTCGGAGGAAAACACGACGCGACCGAAGGGCGGCGCGTCGCTGACACAGTATGTCCGCGAAGCGCAGGGATCCATTGAACGCGCCGAACCGGTCGAACCGCAGCAGCCACATCGTTCCCCGGCTTCTCAGCGATCGAGAGTGCCCACAAGCGCGCGACCAGCGCGTGATCCTTACGCGCCGGCGCGGCTCGTCACCGAGGGACTGAGCGCAGTCTCGGTCGAACAGTACCGGAGGTTGGCGGCGGCGCTTCACGATGCGCAGGTTGAGGGCGGACTCAAAGTCGTGATGCTCACAAGTGCGCTGCCTGGCGAAGGCAAGACGCTCACGACAGTGAATCTCGCGTTGACACTCAGCGAGTCGTATACCCGACGCGTTCTCGTGATTGACGCCGATTTGCGCCGGCCCGCCGTCCACTCGCTCCTGGGCGTGGCGAACACGCGCGGATTGACCGAAACGCTGACCGCCGACGGCGTCGATTTACCGACCGTTCGGATCTCAGACAGTCTTCACGTGCTGACGGCAGGCCGGCCTGGCGTCACGCCGCTGGCGTCTTTGAGCTCGCCGCGGATGGGTGCGCTGCTGGAGGAGTGCGGCCGCCGTTTCGATTGGGTTCTCCTTGATACACCGCCAGTCGGCGTGCTCCCCGATGCGCAATTGCTGGCCCGGCAGGCGGGTGCCGTGCTGCTCGTGATTGGCGCAGGCGCCACACCGGCCGCAACGGTAGAACGAACCGTCGCGGAGCTCGGGCAGGAGTGCATCATGGGCACCGTGCTCAATCGCGTCGAGCCTCACGCGATGCAAGACGCTGATTACTACGATCGCTACTACAAGACTTCGCAGTAGCAGGTTCACGGTTCACGTTTGCTGCAAATCAATATGTTTGGCGACTTTTCGCTGCTGCCTCTAGGACTTCCGCCGGCGGCCAACGTCGTCGTGTGTCCGCTCATCCTGCATCAGCCGTCTGTAAGTTCCTGATTTTTCGCGTGTTGCTCGATCGCTCGCACGCCCTTCGCGCCGCCAGCGCCCGCGGCTACGGATTTGCACATGCGGTCGGTCTTACCCTGCAGTTCTGCACGGAGAACCAAGTGGCTGTCGAATCGACTCCGGCGTTCATCCGGTTCGCCGGCGACGTTACACGGGCGTATAACGAAGCGGCCTTTCGCTATTTCCTGGCCATCGAACGCAAACGCGCCGAACGAGCTCGCAGTTCTCTCCTTCTCATGCTGGTCAGTTTGAAACAGCTTTCCGGTGCTCGCATGGCCTTGACGCCGGCGACATCAGCCGGGGTCTTCTCAGCGCTCAACTCGTGCGTGCGGGAGGTGGACTTTGTCGGTTGGTACCACGAGGGCCTCGTGGCTGCTGCCGTGCTCGCACCAACGGGATCGCCATCGCACACCACCATGCGTCAGAAGCTGAGTGTGCGCGCGCGGCGCGCGCTGCAAGACACACTTTCGACCGCCGACGCTGCTCGCGTGGAGGTGCGGGTCGTCGGGTTAGGGCGCACCCCGAGGATGTGACGATGTCCAGGCCCCCCCAGCCGTCGACACCGCCGCCACCCGCTCCTCCGCAACGGGCTTCCACCGGACGGCCGGCGCTGCGCCTGCAGACCGTCTCCCCCCATGCGCGTCGGCGGTCGAATACCGACTGTTTACTCAGCGCGGATCTCTTCACCGCCGCCCTCGCCCGAGAGTTCAAACGCGTCGATCGGTTCGACGAATCCTTCGCGCTGCTGGTGATTACGGTCAGCAGCGACAACGGCGAAGCCGTGTGGTCCAACGTGATTCGCGTGTTGACGACAATGAAAGGCGACACCGACATCGTTGGTTGGCTGGAGCAGGGAGTAGCCGTCGGCCTCATTCGGCCGCTCGTGCATCTCGAGCCGGCCGAAGCGGCGGCCTCGCTCGCGATGACGGTGCAGCGTGAGCTGTCGCGCATGCTGACCCGTGAGCTCGCGGCCAGCTGCTCGATGCGTCTCGAGGTCTATTCGGAGCGAAGTCACGCATCCGTGCCGGTGTTGTTGCAGGAGAAAACTCTCCGTCAAAAGGTGAAGCAGGGTATCGCTGATACGGCGAAACGCGTGCTCGACATCGCGGGAAGCCTCACGCTGCTCGCGCTGTTCGCGCCAGTGCTGCTAGTGATCGCGGCGCTGGTGAAGTTCACCTCAAAGGGTCCCGTGCTGTTTCGCCAGGTTCGCGTTGGCCAGCACGGCCGACCGTTCACGATGCTGAAGTTCCGCACTATGGGGATGAACGCGGATCCGGCCATCCATCAGCAGTACGTCACGCAGTTTATTCAGGCCGGTGCGGCCGCGGAACCAGCGACCGCCAGCGTGTTCAAGATTGTCGATGACCCGCGCGTGACGCGGATCGGACGTTTTCTCAGGCGATCGAGTCTCGACGAGCTGCCGCAATTCCTCAATGTGCTTCGCGGCGAGATGTCGCTCGTCGGTCCGCGGCCGCCGCTCCCGTACGAGGTGGCGCGCTACAAACGCTGGCACCGCAAGCGGCTGGGCGAAGCCAAACCAGGCATCACCGGTTTGTGGCAGGTGACAGGGCGCAGCCGCACCACGTTCGACGAAATGGTTCGTCTCGATCTCAGGTACGCACGCAGCTATTCGTTATGGACCGATCTGAAAATTCTGCTCGCCACGCCGCGCGCAGTGGTGACCGGTAAGGGGGCGCATTGAGCGAGTTCGCGTGCATCGCGCCTGACGTGAAGCTCGGACAAGGTGTCCGGCTGTCGAAGTTTGTCAACCTGTACGGCTGCACGATTGGCGACGAAACCAAAATTGGCGCCTTCGTCGAAGTGCAGAAAAACGCCACCGTCGGACGGCGCTGCAAAATCTCCAGCCACACCTTTGTCTGTGAAGGCGTGACCATCGAAGACAACGTCTTCATCGGCCACGGTGTGGTCTTCATCAACGATTCCTACCCGCGCGCGACGACCCGCGACGGTGAGCTTCAAACCGAGCAGGACTGGAAAGTCGAACGAACGGTCGTCAAAGCCGGTGCCTCCATCGGCTCGGGAGCCGCGATTCTCTGCAACGTCACCATCGGCGAGCGCGCCATTGTGGGTGCCGGTGCGGTCGTGACACACGATGTGCCTGCCGACACCATCGTCGCCGGTAACCCTGCCAGAGTGTTGCGCCCCGTCACATCCACCGGGAGCTCTGAATGATCAGCAATGGCGATGCCGTACTTGAACGCAAGTCAATGGCGAATCCTGCGTCCAGATCGCACGAGGAACGTCACGACGTTCCAGATACCGTGCGCGTCGGCGTCATCGGCTATGGCTACTGGGGTCCCAACATCGTCAGGAACCTGAGCGGTCTGGACGGCTGTGATCTGGTGGCCGTCTGCGATAAGAGCCAGGCGGCGCTCAAACGGGCCGGCCGGTCGTATCCAGGCGTGCAGCTCACCACCGATGTTTCCGACCTCCTGCGCTCGCCGGAGATCGACGCCATCGCGGTAATCACACCGGTGTGGACCCACTTCGATCTCGCGAAGGCGGCGCTCGAAAACGGTAAGCACGTATTCGTGGAAAAGCCGTTCACGTCCACGTCAGCGCAGGCGGAGCAGCTGATCGAGCTCGGCGCTCGGAAGAATCTCCAGATCATGGTGGACCACACGTTCTTGTTCAGCGGCGCGGTCCGGAAGATTCGGCAGCTGGTAGACGACGGCACGCTTGGTCCGCTCTACTACTTCGATTCCACGCGTGTGAATCTCGGCTTGTTTCAGCACGACGTCAGCGTCGTGTGGGACCTGGCGCCTCACGATCTGTCGATCATGGACTACCTGGTGAGCGTCCAGCCCGAAGCGGTGAGTGCGACCGGGGCGAACCATCTCAACGGACATGCCGACATGGCGTTCATCACGGTGTACTTCCCCAATAACATCGTCGCGCACGTCAACGTCAACTGGCTGTCGCCCGTCAAGGTTCGCACCACGCTGATTGGCGGCCGCGACAAGATGCTGGTGTGGAACGATCTCGAGCCCGACGAGAAAATCAAGGTGTACGATAAGGGCGTCAATATTACGAACGGCGAGGGCCTGTACGACTTGCTCGTCTCCTATCGATCTGGTGACGTGTGGGCGCCGAAGGTTGATTCGACCGAAGCCCTCAAACTCGAGCTCACCTACTTCCTCGACTGCATTCGCAAAAGCGAGACGCCGACCAGCGACGGCACGGCGGGGCTTCGAGTGGTGCGGCTGCTCGAAGCGGCCGATCACTCGCTGAATAACAGGGGGAAGCTCGTCACCGTCTAGTCAGCCCGCGGCCCGCTCTCAGGACGCCGCACGACCATCACGCCCTTTCCCGATATCTGCGCCTGTCAACTTGGAAGCGAAGCGCGAGTGCTCTGCGCACTGACCGTTACGGCGTCGCCGATACGGGCTGCCACCCGTGCGGCGTTATAGTTTCCCGGTATTGAACTAAAGCAAGGCCAATGGAGCGAGTTCTGAGCTATGCGGTCAGTCGCCTCGCGATGGTTTCACCTGGAGGGGCAAGGGTCCGTCCGCGGCTTCACCGCTTGCGCGGCGCAGACATCGGTTCGAACGTCTGGATCGGCCTCTACGTTTACATCGATGACCTTCATCCGGAGGCGCTGTCGATCGGCGACAACTGCACGATCGGGATCAGGACGTCAATCATCACGCATTTCTATTGGGGACCGCGCCGAGCGGTCACCAGGGGCAAAGTCACGATCGGCCGGGACGTGTTCGTTGGTCCACACTGCGTCATTCTCCCGGACGTAACGATCGGCGACGGCGCGGTGATTCAGGCCGGTTCGGTCGTATCTCGCAGCGTGCCGCCGGGAACGCTTTGGGGACCGCCGCCGGCCGGCCCACTCGGCTCGGTAACGGTTCCGCTAACCGCTGAACACGGCTACATGGGGTTCCTGCAGGGACTCCGGCGGCTGAGATAACGGTGCGACACGATCTTCTTTACTCAGGCTTTCTCCGCTCGGTTGAGGTGACGCCGGATCGGCCGGCGCTTGTCGTCAACGGGAGTACGGCCACCTATTCGCAATTGTGGAACGACGCGGCGGCATTTGCGGCGACGCTGCAGGGAAGTCTGCACGCCCGCGCCCCGCGTCGAACGGCAGTGTTCGCCGACAAATCACGCGCCGGGTTTGCCGCCATTCTCGGCGTCCTGCTCGCAGGCCATGGCTACGTGCCGCTGAACGTCAGGTTTCCTCTCGAGCGCACGCGCCGCATGCTGCAGCACGCCGGATGCATCTCGATGATCGTGGATTCGAGCGCGGAAACACTTCTGGACGGACTGCTCAAAGACGTGGACACGTCACTGTTCATCATCCTGGCGGAGAGAGACAACGTCGAGGCATTCGAGGAGCGCTGGCCACGGCACACGTTCATCGGCGCGCAGGAGCTGGCGCCGGCCTCGGCATACGTGCATCGCGATTCAGCGAGTGAGTTTGCGTACCTGCTCTTCACGTCGGGGAGCAGCGGCATGCCTAAAGGCGTCGCCGTGACGCACGCGAGCGCCACGCATTTCGTCGAGACCATGGTCGAGCGCTACGGCATTACCGCCGCCGACCGTTTTTCGCAGATGTTCGACGCCACGTTCGATCTGTCGGTATTCGATCTATTCGTGGCGTGGCACTGTGGCGCATGCGTGTACTGCCCCTCGCGAGCCGCGCTGCTCAATCCGGACAAGTTCATTCGCGAGCACGAACTGACCGTATGGTTTTCCGTGCCGACCGTGGGACTGCTGATGAAACGAATCGGCGCACTGAAGGCTGCACGCTACCCTTCGCTGCGGTGGAGTTTGTTTTGCGGCGAACCGCTGCCCATGGAGCTGGCGGAAACATGGGCGGCGGCCGCGCCCGGGTCGCGCCTGGAGAACCTTTACGGACCAACCGAGCTCACGGTCGCTTGCACCGCGTATCGCTGGCACCCCGTGGCATCGCCGGCGGAATGCTGCGGCGGCATCGTCCCGATCGGGGAGCCGATTCGCGGCATGCGCGCGAGGGTCGTCGACGAACGCCTCGTCGACGTGGCGCCTGGTCACATCGGCGAGCTGTTGATGACCGGGCCGCAACGGGCCCCTGGCTACTGGCACGATGCGGAGGCGACGGCGCGTGCATTCGTGCGCTGCTCGGACGGCGAGGTTTATTACCGCACTGGCGATCGCGTCCGGCGGCCCGTGGGTGGCGGACCGTTGGCCTATGTGGGGCGCGCTGATCATCAGATCAAGGTACTCGGCCACCGCGTCGAGCTCGGCGAGATCGAATGGGTTCTGCGGCAGGAGCCCGGCGTCCACGAGGCCGTGGCAGTGGGTTGGCCGCTCACGAGCACGGGGCCTGGCGGGGTGGTCGCGTTTGTGACTGGCAGCGAACTCGACGTGGCGGGCATTCGTGTCCGAATGGGACAAAAGCTCCAGAGCTACGCGGTACCACAAAGTATTCGCGTCCTGCCGGCGTTGCCGCAAAACGCCAACGGCAAAGTAGACCGGCAGGCGCTTCTCAGTTTGCTGAGCCAATGACAACCGAAGCAAGCGATGTGAGGGCGTGCATCGTTGCTGCGCTGCGTCAGCCGTTGGCGGATGCCGGCGTCGATGCGCAGTCACTGCCCGACGACTTCGATTTGCGCGTCCACGGCGTGATTGATTCGCTTGGTTTCATTCAGCTCATTGGCCATCTCGAAGGCCGTTTCGCCTGTTCGATCGACCTGGTGGACGTGGACCCGACACAGCTCACGAATCTCGCCGTCCTCTGTAAGCACATTGCGGCGCACGTCAGCTCCCAGAATGGTCATTAAAGGCCGACTGATTTTGTTGCACGGTAGAGCGCAATGATTGGCGTGGCAGCGCGTGTGGAGGATTTCGAAGTTGTCAGCGAGTTCTTCGAGCTTTTCAAGACGCCATGGGAGCCGTTTGTTCCGGGAAAGCCGTACGACGTCGTGGTGGTCGCGGATGGCTGTACTTTTCCACACGATGCTGCCCTGGTGCTGGTTTACGGAGCGCGTGAACACGCCGCTGACCAGCATCTGAGCGTGAATGTCGAACTGTGGACCGGCGCGATCGACGCTCGGTTTGCCAGCATCGAGTTCCCGTTGTATTCGGGTGCCGCGATGTTCGCCGGCCCCGTCGGCGGTGACTTTGTCATCTGCCACGACCGCAGGATCTCGTACGCGGTCGAAATATCGCCCGGCCGCACGCTTCGGCGCATCGGGTACGACCTGTTTGCTGAAGTTCGACACCTTCTCGCTGTCGGGCAGCCCGGGGGACGTGCCCATGTCCCGACGTTGGACATTCACATCGCGTTGTTGCGCGAGTGTCTCTGCGAATCACGCATACCCTTCGTGGAAATCGCGCCGCGTCCGCATCAGGCAGACTTTGTTTGTTGCCTCACGCACGACGTTGATTTTTACGGCATTCGCCGCCACGCCGCCGACCTCACATTCGCCGGATTCGTATGGCGAGCGACAATTGGAACGCTCCTGGACGTGATTCGCGCGCGCCGCCCACTTAGTGACGCTTGGAAGAACTGGCTGGCTGTGCTCTCCCTTCCATTCATCTTCCTGGGCGTGAAGCGAGACCTTTGGGACCCACTACGCGATTACGCGATTGCGGACCGCGACCACCCTGCGACGTTTTTTCTCGTCCCATTCTCGAATCGACCGGGATCACGGCCTGACGGCGGTGTCGACCGAAGGCGGCGCGTCTCCTACGGCATTAAGGACATTCGAGGCGAGATCGAGCGGGTCGCAGGGTCGCGCACCGAATTCGCGGTCCACGGAATCGATGCCTGGCGCGATGCCTGTGCCGGACAGGCGGAAATGAGCGAGGTCGCACGTGTCACCGCCCACAAGACGACTGGCGTCAGAATGCACTGGTTGTACTTTGGTGACGAGTCAGGTCGAAGGCTGGAAGACGCCGGGTTCGAATACGACTCAACCTGGGGCTACAACGACGCCATCGGATTTCGGGCCGGAACGCTGCAGCCATTTCGACTACGCGGCGCCGAACATGTTCTCGAATTGCCGCTCGCGATCATGGACACCGCGATGTTCTACTCGAATCGGATGCGCTTGACGCGCGCCGCTGCCATGACGCGCTGCACTGCAATCCTCGCCGAGGCAAGGCGCCATGGCGGAGTGCTGGTCATCAACTGGCACGATCGCAGCCTCGCTGCGGAACGGCAGTGGGGCCAGGCGTATTCGGATCTGCTCGACAAACTCGAGCGCGAGAACGTCTGGTTCGCAAGCGCACGCGAGGCCGTTGAGTGGTTTCGGTGGCGACGCTCCATCCGTTTCGTGTCAGACGATACCGCAGACTCGGAGAGCGTAACTATTCAGGCCTGCGAGTTGCCGTCGCAGATCCCGCCGGGCTGTGTCCTGGTGCACCGAGGACATGACACCGAGAACCGCGCATTCGCCGGTGGCGCCCACAGAGTCCAGTTGTTCGCGACTCCGACTGTCGCCGTTTCTTGATGAGAGTCGATGCGAACGCGCACGTCTGCATGATCGCGTACACCGATTACGCCACAGACTCGCGCGTGCGGCTCGAAGCCGAGACATTGGCGTCCCATGCCTTCCGGGTTCTCTGTCTGACAACCAAGAACGGCGGCGAACCCTCACGATTCAATCTCGAGGGCGTGGAAGTGCGCGAGCTTGCCGTGAGCAAATACCGCGGTAAGAGTCTCGCTGCCTACGTCGCGTCCTATGTTGCCTTTTTGGTATCGGCATCCGTCGCTTGCGTTCGGCTGCTGTGGCGTGGAGAGCTGGATGTCGTTCACGTTCACAACCTGCCAGATTTTCTGGTGTTCGCAGGTCTGGTGCCGCGACTTGCGGGTAAGAAGGTGGTGCTCGACGTCCACGACTCGGTCCCCGAAACGTTCGCGGCCAAGTTCAGGGACCGGTCTCTTTTCCACAAGTTGCTGTGTTTGGAGGAGCGGCTCAGCGCGCTCGTCGCTCATAGAGTGATTTGCGTCAACGAGCCGCAGCGGGACACGCTGGTCGCGAGAGGCATTCCTGCAGAAAAAACCGCCATTTCGATGAACGTGCCGGATCCGCGGTTGTTCGCGGCGTCGCGATCCGAGAGCACGTGGCGCATCGCAGCAGAACGGCTCAACGTTGTGTACCACGGCACGATGGTCGAACGTCTGGGTGTGGACCTGATCATCCGCGCGATGCCTCTGGTGCGAGAGCGGATTCCGTACGTTCGGCTCCATCTGTGGGGTCGCGGCGACGATCTCGCCGAATTCCGGAGACTCGGCGAACAGCTGCGAATTGACGACGCGATCACGTTCCTGCCGAGTGGATATCCGCTGGAGGAGCTGGCGCCACGACTGACCTCGATGGACATCGGCGTGGTCGGCAATCGACGGACCGTCGCGGGAGACTTGATGCTTCCAGTCAAGCTGCTCGAATACGTCGCGGTCGGCATTCCCGCGGTGGTGCCTCGACTGAAAGCAATTGAGCACTATTTTTCTGACGATATGGTCGCGTACTACGAGCCAGACAACGTTGCGGCGCTTGCCGATGCGATTTGCCGATTGCACGCCGACTCTGCTCGGCAACGTCGCCAAGTGGGAGAGGCGCGCAAGTTCCTGGCGCTCTACGGCTGGGACCGCCACAGCTCCGAGCTGCTGACGTTGTACAAGCGCCTGGTGGAGAACTAATACATGAGTAACCTTCGGTTCGCACTCATCGGGTGCGGCAACATCGCACGTAAACACGCGCACGCGGTCCATGAGCGCCTTGACGGCGCTGAGCTCGCCGCGTTCGTGGATCCGAATTTGAGCCGCGCTCAGGACTTCGCGAAGAAATATGGTGCGTCCGCGTTCGGCAGCATCGCGGAAATGATGCAGCGCCTGGGCGATCAAATCGACGTCTTCACTGTTCTCACGCCGAGTGGCGCGCACTGCTGCAACGTCCTCGAGCTGTCGAAGTACAGCCGCCCCATCATCGTCGAGAAGCCAATGGCGCTACGGCTCGAGGACGCCGATCGAATGATCGAGGCGTGTGATGCTCACGGCGCCAAGCTGTTTGTCGTGCATCAAAACCGTTACAACCTGCCGATTGTCAAAGTGCGCGAGGCGCTGGCGCAGGGTCGCTTCGGCCGACTGGTACTCGGCACCGTGAGGTTACGGTGGACGCGGGATCAGGCGTATTACGACTCGGAATCATGGCGTGGCACATGGGCCCACGATGGCGGTGTGTTCATGAATCAGGCCGCGCACCACATCGACATGCTCACGTGGTTCATGGGTAATGTTGAAGCTGTTCGCAGTATGGCTTCAACACGCCTGGTCAACATCGAGGCTGAAGACACGGGTGTCGCTGTCGTCCGATTCAATTCCGGTGCGCTGGGCGTCCTTGAAGCCACGACGGCCACGCGACCAAAGGATCTCGAAGGTTCCATCAGCATCCTTGGCGAAAAGGGCAGTGTCGTGATCGGCGGGTTCTTCATGAACGAGCTCGTTACTTGGAACTTCGCCGATAAGCAGCCGATAGACGACGTGATCTTCGAACAGTTTGGCAGGAACCCGTCGGACCTCGGCTACAACCATGCGGAGTACCTGCGCGGTGTCATCGACTCCATTCGGAGCGAGAAAGCGGGCCTGGTGGACGGGTTCGAAGGACGGAGATCGCTCGAGTTGATCACCGCGATTTACGAATCGATTGAAACCAGCGCCGACGTTCACCTGCGCTTTCGGCCAAAGAAGTGCCGGCTCGGACTTGCGTCATGAGCTTATATCGAATATTCGAGAACGTTCACTTGGGCGACAGCTCGACCGTCGAGGAGTTCTGCATCATCGGCACGCCGCCGCGTGGAAAGCGGCCTGGCGAGCTGCTGACGTCGATCGGAGAAGGCTCAGTTATCCGATCACACACGGTGATCTATGCCGGTAACACCATCGGCCGGAACTTTCAGACTGGGAACAAAGTCAACATCCGCGAGGAGAACCGGATCGGCAATAACGTCAGCATCGGTACCCTCTCGGTCGTCGAGCATCACGTGGAGATTGGCGATAACGTCCGGATTCACACGCAGGCGTTCATCCCGGAATTCTCGGTGCTCGAGGACGGCTGCTGGATTGGCCCCAACGTCGTACTCACGAACGCAAAATATCCGCTCTCGCCGGGCGTGAAAGACCGTCTCGTTGGACCGGTGATTCGCAAGGGGGCAAAGATCGGCGCGAACGCGACCATCCTTCCTGGTGTAATCGTCGGCGAAAACGCGCTCGTTGGCGCCGGCGCCGTGGTTACTCGCGATGTGCCCCCAGGTGCCGTGGTCACGGGCAATCCCGCACGTGTGACCGCTCGAATCGCAGACCTTCCCTACTCCACTGTCTCAGAACATCAACGCGCGTAAGACGCCACACGGGGAGCGAACAGGTCGCGTTCTCATGCTCGTGGAGAACTTATCGTTGCCTTTTGACCGGCGAGTGTGGAAGGAATGCTGCGCCCTTCGAGCTGCTGGATACGAGGTCGCGGCTATTTCGCCGAAAGGCACTGACTCCGATACCGCCTCGCGCGAAACGATCGGCGGGATTGCGATTTACCGATATACGCCGTTCGAGTCGACAGGCGGCACGCTGTCATACGCCGCTGAATTCGCAGTGGCGCTGGTCATGATGACGGTGCTTTCATGGGTGGTGTTCGTCCGCAGGGGGTTCGACGTCATCCATCTGAGTAATCCGCCGGACCTGCTGATTTTCGTCGCCTTGCCGTTCAAGTTGTTCGGCAAGAAAATCATCTTCGACCAGCACGACCTGTCACCGGAGATTTTTTCGGAGCATCGCCCGGGTAAGCAGCGCGGGATCGTTCATCGACTGCTTCTCGCGTTCGAATACGTCAGTTATCGGTGCGCAGACGCCGTGATTTGCATCACTCAATCGGTTTGTGACATTGCCGCCTCGCGCGGGCGCGTCCGGCGCGAAGAGTTGTTTCTTGTTCGCAATGGTCCGGACCCGGCGTCGTTCGCGGGAGCAAAAGCCGACGCGAGCCTTCGCAACGGCCGGCGTTTCCTGCTGACTTATGTGGGGATGATGGGTCCACAAGACGGCGTTGACATCCTTCTTCGTGCCATCAAAGTTCTTGTGATCGACTGCAACCGACGTGATTTCCACCTCCACTTGGTTGGCGGGGGCACCGAATTGATGCCGTTGCAGAATTACGCGCGCGAGCTCGGTGTTTCCGAACACGTCACGTTTGCCGGAAGGCAATCGTATGAGGGTGTCGTGAACGCGATTGCCTCGGCAGACGTGTGCGTCTGTCCCGACCCCAAAACGCCGATGAACGACCGCGCGAACCTCGTGAAGGTGTCGGAGTACTTGTGTCTCGGCCGGCCGGTCGTCGCGTTCGACCTCACCGAAGTCCGTCATTCTGCCGCGGACGCTGCGCTCTACGCGGCGCCGAACGACGAGCGGGAGTTCGCGGCCAAGATCGAGTACCTGCTCGAACGTCCCGGCGAACGAGAGCGCCTCGGCTCAATCGGAGCGCGTCGAGTAAGAGAGTTCCTGTCGTGGGACCACTCGAAGGCTACCCTTTACGCCGCATACGATTCCGTGTTTGCCCATTCGCGTGTCAAAAGCGCGATTTCTTCGAAGAATGCCATTGCCGCAGAAAAATAAATCCCGCGCATGAGAGTGGTGTTTCTCGCAGTCGATGACGAGTTCGCCGGACTCATGCAGCAGTACATCTACGAGCGCCATCCGGAATGGATCGTCGGTTGCGTCATCTCGTCAGTTTTTCTGTATCGCAAGAGCAACCTCGGGGCTGCGCTGTTTTTGGCCAGGCACTCCGGCGTGATGTATCTCGCGCAGATGTTCAAGATGAAGATGGTCCGGCAGCTGGTCAACGGTGGCAGTGCGACATCGGCTACGACATTAGCGCGAAAGCATGGAGTCGAGGTCTACCGCACCGCTGACATCAACAATGTAGAGGCAATTGCGAAATTGCGCGCGTGGCGCCCGGACCTGGTGATTTCGACAAATTTCAGTCAGTACGTGGGAAAAGAGGCGAGAAGCGTGCCCGCGGTTGGCGCGTGGAATCTTCACAAATCGTATCTGCCTCACTATCGCGGCATGGCGCCCAACTTCTACGCGATCATGGAGGGGGCCGAGTCGGTCGGCGCCACTCTGCACGTGCTCGCAAAGGGCTTCGACACCGGCGACATCCTCGATCAGGTAAAGATTCCGATACACGCGGGCGAAAGCGTTTACGACTTGAACAAGCGCACGGCTGACGTTGGTGGCCGGTTGCTCTTGAATTTCTTGGAACGCGTCAACTTGTCGGATGTGAAGGCGACACCCCAGCCAGAGGGAAATTGGCCCACGTACTCGTATCCGACTCGCGCCGCAGTGCGTCAGTTTCTGCGTAAAGGCGGCCGATTTTGAACGCCACCGCCACCGCGAGCCGAGCGCTTGCGGCATTTGCCGATTACAGCCGTTGTCCGGAGGAGTTCCTCGACGTTCCTGGATTATCCAGTCACGACAGGAGTGTCCCGATCGATTTGACCTTCTCGGTTGATCGTCTACGGTGCGAGCGTTACCTGGACAACCGGCTGCCGGGCGACGCGTCTCCCTTGGGCCTCAAGACGGTGGCACGAAAGGCGTATTACGCCGTGCGGCCAATTCTGCCGGTGGCGGTGCGAAAGCACGCACAACGGTGGGCACTGAGAGATTGGGACAAGTTGACTTTCCCGTCGTGGCCCGTCGACGTCACTGTGGACCGGATGATGAACGCGATGTTTCAGCGCCTTCTCGAGCGTCATCGACGAGAAGAGGTCCCGTTCATCTGGTTTTGGCCGGACGGCCATTCGGCCTGTTCGATCATGACGCACGACGTCGAGACTGCCATAGGCCGGGATTTTTCCGGCACGCTGATGCGGATGGAAGCCGAATTCGGCATTCGCTCAGCGTTTGAGATTGTCCCCGAGGAGCGTTACGAAGTTCCGGAGTCATATCTCGAACTGATTCGATCCGCCGGGTGCGAGGTGTGCATCCACGGCCTCAATCATGATGGGCGGCTGTTCGAAAAGGAGAGCCTCTTTCGTGAGCGGGCGCGAAAAATCAACGGCTATGCGCGAAAGTTCGGTGCGACCGGGTTTCGATCGCCGGTGATGTACAGGCGAGTCGATTGGTACGACGCGTTCGAGTTCAGCTACGACATGTCGCTGCCGAACGTCGCCCATCTTGATCCACAGCGCGGCGGGTGCTGCACCGTGATGCCCTATTTTATCGGCGGACTCGTTGAGTTGCCGCTGACGACCACTCAGGATTACCAGCTTTACCACATCCTGAAGCGGCGCGACCTGACGCTGTGGAAAGAGCAGTGTGACATCCTGCTGAAACACCACGGGCTGATTAGCTTCATCATCCATCCGGACTACACCACGGAATGGCGCGCACAGGATTTGTACAGACGTCTTCTTGAGTACATTGGACGCCTTCGAGACGACCACAACGTCTGGGTCGCTTTGCCTGGCGAGGTCGATCGTTGGTGGCGCCTACGTCATCAACTTCGTCTGGAGCAGCACGGCAATTCCTGGCGGATTGTTGGTGCCGGCAGCGAAAGCGCCCGCCTGGCATTCGCTTCGACTCACGATGGCCAAGTGCAGTTTCGGATGGCCAACGCCGCTTAGCTTTCTGACCCGTCATTCCCGTCACAGCAACTAGTCGCTATTTACCAAGCCGAACACGGCTGAGGAGCATATGACAGCACCTGTATTGAGCAAACCCAGTGCGATCCCGTTCGTGGACTTGACTGCGCAGTACGAATCGATCAGGCACGAAATAGACGCGGCGATCGCAGCGGTTATAGCGGAGACGTCGTTCGTCGGCGGCCCGCATGTCAAGGCGTTCGAAGAAGAATTTGCCCGTTACTGTGGCGTCCATCATTGCGTCGGCGTCGCCAACGGGACCGATGCGCTGTTTCTCGCGCTGAAGGCGCTTGGCGTCGGCACCGGCGACGAAGTGATTACGGCCGCCAACAGTTTTGTGGCTACGTCAGAAGCGATCAAGATGGCCGGCGCGCAAGTGGTGTTCGTCGACGTCAATCCGCGAACGTTGAACATCGATGTCGATCGCATTGAGGAAAAGATCACCTCGCGGACCAAGGCGATATTGCCGGTGCATCTGTATGGTCAACCTGCCGATATGGCCCGCATCCGCGAAATCGCAGACAAACACGGCCTCCGCATCATCGGCGATGCAGCGCAGGCACATGGCTCACGCTATCGCGGTCAGCCGATCGCACAGCTCGCCGACATCACCTGCTACAGCTTTTATCCCGGGAAGAACTTAGGTGCTTACGGCGACGCCGGCGCGCTCGTGACCAACAATGCTGCGTGGGCCGCAGCCGCGAGAATGTTGGCCAATCACGGCCGAACGAAGAAGTACGATCACGACTTCGAAGGTGTCAACAGCCGTCTCGACGGCCTCCAGGCAGCCATTCTCCGCGTCAAGCTTCGTTATCTCGAGGACTGGACCGAACGTCGCCGTCGCAATGCTTACCTCTATAACGAAGCACTCGCGGGAGCCGGCGTCACGACGCCAAGCGAACTCGACGACGTGCGTGCGGTCTACCACCTCTACGTAGTGCGCGCGCCGAACGATGGACGCGATGCGCTGCAGGAGCGCCTGAAGATGCAGGGCATCAATACCGGCATTCATTACCCGATCGCCCTGCCGTTCTTGAACGCGTACAAGCATTTGGGACATGGGCCGAACGATTTCCCGGAGGCACTTCGGGCATCGGGCGAAATTCTTTCGCTGCCGATGTTTGCCGAGCTGACGCCGGAGCAGATCGAATACGTTGCCGACGCGATTCGCACCGCTCTTCGGTAGAGCGCTGATAAGTACCCGAGCTGGGCGATTCGAATGAGATATGTGTTAGTGACGTCGGCGCGGAACGAAGAAGCGGTCATCCGCTTCACACTCGACGCCGTAACGTCGCAAACCAAACTGCCGGAGCGGTGGATCATCGTCGACGATGGTTCCACCGACCGGACCGCAGCGATTGTGGCAGAGTATCGGCAGCGCCACGGCTGGATCGATCTCGTTCGACAGCCGCTGAGAGCAGGCCGAAGTTTTGCGGGTAAGGCTCACGCGGTCAACGCCGCGTTCCAATCGCTTCTCCGCCAGGGGTTGCAGTTCGACATCTTCGGTAACCTCGACGCCGATGTGTCTTTCGCGCCAGACTACATGGCGTTTTTACTCGAACGGTTCGCCGAAGACCCCAAGCTCGGTGTAGCCGGTACGCCATTCACGCAGGACGGCGGCTACGACTCAACCCGGGATAGTTTCGAAGGGCACAACTACGTTGCTGGCCCGTGCCAGCTGTTTCGGCTGCAGTGCTTCCGGGACATCGGCGGCTATGTCGCGAATCACGCGGGCGGCGTTGACTGGATCGCCGTCATGACAGCGCGTATGAAGGGGTGGACCGTACGCGCCTTTGCAGACAAGCGCTTCCATCACCATCGTGCCCTCGGCACCGCCGAACGCAATCGAATCTCGGCAATGTTTTCGTACGGCCAAAAGGACTATTACCTTGGTGGCTCGTCTGTCTGGCAGGTGATCCGCGCCGGCTATCAAACGACCAAGCGCCCGTACGTCGTCGGTGGCTTGTCGTTGCTCGCCGGCTATACCTGGGCCTCCATCACACAAATGCCGCGGGTGGTATCACCGGAGCTGATTCGTTTTCACCGCGCCGATCAAATGAGAAAACTGCGCGCCGTGTTCACTACGTTGTCCCGATTTCAACGAGTTGACGCGTTCCGGCCGGAAGCAACGGAGCGAGGCAAACATGCCTGAACTGCACTCCGTCATGAGCGCTGCGGGTAGCACCGTCAAACTGGAGCAGGAAGTCGCCGTGGTTCTGAAAGCCTTCGTGCGCTGGCTCGACGGATACGGCCAGAGCTCCTGGGACCACCAGAGTTTCTTCGCTGGTCCTCTAGGTGGTCGCGCAAAGTCTCTCTACTATCGCCACAAACTCCTCGGGACGATGGCAGTCGCGCCGATGATTGTCTGTGAGGCGTTCCTGCCCAGCGCACGTCGGCTGTTCCACCACAAAATCAGGTTCCCCATCGCGGACGCTCACTACGCGATGGGCTTTGCATATCTTTACCGTGCGCTTGGCAACCAGAGTTTTATCGATCGCACGACGCGGCATCTTGAAGCCTTGCTAAACACACGGTGTGCTGGATTCGACGAATACTGTTGGGGATATCCGTTCAATTGGGTTACGCGCAACGGCACGATTCCCGCCCAGACCCCGCTGATCACGACCACCCCTTACGTATACGAGGCCTTTCTTCAGGCGGACCAAGTGTCGCCTCGTGAGGAGTGGAAGAACGTTCTTGCGTCGATCGCGCGCCACGCGGCCAATGACATCAAGGAATTCAAAACGTCGCCGCACGCGGCGAGCTGCTCTTACACGCCCTATGACGGCGGCGGTGTCATCAATGCGGCCGCCTATCGCGCCTCTCTTCTAACCAGCGCCTCGAGGCTCTTTGGCGAACGCGCGTATTGGGAAGCGGCGCTGCGAAACCTCAATTTCGTACTCGACGCGCAGAATCCAGACGGCTCGTGGCACTACGCCGTTGATGGTGTGCGCGACTTCGTCGATCACTTTCACACGTGCTTCGTGATGAAGGCGCTTGCCAAGATCCACGCGCTGACAGGGCACGAGCGGACCCGTGCAGCCCTCGAACGCGGGGTTCAGTACTACCTGGCAAACCTGTTCGACTCCAACGGGCTCCCCAAGCCGTTCGCAAAGGCGCCACGGCTCACGGTGTACAAACGCGAGCTGTACGACTGCGCCGAGTGCATCAACCTGTGTTTGTTGCTGAACGACCGCTTCCCCCAGCTCGAGAAACCGCTCAACGCCGTCGTGACATCGATCGTTCGACAGTGGACAAAACCGGACGGCTCATTTCGCTCGCGTCAGTTGTTGGTTGGATGGGACAACGTTCCCATGCACCGGTGGGCGCAGTCGCAGATGTTCCGCAGCCTGGCGTTCTTCGTCGCGAGCCGAACCGCGAATGAGTCGCCGTGCGCGACAGCTGCATCCGCAGCCGAGCGGCAGTTGAATGCGGCCGTTCCCGTCGTTTGACGCAACCAATGTGCGGTATCACAGGACAATTTAATTTCGAACGACTGGAACCGGTGGATCCACACGTGATCCAACGAATGGCTCGGTCGATCGCGCATCGTGGACCGGATGACGACGGCTATCACTTGGATGGCGCGATCGGATTGGGGTTCCGGCGGCTGTCGATCATCGATCTTGCCGGCGGTCATCAACCGATGTCCGACGCCGAGCAGACCGTTTGGGTGATCTTCAACGGCGAGATCTACAACTTCAAGGAACTGCGAGCCGAGCTCGAACAGCACGGCCACTGGTTTCGCACTCAGTCCGATACGGAAGTGATCGTCCACGGCTACAAGCAATGGGGGACGGATCTCTTTGGTCGCCTCAATGGGATGTTCGGTCTCGCCATCTGGGACGTGCC
>JBKPAJ010000005.1:0-7040 GCA_046726375.1 Acidobacteriota bacterium
GCATTGGAATCGGCTCGATGCCACAATTGCGAACACGAGTGAATTGAGGGGCTAGTTCTTCGTTCTTAGTTCCTCCGGCCCGAAAAGTTCAGCGACTTTCCCATTCATGCCCATCGTGTCGGCGAGCGCACGCAATCCACGTGTGCCGTCGTCCGTGAGGTGCGCCGGGAGTTTCGCCGAAGGTGCCGCAAGCGACGCGGCGCGCGCCAGGACGCGAATATACGCATCAGCCATTGGCGCCAGCTGATGGTGCGCCTCCCACCACGCCCGCGCCGCTCGACCGAGTTGCGTCCGCCGCCCGGCGTTGGCCGCGAGTGTTTCAAGCGCCAGCGGCAGCATCGCGTCCTCTTCCATCACATCGACGCTGACCGCAACCGGCTCCGCGGACGATTCGTCGCGCACCGTCCTGCCCTCTGCGTTCGCGGTCGGCACGTCAACGAGCTGTGCGAGGTCGGTCACAATGGTCGCGCGCCCGGCGGCGAGACAGCGCAGCCAGGAGGCTGAGGTTTCCCGATTGGTTGGCCAGCGGAGACAGGCGCAGATGTCGGACGCTGCCAGATACGAACCGACGTCTTCGTCACGCACGTAGCCGGTGATACGGACGCGAGCGGCAATCTGAACCCGCGCGGCTTCGGATTCAACGTCGTAGTGCGGTGCGCGGTCGCCAACGATCATCAGATACAGGTTAGGGACCCGGTCTGCAATGGCCGTCATCGCGCGCAAGATCGAGCCAATCCGTTTCTCGGGAGTCACTCCGCCAAACGCGGCAACCACAATGGCATCGGATGGAATCGAGTGCCGCGCAAGGATGTCGGCGCGTACGACACGCGGCTGCGGGTCCACGACACCCATCTCGATGACGTCGATCGTCGCGGTGGGATAGCGCTCGGCGAGCTCCTCACGCACCGCCCTGTTATGGACAACGAGGAGGCGCGCATGTTCGACGACGAGCTTGACCATCGGCCAGTGGTGGTAGAGGCCTTCGCCGTGACCGGCGGCCACGAGGTACGCGGCATGGACCGGCGCGTCCGGATGGTTGGCGCCAAACTCGGCAAGGTAGTCGTCGAGCCGCGGCTCGAGTCGCTTGAGCAGCCATAACGCGCGCGCTTGATGCAACTGCGCATCGTGCAGGACGACAAGGCCAGGGTAGCGGAAGAGGTACGCCCACATGTAGTCGTGGCACGACGCGTTTCCGAGCTGGAACACGGTGAGATCGTAAGGATTGCGGCGGTGCTTCCACACGAAGTGGTGAGCGTTCACGAGGTCGTGTTCGTCGGGATCGGGTTCACGATCGACGAAGACGTCGATCTCATGATGGTCGCGGACGTAGGGCAGGACTTCCGCCGAGTAGGCGGCAATGCCGGATCGACTGGGCGGCATGGGCGAAAACCACGCGATACGCATTCCGCCCGCTAGCTTAACCGCGGACCTGAAGTCCCCGCGACATTGTCGCCGTGTTTAGCAGTCCGTAAAAGCGGCGACGGCATTCGACCCGCGGCATCCCCGATGGCTGCGTTGCTCCTTCCTCAAATATGGCCCGATATTCTCGGTCGTCGCGCCTTGCCCTCGGGGCGCCTCGCGTGTCTCGGTGCTCGCCGCCACTTTCACCACGGCTGTTAGGGGAAACCCCCGTGACGCTCTCGGTAAAGGAAGATCCGTGAGGATGCCCGTGAAGAGTCCAGGTAAGGAACCGACGTGGCGAAGAACGCTCGTGATAGGATTCAGATTGAACTTGAGAAATTCTTCACAAGCTCAGCTCGCCGCGTCCGGAAGGCGCCGCGAGGCAACCAACGGAGAGACTAGCGAGACCCGTACACGCGACACGCTTGACGGTCTGAGGCGGAGGCCTCGCGAGTCATATATATAGGGACAGATGGCAGGCTGGCTGGGTGTCGCAATCATGGTCGCGGTTGGCGTCGCCTTTGGCGCGGTGTCCATCGTCTTGGGACGGGCGCTAGGTCCGCGCAACCCAACGCCCGAAAAAATGGCGCCGTATGAATGCGGCATGCCGCCGGTCGGCGACGCCCGCGAACGGCAATCGGTCAAGTTCTACCTGATTGCGATGATCTTCCTCCTCTTCGACATCGAAATTGCGTTTCTCGGTCCCTGGGCGATGTCGATGCGCGAGCTGGCATGGACCGGTTTCGTGCAAATCGTGGTGTTTTTTCTGATTCTGGTTGTCGGATACGTGTACGTATGGCGCAAAGGTGTGCTCGATTGGGGGCCGGAGCACGATCCGGACTACCAGCACCCCGCGCCTCCAGGGCCGCCGGTCCTCAAGCGATACCGCTATGGGAATCGAAACTGATATTGAAATCCCCGTTCTCACGACGAGCCTCGAAAAGGTCGTCCAGTGGGCGCGCCGATCGGCGATATGGCCGGTTACGTTCGGGCTGGCCTGCTGCGCCATCGAGATGATGGCGATGAGCTGCAGCCGCTACGACATCGCGCGCTTCGGCGCAGAAGTGTTTCGCGGCTCGCCGCGACAGTCGGACTTGATGATCATTGCCGGACGCCTCTCGCGCAAAATGGCGCCGGCGCTCCGCCGCGTTTACGATCAGATGCCGGAACCTAAATGGGTGATCTCGATGGGCGCGTGTGCGTCCTGCGGCGGTGTGTTCGACAACTACGCCATCGTGCAAGGCTCGGATCAGGTTGTTCCGATCGATGTCTATATCCCTGGCTGCCCGCCGCGTCCGGAGTCGGTGATCTACGGCATCGTGCTGCTGCAGAAAAAGATTGCTGCGTCCAAGATGTAGCGCGGACCTTTAGGTCCGCGATCGCGGCCTGTCGCGCCCGGCGCGCAAACCATGACTGCTACCGATCTGATCGCCCAACTCCAGCCGCTCGTGCCCGGCGCCTCCCTCGAACCGCTGAGCGCGGCCGACGAAGAAATCAATCCAACGCTGTTGGTCTCGGCCTCGCATCTTCCCCACGTGTGTCGCGCCCTTCGCGACACGCCGGAACTGGAATTCGTGGCGTTCTCCGACGTCACTGCTGCTGATTTTTTTCCGCTGCGCGAGCCGCGCTTCGATCTGGTGTATCACCTGGTTTCGCCTCACCGGCGTGCCCGTGTCCGCCTCAAGGTGCGCCTGACGAAGGATCAACCGATCGCGACGGTGAGCACCATCTGGCCTGGAGCGGGATGGGCCGAACGCGAAGTCTTCGATCTGTTCGGGATCGTCTTCGAGGGCCACGCCGATCTCCGCCGGCTGCTGATGCCCGAAGACTGGGAAGGGCATCCGCTGCGGAAGGATTACCCGGTGCAGGTCCGCAAGGACGCCCAGACGTTCATGCCGCTGCAGGTCACGGAGGAGGAGTTCCGCGCCAACATGGAGCGTGACCGCATGGCGCGCCCCAAAACCGACACGGCCACGGTGCCGCGCGGCGGCCCGAGCACGTCGACGGGCGAAACGGCGTGACCAAGGCGGCACAGGTTGCCGAGCGCTTGAAGCAAACGGCGGCGGCGCACGCGCGCGTCGCCGAAAGCGCCGTCGCAGCGATTGTTGCTGCGGCTGACGCGATCGCGCGAGCGTTGGGCGCGGGCAACAAAGTGCTCGCGTTTGGCAACGGCGGCAGCGCGGCCGACGCGCAGCACTTTGCGGCGGAATTGGTGGTGCGATACGAGCGCGATCGGCCGGCGCGCGGCGCGATTGCGCTCACGACCGATACGAGCATCTTGACGGCAGCGGGCAACGACTTGATGTTCGAGCAGGTGTTCGCGCGCCAGATTGAAGCGCTCGCACGGCCGGGCGATGTCGCGCTCGCGATTACCACGAGCGGCCGTTCGGCGAATGTCTTGCGAGCGCTCGAAGCCGCCAAGGCGGGCGGTTTAGTGACGATCGCGCTGACGGGACGAGACGGGGCAGAGGCGGGGCGCCTCGCGACGATTCACGTGAACGTCGCGGAAGAGCGTACGCCGCACGTGCAGGAAGTGCACACGACGGTATTGCACGTCCTCTGCGAGCTGATCGACGAAGCGTTGAGAGATTAACCAGTGGCGATGGGGCGACTTGCTGATGTGGAGATGTGATGTGGTGATGTAGTGATGTAACGATGTGTCTGGCGATGTCAAGATGTGATTTATCGATGTGGCGCTACATCGCGACGTCACATGGCAACCATCACATCGCCAGATCGCTAGACACATCGTCACATCGCCCGATCGCCCCATCACATCGCCACATCACCACGTCGCGACATCGAGAGATATATGGCTGATGTTCGAACCGAGACGATGACCGTCAACATGGGGCCCCAGCATCCCAGCACGCATGGCGTGTTGCGGCTGGTGCTGGAGCTCGATGGTGAAACCGTCGTTTCTGTGGCACCGACGATTGGCTACCTGCACACCGGCATCGAGAAGACCGCCGAGCAGAAAAAATGGCAGCAGGTCATCCCCCTCGTCGAGCGCATGGACTACCTCGCCGCGCAGTCGAACAGCCTGGCGTTTGCGCTGTCGGTCGAGAAGCTGCTCGGCATCGAGATGCCCGATCGCGTCAAGTGGATTCGCGTGCTCATTGCCGAACTGCAGCGCATCAGCAGTCATCTCGTGTGGTTCGGCACGCACGGCATGGAGGTCGGCGCCATTACCGCCATGCTCTACGCGTTCCGCGACCGCGAGCTCCTGATGAACATCAACGAGCTGATGGCGGGCTTCCGCTTCTTTCCGAGCTACATCCGCGTCGGCGGATTGCGCGAGGACATCCCGCGCGGGTTCAAGGAAGCCGTCAAGGCGTTTCTCGACCGCTTCCCCGGCAAGCTCGACGAATACGAAACGCTCCTTACGAAAAACCCAATCTGGCTCGATCGCACGCGCGGTGTCGGCGTCATCACGCTGGCGGATTGCTATGCGTGGGGACTCTACGGGCCGATTGCCCGTGCAGCAGGCGGTGACTACGACGTCCGGCGCGCGTTTCCGTACAGCGGTTACGAAACGTTCGACTTCGACGTAATCGGGGCGCAGAACGGCGACGTTTACGATCGCTATCTCGTGCGCATGGCGGAGATGCGTGAGAGCGTCAAGATCTGCCTGCAGGCGCTCGAACGGATTCCTCCGGTTGGCCCCTGGGCTGTGGACGATCGCCGCATCGTGCCGCCACCCAAGGACGAGGTCTATACCGAGATGGAAGCGCTGATTCAGCACTTCCTCATCTATTCGCAGGGCTTTACTGTGCCGCTCGGCGACACCTATGTTCCCGTTGAAGGGCCGCGCGGGGAGCACGGATGCTACGTGGTGTCCGACGGCAGCAATCGCCCGTGGCGCGTGCACATGCGCGCGCCCAGCCTGATGGCCTGCCAGGCGCTGCACAAGTTCATCGTCGGCGGGATGATTGCGGACGTGATCGCCGTGATCGGCTCGCTCGATGTGGTCATGGGAGACGTGGATCGATGAGCTTTCATCCGGCGATGCCATACGGCACAGGCGAGTGGCATCGCTCGCAACGCAAGACGTTGCCCGAAGGTCCCGAGTTTCAATACACGCCAGAGAATCGCCAGCGCTTTGAAGCGTTCGCGGCGCACTATCCGCCCGAGTTCCGCCAGTCCGCGATTCTCCACGCGCTCTACCTCGTTCAGGAGCAACAGGGCTACATCTCGGCCAACGCGGCGCGTCACGTGGGTGAAGTGATCGGCTGTTCGACGGCAGACGTCGAAGACGTGGTCTCGTACTATGTGATGTTTTTCCGCAATCCCGTCGGCAAGCACGTGCTGCAGGTGTGCACAACGCTCTCCTGCGCGCTCGTCGGCGCCGAACGCCTCGTCGAAGAACTCGAGCACAAGCTGGGCATCAAGGCCGGCGAAACGGATCCGACCGGCATGTTCACCATTCAGCCGATGGAGTGCCTGGGTGCGTGCGACCGCGCGCCGGTGGTCATGGTGAACAACAGCTTCTGGCAGGAAGAGCTCAAACCGGAGCAAGCCGGGGCGTTTGTCGATCGCATCGAGTCGCAAGGCGAGCGGGGCTGCGCTGGATGCCACCTCGATATTGAGCATCGGCCGGAAAGCGAGTGGCAAGGGAAGACGACGACGCCGGTCAAGCCGAAGGCGCTCCCGGATTACGAGCCGGTGCTCACCAAGTACGCCTTCACACCAAACGGATTCACGCTCGATCACTACTTGAATAATCAGGCTGGCTACCAGGGGCTGAAGAAGGCGCTATCGATGACACCCGACCAGCTGATCAACGCCGTCAAGGCGTCCGGCCTGCGCGGTCGTGGCGGCGCCGGCTTCCCAACTGGCATGAAGTGGCAGTTCGTCGATAAGAAATCGCCAAAGCCGCGCTACATCGTGTGCAACGCCGACGAGAGCGAGCCGGGCACGTTCAAAGATCACTTGTTGATGGAGCGCAATCCACATCTCCTTATTGAGGGATGTTTGATTGGCTGCTACGCGATTGACGCGAAGGTCGCCTACATCTACATCCGCGGCGAGTTCTATCACATGCAGCCGCTGCTCGAAGCGGCGATCGAAGAGGCGCGCCGCGCGGGCTATGTCGGCACCAACATCCAGGGCTCTGGCTTCGACTGTGAGGTGTACGTTCATCGCGGAGCGGGAGCGTACGAAGCCGGAGAAGAGACGGCGCTGCTCGACTCGCTCGAAGGCAAACGCGCGCAGCCACGGTTCAAACCGCCCTTTCCGGCAGTGGCCGGTCTCTGGGGTTGCCCAACCGCGGTCAACAACGTCGAAACACTGTGCAACGTTCCGCTCGTGATGACACGCGGCGTCGAGTGGTTTGCCTCGCTCGGTCCGGAGAAAAACGGGGGGCCGAAGCTGTTTTGTGTGAGCGGCCACGTAAAGCGGCCTGGCGTGTTCGAAGCGCCAATGAAAGTATCGCTGCGTGAATTGATCTTCGACTACGCGGGCGGCATGCGCGAAGGGCATACGCTCAAAGCGGTGATCCCCGGCGGCTCGTCGGTGCCGATTCTGATGCCCGATCAAATCGACATCCCGGCGAGCTTTGACGACGTGCAGAAGGCGGGATCGCTGCTGGGATCGGCGGCCATCATCGTGCTCGACGAGACCACCGACATGGTGTGGCT
>JBKPAJ010000006.1:0-6858 GCA_046726375.1 Acidobacteriota bacterium
CCACCACGATCTGGGCGATATCGCCGTTAACGAACACATGGCGCGCCTTGGCCTCCAGCGGCAGGCCGAGGCTGAGATCGCGCTCGAGTTCGGCAGCGATCTCGGCGCGATCAGTGACGGTTCGCCCGTCGTCCGCGATGAGCACGGCTCCTTCGTACAAGGTTTCCATCGCGCTGACCTTGCCGGAGTTAAATCGCTCGATCAGCGACGGGATGACGCCTTCGGGTTCAGTGGGGAGCGAATAGGACTTGGACATCACGGCCTCCTGTTCATGTTGGCTGAACTGCGATGCGGCCTGTGCCGGGGAAAGAGCGGCGACAGAGGGCTGGCCGCGGGGCCGAGAATGGCCGTTCCGTCAACGGGGCCTCTATGCCAGTCCTTGTCAGTGGTGCGCTCATGGCTTGTCGACCGCCAGCACCAGCTTCCCTCGGGTATGGCCGGCCACTCCACGTTCAAATGCCTCTCGGGCTTCTGCCAGCGGGACTGTTTGTGCGATCACGGGGCGGACTGCGCCGGCATCGATCAACGTCGCGAGCCGGCTCAGCTGTTCGCGATCGGGCCGGACGACGAAGAACACGCCGCGCCTGCCGTGCTGGCCGTGCGCCGCTGCTTCGGACTCGGGGATCGGCTCGGGCAGCGTGACCAGGATTCCTCCTGGCTTCAACACCTGCCAGGATCGTTCGCGCGTGTCGCCACCGATGGTGTCAAGAACGACGTCCATATCACGCACGGCCTCTTCGAACTGAACGTGCTGATAGTCAATGACCTCATTCGCCCCGAGACCGAGCACGAAGTCGCGGCTTTCAGCCGATGCCGTGCCGATCACGTACGCCCCGTGCCAGCGGGCGATCTGAACCGCAAAGCCGCCAACCCCTCCGGCGGCGCCGTGGATCAGCACACGTTGGCCCGGCGCAAGTCGCGCGTGATCGAAAAAGGCCTGCCAGGCGGTGAGCGCCGAAAGCGGGACGGCGGCCGCCTGCACAAGATCAAGTGTCTTGGGCTTGGGCGCCAGGTCGGCGGCGTGCACCGCGACATATTCCGCGGCGGCGCCATCTCGACAGAAGGAGGTGAGCGCATACACCTCGTCGCCAATCGACACATTGGTCACGCCGTGCGCCACGCTGTCGACGACGCCCGACACCTCGTGTCCCGGTATAGCGGGCAGGCGTTCAGAGCCGTCACAATTCTTGTAGGTGTCGGCCCAGGTCAACTCGGCAGGCGTAATGCCTGTGGCGTGAACTCGGAGGAGGGCGTCCCCAGCACCCAACTCAGGCTTGGGCGCATCCTCGTACACCAGTTGCTCCGGACCGCCTTCTCTATGGAGTCGAACGGCTTTCATGGTGGCTCCCTCGCTGATTGCACGTCCATTCTGAGGTTCGCTCCGCCTCGTGCGTTTCTCATGCCTTCGAGATACTTGTGTGTCGCTGGTACTTTGCAGACTTGTTATTTCGCAAGGATCGACAAAGGCCCAGCGGCTGACTTGCTACTTTGACGTCCTTGGCGTGGGTTGTCCTTGGCGTTCCACCACTGGTGCGAGCCTGCCCTGCGTGTCTCGCCCGCCAGAGCCTTCCCACCGTTGGGAGGTCGGACGAGCCCGGGCGCGAGTCAACTCTGGCTTCGCGGGCAAGGAAAGGTCGTGCTGCCTGACGATCGGCAGGGCCATCTCGAGCAGGGCGTTGATCGCCGGGGAATCTACACCACGCGCGCGCACCAGTGTCAGC
This sequence comes from Acidobacteriota bacterium, assembly GCA_046726375.1. Lineage (GTDB taxonomy): Bacteria > Acidobacteriota > Vicinamibacteria > Vicinamibacterales > UBA2999 > DASPWV01. The sequence goes on from JBKPAJ010000006.1 coordinate 1,722, forward strand.
TCGAGTTCTGGCGGCGGAGGCTCCAGACGGCGGCAGACGACACGCTGGTCCGCGCACACATGACCCGATAACGGAACGACCGCGAAGCCCGCGCCAGCAGCGACGAACTCAATCACGGCGTACGGCTGATCTGCCCGGTGTTGCTCGTTCAGCGTGACTCCAGCGGTCTCCCAGTACTCCGCCACCGCTTGCGAGTAGACCGGGGCTACATTCGGATCCAGCGTCACGTAGCTCTCGCCCGTCAGATCACGCGGCGACAGATACGTGCACGCCGAGAGCCGGTGCTTGACGGGCAAGGCAACCACTAAGGGATGTGCAAGTAGTACATCAGTTTGAATATGGTCGTCTGCTGAGCTCCGCCACATGAACGCGACATCGATGATCCCGGCGTCGACGGCATACAGCTGCTGCACCGAGCTCAACGTCTGGATTTCGATGCGGACGTTAGGATGCTGTTCACTGAAGTGACTCAGGATGTGCGGGATTGCGACGTAGCCGGCCCAAGGCGTACACGCGACCGAAAGCCGATCACACTCGCCTCCGATCGTCCGACGGGCGGCCAGTACCGCGCCGTCCACCTCCATGAGCACCTGGCGCGCATGCTCGAGAAAAAGCCGTCCGGCGCGCGTCAACCGCACCCACCGTTTGCTGCGCTCGAAGAGCAGGACCTGGAGCTCCTCCTCCAGCTGCTTGATCTGTTGACTGAGAGGCGGCTGCGAAACGTGGAGGCGCTCAGCCGCGCGACTGAAGTGTAATTCTTCCGCGACGGCGATGAAGTACCGCAGATGACGCAGCTCCATCCGATGCCTACCCCTCGAGCCATTGTTGGGTACCGCCCCGGATCGCCAACCTGATCCTCGCGTGACTACGTAGCTCACCGCTCCCCAACAACGCTTCGCGCAGGCAGCGCGCAAGCAAGTCGTGGTCCATCGGGTTCTCGGAAGACCGCCACACCCGGCATCGCAAGTTTTCGATCAACTGCGTCCGCCAGACGCAGTGACTCGCGGGATCTCCGTAAGACGAACTCGATATTGGCGGTACCGGGTTGATCGCTGCTACAGAGATGGAATGGAGGCCCGCCTGCTGGAGTGATCCTAGCGCGCGCCGGTAACCCGTCTGAATAGAGGAAGCTTCGCTATGAAGCTTGTCGCTCGTGTCGCTTCGCTAGCACCGCTGGTGGGGATTGCCGCCTTCGCGTTGGCGCTTCAGTCGTCGGTCGTCGATGGTGAGAGTGACGTGCGAATGTCACGCGCCGATGAAAAGCCGGAGGCCGTCGTCGATGCGCAAGGACATCTCCGCGTCCCATCCAATTATCGCGCGGACTACGAGTTCCTGGGCACGTGGGCCATTGCTGCCGACACACGAGCCGGATCCAAAGAGATTCACAACGTCTATGCGCGTCCGGGCACGATCGCTGAGTCCCACAGACGCGGCCGCTTTCCTGCTGGAACGGTGCTGGTCAAAGAGGTCTATGAGACCTCTACGGCTCCGATGACGACGGGGACCGTCAGTCATGCACAGAATTTGAAGGGTTGGTTCGTGATGGTGAAGGACAGCAACAACAGCCACCCCGGCAACTCGCTGTGGGGGGATGGCTGGGGATGGTCGTGGTTCGACGCGGGAAACCCGACGAAAACGACGTCGACCGCCTACAAAACGGACTGTCTCCCCTGCCACGTACCCGCCAAAGCCACGGACTGGATCTATACGTCCGGGTATCCGGCGCTCAAGTAGGAGACGGGGGGCTGGTAACGATGAAAGCAGCACGAGTTCTACGATTTGGTCCACCGAACGTGATCACAAACGACGACCTCCCTCAGCCGGAACCTGGCGCCGGGCAACTGCTGGTTCGAGTCAAGGCCGCGGGGGTGGGTGATTGGGACGCCCTCATCCGCGAGGGTAAGGTGAGCCTCCAACCTCTGCCGCTGACTCTCGGTTCTGAGCTCTCCGGAATCGTCGAAGGGATCGCAGAGGGCGTTTCGGGATTCAAGCTCGGCGACGAAGTCTACGGCGCAACGAACGAACATTTCAGCGGGGCATACGCGGAATATGCGGTCCCGTCAGCGAGAATGATGGCGCCAAAACCAAAGACCTTGAGCTTCATCGAGGCGGCGTCGGCTCCGATCGTCACGGTCACGGCTTGGCAGATGCTGTTCGAGTATGCCCTGGTCACTGCCGGGCAAACCGTGCTCATCCATGGCGCTGCGGGCAATGTCGGCGCGTACGCCGTACGACTGGGCACGCAGGCCGGCCTTCATGTCGTCGCGACTGCTGGCCTCGCCGATCTAGCCTACGTCCGCGGGCTGGGCGCTGAAACGGTCGTGGATTACAAAACAGAGCGTTTCGAAGAGTCGGTGACTGGCGTGGATGTTGTCCTCGATACGGTCGGAGGCGATACGCAGCAGCGATCGCTTCGAGTTCTGAAGCCCGGCGGGATTCTCGTTTCCGTCGTGTCACCCGTTCCCGAGGCGACACAGTCACGTTATGGAGTTCGCGCAGCATACTTCTACGTGGATGTGACGACAGCGCGGCTGAAGACGATCACGGAGCTTTTCGAAAGCGGAAGACTCGTAACGGATGTGGGGACAGTGCTGTCCCTGGAAGACGCTCGCATTGCCCACGAGATGCTCGACGGCGCGCCGCACAAGCGCGGCAAGATCGTGCTGAGCATCGCAGCCTGAGGGCTAAGGAGGAATACCACAATGCATAGGTTCAAAGGCATGTCCGATGAAGACAAGCTCAACGACATTCAGATTCTAAACCGAGCTCTTTTCTTTGAGAATCAGGGTGTTTGGGCATATGGGTTCGCGGCTGGCAAATTGAGCACTTCTGAGGTGGGCAAAGCCGTGCTCGAGCTTGGCCTGCAGAACCGCGCAGATCACGAGAAACATCAAGAAATGCTGAGAAGTGCAATTAGTGAGGCGGGCGGTACTCCCGTTCAGATGGAGAAGAACTATGACCTGTCCGCTTCCATTACTAAGGGTGAAGGTAATGTCGATAGTGACGTCAACATCGCCAAGCTTGCACTCGCGCTGGAGATCGGCGCCGCTGCAGGATATGTGAGCGATACCTCAAAGTTGAAATCCCCGTACATGATTGAGCTGGAGGCTGGGATCGCATGTATCGAGGCTATCCATGCCGCCCGCATCCGAGCTGCGTTCAATGCCTTGGGGATCAAAATCCCAGTTGTTCCTAGCGCGTTGATAAGCACGAGCGATCGCGATAGTTGGGTGATCAAGATGGATCGGGCAGCGTGACCTCTCAGAAAACTCCTGCGGCGCCGTTTTGACTTCGACTGTTCGGCCAACGACTGGATCAGGTGTCAACACAGAAGAAGCTTAGAGCTCACCTTTCATCAACTGAGCCATGAGCTCCGCTACGGCTGGCTCTCTGATCGGTAACGCCGGGCCGGGAGATCGAGCGCGCTCAACCCGCCGACGTCGACGCACACCATCTCGCGCGCCTCGACGAGGACCAGCACGATGTTGTGGCAGACACGGCAGCGGACGACAACGCCCGGGCCGCCGAGATAGACCTCGCACTCGGCCAGCGGGCCGCGCGCCCTGCAGTGACCGCACTCCGCCCGCGCCATCGTCATCTCGCCGCCGAAGACGTGGTAGAGCATTCCGCCGATCGCGTTGCCGTCGAGCGCCTCCATCAGCGTCCTCCCGTCGCTCCGAACCGCTCGGTCTTGGTGCGTCCCGGCGCGTAGCCGAGCTCGACCAGGCCGGCCGCGACCGATTCGACGAAGCTCGTCGGACCGCAGACGAACGCCAGCGGCCCGTCCTCAGCCGGCCACGCGATCTCACGCAGGAGGTCGGCGTCGACCCGACGCGCGTATCCCCTCCACCCGGGCGGCGGCGTGCGCGTGATCGTGTGGACGATCTCCTCCCCGTCGAGCTCCGTGCGGTAGATGACGTCCTCGAGGGTGGGCGAGGAGTAGAGCAGTCGCGCCCTCACGTTGCTCATGCTGTTGCGCCGCTGGCGCAGGATCGCCCGCATCGGGACGACGCCGGAGCCTCCGGCCGCGAGGAAGAGTGGGCCGCCGTCGTCCGGGCGCCAGACGAAATAGCCGCCGATCGGCCCACGGACCTCGAACGCGTCGCCCGGCCGCACGTCCTGCGTCAGGTACGGCGAGACCTCCCCGTCCTCGAGCCGCTCGACGGTGATCATCGGCGGCTCGCCGGGGGCGGAGGCGAGCGAGTACGCGCGCTCGGCGCGATAGCCGTCCTCGGCCGTCAGCCGGACGTCGACGTGCTGGCCCGCGACGTGGCCCTGCCAGTCCGGGACCTCGAGCTCGAGCGTGCGCACGCGCGGCGTCTCGTCGACCACCGCCGTCACGGTCGCGACGCGCCAGGTCAGTCGCCCGAGTAGCGCTGTTCCCGCCACGGATCGCCGTACATGTGATAGCCGTACGTCTCCCAGAAGCCCGGCTCGTCCTCGTCGAGCAGGCGGAGCCCGCGCACCCACTTGGCGCTTTTCCAGAAGTAGAGGTGCGGGACGAGCAGACGGGCCGGGCCGCCGTGCTCGGGGTCGAGGGGCTCGCCCTCGTACGTGTAGACGACCCACGCCTTCCTGCCGGTCACGTCCTCGAGCGGCAGGTTGGTCGTGTAGCCGCCGTCGCAGAACGCGAGCACGTAGTCCGCCTCGTGGTCGACCTCGGCGAGGAGGGTGTCAACCGACACGCCCTCCCAAGTCGTGGCGAGCTTCGACCAGCGGGTGACGCAGTGGATGTCGGCCGTGACAGGCTCGCTAGGGAGGGCGCGGAACTCCGCCCACGTCCACGTCCGGAGCACGGCGCCGTTCTCGATCGAGAACGTCCACCGGTCGAGCGGTGTCTGCGGCGTCGGGCCGGCCGAGAGCACCGGGAAGTCGGGGGTCACGTGCTGGCCGGGAGGCACGCGGGCCGGACCGGCGTCCGCGTCTCGTTGCCGGCCGCGAAAGCCGCGAGAGACGAAACTCATATCGGTCTCCTTGGCGTCGCCTCAGCGATGGCAGTTAGGCGCCTTTACGTCACGTCCTTCCCGACCTTGATGTTGAGAGTTCTCATAAACTCCGAGTGAGAGATCGTTGGCGAACCGGTATTCGCAGGGAATGCGTGCCTACCGGCGGTGCCTACAGCGGACATGTCGTGTCC
>JBKPAJ010000007.1:0-108195 GCA_046726375.1 Acidobacteriota bacterium
CGATGCTCGTCGACGCTGTCAGCGTTCCCTCCAAAACCGCACGCGCCGCCACATCGACGCGAACGGTGCGGGTCGGCCTCCTCGGCTTAGGCAACGTCGGTCAAGCCGTCGCCCGCCTCGCGCCGGAAGCGCAGGATCTTGCGACCAGCGGCATCCGCTTCCGCGTGTTGAGCGCGCTCGTCCGCGATGTCGATCGGCCGCGTGCGTGTCCGCGACCTCCGCGCGTCACCAACGACGCCGACACGTTCCTGCGCGGAAACTACGACGTGGTGATTGAGGCGCTGGGTCCCATCGAGCCGGCGCGCACGATCGTTGCACGTGTTCTCGAACGCGGCGTCCCTGTCGTCACCGCCAACAAAGCCCTGGTCGCCGCGCACGGTCACGAGCTCGCGGCGCTCGCCTCGCGTCACCGCACGTCATTGCGCTACGAGGCGAGCGCGCTCGCTGGCGTGCCGTTTCTTGGCGCGCTGAGCGAACGGCCGTTCGTGTCCGACGTGTCGCGTTTTTCCGCCGTCGTGAATGGCACGTCGAACTTCATCCTCTCCACGATCGACAGAGAACGCTGCAGCTTCGACGAAGCGCTCGCGCGCGCGCAACATCTCGGTTTGACCGAGCCGGATCCGTCGCGCGATCTCGACGGCTTCGACGCGGCCGACAAATTCTCGCTGCTGGCGTCGCTCTTTGGCTGGGGAACGCCACAAGCGTGTGAGCTGGAAGTCAACGGCATTCGGCCCCTTGACGCCGACGATCTCGCGGCTGCGCACCGGTTCGATGCGACGATCAAACCCGTCGTGTGGGCGTCGCGCACGTCGGGCGGACTCGAAGCGTTCGTTGGCCCTGCACTCGTGCGGTCGAACCACCCGCTCGCGTCGCTCGCGGGCACGCTGAGCGGAATCCAGCTCTCCGGCCGCTTCGTCTCCGATCTTTTTTTTAGCGGGCCGGGCGCAGGCCCCGACGTGACGGCGGCGACGATTCTGGACGACGCGATCGAGGCAGTTTCGAGCGTGCGGCGCCTACCACGAACGAGTCGCCGATCGGAACACGCCGGGCCGATTGCCACGCCATCAACGGAGTGGTTTGTGCGCGTTCGCTATCCGGGGGTCGTGCCGCGCGGCGATACGGCGCTGACGCTCCTGTCGCATGCTGGCCTTCCGGTGGTGTCGTCAACGGACGCGATCGACAACGCGAGCTGGCTGCGCGTTGGCGCGGCGCCACGCGATGACATCGATCGGGCGATTCTGAACCTGCAACGCACGCACCGCATCGACGCACATGCGATCCGCGGGCTGTAGGAGCACAGGGAGATCGAGGAGATCAGGGAGACGTTCCTCCCGCGTTGTAGGAAACAGGGAGATCAGGGAGATCAGGGAGGCGAATTTCCTCCCGCGTTCGGGAGCACAGGGAGATCGAGGAGATCAGGGAGACGAATTTCTTCTCCGCATAAGGAGCACAGGGAGATCGGGGAGATCAGGGAGACGAATTTCTCCTCGCGTAAGAGCACAGGGAGATTGGGGAGATCAGGGAGACGAATTTCCTCCCCGCGTTAGGAGCACAGGGAGATCGGGGAGATCAGGGAGACGAATTTCCTGCCGCGTTAGGAGCACAGGGAGATCGGGGAGATCCAGGGAGACGAATTTCTCCTCGCGTAAGAGCACAGGGAGATTGGGGAGATCAGGGAGACGAATTTCCTCCCCGCGTAAGGAGCACAGGGAGATTGGGGGAGATCAGGGAGACCAATTTCTTCTCCGCGTGAGGAGCACAGGGAGATCGGGGAGATCAGGGAGACGAATTTCTCCTCGCGTAAGGAGCACAGGGAGATTTGGGGAGATCAGGGAGACCAATTTCTTCTCCGCGTAAGGAGCACAGGGAGATGGGGGAGATCAGGGAGACCAATTTCTTCTCCGCGTAAGGAGCACAGAGAGATCGGGGAGATCAGGGAGACGAATTTCCTCCCCGCGTTCGGGAGTACAGGGATATCAGGGAGATCAGGGAGACGAATTTCTTCCCCGCGTAAGGAGCACAGAGAGGTCGGGGAGATCAGGGAGGCGAATTTCCTCCCCGCGTTCGGGAGCACAGGGAGATCGGGGAGACCAGGGAGACGAATTTCCTCCCCGCGTTAGGAGCACAGGGAGATCAGGGAGGCGAATTTTCTCCCGCGTAAGGAGCACACGGAAATCAAGGAGTTTCAGGAGACGAATCTCCTCCCTGAACTCCCTGATCTGCCTGTCCTCCTATGCGATCAGCGAGACCAATTTCCTCCCTGAACTCCCTGATCTCCCTGTTCCGCTATGCGATCAGGGACACGAATTCCTCCCCGAACTCCCTGATCTCCCTGTTCTCCTATGCAATCAGGGACCCGAATTCCTCCCTGGACTCCCTGATCTCCCTGTCCTCCTATGCGATCAGCGACCCGAATTCCTCCCTGGACTCCCTAATCTCCCGTCCTCCTATGCGATCAGCGAGACGAATTTCTCCCTGAACTCCCTGATCTCCCTGTTCCCCTATGCGAGCAGGGACCCGAATTCCTCCCTGGACTCGCTGATCTCCCTGTCCTCCTATGCCATCATGTAGCGCCTTGGCCCGATACTTTGTAACGGGCGCGACCGGCTTCATCGGTGGCGAACTCGCAAAACAATTGATCGGGCGCGGCCACGAGGTGGTGGCGCTCGTTCGATCGGCCGAGAAGGCGTCGCTGCTGAAAGCGCTCGGTATGGAGCTCCGCGTCGGAGACATCACCAATCGTGAAAGTCTCCGCGCGCCAATGCAGGGCGTGGACGGCGTGTTCCACGTCGCGGCGTGGTACAAGATCGGCGTCAGCGAACCTGCCGCCGAAGCGATCAATATTGGCGGGACGCGCAATGTGCTGGAGATCGCGCGTGACCTCGCCATTCCGCGCGTGGTCTACACCAGCACCGTGGGCGTGTTCGGCGATACCCGCGGCCAGGTCGTCGACGAGACGCACTACGCGCGCGGGCCATTTCTCACCGAATACGATCGCACCAAGTGGGTGGCGCATTACGAAGTTGCGCTGCCGATGGCGCGCGCCGGACTGCCGCTCGTGATCGTGATGCCTGGACTGGTCTATGGTCCCGGCGACAACAGCGCCGTGCACTCCACGCTCGTGCAGCTGCTTCGAGGCCGCCTATTTCTTACGCCCAGCCGCGTGGCGTTTTCGTGGGGCTACATCGCAGACACCGCGCGCGGTCTGCGACAAGCCATGGAAGCGGGCCGCGTGGGCGAAAGTTACCTCCTGACCGGGCCCATTCACACCTTTCAGAGCGCCTTTGCGCTCGCGGCGAGCATTGCGGGCAAGCGTCCGCCACTCCTTCATCCGCCGCCGTTTGTGATGCGCACGATGGCGGGCGTGGCGTCGCTTCTCGAACGCGCAAGAGTGCGCCCGCCCTACGGCGCCGAGACGCTGCGATTGATGGCCGGCACCACGTGGATTGGATCGAGCGCGAAAGCGGAACGGGAGCTGGGCTTTGCCACCCGCCCGCTGGACGAAGGGCTTCGCCACACGATCGAACACGAACTCAGGCAGCTTGGGATGGCCTGATGCGTGGTGCTCAATCTTTGAGCATCCCGTGCTGCATGATGTCGGCGATCACGCGCGTGGCCTCCTCGCTGCTCAGGCCGAAGTGATTCGGCACGCCGAACAGGAGCTCGACGACAAAGTAGTAGAGGAAAATGCGAAAGGTCATCAGCATGGCGGTGGCGGGCGGGACGCCCGCACGCAAGCGCTCGGTAATGGGCAACTTGTGGCGATGGTCGGCGATGAAGCGCTCGCAGAGCGCGGCCATGCCCTGATAGAACTCGCGAATGTGAAGCCCCTCGAATTCCACCACATCGACGTAGATGAGCGCGATGTACTGCCGCCTGGAGGCAACGATGTCGCGGCATGCGCGGCCGATCTCTTCGAGCCGGTCGGGGAACGCGCCTTGCTCCAGCAACCGATAGAGCGGGAACTGCGGCGATTCCACGACCGAACGAAACTGCCGGAGCAGCGTACCGAACAGTTCCTCTTTGTCCTTGAAGTGGTGGTACACGCTGCCAGTTGAAACATCGGCTTTTGCTGCGATCTCTCGAATGCTTGTGGCGCGGTAACCCTGGTGTGAAAAGAGCTGCAGCGCCGCCTCGAGAATGAGCGCGCGGCTGCGCTCGGAGCGTTCTTCTTGAGTCATTCGCCCGGCGCGATTATATGCGGGCGCTCGGAGCGAAGCCAGCGCGCGAGGTCGCGGAACGCCCGCGCACGATGCGAGACCGCGCATTTTTCATCGATCGTCAGTTCGGCGGTGGTCTTGTTGAACGGGCGATAACGAAAGATGGGATCGTAGCCAAAGCCGTGGGTGCCGGCCGGCCGCGGCGCGATCTCACCCTCGATCGCCGTTTCGCATTCGAAGAGCAGCGTGCTGTCGGGCCGCGCGACTGCGAGCGCCGTGACGAACCGCGCGTCCCGTGCCGGCGAGTCGAGCGCGCTCAAGCGCTTGTAGATCTCCTCGAATCGCGTGGCATAGGGAACGTTCGGCCCCATGAACCGGGCAGAGTGAAGGCCGGGAATCCCGCCAAGGGCGTGAATCTCGAGACCTGAATCTTCGGCGACAGCGGTCAATCCCGACGCGCGAGCGTAGGTGGTGGCCTTTTCGCGCGCGTTTTGCCAGTACGTCGCGCCGGTTTCCTCGGCTTCCGCGATCGGTGGCAGATCGGCGAGCGTTAAGAGGTCCACACCCGGCACCTTGAGTACGGCGCGAATTTCGTGGATTTTGTTGCGGTTCGTGGTCGCGAGCAGAAGTTTCATGAACGATCGCCGACCTGAAGGTCCGCGCTACATCAAGACCAACAACGACATGAAAACCAAAAGGTGTGATGAAAACCAAAAGGCGAGAATCCGATCTCACCTGGCCAAGATCGGGCCCACGATTTCGCGCTGCTTGGCGATGAGCTCCGCGATCCCGCGATCGGCGAGTTCGAGCAGGCCGCTCAGCGCCGCTTCGCTGAACGGCTGCGACTCCGCCGTGCCCTGAATCTCGACGAACCGGCCGTCGCCCGTCTTTACGATGTTCATGTCGACGTCGGCTTTTGAATCTTCCTCGTATGCGAGGTCGAGCATCGGCATGCCGGCGACGATGCCGACACTCGTTGCGGCGACGTAGTCGTTGACCGGAATCGAGCGGAGGAGGTCCTGTTCCTTCATGCGCTGCAGCGCGAGGACGAGCGCGACGAACGCACCGGTGATCGACGCGGTGCGCGTACCGCCGTCGGCCTGGATGACATCGCAGTCGACCCAAACGGTGCGCTCGCCGAGTTCTTCGAGCCGAACAACGGCACGCATCGATCGCCCAATCAGCCGCTGGATTTCCATGGTGCGGCCGCCGACCTTGCCGGCCGCCGCTTCCCGCGTCGTGCGCGTCGACGTCGCGCGCGGCAACATGCCGTATTCTGCCGTGACCCAGCCTTTACCCGTGCCGCGCAGAAATGGCGGTACGCGATCTTCGACGCTCGCTGCGCAGATCACGCGCGTGCGCCCAACTTCGATGAGCAGCGATCCTTCGGCGTGGAGGAGAAAGTTGGGCGTGAGGACGGTCGGGCGCAGCTCGTGAGGGGCACGATCATTTGGGCGCATTCAGGCTCTCATTCTTCCGCAACGGACGCCGCAAGTCTACATGCCCCGCAAGCGTGTCGACCTCATGTCCATCGATCAGGAGCTGCACCTGTTGAATGTCGGGGAGGTTGGCGGCGACGGCGTTCACGATCGTGTAGACAGTGAAGAGCTCGTTCATCGACCCGCCAGGATGCTTGGCGCGTACGGTGCTGTCGAGATCGACAAACGCTTCGTTTCGCTCCGACAGATACACCCCGCGCAGCTTCGTCCCTTGAGGAATCGTCGCGGCGAGAGAGTCAGGCGCACTTGCCGCGAGTTGCGCCTCGAGCAGCGCGCGCGCCTGCGCGACTGTGCCCTGCGCGAGCGGAATCTCCTGCTCGACAGGCACGAGCGTGAGGCCGTCGGCTGATGCAAAGAACAGCGTCGCCTTGATGCGCGGTACTGCCGGTGTCGGAGGAGGAGGCGCGGCCTGCTGCGCGGGCGCGTCAATCGGCTCAGGCGGTGCAGCGGTGCGCAGAATACGCGACAGACCGGCCATGAGCGCCCAGCCGAGCGCGACAGCGGCGAGGCCGATCGCCGCTGCCGTTATCGCGCGTTGACGGTTCATTGCGGCGGGCGCGGCGCGGACGGCCGTTCGACGTGTTCGCGAAATTGCACGATCGCGTCGAGCAGCGCCTGCGCGACAGTTTGCTGATAGTTGGCCGACGCGATCGCCTGCTCTTGATCGGGGTTGGAGAGATAGCCGATCTCGACGAGGACGGCAGGCATGTTTGCGCCCACCAGCACGCGAAAGGGCGCCTGCTGCACGGCGCGCGGCGACATCTCCACCCGTCCGCGCAAGGCGTGCTCGACGAAGTTTGCCAGCGCGTTCGACTGTTCGAGATAGCGCGCCTGCGCGGTCTCCCACAGAATCAGATCGATGGTGCGCGTGCCGCCGCCAAGCGTCGGCAGCTGCGCATCGGACGATTCTGCCATCCGCCGCGCTTCCGCCGACGCCCGGTCGATGCTCAAGTAGTAAACTTCGGCCCCTTTCATTCCGGGACGCACTGTCGCGTTGGCGTGAATGCTGACAAAGACGTCCGCCTTCTGGCTGTTGGCGTAGGCGGAGCGATCATCGAGCGACATCGTCTGGTCGCCGTCGCGGGTGAGAAAGACCCGCAGCCCGAGCCGACTCTCGATCAAACTCCGCAGGCGCCGGGCTACCGACAGCGTCATATCTTTTTCGACGGTGCCGCGACCGCCTTGAGCACCGATTTCCTCGCCGCCGTGACCTGGGTCGATCACGACCGTGCGTACGCCGGTCGAAGGCACCGGAATCGGATTCGGGACGTCCACGGGAGGGCCGGGCAACGCCGGCAGCGTCGGTGAGGCGGCTTCCGTGGTAGACGGCAGCAACTCGATCACTGCGCGTGAGCTGCTCGCATCGGGTTGCGTAGTCGTCAACCGGTGCATCCCGAATCTCGGTCCGGTCACGAGCCTTACAGCTGTCGGCGTATCGCCCGGTTGTATCGCCTGCAGAAAATCCTGCGGCTGCAGCGATGGCAACACAAGGTCGACGGCATCGGCGTCGAATGCCACGAGGAGACGCCCCGGTTCGGTCGACAATCGCACCGTGCCTGGCGGCGTGATGTCGAACGTGACCGACGTGCTCCCCGTTCCCGCTTCCACTCGCGCCACGACACGCGGCACGCGAAGGTCCCCGACGATAACAAGGCGGGCGTTGCGGCGCAGTTCGATGCGCGTGTCGAGCGCGAGGCCGAGCGCGCGCGGCAGAAAGTCCAGCGGGATGAGCCAGCGTGCGCCCTGGCGCGTCGGTGCGGCGGTAAGCGAGACGAGGCGACCGGCCACCGACACGACCGACTGATCGGCCGTAAGAATAATCGTGCGGCCACGCGCGGAAATGGTCATGGCGCCGGCGAGCGGATCCTCCTTGAAGGTCAGGCCGAACGCCGCGGCGAGATCGTCGAGCGTGACGTATTCCTGGTTGTTTTGAGTGACGGTGGACAGCGAGCGCACGCCCTCGCGCGTCAACAGGCGGAGGGCCGGCGAAGGCGTCTGCGCGGTGGACCAGTGCAGGCCGCCAAGCGCGGCGCCGAGCGCGGTCAGCAGAAGAAAACGTTTACCGTGCAATTCCGTTCCATTTTAACGAGTCCGCTGGCGCCGCGCCGACGGCTTGGCGGCGTGTTGCTCGGTCGGTACTTTTGCCGGCGGGTCCCACATCATGCGCCAATGTGAGGTGACCGGCCATTCGCCACGAGCCAGCCGCTCGACGAGCGGCCCGAGGATCTCCTGATCTCTTTTCGGCAGATGGGTGACGTACACATTAATGGCCTGGTCGACGATCTGCCACATCGGCGTCGCGAGCAGGAGGCTCAAGGTATTGAGCTTGGCTCGCGTTTCGAGCGGCAGGCGGATCGTCATTTGGGGATAGCTGCTGACTTTTTCGCCGCGCGGTCCGGCCGGCGGGCGGCCGCGCTTGCGTTTGGTCTGAGACGGCATGTTGGCAGAATATGTGAATTATTGTTTTGTTGACAACATAAAATCGCGCAGCCTACGATGCCGTCATGAAGCGTGCGCGTGCGGACTGGTGGCGGCTGCAGCATTTGCGCGAGATGGCGGCGGAGTTCTCGCCAGAGCAGCTTGCATTCGTGTTTTCGGGCAAGCGATATCTGCTCGCACGCTTTGTCGCGTTCGCAGTTTGGGGCGTCTGGTGTGTCCTGCGCATCCGTGCGGACGCGTTCGCAATCTCACTCCCGATCGTCCTCACCGGTGCCGTCTTGTTTGCGGCAGGCTTCGCCGTACGGCGCTGGTCAAAGCGAATCATGGGCGAGCGCTTTCGTTTCTACGAGGTGCGTCGCGACGATCGCGGACTCGAGACGCGCGGACCGTACGCAGTCGTCCGACATCCCGCCTACCTTGGTCTCGTCCTGATGGACATCGGACTGCCGCTGCTGCTTGGCATTCCCTGGGGGTTGTTGCTGTCGGTGATCCTCGTCGCGCTCGTGATCCATCGCATCGCGATCGAAGACAAGCTGCTTCGTCGCACCTACGAGGAATATGGCGCATATGCGTCGGCGCGCAAGCGCCTGATTCCTGGCGTCTGGTGATTACAGGTCCAGTCCCATGAAGCGCGTGCCGGCTATGGGCGAGTTGTAGTACGGCTCGATGTCGCGAAACCCAAACTCCTCGTACAGCCGTTGCGCCGATTGCATCACCGGAAGCGTGTCCAACACGATCGCCTTGTAGCCGCACGCGCGGGCGGCAGCGATGACGCGCTCGATCAGTTGACGTCCAAGGCCGGAGCCCCGAGCCGCAGGGCGCACGTACAAACGCTTCATTTCGCCGCGGTCATCGTCCCGTCCGCGCAACGCCACCATACCGATGGGCTCACCGTGCCGATGCGCAATATATAGGGCACCGCGGGGCGGGGCGTAGTCGCCAGGGAGCTCCGCCATTTCGCGCGTAAACCCTTGAAAACAAAGGTCTACTTTCAGCCAGTCGGCGTATTCGCGGAACATCGTGCGAATGGCGCCGAGATCGGCGGAGCCGGCCTCGCGAATTTCCACGAAGCCCATTATGTCGCGGCGGACCTTTGGCTCCGCCTTGCGACGAAAATCCAACCGGTGTCTGACCATCCTCGTCTGATCACCGTGACAGTGGCGGAGTTCACTCTGCTGGGCCGGCCGGGCGTGGCGTCGATCGCGGATGGATCGCGCGACACGAGCTTCGATCTGGAGACGACGCGGCTGGCTGCGCAGGCGATCGATGGCGATGCCGACGCCTTCGGCGCGCTCGTGAATCTTCATCACCGCGCCGCGCGACGTGTGGCGCTCGCCGCGCTCGGCAATCTCGCGGATGCCGATGAGGCGGTGCAGGAAGCGTGTCTCACCGCATGGCGCCGCATCGATCGGCTGGAAGATCCGGCTGCGTTTCGCGCGTGGCTGCTGCGCATCACATGGCGCAAGGCGATCGATCGCCGCCGTTCGCTCGCAGGGTGGCTCAAACGGCTTCGACGTGAGCATCCGGATCAACCTGATCTGCTCGACACGGTCCCCGTCACGGGCGAAGCGCCGGATACAGCGTTTCTTGCGCGCGAGCGCGATCGCATCGTCGCGCAACTGATTCGCTCGCTCCCGGCGCGCTTGCGCGATCCCTTTCTGCTGGCCGCGAGCGGTGAGCATCGCTACGAAGACATCGCGGCGCTGCTCGGCATCCCGCTTGGCACCGTCAAGTGGCGCATGGTCGAAGCGCGGCGCGTGTTGAAGGACAAGCTGAAGCGGCTTGGGTTTGGAGAAGACGTATGACGCCGCAGGGTGAACATCTCGACGAGACAATCGATCGCGTTGCAGCCGCGCTGACAATGGTGCCGGCCGATCCGGCGCTTGCGGAACGGATTGCGCAGCGGTTGCAGACCGAGAGCGCAGCGCCTGCGCTTGCCTGGGGTCAGTTGGCGTTCGGCGCGGTTGCGCTGACTGCGGCCGTGCTGATTGCGATCGCCCTCGATCGCGATCCTGAGATCACGTCACTTGCACCGATTCGTGTTGCGCAACAGCCCGCCCCGCTGGTGACGCCGGTAGAGCCAAAAGCGCGCGCGCCGCAGCCTCGGATTGCGAGTCAAATCGCGGCCACGCCAAGGCAGGCTCGGCGCATCGCAGGTACGCATCAGGCGTTTATCGCCAACGGTGATGCTCCGAAGCTCGACACCTTGTCAGCCCCAAAGCTCCTGGAGGTTGATTCGCTGACCAACGATCCGCTGACGATCTCGCCCGTCGACGTCGCTCCGCTGGATCTCGCCACGCTCACGATCAGCGACGTCGGGCGCGATACCCCGAAGGAGTAACTCATGCTTCGTCGTTCTGCAGTCTTGATCTTCGTTCTGGCCATCGCGGCGCCACCGGCTGTCGCCGCTCAGACGCAGGAACGCACGCCACAGGCGCCCAAGCCCGCTCCGCCGACACCGGCACCGACGCCAGCGCCGCAGGCCGCCCCGGTGCCTCCGCCCCCCGATCAGCGACGCGTGCGCCCGCTTCCGCGAGATCTCAACGTGCACGTAGAATTGACGATCTCCGATCAACAGGGATCGGCACCGCCCGAGAAGAAGGTGGTGTCGCTGCTGGCCGCGGATCAGACGATGGGGCAGGTGCGCGCGAATGCCCGGGCTAACCGTCCCCCCGTGGGATTTGTCGGCGCCGGTCTCAACGTGGATGCGAGACCCGTCGTCCTGGAAGGCGATCGCATCATGCTCGAGTTGAAGCTGGAGTACATGCCGTTCCTGCCGACAAAGGGCCCAAGCGAGCCAGCACAGGAACCAACGAATCTGAACGAGAGCATCAGCGTGATTCTGCAGAACGGCAAGCCGCTCACCATCTCGCAAGCCGCCGATCCGATCAGCGATCGGCGGATGACGGTGGAAGTCAAGGCGACGATCGTCCGGTAACCCGCATCGGTAGCTACCGAAGGACGGAAGCACGGAGGCACCGAGCCGACGTTCGGCAGACGCGGCCGAAGGCCGTGCGCCCGGCAGTTGCCGGGCGGTCTGCCGAGCGCTGATCAATGGAGATCAATCACCGGGTTGTTCCGGGATTCCGTGATTCCGTGGCCTGACAAGGCGCCGCAGCCGGCGCCAGCCGGGTAATAACGTGGTTGCGCTGAGCACGATGCCGCCACCGCTCAGCGCGATCATGACGATGTCCCACAACGGCCTGCGGTAATACAAGAACGGAAAATCCAGACTGTGTAAGCCGTGATAGAGCCAGCGTTCCACGCGGCTCAATCGCTCTTCCTTGCGGACGATCACGCCACGCCGCGGGTCGAGGTACAACCAGGTGCGATTGGCATCTGCGTAGCGGACGCGAAGTACGGGCAGTGCGAGGTGATCATCGCGCGCGTAGTAGTAGTTGTCGTAGGTGTTCAGCCACGTCATGTCGTCAACCGCGACACCGGGCATGGCCATGTGCGCCGCGCGTTCGATCGCCTCACGCGGAAACTGTTGGAAGGCGACGCGTTCAGAGGGCACCGCGGGCACCAGCGTTCCACTGGCGGCGAGGTAGAGCGCTCCATCGAACTGAACCAGCTCAATCTCTTTGATCGCCACATCTTCAGCCGTTGCCGCGAGCCTCGTTGCGGCGCCGCGGACGTTATCGGCTGTCAACGACGTCAGCGGCAGCGGTCCACCGGCGATGCGCTCCCGCTGCACGCGTGTTGGCGCGTTTCCAGGACTCCAACCCCAGGGACCCATTGAAAGGAGCCCGCTGAAAACCCAGGTGAGGCTCGCAGCGCCGAAGATCAATCCGGAGTAGTGATGCCACTTCATGAGCCCGCTATAGGGCGAGCGTCTTGCGACGGTCAGACCCCACACCAGGCCCGTGATGCACATGAGGCAGCCCGCGACAGACACCCAGATGATCGTCTGCGTCCACAGCGCCGCCTGACGTCGGAACGGCGCGAAATACAACCAGTGAAGGACCGCGCCCGGGTAGGCCCATCGTCGTTCGGCCGCGGTGGTTCGCATTACGATCTCGCCGCTGCGCTGCGCCACATAGTAGTAGCTGCCGCCAGCGTCGCCGACCGCGACGCGATGCACCGGCATCTGCGCGCGCACGCCCATCGTCCACTGGTCGGCATCCATCAACAACGCATCGTGCCGAATCGTGCCGACATGCTCAGGGATCAACGCACGCACGACAGCCACGGCGTCGTCTGCCGTCAACTCCTCGAGTAGCCGCCCGCTTTCGGCAAGCACTGAGGTCGACACACGGCCCAAAGTCAGGCGGTAGACCACGCGATCGCCGAAGGTCGTCACGCGGATGCGATCGGTGACGCGTCCGGAGGCCCGCAGGGCATCGGCGGGAGACGTTCTGATCTGGGCGATGTCGATCGGCTGCAATCGCCGCGACAACTCTTCGGCCGGGAGCGCCGGCATGCGCGCGTACATCATCACGATGCCGGAGACGAACCATGCGACGAACAGCAGGCCGGCGGCGATGCCGAGCCAACGGTGCGTGTAAACCACCGCCCGCCGCCAATCGAGCCGCGCGCGCGTTAAAACTGACATTGCAGGAATGACGGTGCCCCGAGTAGGATGCGCTGACGAAGGATACCCCGGCGAATGGAATGGCTTGCGGCGATTGAGCAGAGCGCCGTTGCAACGTGGGTGCGCGAATCGGGCTCAATCTGGGCGTATCCCACCATTCTCACGCTTCACACCCTGGGCCTGGGCATCCTCGTCGGCGCCAACGCCGCGCTCGATTTGCGGCTGCTCGGCTGGGGTCGCCGCATCCCGCTTGCGGATCTCGAAGGCCTGTTCAGAGCGATGTGGGCCGGCTTCGCCGTGAACGCGATCACGGGCGTGCTGCTGTTCGCGGCCGACGCCACGACGAAGAGCGTGCAATGGATTTTTTACGTCAAGCTCGCCTGCATCGTGCTCGCGGTCATCACCATGACACGGCTCAAAGCCGTCGTCTTCGGACCAGGTCCGGAGCACGGCGCCATCACGCCACGCAGCACGCGTCTCGCGCTGGCATCGCTCGTGTTGTGGACGGCAGCGATCACCGCCGGACGCTTCATGGCGTATCTATGAGGCGCCGCCGATGATGTCGTTTGCCATGTGGCTCCGCAGCACCTACGTCTCGGAGCTGATTCGCTATTACCCGTGGCTGTGGCCGGTGTGCGAAACGATTCACTTCATCGGCCTCGCGCTCGTCATCGGGATCGCGGGCATGTTCGACCTGCGGCTCATGGGGTTTCTGTCGCGAATCTCGGTGTCGGCGGTGAAAGATCTCATGCCGTGGGCGGTTGCGGGTTTTGCCATGAACCTGGCGACGGGCACGGTCTTCTTTATTGGCGCGCCCGACCAATACGTGAACAACCCGGCGTGGTGGGCCAAGGTGTTTTTCATCGCGCTCGCCGGCCTCAACGCGATGGTGTTCGAGACCACCCTCGGTGCCCGTGTTCTGACGCTCGGTCCCGGTGAGAAAACGCCGGCGTCGTTCAAGATCATCGGCGCCCTGTCGCTGTTCTCGTGGTTGAGCGTGTTGTACTGGGGCCGGATGCTGCCATTCATCGGTGGCGCGTTCTAGAGAACAGGGAGATCGGGGAGATCAGGGAGATCGGGATAACAGGGAGGTCGGAGAGATCGGGGAGAAAATCCTTCTTCCTGATCGCTCTGTCCTCCCTGTCCATCAACTCCCTGATCTCCCCGGTCTCCCTGTTCATTTGATCGGGGGGAGGGGATCACAGGGAGGTCGGAGAGATCGGGGAGAAAATTCTTGTCCCTGATCGCTCTGTCCTCCCTGTCCATCAACTCCCTGATCTCCCCGGTCTCCCTGATCATTTGATCGGGGGAGGGGATCATAGGGAGATTGGGGAGATCGAGGAGAAAATTCTTGTCCCTGATCTCTCCGTCCTCCCTGTCCATCAACTCCCTGATCTCCCCGGTCTCCCTGTTCATTGATCGAAAAGAATTCTCGAGCTCGCTGATCTCCTTGATCTCCCTGTTATTTACCTCCTTGATCTCCCTGTTATGTTTATCACCCTGAGCGGGCCTGTTATCTCCCTCCCCGGACTCCTTAACTGGCATTCCAGAAATGCTTTCGGTACAATCGCGAATGGTCCCAGGAGGATGGTTGTCATGAAGCGCACGTTCGCTGTCCTGCTCGCCGCCGGCGTGATTGTGCTCGGGTCGGGTGCGACCTTCGCCCATCACTCGTTCTCGGCGACGTACTTCGAGGACAAAGAGCAGACGATCGAAGGGGAGATGGTGCAGTTCATGTACCGCAACCCGCACTCGTTTGTGCACGTCATGGACAAGGAGAATGTCCGCTGGGCGATCGAGTGGGGCGGCGGCGGGCAGTTGAGCCGGCAAGGCGTGACGCGCGAAACGTTGAAGTACGGCGACCACGTGATCATCACGGGTGCGCCGGCTCGCAATCCCGACGATCACCGCCTGCGCATGAAAACGATTTTCCGCCCGAAGGATGGCTGGAAGTGGGGCGGCGTCGTCGAATAACGCCGCAAGCGTTAGAGTAATTCTTCTTCTCGTCTGGCTGATCGCAAGCGGAGCTGTGTACGCACAGCCCACCGCCGGTTCCTTCATCGTCAAGGTTGCCGATCAAACCGACGCGGCGCTGCCTGGCGTCGACGTCGAACTGCAGATTGAGGGACAGCCGCCGCGAACCGGCGTGACCAATCCTCAAGGTGAGTTTGCGTTTACGAACCTTCCGCCCGGTCGCGCCGAGCTCGTTTGCAAACTGATCAACTTTGCCACGGTGCGCCGCGACGTGGCCGTCACGCCCGGGCCGATGGCACGCATCACCGTCGTGATGCACCTGTCGCTCAACGCCGACGTCATCGTGACCGGGCAAAGCACCTTCCGCAACATCGCCGATCTCGACAACCCGGCAGAAAATCTCGTGGGAGTTGAATCTGCGGCAAGCCAGGGCGCAATCACGGCCAGACAGCTCGAAGCGCGACCCATCATGCGGCCGGGCGAGGTCCTCGAGACCGTCCCGGGCCTGATCGTCAGTCAGCACAGCGGGGAGGGAAAGCAAATCAGTATTACCTCCGCGGCTTCAATCTCGATCACGGGATCGACTTCGCGACGACGATCGCAGGCACGCCGATCAATATGCCGTCGCATGGGCATTTTCACGGCTATTCGGATACGAATTCGTTGATACCCGAGCTCGTGAGCGGCGTGCAATTCAAGAAGGGCCCGTATTTCGCGGAGACGGCGATTTCTCCGCCGCCGGATCCGCGAACATCAACTACGTCAATCAGCTCGCACGGCCGATCGTGAATCTCAGCGCGGGCGCTGAGGAATGGGGTCGCGTCTTTGCCGCTGCATCGCCGCGCGTGAGCAACGGGTTCTTGCTGGGCGCGATCGAGCTCAATCACAACGACGGGCCGTGGAATCGGCCGGACGATTACCGCAAAGCGAACGGCCTGCTGCGTTATACGCAAGGCGATGCGCGCAAACGGGGACGGGGCGGCGATCGTTACGAACCTCTGCGTACCTCATTGGCTACGGCCTCAATCTCTTTTCGAACTTCACCTATTTCCTGGACGATCCGGTCAACGGCGATCAGTTCGAGCAGGCGGACCGTCGGCTCACGTCGGGCGGCCGTATCACTTACAAGATGCTCGGGCGCGTGAACGGCCGCAACGTGGAAAGCCCCTTTGGTGCGCAGGTGCGTCACGACGGCATCGGCACCATCGGGCTCTACAAGACGATCAAGCGGCAGCGCCTCGCCACGACACGCGACGACGCCGTGGACCAGACAGCGCTGGCCATGTTCGGTCAGAGCGAAATCGAGTGGAGCTCGCGTCTCAGGATGACGGCTGGTCTTCGCGCCGATCTCTACCGCTTCGACGTGACGGCGAGCGACCCGGTGAATTCGGGGCGCGATGTCGAGGGTCTGGTCAGTCCGAAGTTCGGCATGGTGCTCGGGCCCTGGGCCAGCACCGAGTTTTACCTGAACGCCGGCTTTGGATTTCACAGCAACGACGCACGCGGCGCGACGATCACGCGCGACCCGCTCACCGGTGAACCTGCCGCGCGGGTGACGCCGCTGGCGCGCGCGCGCGGAGCGGAAGTGGGTTTCCGCACGGTGCGATTGCGCGGCCTGCAAACGACGCTGTCGTTGTGGCGGCTCGATCTCGACTCGGAGTTGCTGTACGTGGGCGACATCGGAACGACAACCGCGACGCCGCCAACCTCGCGTTACGGCGTCGAGTTGGCGAACTATGCGCGTCTGAATAGATGGCTCACGCTCGATGCCGACATCTCGTTTTCACGCGCGCGCTTCACCGGCGGCGAAGTGGAAGGAGGTTATGCGCCCGGCGCGGTGGATCGCGTAATTTCCGCTGGGATCACCGCTGAACCGGTCCATCGTTGGTTCGGCAGCATGCGCCTGCGGCACTTTGGTCCACGTGCGCTCGTGGAAGACGGCAGCGTGCGATCGGACCAGACCACGATCGTGAACGGCGAAGTCGGACTTCGGCTCTGGCCGCGGGCGCGGGTGACGGTGGAAGGGTTCAACCTGTTCGACGCGAAGGTGAGCGACATCGATTATTTCTACACGTCGCGATTGCCCGGTGAGCCGGCCGAAGGCGTGGACGACATTCACACGCACCCGGCCCTGCCGCGTACGGCGAGAGTGGCGTTGCAGCTGACGTTTTGACGGCAGAACTCTTCCAAGTCGTTCCTTGAGTTCAAAGTTCAAAGTTATTGGCAAAGTGTGTGAGTTAACTTTGAACTTGGAACTTGGAACTTGTAACTTTCGGATCCATTGTCCAGCGCAGCGAGAACATCACGATTGCAGAGATCGCCGCGGGAACGGCGGCGGAATAAAACAGATCCTGCATCGACCATTGACGGCGAATGAGTTCGCCGGCGAGCACGGGGCCGACGATCGCGCCAAGGCGGCCGATGCCCAGGCCCCATCCGATGCCCGTCGATCGCAAGTAAGTGGGATAAAACGTGCCCGCCAGCGCGTTTACCGTCGGCTGACTTCCGACCACGCAGGATCCCGCGATAAAGACCACGACATACAACACCGCGAGCGCGATGCCTGGCTGTCCGATCGCGGCAATCGTGATCGCCGCAACCGCAAACGCCGTCGTGAGCACAGGAATGAATCCGAGGCGCCCGATCAACCACGCCAGCCAGAACGTGCCGAGCGTCCCGCCCACCTGCAGAGTCGTTCCGACGAGCACCGCCGTGGACGTTGGATATCCCAGCCCGCGGACGACAGTGGGCAGCCAGTTCGAGAGGAAGTACAGGTTATAAAGATTCATGAAGCAGACGATCCACAGAAGGATCGTGCCGGCCGCGCGCCCTTCACGAAACAGATGCACCACCGGCACGCCGCCGCGATTTTCTTCATGTACGAGGAATTTCGTGTCAGGTCCAACTGACACTGTTGGATCGATACGCTGCAACCACTTTTCAACGCCGCGGCGATTCCGACTGCGCAGCACGAGGAATTGGAGCGACTCCGGCAGCCACACCCACATCAAGAGGGCAATCACCAGCGGCACAGCGCCACCGAAGTAAAACACCGAACGCCAGCCGAAATTCGGAATCAACCATGCCGCGATGAACCCGCCGATCGCGGCGCCGGCGGTAAAGCCCACGGAGATTGTCGCCATGAGCGACACGCGCGAGCGCTTCGGACTGTATTCCCCGATCAGTGCCGTTGCATTCGGGATGATCGATCCCAATCCGATGCCCGCGATGAATCGCACGATCAGCAGTTGCTGCACGTTGCTGGCTTGCGCCGTCACCAGCGTCATCAGCGAAAAGAACAGCGTCGCGCCAATCAGAATCGGGCGGCGTCCCAACTTGTCGCCGAGCATCGTGAACACGAGCGAGCCCACGAGCACGCCGAAGTTGCCGGCGCCGAAGACCGGACCGAGCGCTGCTTGCGGAATTCCCCACTCCTGGATGATGGCGGGCGCGGTGTATCCCACGGCCTGCACGTCGAAGCCGTCCATGATCAGACAGAGCGCGCACAGCACGAACAGCCCGATCTGCAGCGTTCCGATCCGGCTTCGGTCAACGATGTCGGCGATATTCAGCGTCGGCACGGCGCACACCATAGCACGTGAGACGCTCCACTGTGCGATATCAGTGTTGACATCAGCCGGGCGCGGGAATAACGTAGCCGGGCCACTTGTCTGAACAACGTCGACCCCGCTTAGGAGGGTTTGATGAGGCGCATCCTGAAGGTCCTGTCCCTGACAATTTCTCTGTGGGTCTTCGCGACCGGCGCGGCGTGGGCGCAGGCGACTGCGCAAATCAGCGGGGTGGTGCGAGATCAACAGGGTGGTGTGCTGCCGGGCGCTGATGTCACGGCCACGCAAACCGACACCGGCGCAAAACGCAGCGCCATGACCGACGTCGCAGGGTTCTACACCTTGCCCAACCTGCCCGTCGGCCCCTATCGGATTGACGTCACGCTGCAGGGATTCAAAGCCTTCTCGCAAACCGGCATCGTCTTGCAGGTCAACGCCAGCCCGGTAATCAACGTGTCTCTGTCGATCGGCGAGCTGGCCGAAACCGTGTCGGTGCAGGGCGAATCGCCGCTGGTCGACACCTCGCGCGCCGGCATCGGGGAAGTGATTGAGAACGCGCGCATCATGGAGTTGCCACTCAACGGGCGCAACCCCACCGACTTGATCGAGCTGGCGGGCGCCGCGGTGAACGTGCCGGGGCAGGGCGCCTCCACCCGCAGCTTTCAGGGAAGCTCCGGCGGGCAGGGCATTTCCGTCGCCGGGGGCCAGACGTTCGGCACCGCGTACGTGCTCGACGGCGCGATGCACAACAACCCGTACGACAACTTGAATCTGCCGCTGCCGTTCCCCGATGCGTTGCAGGAGTTCCGCGTCGAAACCGGCGCCAGCGCCGCATCGAACGGCGTGCACTCGGGCGCATCGGTGAGCGCCGTCACCAAATCAGGGACCAACGTGTTCCACGGCGACGTCTTTGAGTTCTGGCGCAATCACGAGTTCAATGCCACCAACCCCTTCGCGCTCACCGGGCCCGACGGAAAACGCCGCGATGACGGCCTCAATCGTCATCAGTTCGGCGGCGTCATCGGCGGACCGCTCGTCAAGAACAGGTTGCATTTCTTCGCCGGCTATCAGGGAACGAAGATCGACCAGACGCCGACCGACAACATTGCCTTTGTGCCGACACCGGCGATGCTCAACGGAGATTTCTCGGCCATCACCTCGCCGGCATGCAATGCCGGACGTCAGATCACGTTGAACGCCCCCTTTGCGGGCAACCGGATCGATCCCGCGCGCTTCAGCCCTGCGGCGCTCAACCTCGCGCGTCGCTTGCCCTCGACAACCGATCCATGCGGACGCGTCGTGTTTGGCACTGCCGCCAATCGCGACGAAGGGCAGGTGGTGACGCGCGTCGACTATCAGTGGAAGCACAATCACACGATCTTTGGACGCTACATCGGCACCTCGTACAACACTCCGCCGGCGCTGTCGATTACGCCGGACAATCTGTTGACGTCGCCCTTCGGTGGGTTCGACAACTTCGGTCACACGCTGACGGTGGGCGAGACGTGGGTGGTGAACTCGACGATGGTCAACTCCGTGCGATTCGCGTGGAACAACACCGATGTGCATCGCTATCACGAGGGCTACTTCAACGCCAACGATCTCGGCATCAATATGTACAGCTACCTGGACGACTACTTCATCGCGAGCATCACGGGTGGCTTCAACGTCGGGAGCGGCGTCAACAACGAGGCGCGGTTCAAGACCACCACGTATCAATTCAGCGATGACTTGACCTGGATCAGGGGCTCGCATCAAATCGGCTTCGGGATCAACGCCGCGCGCTGGGATTCCCTCTCGCTGGCGCACGTGCGCTCGCCCGGCACGTTCAACTTCAACGGCAACGTGACCGGTCTCGGCCTTGCGGACTTCCTGGTTGGAGTCTCGAGCCAGTTCCTGCAGGCGGCGCCGAATACGCTCGACATGTATCAGTACTATTTCGCGCTGTACGGCGCCGACACCTGGCGCGTGAGCCCCAAGCTGACGCTGAACTACGGCTTGCGATGGGAGCCGTTCCTGCCGCAGCAGATTCCGAACGGCTACATCTATAATTTCGATCTCGATCGCTTCCGCCAGGGCGTCCACAGTCAGGTGTTCCCGCTCGCGCCGGCCGGATTCGTGTATCCCGGCGATCCTGAATTCGTGGGCGGTTATTCCGGGATGAACAAGCGGTGGACCAACTTCGCGCCCCGCGTCGCCGCGGCCTTTGATCCGAGCGGCGACGGTCGCACGACAATTCGCGCGGGCTACTCGCTCGGCTACGACTTCGTCAACGGCCAATATCACTTGAACACGTCGGTCGCGCCGCCGTGGGGCGCCGAGGTGCGGTTGACAAACGTGCCGCTCGATAGTCCGTTTGCCACGTTCCCGGGCGGCAATCCGTTTCCACGCGTCTTCAGCACGTCAACCACGTTCCCTGCGTTCGGGTCCTTTCTCGCCGTCGATCCGGATACCGACAACACGCGCCAGCACTCGTGGAACCTCGTGTATCAGCGCCAGCTTGGCAGCAACATGCTGGTGTCGGCGAGCTACATCGGCAGCCACACGTCGAACCTGTGGAACATGAAAGCGCTCAATCCGGGCGTGTTCCTCGGCACCGGCCCGTGCACGCTGCCGCTCGCGACCCCGCCCAATCAGGCCGTCTGCTCGACCGACGCGAACTTGAACGCGCGCCGCGCGTTGAGCCTCGAGAACCCGAGCGAAGCACGTTTCATCGGTCACCTCGATCAACACGATCCGAGCGGCCGCGCCAACTACAACGGCCTGCTCCTTTCCTTTTCGCGGCGTCAGGTGCGCGGTATCGGCTACAGCGGCAACTACACGCTGTCGAAATGCGACAGCCACCCGACGCAGTCGCTGCCGAACGTCGGCACCGGCTGGGCCGATCCGAACAATCCGGATTACGACTACGGCCCATGTGAGTCGGATCGGCGTCATATCGTGAACGCAACCGTTGGCTACGATCTGCCCGAGTTCTCCAACGCCGCGCTGCGGGCGATCGCATCCGATTGGCGCGTAAACGGCATTTTCCGCGCGCAGTCGGGTGGGCCGCTTACGATCACGTCCGGTCTCGATCGCTCGATGACGGGGGTCACCACCAATCAGCGGGCGGATCTCGTCGGCGGCGATGGCTACGGCGACAAGTCGTTGAACCAGTGGCTTGATCGCGCCGACTTCGCGCAACCCGCGCTGGGCACGCTCGGCAATTCCGAACGCGGGGGCTGGCGCGGTCCGTCGCGCTGGACGATCGACATGGTCGTCGCGCGCATGTTCCGCCTCGGTGGAACGCACGAAGTTGAACTGCGCCTGGAAACGTTCAACCTCACCAACCATTTCAACTGGGGCAATCCGGTGACGAACCTGGCGAACCAGAACTTCGGTCGAATTCTCGGCGGCAACGGCGGGGGGGCCGGCAGTGCGGCGGAACAGGCCGCAGGCACGAGCCCGCGTGTGTTGCAATTCGGCATCAAGTACAACTTCTGAGGTCGGGCAATGAAAGTTCTTATCTTTGTGGGAGCGCTGCTGGTGAGCGTCCCCGCATTCGCTCAAGTCGATCTCTCCGGCGAATGGACACCCGTCCGCGAGGAAGACAACACCGGCAATACCGAGCTCGGCGACTGGGGCGGCATCCCGATGAACCAGGCGGCGCGCGAACGCGCCATGGCCTGGATGGCGTCGATCCAAACGTTGCCCGAATGGCAATGCCGTCCACACGCGGCGACCTACATCTCGCGCGGGCCCTCGCAGCTGCGCATCTGGAAGGAAGTGGACCCGGTGTCACGCGAGGTGACGGCGTGGCATATGGAGTGGCTGCGCTCGGTGGAAAAAGCCGTCTACATGGACGGCCGCGCGCGGCCCTCAGCGAACGCGCCGCACACATGGGGCGGTTTCTCACTCGGCGAGTGGCAAGGCGACATCCTCAAGTTCACTACGACGCACATCAAAGAAGAGTATTTGAAGCGCAACGGCGTGTTCCACAGCGATCGCGCCACCGTGACCAATTACTTGATTCGGCGCGGCAACTATCTGACGTGGTTGATGGTGGAATACGACCCGGCGTACTTGACCGAGCCACTGATCCGCAGCACCGAATATCAGATCGATCAGCATCAGAACATGCCGCCTTACCCGTGCAACGTCGTCGAGGAAGTCGATCGGCCGAAAGGGATCGTGCCGCACCACCTGCCGAGCAGCCGCTCGTATCTGCAGGAAGTTCAGTACTTCGCGGATAAGTACGGCATTCCGTTCGAGGCCGTGCAATCGGGCGCCGAGACGATGTACCCGGAGATCGTGCAGAAGATCGAGAAGTACCGCAAAGCGGCGCCGGCTAACACTCCGCGACGCCAGCAAGAGAAGTAGCCATGAGATCGCATTCGTTCACGTTTATCGCCGCGCTGTGCGCCGCGGCCGTCGTCGGTGCTCAAACGCCAACTCAGAAGGCGGCGGACACCGAGCTCGAAGCGCTGCACGTCAAGGGCAACATCTACACCATCTTCGGCGCGGGTGGGAACGTCACGGTGTCGGTCGGCAAAGACGGTGTGTTGGTGGTCGACACCGGGTTGCCGCAGAACGCCGACAAACTGCTTGCGACCATTCAGCGTTTGCAGCGCGAGGCGCAGGCGAAGGAAGCGCCACCCTCGCTCGGGTGGGGCGCGGAAACCCGCGGCACGCTGCAGATGTCGCTCAATGGCGTTGCGCCGCCGAAACCGATCCGCTACATCGTCAACACGCACGTGCATCCGGATCATGTCGGCGGCAACGAAACGCTGCGCGCGTCGGGAAAGACGTTCACGGGCGGCAACGTCGCCGGCGATATTTCCGACGCGACCGAAGGGGCAATGATCCTCTCGCATGAGAATGTGCTCAATCGGCTCGGGACGCCGCCGGCGGGTCAGACGCCGGCGCCCGAAGGCGCGCTGCCGACCGACACGTATTACGGCGATGCGATGAAGCTGAGTCACTTCTTCAACGGTGAAGGCGTGCAGCTGTTTCATCCGAAGAACGCCCACACGGATGGCGATACGTTCGTCTTTTTCCGCGGCTCCGACGTGATCGTCGGTGGCGATTTGTTTGTGATGACGACCTACCCATTCATCGACATCGAGCGGGGAGGCCACATCAACGGGATTATCGATGCCGTGAACCACATGCTCGATCTCACGGTGCCGGAGTTCCGCCTCGAGGGCGGCACGATGGTGGTGCCCGGACACGGCCGGCTGTCCGATTCGGGCGATCTCGCGTACTACCGCGACATGCTCACGATCATTCGCGATCGCGTGCAGGACCTGGTCAAGAAAGGGATGACGCTCGAGCAGGTCAAGGCCGCGCGCCCCACCAAGGATTACGACCCGCGCTGGGGTGCGACGAGCGGTTTCTGGACGACCGATCAATTCGTCGACGCGATCTACAAGAACTTGTCCCCGAAGCCAGCGGCGAAGCCGACGCCAAAACCGTCGAAAGGCAGCGCACGTTGATGGTGCGCGTCGCGACGATTCTCGGCTGCACGCTCGCGGCGTGCGTGGCAGTGGCCGCGCAGCAATACCCCGGCGCGCCGCCGGCCGCACCGGCTGGGCAAGCGCCGGTCGCAAATCCACGTGCGGCGGCGCCGATCGATCTCACCGGCTATTGGGTGTCGATGTTGACCGAAGACTGGCGCTGGCGTGTCGTCACTCCGCCGAAAGGCGACGTCCTCTATCTGCCGGTGAACGCGGAGGGACGGAAGCTCGCGGAGGCGTGGGACCCGGCCCAGGACGAAGCCGCGGGTGAGCAGTGCAAGCCGTTCGGCGCTGGTGGTGTGATGCGCTTGCCAGGGCGGCTGCACATCACGTGGGAAAGCGATCAGGTGCTGCGCCTCGATACCGACGCTGGGACGCAGACGCGGCGCTTCTACTTCGGTCAGGCCCCGGCGGCGACTGAGCCAACGTGGCAGGGCCGATCAGTTGCGAACTGGCAGTTTTATGGACCGGCACGCGGCCGCGGACGCGGCGCGATGCAGGGATTGGAGCTGCCGACGGGCACCGCCAGCCCAGCGCGACGCGGTGAGCTTCGTGTGGTCACGCGTGATCTGCGGCCCGGCTATTTGCGGCGCAACGGGGTGCCGTACAGCGAGAACACAGCGATCACCGAGCACTTCACGACGATCAAGGAGGACAACGGCGACGAGTACCTCGTGGTGACGACGATCCTCGAAGACCCGAAGTATCTGGCGGCGCCGTACGTGCGCAGCTATCAGTTCAAGAAGCAGCCGGATAGCAAGGGTTGGAACCCGACGCCGTGTTCGGTGAAATAAACATCGTACGCAGGAGCGAACCCTTAGGTTCGCCTAGCAATCGCGGACCTGAAGGGCCGCGCTACATGAAATCGCATGCGGGCGCGGACCTTTAGGTCAGCTTCATGCGCAGCCGCGGACCTTGAGGTGCGCCCAGAATCCGAGGTTTTCATTGCTTCTTCCCACTACTTTGGTCGGCAGCTTCCCGCAACCGGACTGGCTGATCGATCGCAAGAAACTCGCCGGACGCTTCCCCCCGCGTACGCGAGCCAAAGAACTCTGGCGCATCCCGGAACCATGGCTGGCCGAAGCGCAGAACGATGCGACGCTCATCGCGATTCGCGCGCAGGAAGACGCCGGCCTCGACATCGTGAGCGACGGCGAGATTCGGCGCGAGAGCTACTCCAACCGGTTTGCGACGGCGCTCGACGGCGTCGATCTCGACAATCCAGGCACGGCGCTCGATCGCTCTGGACATCCCAATCCTGTACCGCGCATCGTCGGCAAGATCCGGCGGCGTCATCCGGTCGAAGTGGAGGATGTGCACTTTCTCCGTCGACACGCGAAGAAGCAAATCAAGATCACCGTTCCTGGCCCCTTCACAATGTCGCAACAGGCGCAGAATGACTTCTACGCGAGCGAAGAAGAAGCGGCAATGGACTACGCGGCGGCCGTCAACGAAGAGATCCGCGATCTGTTTGCCGCCGGCGCAGACGTCGTCCAGGTGGACGAGCCGTATATGCAGGCGCGTCCGGAGAAGGCGCGTCAGTACGGGTTGCGCGCGCTGAACCGCGCGCTCGAAGGCGTCACCGGCACGACGGCGGTGCACATCTGTTTCGGGTATGCCGCCATCATTCACGACCGTCCGTCGGGCTACTCATTTTTGCCCGAGCTAGCCGACTGCAGTTGCAAGCAGGTGTCGATCGAAACGGCGCAGTCGAATCTCGATTGCTCCGCGCTCAAACCGCTGAGCGGTAAGCAGATTCTTCTTGGCGTGATCGATTTGTCGGACATGAACGTCGAGGCGCCGGAAACCGTCGCCAATCGCATCCGCCGGGCGCTGCCGTATGTGGATGCGAGGAACATCATTGCTTCGACGGACTGCGGCATGAAGTACCTGCCTCGCGACGTCGCCGCTGGCAAGCTGCGCGCGCTGGTCGAAGGCGCCGGGCTCGTGCGCCGCGAATTGGAGTCGTAGACATGCGGTTGTGCCGATTTGGGGACTCCCGCCTCGGTCTCGTGGACGGCACGACGCTGCGCGACGTCACGGCAGCGCTCGACGTGCTGCCGGCGTATCACTATCCGTTGCCGACCTACGACGTCATGATCGCGAATCTCGACAAGGTCAAGGAGCGTGCCGGCGCACTCTCGAAGTCGGCGCCGGAGTTGCCGCTGTCGAGTGTGAAGCTGCTCAGTCCGGTTGCGAATCCAGGCAAGGTGGTCGGCGCGCCGTTGAATTACAAGAAGCACATGGACGAAGTGCGCGAGCAGGCGCAACTGCATCACGGCAACGAAGGCCACACGGCGCCGATTCATTCCGCGGGTGTCTTCCTGAAGGCGTCCAGCTCGGTTGTCGGTCCGAGTGAAGGCATTGCCGTGCGTAAGCTCGATCGCCGCAACGATCATGAAGTGGAGCTTGGATTTGTGATCGGCAAGGAAGCCAGCAACGTGCCGGCGGGCGATGCGCTGAAGTACGTCGCCGGCTACTTCATTGGTCTCGATATCACGATTCGCGGGCCCGAAGAGCGAAGCCTCCGGAAATCCGTTGATTCCTATACGGTGGTAGGGCCGTGGCTCGTCACCGCGGACGAGATCCCGAATCCTGGCGAGCTCGATTTGCAAATCGCCGTGAACGGCGAGATGCGTCAACGCTCGAATACGAAGCACCTGATCCTCGGCGTGCCCGAGTTGATCGAGTACGCGACATCGTTCTACACGCTCTATCCGGGCGACATCGTCATCACCGGCACGCCCGAAGGGGTGAGCCCGATTCAGCCGGGCGACACCATCGTGGCGACGATCGAGAAGATCGGGACGATGCAGGTTGATGTCCGCGAGGCCTAAGGTGAGTTCGCGCGTTTATCGCATTGGACAAATCGTGCCGAGCTCGAACACCACGATGGAGACGGAGATTCCGGCGATGCTTCGCGCGCGCGAAGCCGTGGAGCCGGAGCGATTCACCTTCCATTCGAGCCGCATGCGCATGAAGACAGTCACTAAAGAAGAGCTCGCGGCGATGGATGCAGAATCCGATCGCTGTGCCGCGGAGCTCGCCGATGCGCGCGTGGACGTCATCGGCTACGCGTGTCTGGTGGCGATCATGAGCATGGGGAAGGGTTATCACTGCCAATCGCAGTCGCGATTGCAATCCGTGGCGGCGCGCGAGGGGCACCCGATTGCGGTCGTGACGAGCGCAGGTGCGCTGGTTGACGGTGTCAAGCGGCTTGGTGCGAAACGCGTGGCGATGGTGTCGCCCTACCTCAAACCCCTCACCGCACTCGTGTGCGACTACATCCAAGCGGAGGGAGTCGAGGTGGCCGACCGCGTGTCGCTCGAGATTGCCGACAACGTCGAAGTTGGACGGCAACACCCGATGGCGCTTCTCGACATCTACAAACGGCTGGACCTCACGGGCGTCGATGCACTGGTTTTGTCATCGTGCGTGCAAATGCCATCACTAGCCGCAATCCCCGCAGTGGAGAAGGAAACCGGCTTGCCGGTGGTGTCGGCGGCGGTATGCACGACGTACGCGATGCTCGACCAATTGGGACTCAAACGCCACGTTCCGAACGCAGGGACATTGTTGGCGGGTGATTTATGAAGCGGCTGATCGCGGACCTAAGGGTGCGCGCTACATCTGTGTTGTGGGCTACATGTGCGTCGCGGGCTACATTTGTGTCATGGGCGTCTTTTTCGTGGGCGACCCGGCCGTCATCTTCTTCATTTGCAGCGCGGCCGTCATTTTCTTCTGTAGCGCCCACTTTTGGGTCCGCGGTGCTTGTCCTCGCGCTCGCGACACCGGCCTATTCGCAGATCGATCTGAGCGGCGAATGGGCGCCGCGCTTTTACGAGGATCAACCGGAACGCGTCCCGGGGCCCGATCTCGGCGATTACCTTGGCATTCCCATCAGCGACGCCGCGCGCTGGCGGGCTGAAGCATGGAGCGCCTCGATCATGACGCTGCCGGAATGGCAGTGCCGCCCGCACTCTGCCGACTACATCTGGCGCGGCCCGTCGCCGGTGGTCATCTCGAAGGAAGTCGATCCCGTGTCGCGCGAGATCACGAGCTTCAAACTCGAATGGCTACGATCGGTCGAGCGGGCCATCTATCTCGATGGCCGAAATCCGCCGTCTGAAAACGCGCCTCACACGTGGGCCGGCTTTTCCGTCGGCCGGTGGACCGGCGACATCCTCACGGTTACAACCACGCACCTGAAAGAAGGCTACGTTCGTCGCAACGGCTTGCCCAGGAGCGATCAGGCGACGCTCACCGAGCATTTCATCCGCAACGGCGACGTGCTGACCGTTGTGACGATCGTGACCGATCCGGTGTACCTCACTGAACCGTTCATCCGCACCACCGACTACGAGCTCGATCTCAAGCAGCAAAACCCTCCCTATCCGTGTCACGTTGTCGAAGAAATCGATCGGCCGAAAGGGATGGTGCCGCACATTGCACCGGGCACGAATCAGTCGGTGCAGGAGTTTGCCACGAAGCACAACGTGCCCGCCGAGGCTGCGCGCGGTGGCGCGGCGACGATGTATCCGGTGCGCGTGACGGCCGGCAAGACGAGCGCCGAAACGCGGACGCCTCTAGGTGCCGGTGTTCCGGTGGACTTGACGGGGCAATGGGTTTCGGTCGTAACCGAAGATTGGCGCTGGCGTATGGTGACGCCACCGAAAGGCGATTACGCGAGCGTCCCGCTCAATCCAGAGGGCGTGAAGATCGTCAACGCCTGGGATCCGGCGAAAGACGAAGCGGCCGGGCAGCAATGTCGCGCCTACGGAGCAGGTGGCATCATGCGCATGCCCGGTCAGATTCGCATCGCCTGGCAAGACGATCGAACACTCAAAGTAGACACAGAAGCCGGATCGCAAACACGCGTGTTCCACTTTGGCGGTGCTGCGCTTGGCGACACGCAGGCGGGTTGGCAGGGTGTATCGAGTGCACAGTGGCAGTATGCGGGTCGGCCCGCTCGCAGTGGCGGAGCACGTCCCGCTGGCGGCTCGTTGCGCGTCACCACTACCCGCTTGTTGCCAGGCTACCTGAGAAAGAACGGCGTGCCGTACGGCGCTAACGCGCGCGTGACCGAATACTTGAATCGCGTGGACGAACCCAATGGCGATTCGTGGTTGATCGTCACGACGCTGGTCGAGGATCCGCAATACCTCGCGCAACGATTTGTCACGAGCTCGCATTTCAAGAAGGTCGCGGACGGATCGCCGTGGAATCCAATGCCATGTTCGGCGAAGTGAGGAAACCATGAATTACCCAACGACAACGTTCGTTGAAAAACCCGGATTGACTGCGGAACGGCAGGAATTCTATGGCCGTCTCGATACGAAAAACACTGCCCCGTTGTGGGAAGTGCTCAATCGCCTGGTCACACCGGAACCACAGCCGACGACAGTTCCTGCGCACTGGCGCTGGTCCGATATGCGGCCGCTGCTGCTCGAGGCCGGGCGCCTCATCACTGCGAAGGAAGCCGAGCGGCGCGTGCTCGTTCTCGAGAATCCGGGACTGCGACAACATCCAGCGTTCAAGTCGCAGATTACGCAGAGCCTCTATGCCGGATTGCAATGCATCATGCCCGATGAAGTGGCGCCAAGCCATCGCCACGTGGCCTCCGCACTTCGTTTCGTCATCGAAGGCGAAGGCGCGTACACCGCCGTGGAAGGCGAGCGCACGAGGATGCGGCCGGGCGATTTCATTCTGACGCCGTCGTGGACGTTTCACGATCACGGCAATCCCGCCAGCAACCCGGTGATTTGGCTCGACGGCCTCGACGTTCCGATCGTCAACTCGTTCGACACGAGCTTTGCCGAGCATCATCCGATGGAGACGCAGCCAGTGAGTCGCGAGGAAGGCGACGCCCTAGCGCGCTATGGCGCCAACCTTCTGCCGCTCGAGTACAAGCCATCGCGACTCTCGGCGCCGGTTTTTACGTATCCGTACGAACGAAGCCGCGAAACGCTTGCACGGCTGCAGCGCACGAGCGAGGTCGATGCGTGTCACGGCATCAAGCTGCAGTACATCAATCCAGCGACGGGCGGTTATCCGATGCCGACGATTGGCGCCTTTCTGCAGGTACTGCCGAAAGGATTCGACGGTGCGTCGTACCGCTCGACCGACGCGACGATCGTCTGCGTCGTCGAAGGGCATGGGCGGTCCCGGATTGCGGATGCGACGTTTTCGTGGGAGCCGCACGACGTGTTTGTCGTGCCGTCGTGGGCGCCGGTGTCTCATTCCGCGCACGACGAGTGTGTGCTCTTCAGCTTTTCCGATCGGCCGGCGCAAAAGGCGCTTGGCCTTTGGCGCGAGCAACAGGGCTAACCATGATCAATCGACGCGTATTCCTGGGATCCAGTGCGGCCGCCGCTGCCGCGTTGATGTTCGAGGGTGGGCTGGCACGCGCGTTCGCGCAGGCTGCGCAAGCAACGCCTGGTGCGACGGTGGAGACGACGGCAGGCAAGATCCGCGGCCTTATACTCGATCCGAAAGTGCATGCGTTCAAGGGCGTGCCCTACGGCGCGTCAACGGCAGGCCGACGTTTTCTTCCGCCGGTGAAGCCGGCGCCCTGGACAGGAGTACGTGATGCGTTCGCGATCGGCCACCGTTCACCGCTCGTCGATTCCGTGATCGTGCCCGAGTTCGCTCCGCTCAATCGCAAAGAGACGATGGGCGAAGACTGCCTCGTGCTCAACGTGTGGACGCCGAATGTGGATAAACAGAGGCGGCCAGTGATGGTATGGCTGCATGGCGGCGGCTACAACGCGGGATCGGCCGGCTGGATCTGCTACGACGGCGGCGAGCTTGCGCGTAAACACGACGTCGTGGTCGTAGGCGTCAACCATCGCCTGAATGCGTTTGGCTTCATGTATCTCGCGGAGCTCGGCGGAGAGAAGTACGCCGAGGCGAGCAATCAGGGACTGCGCGACATCATTCTGTCGCTCGAGTGGATTCGCGACAACGCGGCCGCCTTCGGCGGTGACCCGAGCAACGTCACGATCTTCGGCCAGTCCGGCGGCGCCGGCAAGGTCAGCACGCTGCTCGGCATGCCTGCAGCGCAAGGGCTGTTTCAGCGTGTGATCGTGCAGAGCGGATCATCGATTACCAGTCAGCCGCGAGCGGCCGCGACGAAAGCTGCTGAAGCGTTCATGCTGCGCGTTGGTCTCAAACCGAATCAAGTCGAGGAGATGGCGCAGTTGCCGATGGAGCAGCTCGTGACGGCGCTGCAAGCCCGAGCCGGCGGCGGCGAGCGCGGGGGCCCGGGAGGCGGTGGTTTCCAGGCCGGACCTGTCGTCGACGGCAAATCGCTGCCCGTGAACTGCTTCGATCCGACCGCGACGACGATCTCTGCGAACGTGCCGATGTTGATCGGTTCGACGGAAACAGAAGTGACGTGGAATGTCAACACCAGCTACGACGCGCCCGACGAAGCGGGCCTGCGCGCGCGTGTTGCGAAGACGCTCGGTATCGATGAAAGCGCCGCGGACCATGTTGTCGCGGTGTATCGCAAGGGCCGGCCCAAGGCCAGTAACCTCGATCTCGCGTTGATCATCGAAACAGACAGTTCGAACTTCCGCACAGGAACCGATCTGCAGGCAGAGCGGAAGGCCGCGCTCGAGAAGGCGCGGGTTTACATGTATCGCTTCCAGTGGTACACGCCGGTGACGGACGGACGGCTGCGCGCGATGCACTGTCTCGACATTCCGTTTGTTTTCGACAATGTGGAAGCGTGCAAAACGATCACCGGAACCGGTCCCGATCGACAACTATTGGCAGACAGGATGAGCGCGGCGTGGGTGGCGTTCGCGCGCAGCGGCAATCCGAATCACAAGGGGATTCCGAAGTGGGAGCCGTTTACGGCGAGCGCACGCAACACGATGATCTTCAACACCGAGTGCCGCGCCGTGGTCGATCCGTATCGCGAGGAGCGGTTACTCACGACGGCTCGAAGGATGCGTGAATCCTTGTAAGCTACGGCATAAACGGGCGCGGCACCATCCGCGCCCCGGAGTCATCGTGTAGTGGCGCGGCTTCAGCCGCGCCCGGCTTGCGGCTTCAGCCGTGCCGGAGCGCGGTGGGATCGCGCCGGGGGGCGACCGAATGAGGGACTCTGGAGAAGCCGCAAGTCTCGCGGCAGAAGCGTACAGTGTCGTTCGGCGGCGAATACTCCGAGGTGAACTGGTGATGGGCCAGGTCATTTCGCGCCGCAAGCTCGCCGCAGAACTCGGGATGAGCTTTCTCCCCGTGTCCGAAGCGCTCCTTCGGCTCGAGTTCGAGGGTCTGCTCGAAAGCCGCCCGCGCGCCGGCACGCGCATCCGCATCCCCTCGCGCGAAGACGTCAAGGGACATTACGTGGTGCGCGAAGCGCTCGAGACGCAGGCCGCGACGCTCTTCGCCGAGCGCGCGACGGCGGACGAGCGCGCGGAGATCAAGAAGCTGGCGTCGCGCGTCGACGCCGGCTCCATTCATGCCGATCCGACGATGTACCCACGGCTGCATCACAAGCTGCATCAGCGCATCGCCGAGTGTACGCGCTGCCCGGCCCTGATGGCGGCGATTGAAAAGACCAACGCGCTCGCGTCGATCTGGTTCTGCGCGCATCGCGAACCCGACGTCGACAATCCTTCGCACCGCCATCAGGACTTGGCACAGATTCTGTGCGACGGCGATGCGGAGAAAGCGGCCGACGCGATGCGCGATCACCTGAAGGTCAGTCTCGAACACACGATGGAGCGGCTGAAGCCGTACTTCCGACTGCGGAAGGCGAGCGGGCAGACGTTCGTGCGCAGTGAGAAACGCCGCGTGAGGCTGGTCGGGTAAAGCGCGTCATCTGGCGATGTCGCGACGTGGTGATGTGGCGATGTGATGTATCGATGGGGTGAGGTGGTGGGGTGTCTGTCGATGTTGCGATGTAATGTGTCGATGTAATCACATCACCACATCGTCAGATAACATCATTCCATCGATAGACACATCGCGACATCGACACATCTCAACATCACATCGCCACATCACCAGCTCGCCACATCGACACTTGCCTAAGGGCTGTCCAACGCTGCCAACAGATACTTGCGGTGACAATTCGTGCACGCCTGGTAAATCTGATCGCCGGCCTGCAGCACTTCGTCCACGTTCTTATTGAGCGCCGCTCGTTCGGCCGCGCGCGCCGCGGCATTCAGATCGTGCGCATAGCGCCGCCAGTCGCCCCAATCCTTTGCACGCCCCGGCATCAGCAGCAGGTTTGACACTTCGGCCAGGGTGATGGCGCCGTGCTCGACGACTTCCCAGTCCGCGTCCGTCTTGGGCAGATTCACCGGCTCCCCGTTGATCCACACCGCCGCGTCGAACACCGCGTTCGACGCCGGTGTAACGGTCGCTTCCATCAACTGCTCGAGACTTGCGGTCTGCCGGTACTGAGACCATTCGGCGAAGAGCACCGCTGCGCCGCCAAGCACAAAAGCCGTCACGACCGCAAGCGGCCACGCAACCTTGCGCATCCGGGTAGCTTACTTCAGTGGCAACCGACGCAGCGCCGCAGTGATTCGGCCGGCGCATGCTCGAGTCACGCGTTTGCGTATGCCCCACCTCCCGAAGTCGTCGCGTCGGCGATGAGCCGCGTGAAGTGGCATGTGGCTTTGTCGTTACTGTGCAGCGCGGCCGGTCCCATTGCGATTTCAGGGTGCAATCTCTCGATCGTCGCGCGGCGGCGGTTGTTGACAGGTTCGTTCGGCGAAGCCGAAAGTTGGACCTTAGTCTTGGTCTAAAGCGCAGCGGATGTCGTTGCAGTTGCCGGCGCGACGCCGGCAGGCAGGAGGTAGCCGATGCCCAAGACCGCGGTATATGTTCCGTTCACTGAAGATGCGAAACTCCTAAGACAGGGGGCGGCCATCGCCTCCGAGCAGGCGCCGGGATCCGGATGCCTGTCGCCCGCCTCAGATCTGAAAGACGTTGCGAAGCTGATCATCGTCGCGCATTCGGCAGCGAAAACAGGTCTTCTCTTTGACTCGGGTACAGGATCGATGGACGCGCAAGCGTTGGCCAGGAAGCTCGTGAAGCAGGGGCTGGGTGCGGTCTGCACCAAAATCGAAGTTTTCGCCTGCGAAGCCGGACGCGCGGCGCACGACCAACGTTCATTTGACCAACAGCTCGCCCAATACCTTGCGCAAGAGGGACTCGCAGGAATCGAAGTGTCGGCGTTCGGAACCACTGTCGGAAGTGACCAGGCGGGCCGACAGTATGTCCGCCCTGACGGGTACACCCCGTCAGCTTCAGGGTCACATCGAAAGGCGACGATCGATCCGCGAAGGAAGTTTTAGCAGTGATGTGAGCGACGCTGCTGTCGCCTCGGTCACTCGCAACGGAGCGCGGTCAACGGATCGATGCGCGTCGCGCGAAACGCCGGAACCATTGCGGCGACGACGGTCAGCACCAACAACACGCCCGCGGCGAAGAACAGCGTGTCCGGATCGTGAGGCGCGACGCCAAACAGGAGATTGCCGGCGAGGCGGCCCGCGCCGAGCGCGGTGAGCAGGCCCATGGCAGACCCGATGACAACCGAGATCAACGGCCGGCGGAGCATGTTCCACACCACGTCCGCCGGTCGGGCACCAAGAGCCAGGCGAACGGCGATTTCAGGCGTGCGTTCCGTCACCCAGAAGGCGACGAGGCCGTAGAGGCCCACGCACAGCAGCATCACAGCGACGAATGCGAACGCCGAGCTCAGCGCGACGAGCAACTCTTCCTGATCGACACTGGCGGAGACGAGCTTGTCGAGGGTGGCGACCTGCAGGGGAACGGAACCGTCGACGCCGCGAATCGCGGCGGCGATCCTCGCGGACGCCGCCGATGATTGCCGACCGCGCGTTCGGGCCACGAAGGTCATGCTGCCGCGACGAGCGGTCGTGTAGGGTACGAACATCGCGGCGACCGGTCGATCGCGTAGCGTGTTGTATCGCGCATCGTACACGACGCCGACGACGGTGAGCGGCTTCGATGCGGAAGAATCTCCAAACAGCGTCTGACCAACGGCAGATTGGCTTCCGAAGTAGCGGCGTGCCGCCGTCTCGTTCAGTGCGATGGAGGAACCACCCGACAAATCGTGCTCGGTAAAGTCGCGGCCTGCGACGAGCGGCATGCGCAGCGTCGAGAAGAACTGAGGGCCGACCTGATACACCTGCACCCAACGCTCGTCTTCGGTGCTCGGTGTAAATCCCGGCGCCGAAAGCGTTCCGGTCGTGCGCGCGTCGGTCATCAAGTTGAACTGCATCAGCGTCACGGCTTCAACTTCGGCCACTGCGCGCAGACGCTCGAGCACGGCGCGATAGTACGCCGACCGTCTGACTTCGTCGTATCCGCGCGTCCCGGGATTGACGGTGGCGAGCACCACGCCCTCGGCGTCGAAGCCAGGTGAGACGGTAGTCAAGGCGATGAGGGTGCGCGTGAGCAGCGTCGCGGCGGCGACGAGCGCCATCGACAGTGCTACCTGCGCCGCAATGAAGCCGAGGCCGGCGCGGCCCGATCCGGCGCTGCTGGCGGCGACATACCCGCGGCAACGCACTGCGACGGCGGCGTCTTGCCGCAGCGTTCGCCAGGCAGGGACGACACCGGCGATCAGGGCGGCCACGGATGCCGCGGTCACCGCGAAAAGGACCACCCGAAGATCGATGTCGAGGTCGAGTGCGATTGGTCGGGGCTGGACCGGCAGCCAGGCGACGAGAATCTGGGCGCTCCAGGCGGCGAAAACCAGTGCAAGCGCGCCCGCGGCAGCTACGAGCACGCCGGTTTCGATCGCGAGCTGCCGCACGAGACGCGCGCGTGCGGCGCCCAGCGCCCCGCGCAGCAGCATCTCCTGCCTCCTCGCCGCCACGCGCGCCAGGGTCATTGTCGCGACGTTGGCGGAGGCGATGCAGAGCAGCAGGGCGACCATCACCAGCAACACCGCCAACGGGCGGGCGAAAGCGGCGCGAATGTCCGACAAACCGTCCGCTGGCGGGCGCAGTTCGATGGCCGGCGGCGGTTGGATTGAGCGAACGTCCCCCTCCGCGCGGCGAAGCAACGTGAGCCGTTCCGCCGCAACACGATCACTTGTGTCACCTGCTAAGCGGCCCACGATGTGGATGTTCCAGTTGCGCGGATCGGCCAAGGCCGCAACGCTCGGTTGGGCAACGGCAAAGGCATCCAGCGACAAATAGAGGTCGGGCACCTCGCCCAGGGTGAGGCCGAAGAAGCCTCTAGGTGCAACGCCCGCGATCGTGAACGGCGCACCGTTGATGGTGATGGGCTCGCCGGCAATCGAGGGATCCGCGTTGAATTCCCGTCGCCAGAAGGCGTCGCCGAGCAGGATAGCGGAGGCGTCGCGGAAACCGGCGTTCACGCCCAGGGCCGAAAAGTAGTTGTCCGAGACGAAGGCGAGGCCTCTCGAAGCCCTCAACTCACGTCCGTTGGCGCTCACCTCCGCGTCGCTCGCCGTTGCAAACGCCAGAACGTCCGAAAATACATCCGAGGACGCGCGCAGATCTCGGAACCACTGGTAGGGAAGATTGTTGCTGGCCTTGAGTTCACGGCCGCCGGCATGAACCACTTGCCACACGACGCGGAGTTCGTCCGGACGCTCCACCGGCAGCGGTTTCAGCAAGAGACGATCGGCCAACATGAAGATCGTAGTGGCGGCGCCGATGCCGATGGTGAGCGAGGCGACAGCGGTTGTTGCGAACGCGGGATTGCGCCGCAGTAATCGGACGGCGTACGCGAGATCGCGCGCCGCATCTTCAATCCAGCCGACATCGCGCCGGTCGCGACACTCTTCCTTGCGCTGCTCGACTCCGCCAAACGCACGTACCGCCGCATCGCGCGCAGCGTCCGGTGTCATGCCGCGCGCCTCGAACTCGCGCGCGCGTTCCTCGAGGTGAAACGAGATCTCTGCGGCGAGATCGTCTTCGACGCGATCGCGGCGGAACACCGATCGTAGACGGAGGCGGACGACGCGATACCAACGGTCGAACGACATCTCAATCGTTCCGCAGAGCGATCGCCGGATCGATTTCGGTGGCAAGATGTGCGGGAATCAGTGCCGCAGCCGTAGTCACCGCCACGAGAATCGCCGTCGCGGCGGCAAGCGTTGGTCCATCAGATGGGCTGATGCCGTACAGCCGCGCCGCGATCGCGCGGCCGCCGACAAACGCCGTCAAGAGGCCGACCGTGGCGCCGACGCCGACGGTTTGCAAGCTTTCGCGCAGGAACGATGCGAGCACGACTTTTCGACTCGCGCCAAGTGCGATGCGGATTCCGATCTCGTTCGTCCGCCGCGTGACGGCGTAGGCCGCCGTGCCGTAAAGACCGACACATGCCACCAGCAGCGCAATCACGCCAAACACGCTGCTCAAGATGGCAAACGTGCGCTCCGTCGCGAGCGTCTGGTCGATCGCCTGGGCCTGCGAGCGGACGCCGGTCATCGGCACGCGGCCGTCGATCTGCTGCAGCTCGCGCCTGATGAGCGGCACGATGGTCGAGGAATCGGCCGTCGTTCGAACGATGAACGTCACCGCATTCGACGGTCCAAATGCCTGCTCGTGCGGCATGTACACCGTTGGTGGAACATCGGCTTGAATGCGGCTGTACTTGACGTCGCCAACGACGCCGATGATTTCGAACGTGAGTGGTTGCGCGGGGCTACCAAAGTCGATGTAGTGACCGACAGGATTGTCCGTTCCGAAGAATTTCCTGACGACCGTCTGGTTCACAACCAGCACGCGAGCGCTCGCGGCCGTGTCGCGTTGATCGATAGCGCGGCCGGCGACGAGCGAGATACCCAAAGTGGCAAAGTACGCCGTTCCGATTTCGTGACGATAAAATTCCACGCTCTCATCCGGCGGCGTGTAGCCGATGATGCGGCCAGTGGATCGACCCGCTCCGCCACCAATCGGAGGCCGGTGAGCGAGCGTGACCGACACGACCCCAGGTAACGATCTCACATGCTGCTGCACCGCCGTGTAGTACGCAGAGAGACGCGACTGCGCGTAGCCGTTCGAGGCGGGCGAAACGGAGAACAGCACGAGATGGTTGCGATCAAAGCCCAACTCGGCGCCATAAAGGCGCTGCAGTGTGCGTACGAACAAACCGGCGGCAATCAATAACACGAGACAGACCGCCACTTGCAGCGCCAAGAGGAGTCGGCCCGCCGCGAACGCGTTTCGATGTCCGCCTTCGCTCTGGGATCGCTGCTTGAGGGCGCCGGCGAGATTCAGCGAGCTTGCGCGCCATGCCGGTGCAAGCCCGAACGTCATGCCGGCAGCGAAGGACGCCAATACCCCGAACGCGAAGACACGGACGTCTATGGCAAAAGCAAGGTGCGGCGCCAGACGTTCACTCACCAACAGCCGCATCAGCATCGGGTACGTCCAGCTTGCGACCAGAAAGGCCGCGATGCCGCCGAGCATTGCGAGCGCCACGCTCTCCGTGAGCAGCTGTCGGAGAAGCCGCGCGCGGCTCACGCCGAGGCTGAGACGAACGGCG
Organism: Acidobacteriota bacterium; assembly: GCA_046726375.1. GTDB lineage: Bacteria > Acidobacteriota > Vicinamibacteria > Vicinamibacterales > UBA2999 > DASPWV01. The sequence continues at coordinate 38,185 of JBKPAJ010000007.1, forward strand.
ATTTCCCGCTCACGGGCGCGGGCGCGTTCGAGCAGCAGACTGGCGAGGTTGGCGCAGGCGATGAGGAGCACCAGACCGACAATCGCCATCAGTAACAGTAGCGACCGAGAGAACGATTGCTGCAGCGTTTCCACTCCGTGCGCCAGCGACATGGTTCCGAGACGTGGAACCACAGGCGCCGCGGGCTGTTCCGGCCGTCCGATACTGCGCTCGAAGATCACCGTGGTCGCCGCGAGAGCGGCTGCGGGCGCCGCGCCCGGCTTCAGACGCGCGCCAATTCGCAGCCACCAGGTCTTGTCATCGTCGACAAGCGGTAGCGATACCCCGCCGGAGCTCGGGGTCACGCGACTGACGTTGCGATTCGCCGGGTGTCGAGCGTACACGTTGAGGGGGACCCAGAAATCCGGTGTCGCGCCGGGCTCCAGGCCAAAGAAGAACGGTGGCGCAACGCCGACGATGGTGACCGGGTCGCCGTTCACCAGGATGGCGCGACCGATCACGCCGGGATTGCCGCCAAGCTTCGATTGCCAGAACGCGTGCGACGTCACCGCAACCAGTGGTGCGTCGTGGCTATCGTCGGATGGAACGAGCGTGCGGCCGATCAGGGCGGCGACGCCGAGCGCGTCGAAATAGTTGCCGGATACGCCGAGGACGTCTGCTGAATCCGCGCCGTGATCGAGGCCGACGTTGACGCGGTCGATGTTGCCAGTGAAGGCGAACACGGACGCGAATGCTTCGTTTGCGTCGTTCAATTCGCGGAACGTGCGATAGGAAAAAACGTCCGTGCCTATTTCGTTGGCATAGCGCCCGCCGCGGATGCTCTCGACAAACGCCTCTGGATACGAGGCGGCCGTCCAGCGCAGGCCGACGAGCTCATTGGGACGTGGAACTGGCAGCGTGCGCAGCATGATGAAGTCGATTGCCGTAAAGACCGCGGTGTTTGCGCCGAGGCCCAGGGCGAGCGAAATCACGGCGACGGCCGTGAAGCCCGGGCTGCGTCGCATCATCCGCGCCGCGTAGCGCGTGTCGCGTGCGAGATCTTCGAGCCAGCCGACACGGCGCTGGTCGCGGCACTCTTCCTTGCGCTGCTCGACGCCGCCGAACGCGCGCCGCGCCGCATCGCGGGCGGCTTCCGGGTTCATGCCGCCTGCGACGAATTCACACGCGCGTTGCTCGAGATGGAACTGGATCTCCGCGGCAAGATCGTCTTCCACCCGGTTGCGCCGGAGGATGGTGCGCAGGCGAAGACGCACGACGGTGAGCAGACGGCGGAGCGGCATCTCAGGCTTCCTTGAGCTTGATGAGCGTGGTAATGGCAGTCGAGAGACGTTCCCAATTGGCTGATTCGCGTTCCAACTGTCGCCGGCCGGCACGTGTCAGCGAATAAAACTTTGCGCGACGATTGTTCTCGGTCTGCTTCCACTCGGCGGTTATCCAGCCCTCCTGCTCGAGCTTGTGGAGCGCGGGATAGAGCGAGCCATCGCTGACCTGCAACACTTCCGACGACACCTGACGCAGGCGCTGGCTGATGGCGAAGCCATTGAGCGGCTCCAATGCCAGTATTTTCAGAATCAGCAGATCCAGCGTTCCTTGGACGAGGTCGGACGGTTTGCTCATGTCTCGGTTACCGAGTGGAGAGTACGCCGATTCCACTCGGTTATCAAGGGGAATAATTGCGGGAGAGAAGGAGATCCGCGGATGCGGCGGATGCATGCTCCGCATAATTGCCTGCGCGTAAGTGCCTGCGAAGCCGTGTAAAATCCGCGCGATGAAGCATCCGGCTCGTGCATTGGCGATCATCTTTCTCCTCGCGTCGCCAGCCGTCGCGCAGGAACGTGTGGACGAAGCGATGATCGCCAGGATTCGCGCCGAGGGACTCGATCGTTCATACGCGCTCGAGACCTTTACCCAGCTCACGACCGTCATCGGTCCCCGCCTCACCAATTCGCCGGCGCACCGCCGCGCGATCGAGTGGACGCAACAGCAGCTTCGCTCGTACGGTCTCGCCAACGTGCACCTGGAACCTTGGGAATTCGGTCGCGGATGGCAGCTGGAGCGGTTCTCGATCGAGATGCTGGAGCCGCGCTACCTGCCGTTGATCGGATTTCCGCGCGCCTGGTCGCCGTCGACGCAAGGAAAGATCGTCGGCGCGCCTGTGTGGCAACCCGATCCGCGAGTGGAGACGCTGGCCAAGTCAGGCGCGCAGTTGCGCGGCGCGATCGTGATGACCAGTCAACCGCAGGAATACTTCATTCGCGCGGACCGTCCGCCGGCGTCGGGTGATCTGGTCAGCGATCGTCCACCGGGACCGCGGCTCACGCGCGACGAGCAGACGGCGCTCGCTCAGGCGCTGAGAGAAACCGGGCTGGGCGTCACACTCGAACCGAACATCGGCGAGCACGGGACAATATTCGTCACCGGTCGCGATGCCGGTCCCAGCGCCGTGCCGGCCGTCGTCCTCGCCTCCGAGCACTACAACCTGATCGCGCGTTTGCTGCAAGCCGGCGTCCCGGTCCAGCTCGCCATTGACGTTCAGACACGTTTCTTCGATGACGATTTGAATACGGCGAATGTCATCGCGGAGATTCCGGGGACCGATCCGGTTCTCGGCAGCGAAGTGGTGATGGTTGGCGCGCATCTCGACTCGTGGCACTCGGCGGCGGGTGCGACAGACAATGCCGACGGCGTCACCACGGTAATGGAAGCGTTCCGCATCCTGCAGGCGGTTGGCGTCAAGCCGCGCCGGACCATCCGTCTCGCGCTCTGGGCCGGTGAGGAGCAAGGTCTGCTCGGCTCGCGCGCGTACGTCCAGAAGCACCTTGCCGGCGACGCCAATCAGACCGCGCGCGACAAGTTCTCCGTATACTTCAACCTCGATAACGGAACGGTGCCAATCTCCGGTTTCTATCTCGAAGGCAACGAGCCGATGGCTCGCATCATGGCGGCGTGGTTGAAGCCGTTGGCCGATCTCGGTGCCACGATCGCGACCACGAAAGGCATCGGCGCGACCGATCATCTGTCGTTCAAGGCTGTCGGCCTGCCGGGATTTCAAGCGGTGCAGGATTATCGCAATTACGATGTGCGGACGCACCACACAAACATGGATACTGACGAGCGTGTTGCAAAGGATGCGCTGAAACAAGCCGCCATAGTGATGGCGTCGGTCCTGTATCACGCGGCGAATCGGGACGCGAAGGTGCCCCGGTGAAAGTGGTCGTTACAAGTTCAAAGTTCAACAGTTGCGCGCTGCTCGCCTCCGTCTTGTTGCTCGCGTCGGTTTCGGCGCTCGCGCAAGGTGCGAAGACATACAAGGCGCGGCTGTCCCTGGTGCCCATCGATGTCGCCATGCAATCGACGATTGCCGGGAAAGGCGCGGTGACCGCGACGCTCAACGGCAATACGCTGACGATCACCGGAACGTTCGAGGGACTGCGCTCGCCGGCGACAGTGGCACGGCTTCATCGCGGGTATCGCGGAGTGCGGGGGCCGTCGTTCGCCGATCTCAAGGTGACCAACGGGACCTCGGGTACCATCAGCGGAACCGTCGAGCTCACGTCGTCACAGGCAGGCGAGCTCGCGAAAAGCCTTTTCTACGTTCAACTGCACAGCGAGAAGGCGCCGGACGGAAATCTTTGGGGATGGCTTCTGCCGACCGACGGCAAGCGCTGAGCGGAACCAAGAGAAGTAAGAAGTAAAGAAGTAAAGACCCCTGACTGGCGACGGCGGCCGAGGAGCGAAGAATGGAGCACCACGGGCAAAAGAGTCGAACGTTGTTGTTCTTCGTTCTTGATTTCCGCCTCCGCTCGACGCGAATTCGGCGAGCGACGGCGAGGCGAGCTTTATTCTTAGTTCCGTTTGCTGCGAGCACTGTGCTCGCCGGGCAGCAGGGTGCGACATCCTACACGCCCGAACAAGCCGCCGCCGGACGCACGGTGTACGTGACGAACTGCGCCAGCTGCCACCTTCCGGATCTCGGCGGTCGCAACGAAGCGCCGCAACTCGCCGGCGTCAATTTTCGCAATCAGTGGGGTAATCGGCCGGCGGCGCAGCTTCAGGATTTCATCGCCAAGACGATGCCTCCCGGCGGCCCACAACTGAGTTCGGCGGAGGCGACTAGCGTCACCGCCTTCATTCTTCAGGCCAACGGCGCCATTGCCGGCGCACCCGGCGGCGCTGCTCCTGGCGCCGACACGCCTCGCGGTGTACGCGGCGGAGGCGGTGCGGATTCACTGCCATCAGCCGCGCCGGCCATTGGCAGCCCTCCGCGTGGCATCACCGTTGCTGGCGAAGTCAAGAACTTGGTGCCTGTGACCGACGAGATGTTGCGCAATCCGCCGCCCGGCGACTGGTTGATGGCACGCAGAAACTATCAGGCGTGGAGCTACAGCCCGCTCAGCGACATCAATCGCAAGAACGTGAAGGACCTCAGACTGGCGTGGGTCTGGTCGATGAGCGATGCCGGCGCGAACCAGAACATGCCGCTCGTGCATGACGGCGTGATGTATCTGGTGAACGCGTTCAATACCGTGCAGGCGCTCGACGCGGCGACGGGTGAGCTGATCTGGGAGAACAACGTCGGACCAAATCAGGCCATCGGCTTTGGTTCGATGCGCAATGTCGCGATCTACGGCGACAGGATCTTCCTTGCCACAACCGATGCCCGGCTCGTTGCGCTCGAAGCGCGCACTGGCAACGTCGTGTGGACGACCACGATTGCAGATCGCGCGCAGGGTTTCTCCAATACGAGCGGACCGATTGTGATCAAGGGCGGCAAGGTCGTGCAGGGCCTGCAAGGCTGCGATCGATATCGGGAAGAACGCTGCTTCATCAGCGCCTACGAGGCCAGCACGGGAAAGCAGTTGTGGAAGTTCCACACGATCGCGCGTGAGGGCGAGCCGGGCGGCGATTCCTGGAGCAAGCTGCCCGACATGATGCGCGCCGGCGGCGAGACATGGATTGCCGGCAGCTACGATCCGGATCTCGACCTCACCTATTGGGGCATCGCTCAAGCCAAGCCGTGGATGCCGGCCAGCCGCGGCACGAAGATCACCGACGCGGCACTCTACTCGGCGTCAACGGTGGCGCTACGCGGGGAGGATGGATCGCTGGCTTGGTACTTCCAACACATCCCAGGTGAATCGCTCGATCTCGATGAAGTGTTCGAGCGTGTGCTCGTAGATATCGGTGCGGACAAATTCGTCTTCAACATCGGCAAAAGCGGCATCCTCTGGAAGCTCGATCGCAAAACGGGGAAGTTCGTCGACTACAAGGAAGCGGTGTTTCAGAACGTTTACGATTCGATTAACCCGAAGACCGGCGCTCCAACATATCGCAAAGACATTCTCGAGCAGAAAGTCGGCGAGTGGCTGCAGTCGTGCCCAAGCACGGAGGGCGGCCATAACTGGCAGGCGATGAGTTATCACCCAGGCACTGGCGTGCTCGTGATTCCTCTCAGTCAGTCGTGCATGGAAATCTCGGCGAGGAAAGTTGCGCTCGAGGCCGGATCGGGCGGCACCGCGGCCGATCGCCGCTTCTTCGAAATGCCCGGCAGCGACGGCAACGTCGGCAAGCTCGCCGCCTACGACGTGCGGACGATGAACGAAGTGTGGAACCGCCAACAACGCGCCGCGTTTTTGACTGCGGCGCTCACGACCGGCGGCGACATCGGCTTCATCGGCGATCTGAATCGCTACTTCCGCGCCTTCGACGTGAAGACCGGCGACACCCTGTGGGAGACGCGCCTCGGCACGTCCGTTCAAGGCTTTCCCGTGACGTTCACTGCCGGCGGAAAACAGTACGTCGCCGTCACCACGGGGCTGGGCGGAGGCAGCCCTCGTTTGGTGCCGCGCACGATCTCGCCGGACGTTCGTCATCCGGCGAACGGGAATGCGATTTACGTGTTTGCGTTACCGGACAAATAAGCCGCTATACTAGCGACCCTACAATTGACCTTTATTTGAACGAGAGACAAAAAATGCGCCTATTTCCTCTGTCGTATGCGGTATGCGTGTTCGTGCTCACTGCCGGCTCGGTTGTTGCGGCTGCCAATTCACCCGCCGCGCAGTTGGCCCCCGATGCGCCGAAACCGAATCCTGAGGCACGCAAACTGAAGAACCCGGTCGCGGCTACCCCGGCGTCCGTCGCCGCCGGTCAACAACTGTACAGAAAGTACTGTCAGTTCTGCCACGGCGTGAGCGGCAAGGGCGATGGTCCCGCCATCCCGAAAGGGGTGACGCCGTCGGATCTGAGCGACAAAGTTTGGGATCGCGGCGACAGCGACGGCGAGATCTTTCACGTGATTCAGGTCGGCGCCGGCCCGAAGTTCCAGATGAAGGGCCTCAAAGGCAAAATCACCGAGCAGGACACCTGGAACATCGTCAACTACGTGCGCACGCTCGGCGCTCCCGCGAAATCGCACTGAGCTGAGAATGCTCGCCTCGCGCATCTGGCCGCTGGTGCTCGCCCTGGCAGCGATACAGGGCGCGCTCGCTTGCGGTCTGATCGATCGGAACCCGCCCCCGGCCGCGCCCTCGACACCGGGCGCCGCGCGGTGGGGCACGTCACCGGTGTTTTCGCGCGCACACGAGACCACGGCCGAGGCCGTGCGCCATCACTTCGGCATGCGGCCCGATCCGCAACAGCCATTTCCATTTCCACACAACGTGCACGCGGAGAAGCAGCTTGGATGTACGGAGTACTGTCATGAAGGCGTAACGACTGGGCCGGTGGCCGGCATCCCAAGCGTCAAGGCGTGCATGATTTGTCACGCCGCGATCGCGAGTGATCGTCCGTTGATCAAATCGCTTGCCGACTTCGAGCAGCGCGGCATCGACATCGCCTGGCAGCGCGTCTACGGCTACACGGACGAAGCCCACGTCCGATTCAATCACGCGCCGCACATCCGCGCGAAAGTCGAATGCTCGACCTGTCACGGCGACGTCGCGCGGCAAACGGTCGCGGAACGGCAAGTCGACATGACGATGTCGTTCTGTGTCAATTGCCACAAGTCGCGGCAAGCGTCAGCCGATTGTCTGGTCTGTCACTACTGACATCCATGGACCGCCGCAACTTCATCAAGCTCACTGCGATCACCGGCACCAGCGCCGCGCTGGCGCGCTGCGGCAGTCCCGAAAACCAGATCATCCGATTCATTCCCGACGACGATTTCGTGCCTGGCGTCGCCGTCTGGAAGCCGAGCATTTGCCCCCTTTGTCCGGCCGGATGCGGCGTGATCGTCCGCGTCATGGACGGCGATGTGGAAGTCGTCCGCAACGGACAAGCCGGTGTGATGCAGATGGCACTGGCGAAGAAGCTCGAAGGCAATCCCGACGATCCAATCAGTCAGGGCAAGCTGTGTGCGCGCGGACAAGCGGCGATTCAACTCACCTATCACCCGGATCGCATTTCGCACCCGCTCAAGCGAACGGGTGCGCGCGGCAGCGGATCGTTTCAGGAGGTGAGTTGGGACGACGCGATCGCCGAGCTCGTTTCGCGTCTCGATGCACTCTCGGCAGGCGGTAAGCAGGCGGCACTCGCGTTTCTGATGCCGCCGCGAGCCAGCCGCCAGACCGAGCTTGTGGCCGAGTTCCTCGCGCGCTACGGCGCACCCGCGCCGATCACGTTCGAGATCTTCAGCGACGACGTGCTGCGGCGCGCCAATCGAGTCAGCTTCGGCCGCGAACAGCTGCCCACGTTCGATCTCGGCAATTCGCGCTACGTCGTGTCATTCGGGGCCGATTTCCTTGGCACCTGGAACTCGCCCGTGGCACACACCATCGCGTACGGGCTCATGCGGCAGGGCCGGCCGGGGATGCGCGGGAAATTCGTGCAGTTCGAGCCGCGTCTCTCGCAAACCGGCGCGAACGCGGATGAGTGGGTGCCCGTAAAGCCTGGCACCGAAGGGGTCGTGGCCCTGGGCCTTGCTCACGCGCTGATCGCGTCGGGAGCGCGCAAAGGTGATGCATCGGCGTTTGCCAGCTACAGACCCGATCACGTGGAGCAGCGCACTGGAGTCCGCGCGGGTATGCTGACGCGAATCGCTCGCGAGATGGCCGAGCACGGACCGGCGGTCGCGATGATCGGGGGCGCGCCGCTCGCACATACCAACGGGTTGCCTCAGGCGCTCGCGGTCAACACGCTCAATGCAGTGCTGGGCAGCGTCGACCAACCGGGTGGAGTCCGTTTCACGCCGCAAGTGCCGATCGCGAACAACGCGCGTCGGCCGTTCGCGGAGCTGCTTGCGAGCGATCGAACGCCCGAGCTGTTGCTCATCGACGAGGCGAACCCGGTCTATGCGGCGCCTGCGGCATGGCGCGTCGCGGAGGCGCTGCAGAAGATTCCCTTTATCGCCAGCTTCGGCAGCTTTCTCGACGAGACCAGTGCGCTGGCTGATCTCATCCTGCCGGATCACACGTTTCTCGAATCGCACGTGGATCGTATTTCGGAATCGGGCTCGCTCACAGCGGTGGCTGCGACCGCACCACCCGTAATGCGACCGCTGCACCTCACGCGCGCGATGCCGGACGTGCTGGTGGAGGTATCGTCGCGCCTCTCTCGCGCAATCAGTCCGCCGCTGCAGCGATACGAGGAGAGATTGCAGCCAGGCGAAGCAGCGCCTGCGGCCTCACGAGCTCCCGCTCCTGCGGCAGCAGCCGGCGCGCCGCCGCTGCCGCCTGCCGAGGCGCAGTTCGACGGTGATCCTGGCGAGTATCCTTTTCACTGGCTGCCGTACCCGTCAGTCGGATTGCTCGATGGATCGGTTGCACATCTCCCGTGGCTGCAGGAGCTGCCGGATCCCATGACGTCGGCCATGTGGAGCAGTTGGGTGGAAATCAATCCGCAGACGGCGGAGCGCCTGCGCATCGGCCAGGGCGACGTGGTTGAGATCGCATCGCCGCATGGAACGCTCCGCACCGCCGCGCTCCTCTCACCGGGCGTGGCGCCCGACGTGCTGGCCATGCCGACGGGACAGGGACATCAGACCTTCACACGGTACGCGAGCGGGCACGGGGCGAATCCGATGACCATCGTCGCGCCGCTGGTCGAGAAGGAAACCGGCGCGCTCGCGTGGGCCGCGACGCGAGTGAAGATTTCAAGGGTCAGTGGACCGGATGGAAAGCTCACGTTGTTTGCGGGCGCCACACGGGAACGCCCGTTCGAGGGTAGGTGATGCCACATCGCTGGGGAATGGTCGTCGATCTGGATCGCTGCACGGGATGCGGGGCGTGTGTGACCGCGTGTCACGCCGAAAACAACATTCCAACAGTCGGCCCCGATCAAGCGGCGCGCGGCCGCGCCATGCATTGGCTGCGCATCGAGCGCTATTGGGAAGGCGAGTTCCCCGACGCGCGCGTGAAGTTCCGTCCCGTGTTGTGTCAGCAGTGTGATGCCGCGCCGTGCGAGCCCGTGTGTCCCACCTACGCGAGTCATCACAACGAAGATGGCCTCAACGCGCAGGTCTACAACCGCTGCATCGGTACTCGCTACTGCGGCAACGCGTGCCCGTACAGCGTGCGCTTCTTCAATTTCTTCAATCCCACCTGGGACAAGCCGCTGCAGCTGCAGCTCAATCCCGATGTCTCGGTGCGCGAAGTCGGGGTCATGGAGAAATGCACCTTCTGTATTCAGCGCATCAGCGCCGCCAAGACACAGGCGAAAGCGGAGAACCGGGCAATCAAAGACGGCGAGCTGCAGACTGCATGCGCGCAAGCGTGCCCGGCGTCCGCGATTGTGTTCGGCGATCTGAACGATCCGGACAGCCGCGTGTCGCGGCTGTCGCACTCGTCACGCGGCTCGCGCCTGCTCGAGGATCTAGGCGCTAAACCCAAGATCACCTATCTGCAGCGGCAGTCCTGGGATGAATCGTCCAGTCGATAAGCGCACGGTCGACGATCTGCTGCGGCCGCTGTTCCACACCTCGGCACGCTTCTATGTGCTTGTCGGCGTGCTCGCGACAGTGCTGATCGCCGCGGCGGGCGCGTGGGGGTATCAGCTGAGTCGCGGATTCGGCGTCACGGGGATTCGCTGGCCGGTGTTTTGGGGGTTTTATCTCACCAACTTCGTGTTCTGGATCGGCATCAGTCACGCCGGCACGCTGATCTCTGCCATTCTGCGCCTTGTCAACGCGAGATGGCGACGCCCGGTCACACGGTGCGCAGAGGTGATCACAGTGTTCGCGCTCATGATCGGCGCGATGTTTCCGATCATTCACCTCGGGCGCCCGTGGCTGGCGTTCTGGCTGATTCCGTATCCAAGCGAGCGCGCGATCTGGCCCAATTTCCGATCGCCGCTGGTGTGGGACTTCTTCGCGATCAACACCTATTTGATCGGCAGCGTGCTGTTCCTCGTGCTGCCGATGATTCCCGACTTGGCCTTGGTGCGAGATCGAGCGACGGGCTGGCGGCGGCGCATCTACGGCACGCTCGCGCTCGGATGGCAGGGCACGACCAAGCAATGGCATCGGCTCGAGTCGGCGATGCAGATCATGGCGATTGCCATCCTGCCCGTTGCCGTGTCGGTTCACACCATCGTCTCGTTCGACTTCTCGATGGCGGTTGTGCCGATGTGGCACTCGACCATCTTCGGTCCGTACTTTGTGACAGGCGCGATTTTCAGCGGTATCGCGGCCCTGATCGTCGCGATGGCGCTTGTGCGCCGCTTTCTCCATCTCGAGGCGTATCTCGAGCCGGTGCACTTCGAGAACCTCGGTAAGCTGATGCTCATGATGAGCCTCTTGTGGACGTACTTCGTCTTCAACGAGCGGCTCACTGTGTGGTACGGCAACGAACCGTCGGAGATGGCGGTGTTCTGGGCCACGCAGCGGGGGCGTTTCGCACCGCTCTACTGGACGATGGTCGTCTGTAACTTTGTGATTCCGTTTGTGATCCTGTCGCTCCGGAAGCTGCGCACGATCACCGGCTGCGTCATTGCGTCGGCCGGCGTGCTCATCGGCATGTGGCTCGAGCGCTTTTTGATCATCGTGCCATCGCTGTCGCACAAGTCGCTGCCTTACAGCTGGGGAACCTACTCCCCGCAGCCCGTAGAGATCATCATCACGTGCGCAACGTTTGCCGCGATGGGCCTGCTCTATACGCTGTTCTCCAAGTTCGTGCCGATCATCTCAATCTGGGAGTTGAAGGTCGGCGCGCATCCGCGGCCGGCGCTGACGGCCGAGGAGGATAAAGAGGGGCAGAGATTGTGGAGGGTCCAGCCGTGAACCGGCATCCGTCCGTGATCTACGGGCTGTATCCAACTCCAGATTCGGCCCAGCATGCGTGTGACCGGCTCCGTGCCGCCGGCATTGCCGACGAACTGATCACCGTGATTTCGTCGGAGCCGTTCGAGGAATACGATTTCAGCGATCGGCACAAAGCGACGTGGCTCTACTGGATCGCCGGCCTCGGCGGATTGATCGGACTCACGCTCGGCTTCGGCATCACGTATGGCACGTCGCGCGCGTGGCCGATCGAAACCGGCGGCATGCCGATCGTGGCACTGTGGCCGAATACGATCATCATGTTCGAATGCACGATGCTCGCCGCGATCCTTGCCACGGTGATCACGTTGTTCCTCACGGCAAAGCTCCCGTCGCGCGAGCCGAGGCTCTACGATCCGGAAGTATCGTACGGTGCGGTGCTGGTCGGCATCGAGGATCCGCCGCTGGATCTGCTCCGCACCATCGAGCAAACGCTTCGCGCGACTGGCGGGCACGTGAAGACGGATTTGCTCACGGCGTAATGGCTTCGCCGCTCGCCAACGTCGGCTGGGACCGCATCACGCGGGTGCGTCTACGTATGCTCTCCTCTTCCGAGGTCCGGCGGGCGTTCGAGGACCTCGATTCCGACCTGCGCGCTCGCTGCCTGGCGTTGCTCTGCGAGCCAGGTCTTTCTCACCTGCGCCGCTACTTCGCCGATGCTGCCAACACGACGTATCTGGATTCCGTCGTTGGTCTGCGGCACGTCGTCGACGTCGAGCTTGCGGTCCGCGCGCTTGCGGCTATTCGCTCAGCTGGCGGCATTCCGTCATCGTCCGTACTCGATTCCTTGCTGGCGGATTACCAGGAGCCGATGGCCGCGCATCAAGATGACGACTCTCGGATTACGGATTCTCGCGCCGAGTACGCGTACCTTTCGATCTACAACCTCGTGCGGAGTTCTAGAAACCCGACGACGTGGAACTTGCATGGCTTGTCGTACGCCAGGCACTCTCGGTGGTGGGTCCGGAGGAGCCGGCGGCGAGAGATGTCGATAAACTTCTGAATCAGTGGATGGCCAGGTGGACGACAGCTTAGCTTAAGCGGGAGAGGGCGCGCTGGTGTACGAACATCGCACGCATCGCCTCCTGTCGTGGCCGGCTTTCCTGCGCCGCGCTGGCAACCATGCCCTTATCGCGTTCCTCGTCCTGTTTGCCGGCGTTGGCATCGGTACGGCAGGCTATAAAGTGTTCGCCGGTTTGACCTGGGTCGATGCGTTTCTCAACGCGTCGATGATCTCGAGTGGTATGGGTCCGGTCGATCGGCTCATCACCACGCCCGCGAAGGTGTTTGCCGCGCTCTATGCTTTGTTCAGCGGACTCGTCTTCATTGGCGTGGTCGGTGTCGCGCTTGCACCGTGGGTGCATCGCCTGTTCCACCGGATCCATTTGGATGAGGAGTGAACATGGAACATCAGCAAGTAGTGTCGTTGTACGAGCGCCTCCTTGACGCGTGGAACCAGCGCAATGCGAATCAATTCGCCGCGGCGTTTGCCGACGACGGCACCGCGGTCGGATTTGACGGCTCGCAGATGAGCAGTCGGGTCGAAATCGAGTCTTCGCTGCGCGCTATCTTCGGTGATCACCAGACCGCCACTTATGTCGCGAAGATACGCGAAGTGCGTGAGCTGGCGCCCGGCGTCGCCCTCCTCCGATCGGTCGTCGGCATGGTGCCGCCCGGCACCGCGGAGATCAATCCGGGCACGAACGCAATTCAGAGCGTTGTGGCGATTAACTGCGGCAACGAGGTGAAGATTGCGTTGCTTCAGAACACGCCGGCGGCCTTTCACGGCCGTCCGGAATTGGCGGAACAGCTGACGAAGGAACTTACCGAGGTTTTAGCTAAACGCCGAACCGTGGTAGCGGGCTGACTGCTCCGCCGCCGTCTCGCGCGATTGACATGCAGACATGACAAACAAACCTGAAGCCGCTATCGTCCTTGCGAAGCGCGTCTTTCTGATCGCCGCCATCTACGGTTTTATTGTTCTGATTCCGCAATACTTTCTGGAGGCCAGGACGGGCCGCGACTTTCCGCCGGCGATCACGCACCCGGAATACTTCTATGGCTTTATTGGCGTGGCAGTGGCATGGCAGATCGCGTTCCTGGTCATTTCGCGGGATCCTGCTCGATATCGCGCGCTGATGATTCCATCGATCATCGAGAAAGCAGGCTTTGGACTGCCCGCGGTGGCTCTGTTCCTGCTCGGACGGCTGCACGCGCAGATGCTCGTGGCAGCCCTGCTCGACGTGAGCCTCGGCGTCCTCTTCGTTGTCGCGTATGTGCGTACGGCGCCGAGGACCGTGTGAGCGCGTTCAAAATCGAGCGATTGTCGCCGCCGGTGAACGATTCCGACGTCCGGGCGCTCGCGCAGCTACTGGTCGACGCGGTGCAATCGGGTGCCGCCGTGAGTTTCGTGACGCCGCTCACGCTTGCAGAGGCCGAAGCGTGGTGGCGCAAGATCATTGCGAGCGCTGCCTCCCGCGCGATCTTCGCCGTCGCGCGCGGCGAGGCCGGCCGGATTATCGGCACCGTGCAACTGCACCCGGCATGGGCACCCAACCAGCCGCATCGCGCGGACGTCGTCAAGTTGCTCGTCGATCAGCGCAATCGTCGCAGCGGCCTCGGTAGCCAGTTGATGCAGACCATCGAGGATGAGGCACGAGGCGCCGGCTTCAGGCTTCTGACACTCGACGCCAAGGCCGGGTCCGCGGCGGATCGTCTGTATCGACGCCTCGGCTGGATCGCGCTCGGCACGATTCCGCGTTATGCCGTCGACGCCGACGGCGTCACACCGCATGCTGCCGTGATGTTTTATAAGGAACTGGCTTGATTAAGCGGGTGTGATGTAGCGATGTGGTGACCTGGCGATGTGGCGATGTGAGGCATTGTAGGTGCCGATGTTGCGGTGTGTCTGTCGATGTGGCGATGGGTCGCGCTACATCTCCACATCTCCACATCACCACATCACATCATTACATCGCCAGACACATCGCTACATCTTTCCATCAGCACATGACATCGCCACATCACCACGTCGCGACATCGCCACATCGAAGTGGTCTCTATAAACCCGTGCGCGTCGTCGTTGGCGGGTCGGGCAGCTTGAACACAATCAACTCAGCCGGGAAGTTGGGCCCCGCGATCGCCACTGCGATGTACTGCTTGCCGTTGACCATATAGGTCATCGGCGAACCCGTTTGCGGCCCGGGCATCGCCACCGCACCCGCGTCCGCACCGGTCGCCTTGTCGTAGGCGCGCAGCAACGCGCCGCGTTGTCCGTTCGCCAGCGTGTTGAACCCGCCTTCGCCGGCGATCAGCAACGTTTTCGTGACCAGCGTGCCGATGCGGCCCGTACGGCCGGTGCGTGCAATGTTCAGCCCCTTGAGCGCCGGATGGTTCCTGATCGCATCCGGCGTATCGCCATGTGCGATCTGCCACACCAGATCGCCTTTGTTGAGATCGAAGGCGGTGATGCGGCCATACGGCGGCTTCACGAGCGGAAGGCCTTGCACGTTCAACGCAGCAGCGCCGCCGCCGCCACCTCCGCCGCCTGCTCCGCCGCGGCCGCCACCAGCGGGCGCGGGCGCTGGCGCCGGCTTGGCGTTCGGATCCCGCGCGCGGCCCGAGATGAAGTTCATATCGGAGCGCTCCGCATCGTTCACCAAACCGAGCGCGCTGATGTTCGTGTTCGAGAACACGTAGAGCATCTTCGTTTCGGGATCGAGCGACCCGCCTTGCCAGTTGGCACCGCCAGTGTTGCTCGGCAGCATGAGCGTGGCAAGCGGACCTTCCCACTTGCTTACGACCGGCGGCGTAAACAACGGACCAAGCTTGTAGCGCGACACCAACTTCACGGCTTCGGCGCGCAACTCCGGTGTGAAGTCGATCAGATCGTCGATCGAAACGCCTTGCCGATCGAACGGTGGCGGCTTGGTGACAAACGGCTGTGTCGGTGCGTACCATTCACCAGGCACATCGCCCTTGGGAACGGGGCGTTCTTCGATCGGCCACACCGGCTGACCCGTGACGCGATCCAGCACGTAGATCCAGCCCTGCTTCGTGGGCTGCGCGAGCGCTTTGATCGCCTTGCCATTGACCGTAATGTCGGTGAGGATCGGCGCGCACGGAATATCCCAGTCCCAGATGCCGTGATGAACGGTCTGGTAGTGCCACTTCCGCTTGCCGGTTTTCAGATCGAGCGCGACGATGCTCTCGCCGAAAAGTCCGTCACCCGGTCGATGGCCTCCGTAGTAATCGCCGGTCGGCAGCTCGACACCCAAATACACGGTGTTGAGCTCCTCGTCCACGCTCATCTGCGCCCATACGCCGGTGTTGCCGGTGTTCGACCACGAGTCCTCTTGCCATGTGTCGTTGCCGAATTCTCCCGGCCGCGGCACGGTGTGGAAAATCCAGAGCCGCTTGCCCGTTCGTACGTCCAAGCCGCGCACATATCCCATCGCGGCGCGGCGGCTCTTCGGGGCCGATCCTTCGATGTGCGCCGCGCCAACGAGAATGACATCCTTCGAAATGATCGGCGCCGCGTGGAGACCGATTTCCCCGTTTTCGGCATCGATCACTTGATCGTTATCGAGCTTCAAATCGACGATGCCGTTCTTTCCAAAGGTCGGCACTCTGTCGCCGGTCTTCGCGTCGAGCGCGATGAGCTGATAACCGGGCGTCACATAAACCACGCGCGCCTCTTTGCCGTCGCTCCAGTAGGCAAGGCCGCGGCCGGATAACTGCCGCGGTGCGGCTTCGCCGCGCTTGCCCTCATTGAGGCTGTGCATCCAAAGCATCTCGCCCGTGGTCGCATCGAGCGCGACGACGGCGCGTCGACTCCCGGCCGTCAGATAGAGCACGCCGTTCACCATCAGCGGCGTGGTTTGAAAATTGAACTCCGGCCGTGGACCGAGCGACTCGGTCCTGAACCTGAACGCCACTTCCAGTTGGTCGAAATTCTGCGCGCTGATTTGATCGAGCGGTGAGTAGCGCGTATTCGCAAGGTCGGCGCCGTACATGCGCCACTCGCCAACAGGTGCGCCCGTCTGTCCGTCGGCGGCGACGGTGCAGCAGACGAGCGCCACTACCCAGAGTCCCAGATGCCGGATTGAACGAGGAGTGTGTTTCATAGGCTCAGCCCGCGTCAGCCTACTATAATTTGGGCCGCCATTCAGATGCATCCCGACCTGCAGGAGGCGATCGACTTCCATATCGCCGTCCTGGCCGAAGGCAGTAAAGCACTCGTCGGTTACGACACGGCCAAAGCGATCGCCAACGTCGTGCTGCTCTCCGAGATTCCGACGACTTACGACAAACGCGATGAGCGTCAGGTGAACGCCGGCAATCTGCTGCTGCGCGGCGTCCCTGGCGTCGGCAAGACCTTTTTCGGCGTGATTCTCGCCGCCATCAGCGACGCGAAGTTCGCCCGCCTGCAGGGCCGGGCCGACCTCCAGCCGACGGAAGTCGTCGGCTTCCAGATGATTAATCCCGCCACTGGCGAGCTCGTCACGGAGTTCGGGCCGTTGGCCTCGGCCGAAGTGATCCTGCTCGACGAGATCAATCGCATTCCGCTCAAGTCGCAGAGCGCGTTTCTCGAAGGGTTGCAGGATCGAACCGTCACTGTCGGCTCGACGACCTACGATTTGCCGGCATTCAGCTTTGCGATTGCCACGATGAATCCCGTCGAGCTCGGCCAGGGCACGTTTCCGCTCTCCGAAGCCGCAACCGATCGGTTTGCGGCAATCGTGAACATCGGCTACCTGCCGGCCGAGGAAGAAGAAAAGCTCGTCGCCTTCGATTTCAAGCGAGTTCGCCTCAAACCGCTGCTGGCCAAGCAGCGCATCATTCAGCTACGCGGCGCGATCTCCGAGCACGTATTTCTTCACGAGCGACTCGGCCGCTATATTCAGCGGCTCGTCGCGGCGACGCGTCCCTACAATCCTGAGACCGACTGGAACCAGCACTCGCCATCGGCGCTGGTTGAACGCGGCGTCGATCTCGGCGCCTCCCCGCGCGCGATCATCGTGTGGAGCCGGTTGGCAAAAGTATGGGCCTTGCTCCAGCATCGGCGCGCCGAGGTGTACCCGGAAGATATTCAGGATCTCGCGCCGTTCGTGCTGAGTCACCGGATCTGGCTGGGACCGCATGCGGCAAGTCACGGGTTGACGACGGAAGCGGTGATCCGTGATGTGATCGACGAGGTGGCGATACCGTGAATACGCGCGAGAATTCAAAATGGGAAATGCAAAATGCCAAAAGACTCAAAGCATAGGCGCACCATGGCGCGTTCGTTTGTTTTGAATGTTGCATTTGTCATTTTGCATTGCGTTGCTGCGAGCTCGGCTGCGCAGCCGGCGCGCGAGCAGGAGATTGATCCTCTCCGCTGCTGGTGGCGGACATCCGAAGGCGCCATTACCGTCGGCCAGCCATTTTCGGCGACGCTGACGTGCGCCGTGCTTGACACAGCGAACGTCCGCGTTGTCCCCGATGAAACGCAGCTGGCAGCCGAGACGATTCAGCTGGCGCCTTTCGAGCTGATTGGCGGTGATCATCCCGCGGAGCTGAGGAGCGGCGTGCGGCGGTTCTTCCAATACGAGTACCGGCTGCGCCTCATCGATCCGGCGGCGATTGGCAAGGATGTGCCGCTACCGCGGCTCGTCATCCACTATCGCGTCGAAAGCCGCGTACAGTCGCAGGCGTCCGAAGGACGCGATCTGACGTACGTGATGCCGCTTGTCGCCGTGCGCGTGATGTCGCTCGTTCCGACGG
The DNA here is from genome assembly GCA_046726375.1 of Acidobacteriota bacterium. GTDB lineage: Bacteria > Acidobacteriota > Vicinamibacteria > Vicinamibacterales > UBA2999 > DASPWV01. The sequence goes on from JBKPAJ010000007.1 coordinate 56,204, forward strand.
ATGCCTCCGACATCCGCGACGCGTCACACGAACCGTTCGGGGCGATTGAGGCGTTGCGCTTTCGCGCGCGTATGCTCGAGATCGCGGCGCTGACGCTTGGCATTCTCGGCGGCGTGATTCTCGCCGCCGCGATCGTGCGCGCGTTAGTCGCGCCGCGCCGCCGCACAACGGGCGCCGTCGTGCGGCTGTCGGATGGCGCGATCTTGCGCGCGGTGGCGTCGGAACTGGCCGCGGTGCAGAGCGAAAGCCGCGGCGGGTGGAATCCGTCGCTGCTGAATCGCGCGCTTGCCGCCTTGCGCGTGGCCGCCGCCTACGCGCTCGGGCGGCACGTGCCGCATCGCACTCTTGCGGCTGGCGCCGAAACGCCCGAAGGCCGCTTCGTTGTCGCGCGCGGCCTGATTAGAAAGCGCCGATCCACCGTGACGAGCCCGATTACAGCTGCCGACGTCAAACGTGAGCTCGATCAATTACCGCTGACGGCGTCTCACGAGCGCCGCACACGCCTCGAAACGCTGCACACGTCGCTGCAGACGCTGACGCACGCGCAGTACTCGGCCAAGCCGGCAGAACCCGCGGACGAGGCTGTGACATCGGCGCTGCAGGTCGTCCATCAGCTGCGTCGCGAACGCCGCTGGTTTACCTGGCTGACGCCGTCGCCATCCCGATGACCTTCATCGCGCGACTCGAGCAGCTGCTGCGGCAACAGGCGGCAGACTGGGATAACGTGAGCATCGCCGCGCTGCGTTACTGGCACCGCGATGAAGCGCGTCTCTTCCTCACGGCAGTCATTGGCACGCTCCTGTTGCTCCTGACCATCCGCCTGTTGCTGTCGCGCCGGCGCGGTCGCGGGGCCGGCCTACCCGCGCTCCTGCGGCAATCGGAGTCGCCTCGGCTTGCGTGGCTTCGTCACCTCCCGCTGGGGCTGTTTGTCGCCGGTCTGCCGTTTGCGCTCCTGGCGATTGCCGATCCGTACGCGGCGCTTGTACAGGAGGACACCACGTTTCCCGGACGTCGCATCAGTCTAATGATCGACGCGTCCACCAGCATGTCCACGTCGTTCAAGACCGACACGCTCAAGACGCGCTCTCCGAACGGACCCGCCTTCTACACCACGGTCGCTGCGGCCGAACAGTTCGTGCAGTTGCGCCGCAAGGGCCGCCACCAGGACTTGATTGCGCTCGTCGAGTTCGGCAACCAGGCGTACGTGATCACGCCGTTCACCAACGACTACGACAACATTCTGTTGAGCATCAATCTGATCAGCGATCCGGTGGAGTTCTCGCTCTTTCCCGATCGCGGGACGATCATCGCGCACGCCGTGGAGCAGAGCATCGGGTTGTTCAAGGCGTTTGATTTTCTGGAGGCCTCCGGCAACCTCATGGTGATCTTCACCGACGGTGAAGACACGCGTGCGGAGTTTCAGGGCGTCAGCCTCGACGAGATCCTTCAGAGCGCGGTGGACAACAGGATTCCGTTGTACTTCGTGCGGACCAACTACGACAAGGCGCTCGGCGACATCATCCCCGACGCGCTCTGGAAAAACGCGGTCGAAAAAACCGGCGGCAAGTTCTATGCGGCAAGCGACGAGGCGAGCTTGATGCGCGCGATTCGCGACATCGACCGGCTGGCCGCGGGCACGATCCGCGTCAAGCGGTACGCGACGCAGAAAGCGGAGTTCGCGCCCTTCGCGCTGATTGCGGCCGCGTTCTGGTGCGGTGCGGCCGGTCTCAAACTGTCGAGCGGCAGATTTCAGACGCTGCCGTAGAGATAACAGGGAGATCAGCGAGATCAGGGAGAGCGATAACAGGGAGATCAGGGAGATCAGGGAGCGATAACAGGGAGATCAGGGAGATCAGGGAGATCAGCGAGATCGGGAGAAATAACAGGGAGATCAGGGAGGTCAGGGAGAAATATCAGGGAGAAGTAACAGGGAGATCGGGGAGATCAAGGAGCGATAACAGGGAGATCAGGGAGATCAGGGAGATCAGCGAGATCGGGAGAAATAACAGGGAGATCAGGGAGGTCAGGGAGAAATATCAGGGAGAAATAACAGGGAGATCGGGGAGATCAGGGAGCGCGCGATAAGAGGGAGACCAGGGAGATCAGGGAGATCAGCGAGATCGGGAGAAATAACAGGGACATCAGGGAGATCAGGGAGAAATATCAGGGAGAGCAGGGAGAGCAGGGAGAGCAGGGGAAGATCAGGGCGGAACAATCGGGAGATCGGGGACACCGAGGAGAGATAACAGGTAGGTCGGGTAGATCGCGAGTGATGAGAAGAACTGTTTTGTTCTCCCTGATCTCCCTGATCTCCCTGTTTTTCTCCCTGGTCTCCCTGATCTCCCTGTTAATTCTCCCTGGTCTCCCTGATCTCCCTGTTAATTCTCCCGGATCTCCCTGATCTCCCTCCCGGATCTCCCTGATCTCCCTGTTAAATTCTCCCGGATCTCCCTGATCTCCCTGTTAATTCTCCATGATCTCCCTGATCTCCTTGTGAACTTACGAGGATAAATCGATGAAACAACTGACGATTGGCGTGATGGTCGCCCTGGTGTTCTTTGCTGCGTCGGCCTTTGCCTTCAGAGAGGCGCGGCGCCTGCGCGCAGACGCGGACGGACGCGAGCGCCTGGCCACGCTTCGCCATGTCGGATTGGACAACGCAAAATCCGAATACTGGCGCGGTGAGTACGACCGCGTCATTTCTGTATCTGCGCCCGCGGATCGCGATCCGGATCTGGAGCGGCTGTTGCTCTCCGCCAACGCCGCGTTCCGAAAGACGCAACGCGAGGCGCCACCGCGTCAGGCGCAGCTGCAGCAGCTCGATGCGGTACTGCAGTCCTACGCGTCGGTGTTGAAATCGGGACCATTTGTTGCTGACGCCGCTTACAACTACGAGTTTGTCGCGCGGGTGCGGGAGGCGATCAGCCGCGGGAAACCGCCGGCCTCGTCGGCGGCGCGAGCATCGGGGCCATCCGAGCCGCGTGCCGTCGATCTTCCGGCCGGACCGACGATCCACGGCCGTCCGGGCGGACCACCGCCGGGCACGAAGGGCGAGGAGTTCGAGGTCATCGCGCCGATGGAGTTTGGGGATCGTGAGGCGCAGCCTGAACCCAACGCCGGAGGCAAGCCGCTGCGCAAGGGCTGACGATCGTGGTCTTTCGAGAGCCCGACTACCTGTGGTTCGTGATCGTGCCGCTGCTGCTGGTCGTGCTGTGCGTCTGGCGGTTCGTGCAGCGGCGGCGTGACGTTCGACAGTTGGTCTCGCGGCGCATTGTGCCCTCGCGACAGCGCTTCGGCTTCGTTGGCGACCTGCCATTCTGGTTGGCCATTGCCGTCGCCAGTGCGCTATTGATCATCGCGGTCGCTAGACCCGCCGCGCCGACGAACACATTACGCCGCGCCGGTGTCGACGTCGTCATTCTGCAGGACGCGTCGGCCTCCATGCGCGTGAGCGACGTCGCCGGCGCGCAGGATCGCTGGAGCCGATCGATGCGGTTTCTGCGCGGTCTCGGCGATGCCTTGAGCTGGCGCGAGGACCGCATTGCCCTGGCGGCTTTCGCGCACATCGCGGCGCCGCAGGTGCGTCTTACGCGCGATCCGAACACGCTGTTTTTCTTTCTGGATCATCTGGAGCACCAGGCGCCGTTTCGGCTCGAAGACGCGACCACGTGGGACACCAATCTGGAGCTCGGCGTGTATTGGGGCTTGCGCCTGATCGACAAGGACGAAGAGATTCATGGCCGATCGCCAAACGCCAAGCTGTTCGTGCTGTTGTCGGATGGCGAGGCATGGAGCGGGGAAGTGGCGAAGTCTGTGGAGCTGGCGAGGGACCGCAGTATCCCTGTGTTCGTGATCGGTGTCGGATCGCTGAGCGGCGGGCGTATGCCGGTGGTGCCCGAGCTCGACCAGGAGACCCCGCCCGACGAACGCCCGCCGCTGGTGTCGCGCCTCGATCGGCCGGCGCTGCAGCGGATTGCGTCGGCCGGTGGCGGCCGCTACTTCGAGCTCGATCGCGTGCCCGATCGCGATATCGCCAACGCCATCGTGGATACGGGGCGCCGCCTCGCGCCCGCCCTCGGGTCGGTGGAGGTGCACACCGATCTTTACTGGTGGGTCTTGTGCGCCGCCGGTATCGCAGCGGCTGCAGGGTTGCTGTTTATCCGCGAGGCGGCGGCACTCGCTTTTCTCCTCGCCGGCGCCGGCGCTGCCGCCCTCGTCCTGCAGCGCGCGCTCTGGTAGCGTCGCCTTCCGGGCGAGCAGTAACGGGGTATTCTTATCGGTCATCCAAAGGAAAGCGGAGGTGCGGACATGAGTTTGAAGATAGGCGACGTTGCGCCGGATTTCGAGGCCGACACAACCGAGGGTCGAATCCGGTTCCACGAATGGATCGGCGACGCGTGGGCGGTTTTGTTCTCGCACCCGAAGGATTTCACGCCGGTGTGCACGACCGAGCTGGGATACATGGCGAAGCTCAAGCCTGAATTCGAGAAGCGCGGGGTCAAGGTCATCGGGTTGAGTGTCGATCCGGTCGACAACCACTCGCGCTGGGCCAACGACATCAAAGAAACCCAGGGGTTTGCGCCCAACTACCCGATGATTGGCGACACCGAACTCGAGGTGTCGAAGCTGTATGGCATGTTGCCTGCGGATCTCGAGGGAACCTGCGACGGCCGAACGCCGGCCGACAATGCCACGGTCCGCACGGTGTTCGTGGTCGGTCCCGACAAGAAGATCAAGCTGCACTTTGCGTATCCGATGACGACCGGGCGGAACTTCGACGAGGTGCTGCGCGTGATCGACTCGATGCAGTTGACGGCCAAGCACAAAGTGGCGACGCCGGTGAACTGGAAGCAGGGTGAGGATGTGATCATCGCGGGCTCGGTTTCGGATGACGAGGCAAAGAAGACGTATCCGGAGGGTTGGAAGTCGCCGAAGCCGTATTTGCGGATCGTGCCGCAGCCGCGGGGATAGGTACGAGTTCTAGGTTCCTAGGTTCCCAAGTTCATAGGTTCTGGAGCGTCGGAACCATGGAACTTCGGAACCTGGGAACTTCGAAACCTCGAAACGCGCTGGCTCATCGAGGCGGATGGCGCCGCAGCAGCGTCTCGGCAAGGCGGCCGAGCGTTCGTGCGGCCTGTCGGCGTGCATCTCCACGGCGTTCGCTACGCTGCGTCTCGCGAGGCGTCTCAGGCGCGCGATCGTCGTCGCGCGCAATCGTATCGGTGACGCGCCTCGCAAACATGAAGCGCGTGGCCCAATACTCTTCATTCAAGTGGTCGCGGCGCACGCGCCCATGCCGCTTGCTGGCGTTGACCATCACGCCGCTGCCTTCATAGATGCCGACGTGGGTGACGAACGACCGGCGCGTGTCCGATGAAAAAAATACGAGATCGCCGCGCTGCAGCCGGCGGCCCGTGGGATCGCCGACGTCCGACTGGTTGACAGCCCGGCGCGGCAGATCGATGCCGAACTCGCCGAACACGTACTGAGTCAGGCCGGAGCAATCAAAGGAGGTCGGACCTTCGGCGCCCCACACGTAGGGACGTCCGATCAGGCTCGCCGCCAAATCGACAACGTCAGACGCCGACACGGGAGTGGTGAAGAGAAGGAAAGACAGCAGCAGCGGGCATGCGATTCTCGAGAACATGGTCGCTCCGTTCGTCTGGAGCGGCAGGCATGGCGGAGGATGCGCGGCTGAGGCGCACGCAAGTTGAGCGCCAACATCGTCAACGTGGTTTACGGCGACGATTGCTGCAACGGCGGCGCGTTCGCTGACTCGAACCGTTCTCGCGCGGAGACATCCAGCGCCCACGACACCCGGCAACTGTCGCGATTCGGCGACGGTCGTCGCCGCGATTTTTTCGTGCAGCTTGCGGATAAACCGTTCCGAAACGGCTGGCTCGAACCGACCGGCGCAAAACGCATCGCGCCACTATCTGTCCGTGAGCTGTCTCACTAGGTTACCGGCCCACTGGAGTCGCCGATTGCGAACGGTGAATGTTGAGATTTGGAAATCTCGAGATTTGGAGCAGATCTGGAGATGTGAAAATCTTGAGATTTGACGATCTAGAGATCTCCAAATTCTCTCCAAATCTCCACATCACCAAATCTCCATATTCACGCGTCACTCGCCCCGATTGCGCGGACTAGCTGATGAACGTGCCTCGACGCAGGTCTTCCATCGCCTGCCGGATCTCCGCGCGCGTGTTCATCACGATGGGGCCGTGCCATGCAACCGGTTCTTCGATCGGTTTGCCCGACACGAGCAGGAATCTGATGCCTTCGTCTCCCGCCTGAACAACAACTTCGTCGCCGCGATCGAAGAGCACGAGCGATCGATTGCCCACGTACGCCGCATCGGCAACCGAGTTGTTGCTGACCACCTCCGTTTTTACCTCACGCGGATCGGACGCGTCGCGAAAGCTTCCCGAGCCGGCGAAGACGTACGCGAAGGCGTGGTTTGTGGTTTCAACCGCGAGCCTCTTCTTCTTGCCGGGCGGTACGAAGATGTCGAGATAGCGCGGGTTCGCCGCTACCCCTTCGACCGGACCCCTCTTGCCCCAGAACTCTCCCGTGATCACCCGCGCGATGGTGCCATCGTCATCCGTGACTTCGGGAATGTCGACGCCTTTGATGTCCTGATAACGTGGCGCCGTCATCTTCAACGACGAAGGCAAATTCGCCCACAACTGAAAGCCGTGCATTCGGCCGCGCTGATTGCCTTTTGGCATCTCCTGATGCAGGATGCCGCGGCCGGCGGTCATCCATTGCACGTCGCCCGGACCGAGGCTGCCGCGGTTGCCGAGGCTGTCGCCGTGATCGACGGTGCCGGCGAGCACATAGGTGATGGTCTCGATGCCGCGATGCGGATGCCACGGGAATCCAGCAAGGTAGTCGGCTGGATTGTCGTTGCGGAAATCGTCGAGCAGGAGAAACGGGTCGTACAAATCGGTATCACCGAAACCGAACGCACGATGCAGCTTCACGCCGGCGCCTTCCATGGTGGGCTGCGATTGAATAACGTGCTTGACAGGTCGAATTGACATGGTGGTTAGATGCTCGAGGGCGTTTCGCGATTACGCGCCGGACTGCCTGACCCGTTACCGCTCCCTCAGTTACGTTACCGGAAAACGCGGCCAGCCCAATCGACCGCGACCTCCCAGTACGTCTTCAGTGGTTAGCCGATGTATCTGCGCGCGACATGTCATGGCCGCCAAAAGGAAGCGGCAGCGCCGGACGATAATCGGCAGGCCGCTCAAACAACGCGTTGTTCAGCGCCGCTTCAGAGAACTCGAGCAATCGAGGCCCGGTCAATTTTTACTCGCACTCGCGCCTCGCCGAGCGCGATTTCATCGTCCGTGTGTAGCCGAATTCCTCGCGAACCGGCGGGCACCCCAATCGTTCGGCCGTTGCGCACGACGCCGGTGCCGTGCGCGCTGCCATCGTCGTAGACGCGATATTCATCAGCGGCTTCGAGGTATTCGATATGCGCGTGGCGTCGGGACACGCTGTCGTTCACAGCCCCCGCGGCGTCAGCGAAGGCGACATGATTGGTCCGAATCAACCGGTTGCGGTGATCGCGCACCTCTGCGCAGCGTCCCAAGTCGATCCGCGCGTGCGCAAATGAATACGCGGTTGCGTCCGCCGTTCCGGTGACGATCGTGAGCTCGAGCCGGGTGTCCGCAGCGAGGACAGGAACTGCGATCGGACTCCCGGCTGTCACACGTGCAAACTCGATGTGAAAACTCGCATGCTTCCACTCAGGTTGCGGTTGCGAAAAGTAATTGACTTTCACCGTCAGGTCGCGCGTGTCGCACGCGGCGGCGTAAAGCCGCTCCACGATTCTGTCGCGCAACGATGGCTCGCCCTCGAGCACCGCTTCGAGGCGGGCCCGCGTCTCGCGCGACGGCGCCGCCACCGACACTTTCAACCGATTGAATGGGAACACCTGTTTCCCACGACCGGCGGGCTGCACCTCCGCTTCAACAGCTTCGACGATGGCGTGAATCAGCTCCAGAGGTTCGAGCGGACTCGCATCGGTCATCGCCTGCGCCGCGCCGTTGAGCGTGCGAGCGAGCTTCTCTTCGAGTTGACGTGCCTTATCGAGAATCTTCATGGTTGCAACAGTCCTGCGGCGGCAGCGGCGTTCACGATCTCGCCGGCAACTGGCGCAGCTGCGCGGCCGCCGTATCCGGCGTTTTCGATGATCACAGCGAACGCAATCCGCTTCGTCGCGGGCCCATATGGCGCGAACCCGACGAACCACGCATGTGACGGCGCGCCGGACAGTTCGGCAGTGCCGGTCTTGCCCGCAATGCGCCACGAATTTGCGCGCAGGCTGCGGCCCGTGCCGTTGACCACGACGTCGCGCATGTACCCGGCGAGAAGATCCGATGCCGCCCGCGCCAGCAACAATTCCGTTTTCGGCCGAGCACCGGGTTCCGCGATCACGCGTACATCGGGCAGCGACCCTCCGCTCGCGACGGCCGCAGCCACTCGCGCCATCCGTAGCGGTGTGGTGAGCACCTCGCCCTGCCCGAACCCCGACTCGGGAAGCGTTCGGCGCAGCCGTTGCGCCGAGTTTCCCGACGTGATCGATATGCCAAGCCGGCGCGCTGTATCGAGGAGCGCTTCCGGGCCGACTCGAAGCGCGAGCTGACCGAAGTACGCATTGCACGACTGGACGATGGCATCGTGCATGTCGATCGTGCCGTGCGGATGCCGATCAAGGATGTCGTCGCGCACGGGACGACGCCCGGGAATGCGCGCCCCGGCGCGTCCATCGGGGAGGAGCGTGCACATGAACGTTTTTTCGCGCAACGCGATATCGCGCCGAAGCGCGGCAATTGCCGTGACGAGTTTGAACGTCGATCCAGGTGTGTAAAGCCCATACCGAGCGCGATCGAGCAACGCGTCGGGGTTGCCGTTCGTGCCGGCTGCTGGCTGCGTGAGATAGGGCGATGGGTAACTCGCCAACGCAAGAATGTCGCCGCTGGCCGCGTCGATCACGATGGCCGCGGCGCGATGGGTCGCCGAGCTATTTGCGTAATTCGACAGAATCACGGCGACCCGGTGCTGGAGGCCGGCGTCCACCGTCACACCTACGTCATGCGTGCGCGTCAGGAGACGCTTGACGTCAGGATGATCGAAGTCGTGGCGATGGCGCAGCAGCGGAATCAGCTCGCGGTGATGCTCATAACCGCGCAGCCGATCGTACGCATCGCGCTCGACGTACGAGGTGTTGCTCGCGCCCCAATTCATCCTCGTGGTCGCGTCTCCCAGAACATGAAACGCTTCGCCCGCGAGCGGATAGCAGCGTTCGATCGGCTCTGCACAAGTAGCGCCTGGCAACACACCGAGTTTGGCGAATGTCTCGCGCGACTTGGCGAAGGTCGCGGCATTGGAGGTGGCAAGAGGCAGACCCCGCCGATCGTAAATGGTGCCGCGCGGGATCAGCCGTGCCACGTCGAGCACGCGCGGGTTGTACTGGTATCTGCGCACACCATCCGCTTGCAGACTGAGATGAGGCTGCACGAGGTAGCGATCGGCGTTCAGCACCTGAACGTCCAGCACTCCGACAACGAGACCGATCGTTGCCAACGCGAGCACGCCACGCAACCAGCGCATCGGTTTGCGGAACGGTTCGCTCATCTCGCTCCCATCGCGATGCGCCGCAACACCCATCAGCATGCCGAGCGCCGCAAAGTTTGCGGCCATGGCCGATCCGCCATAGCTGAGAAACGGCGTGACGACGCCCGTGAGCGGCGTCACCCCGAGAGTGCCGGCAGCCATGACGATCACCGGCACGATCAAAAAGAGCGTGATGGCAGTTGCGAGGAAGAAGCCGTAATCGCTTCCCGCGCGAAGCGCGATACGGAACCCGCGCCAGCCGATGACGGCGTAGATCGCGGCGATCGCAATCAAACCGGCGGCGCCCAGTTCTTCCCCGATGGCGGCTAGAACGAGATCGGTGGCGCCTGCCGGTAGATAACGCGTATCGCCGAGTCCGAGACCGGTACCGAACAGTCCTCCCGTCGAGAGCGCCCACATCGATTGCGCAATCTGATCCCCGCCGCGCACCGCGTTGTCCCATGGCGACTGCCACATCCGGACGCGATCGGCGAGTGTCGTCGAGATGTTCCAGCGGTAACCAAGGTAGAAGCCTGCCACGAGCACAAGCAGGCCCGAGAGCGCCATCGTGGCGCGACCTCTCGCGACTGCATAGAGCGCAAGGAACACGCACGACACCAGCAGGGCCGGGCCGAGGTCCTTCTGCAGGAAGAAAAACGCGAGTGCAGCGGTGACACCTGCGAGCACAGGCAGCACGTAATCCAGGCGCGGCACGTGCAACCAGGCGGGCACGCGGCTATTCCGAATCATGCCGGTGCGGAGTTGACTGAGCAGCTCCCATCGACGCGCGAAGTAGCCCGCGAGGAACAGCGCCAGGAGCAGCCGAATGGCTTCGATCGGCTGGACGGGACCGAGATTCACCTTTGCGCTGCTGTTGCCAGGCGCTGTCCCGAGAACCACGAGCACGAGCGACAACCCGAGCGCAGCAACCAGTGGCAGATAGCTGAATCGCAGAAACACGGCGCGGCGGAAATCGACGAGCGAGACCAGCACCATCGCGCCCAGACCGACAAGCACTCCCTCGGTGTAGCGAATCACGATCATCGTGTCGCGAAGCGGATCGGGACGCGTCAGCGCAATCGCAAATCCAATAGCCGTGAGCAAATGCGCGGCGGCCAACAGCAGGGGCTCGCCGGACACGCCGCGTAGCCACCAGAGCAAGAGCACGAGGTAAAACGCCGCGAGGTAGAGCGCCGCGTACGACACAGTCGTTCGCCGAAAGGCATCGTGCGTTCGGACAATGAGCGAAGGCTTCACTGTCGCGAGCTGATTGGGTGTCAGCACCCGTGCGCTTGCGATCGCGCCGACGTAGGGGATGGCGTGACCGCCGCTGCGGAGCGCAACGACATGCTGAAACAAAGCGTTCGCCACTGCCCGGCGCTGGGACGCGTCGTCGAAAACCAGTTCGAGCGGACGCTCGAGGTTGGTCGCCTTGGCCACGGTGTTGAGATTGATCACGTGCGCTGCGCGTTGCGGTGCGGCCCACGCGCCCGCTGTCTGCACGCGGCCGTTGTACGCGAGACCGATCGCCAGGATCGCCACGAGCGACGTGAGCGGCAGCAACACATGCCGTGCATCGAACAAGCGTCCTTCAGCGCTGCTGCACCGAACATCCCGTTCGAGCGCCGTCGTATAGGTCGCACCCATCAGTGCGGTTCCGGAACTCGCTTGATCGTTGATGGATCCGCGACGACCGTCTCGAGCGCAAACGGTGTCGAACCCTTGGCCGGCGGGCTGTCGAGTTCCCCAATTCGATCTTCGATCTGAGCGAGGCGCCGCTGGGCGATGCTGATGTACCTCGGTACGCCGCCGTAATCGCCCGCCTGCCCGTAAAGCGAGAGCGCTTCGCGATAGGCCTCCGCCGCCCTTGATAAGTAGTCGCGTTCCTGCGAGAGACCTTCGACTTGGCGCGCGCTGCGCGCGAGCGATTCGCCGCGCGCGCGGTAGCCGTCGCCGAGCTGAACGATCTCACGCGGCGAGGATGTGTATCCGCGCTGCCGTGCCTGGGTCAGCGCATCGGCGCCGCGCTCGACATCCTCGAGTCCGTAAATGAACGTGCGCGCGAGACCGAGAAACGGATCCGGCCATTTCGGCCGCAGCTCCGCGGCCTCGCGGAAGGCGGTTACGGCCTCGGTAAACTCCCGGCGTGCCTCCGCCGGCTGTCTCCGCCCCTTTCGTGCCTCGCCGTTGATGCGGTGGATGTGACCGTCACAGTAGAGTAGCGCCGCTTTGAGCGATCGATCGCCCGGCGTCAGCGCCAGTGTGCGCGCCAGCGCGTCGCGTGCCATCTGCCACTGCGCTTCTCGAACCGACGGTAGCGGTGAGCGATAGTTCTCAATCACCTTCTCGGCGAGCGCTACCGATTGATCCTTCAGTGATCGTTTGAGCTTGTCAGTCGCCCAACCGAGATAGCTGCGTCGCTCCAATCGGTCGTATTGCGTCCAGACATCGGCCAACTCACTGAGTTCGCGCGTCGGGACATACGCCGCGACACGATCCGCAGCCGACGCGACCCACCGTTCATGCGCGGAGAGCACGACATAGAGCATCAGGAGACCAAGTGCGAAACGCCGGAATCGGCGCGGCTTGCGTGCCGGGACGGCCGCCGGCGCCGGAACCATCGCCGGCGCAGGGATCGGCGGCGGGACTTGGATCGGAACCGGCGGTGGAAGCGGCGGTGCGGTGCGACGCGTCGCCTCATCGTCGGCTTCCGCCGGCGGACGCGTGCGGCGCGTCGGCGCCTGGTCCGCGGCCCGTGCCGGCCATCCCTCCTGTTCCGCGCACGTTTGCGTACGCGTCAACAGACGCTCGAGATCCTCACGAATATGACTCGCACTGTCGTAGCGAGTGAGCGGGTCTGGTCCGAGCAGCTTGGCCGCAACCGCGTGCACGCCGGCCGGATATGCGCCATCGAGCGACGGCGCCGGCTGACGCGACAGAATGATTTGTTCGAGCCGTCGGGTGTCCGGCGCCTCAAACGGCGGCCGGCCGCGCAGCATTTCGTGCAGCAACACACCGATCGCCCAGTAGTCGGCATGGCGATCGACTTCGCCCGATTCGAGCCGCTCCGGCGAGAGATAGGCGACGCTGCCAAAGTCGTTGCGCGTGACCTTGCGGCTCAGCGACAACGCCTTGGCGATGCCGAAATCGAGAACCTTCACCTCGCCGGTCGGCGTGATGCGGACGTTGCGAGGTTTGAGGTCGCCGTGCACCAACGATCGCAAGCTTCGATCGCCCATCGTCGCTTCGAATCGATGCGCGTCCTCGAGGAAGTGGCACAGCTCGATTGCCGTCGCCGCCGCGCGCTCGACGCTCAAGGGTCCCCGGGTGATCACATCGGAAAGGTTTTCTCCTTCGAGATACTCCATTGCGACGTAGAAGTATCCCGACTCGATGCCGTGTTCGTATACACGCGGCACATGCGGGCTCTCCTGAGAGAACTGTTTTTGCAGTTCCGCGCCCCACTGTTCGGCCTCGCGCACTTCACGTGCTTCGCGGTCGCTGCCGTCCGGCACCAGCTTGAGCGCCACGCGAGAACCGAGACGCGTATCGGTTGCCAGAAAGACGACCGCCATGCCGCCGCGGCCGATTTCGTGGTGAATCTCGAACGGGCCGAGTTGATTGAATACTGTGCCCATTACCTGACCCGCCGGCGGCTCGCGGGGACCGGCGAGCGGCTTTGCTGTGGCGCGACGAAAAACCAGTTGTCTCGCGTCAGCGTCGCGCGCGCAGTGTCGTCGAGACCGGCGAAACCATAGGCGGTCATCCCGTGGAACACGTTGCTCACGAACTGCGGCCTGGTATCCGGTTCGACCAGAAGGGCGGCGGCACCAGGTGCCGCTGTGCCGTTACGCCCGAAGGCATTGTGCGCGATGCGCGGCGATGCACCCGACGCGATCGACAGCGCCGCTCCTGGATTGTCATGCACACTGCTGCCGACCATGCCGGCCGCCGACCGATCCGAAAACGCGATCGCGACCCTGGTCGCTCCCGTGATCTCGACATCGACGATGGCAAGCGCTGAATTGCGCACGGACACACCGACACCCAGAGGTGTTGCGGCATCACCGACGATGCGGAAGCCGGAGAGTTCGGCTGTTGCCAGGCCGTCCGCGACAACGGCGGGCTCGCCGTCCAATGCCGTCGCCGGCAGCCGAATCGTTGCGCCCCGCGGCACCCGGCTGATGACCCGGACATCGTTCTTGAGATTGAGCTGTTCACGGTATTCGCCCGGCTCCACGATCACCTCGCCGCCGGCTTTGGCACGCGCAATTGCGTCGCTGATCGACTCGGTGGGCTGCACGATCTGTCGTTGCACGTTTTCCTGGAGAGGGGTGAGCGTCGTCGGCGATCCGAGTGGGAAGCCGGCGCGCGTGGGTGTGAGCAGGACGCCGAGAAGCACAAGCAATAAGACGGTAAAGACGGTATGCAGGTGCCGTTCGCGTTTGGAGGCCGGGCCGGGGCGGGTGACAGGGACGCGCGCCCTGGCGAACTGGGCTCCCTCGACGTACACGACCGTGACGTTGTCCTTGCCGCCAGCGTCGTTTGCCGCGTCAATCAGCGCGTCCACCACAGCCTGCGGTTCCCCGGCGAACCGCTCGACGATCTGCCCGATGGCGGCCGAAGAGACGAGATCGCTGAGTCCATCGCTGCACAACAGAAGTGCGGCATCGGTTTCGAAGCCGACCCGCTCAACGTCGATGAAATCCTCATCGTGCGGTTGGTGAGGCTCTGAGCCGACATCGCGATAGACCTCGTTTCGCCGCGGATGCCGCATGGCCTGCGATTCCGAGATTTCGTGCGCGTCCTCGCGTTCGCCGACGGGTGAGTGATCGCGCGTCATCTTTTCGACGCGACCGTCGCGAACCTTGTACAGACGCGTATCGCCAACGTGCCCAATCGTCGCGTGACCTTGTTCGAGAACAGCGACGGTCAGCACGCACGCCATGCCCTCCCATTCCGCTCGTGACGAGGCCAGACGATGGATCTGGTTGTTTGCGGCGGTGATGGCTTCGCGCACGCGGTCGTCAGTAGAACCCGTTTGCTGTTCCAGCCGGTGGCGCAGCATCGAGAGCGCCACGTCCGCAGCCTTCCCACCGGCCGCCTGTCCGCCGACGCCGTCGATTACCGCCACCACGCCGCGGCCAACGTCAAGATGGAAGCGGTCTTCGTTGACCTCGCGCTGGAGTCCGGGATCGGTCCGTCCGGCGGCCGAGAATGTCATTCGCGTTCCGCCACTTCTGCCCACAGGTAGAGGGCGGCAATGGCGACGAGCGCCACGAGCAGGACAAACCGCGCCCAGAGGAGGAGCGTCATCTCAGCGTTCAACGCGAAAATCCAGATAAACCGTGTCGGCGAGCCCGATTCGCGCTTGATCGGGAAGAAGCGTTTCGCTTCCGTTCTCTTTTTTGACGCCGTTGGTCTCTTCGTAGCCGCGCGGCACGTGGCGGCCGTTGACCGTGCTGCCGAGCGAGCTCAGATCGATCAGGAAGAAGTTGCCGCTTTGCGCGTCGCGGCGGATGCGCGCGTGTTCCCGGGAGACGTCGACCGACGACACGATCCGGACGTCAACCGGATACGCGACGCCGCCGCGTCCAATCGTCACCGAATCCGTGATGACGTCGTGCGCATGGTGGCCCGCGTTATCGTGGTAAACCAGGCGCGCGAACACGCGGGTTGTGGTCATTGCGCCGGGCTGGACGATGACCTGGGCTTTCGTGGTCGTGTGCTGACCTGTGCGAACAGTGGTGATGCGGCGGGTGCGCGTGCCGGCGCCGAGTTCGGGCGCGGCCGGCATCGACAGCTCCGAGTCGACGAGGATGTCACCTTCGCCGAGGTCGCCATCCGGATCCGCCATGAATTCGACTTGCCACTCGGCTCCCGCGGGCTGGATTCGCGGTCGAGCGCCAAACACGCGCGCCGCATAACGCCCGAAGGCGGACAGCCGATTGCGGAGTTCGAGTTCCTCGGTCAGTGCGCGAATCGTCTCTTCCCGCAGCACCGGAACGACTCCTTCGAGTCGCGCGTATTCACTCGGATGGAGGTAAATCAGATAGCGGCTCGGCGCCAGTACGGAGTACTTCAGCGGTTCGAGGTTTTGTCGCATGTTCGCCAGAACAGCGTCGATGACGTCACGCGCCGCCCGGCGCTTCGCCTCAGCGCGCGAGGCGCTGTGGTGCGCAGGCATACTGTAATGACACTATCGCGTAGTGACGTTCCGCAGTCTTAAGAAAGTTCCAAGAATTCGCTAATGCCTGACGTGCGCACGCGATTTGGTCCCTTCATCGTCGACTCGGCGACGCGACAGCTCTTGCGCGAGCAGGAGGAGATTCATCTTTCGCCCAAGGCGTTTGACTTGTTGTGCGCGCTTCTCGAGAAGCGGCCGCACGTGATCGAGAAGGCAGAGCTGCTCCGGCGGATTTGGCCCGACACGTTTGTGCTCGAAGCGAATCTCAACGTGTTGATGGGAGAAGTTCGAAAGGCGCTTGGCGACAGCGCGCATAGCCCGCAGTTCATCCGCACGGTTCACGGTGTTGGCTATGCGTTTCATGCCGAGGCCGTCGCGCTCGACGAGGCGGCGTCGGGGAATCACCCGCCTGCGCCGCGCTTTTGGCTCATCTCAAAGGAACGGACGTTCTCCCTTTCGGAAGGCAGAAATCTCATCGGCCGCGATCCGGAGTGCGCGATTTGGTTGGACGAGTCTGGTGTGTCGCGACGTCATGCCTGCATTCATATCGATACCGCGTCGGGTCGCGCCGCGCTTGACGATCTGAAGAGCACCAACGGGACCTACATCCGCAACACCCTCGTCGACACGGGACACCTCCTCAGCGACGGTGATGTGATTCAGGTGGGTTCGGTCAAATTGAAATTTCGGGTGTGGTCCGCGCAGGGCTCCAAGGCCACCGAGCGAATCCGCCGCAATCGACGATGACCGCGCGCCGATCACGCCACGCGCGCTGGTCGCGCGGGCTCGACGCGCAGTGCCCCTTTACTTCACTCGCGCAAACACCCTGTCCCACTTCAAGTGCCCTGGGTGCCCAGCAGCCCGGCTGCCGGCAAACGTTTGATCCAACACAACGAGACTCTGAATCTTCGCGACGTCGAGCATTCGCCAGCCGCGCGAGAAGGGCTTGGCGCGGAGCTGGTAGACGAGAAGCCGCAGCGTGCCATTTTGAATGCCGTAGTCGTGCGGCTCGGCAACGCGACTCACCC
The DNA here is from genome assembly GCA_046726375.1 of Acidobacteriota bacterium. Taxonomy (GTDB): domain Bacteria; phylum Acidobacteriota; class Vicinamibacteria; order Vicinamibacterales; family UBA2999; genus DASPWV01. The sequence goes on from JBKPAJ010000007.1 coordinate 73,049, forward strand.
TCATGTACGTAAACCGAATGAGACGCTTGCCAGTGATTGCAGTCCTCAGCTGGTGATCGATGAGCACGACAACGCGATCGGTGTCCACGTGGCCAGTAGAACGCACGCCACTCAGAGGTGAAATGACACGAGCGCCAGAGGCTGCATGCTGATTGATCGGACCGTCAGGCGCTGGTCATGACCGCCGACGACACGTTGTGACCGCTTGGACGGGTTGCCATCGATCGCAGCGCCTCGACCCGTGGCGGTTTTGTATAGCTCTACTGGAATCCGGCGTCTAACCTCGAGGAACGACGCGCGGTCAGCGCTGCTCTCCACCCATCCGTTTGAACCAGCGGCTCCGAATTTGCCTCGCGATCTTCCGCCCGATATCAGCGCCGTCTTCGTTTGCGGTTCGGAAGTGAACGCCGATAAGCATGCGCGCTTCGATCACCTCACTCACGACGTCGCTCGCTTTGCGATACGTCCGATCGGTGTTCGTTCTCACACTGTGGGTTGGAATCGGCACATCGTGCTCGAAGTAATCCTCGATGGTGTGTGCCACCGCCGCCGTGACGCAGGCGTGACCAGATGGATATTCCGGGAAGTTCGGCGTATCGAACAGCGGCTCCCAGGTGGGGTCGGCGGCCGTCGCGTCGTTGCCGTCCCCGCCGCCGGCGCGAATCGCGGTCACCGGACGCCAGAACCGGAAGTGAAATTTCGCGTCCCAGCATGCGATGAGACCGTCGGCAAACGCGGCGAACGCAGCCGCCTCGAAATGCGCGCGCGCGGGAAGATCGAGCGCCTGTTCTCTGGCCAGCCGCCTGATCGTCGCCGGCCAAACGGTTCCAGCAAGCGGCTGCCAGTAGGTGGCGGTTTGCGTTTGCTCGTCCGTCCGCGCGGAGCTGACCTTGACGCCAAGAAGCTTGACCTCGTTGTAGTCGTCCACGTAGCGCTTCGAATCGAGCACCGGCGGCCCGGCCGGACGGAATTGAGAGGGGCTCGTCATCGTGAACGGTGTGATGTAGGCAAGAAATTCCGAGTCAACCGCCGCAAACAGCGGCGTAAGCGCATAGGCCCCAGGTCCCGATCGTGGTTCGAACGGCGGCAGAATCGCGTTTCTGCCGTCCGTCGCCCTGAGGGCGAGCAGTTGCCCGGCTACGGCCGCACCAGCCGTCGCGCCGTTTGCTTGATCAGCGTCTCCGGGCACGCTCGCCAGCAGTGATTGTCGTTTGATATCGAGCGTGGCTGCGTGAAGCGGGAACTCGTTCAGCAGCACGCGGTAGCCCGCTTCGACCGCCGCGGCATAGGCCGAGGCTGGTTGCGCAACGGCCGGTTTTACGGCATACGCGCGGCGCGTGCCGACGACGGCGTTGACCGCGTCATACATGGCGAGATGCAGCATGGCCAGGGTGATCGGCGCCCGCAGCGGGTGCATCGCCGGAGGAGCGGCAGCAAGTTGCGACGCGAACACGCTCCATTCGTCGATCACATCGGGTGTGCCAAATTGCGCGTTGACGGGTGGCGCGGACGTCAACACGGCCGCGCAGAGCAGCGTGACGGTGATTCGCTTCATACCTGCCTCCGCGCAGAACTTACGGCGGCCGACAGAGGGCCGGAAGTTCGAAAATCGGACTCGCCTGGTTCAAAAATCGAACTGGCGTCCGATGCGGAGGCGTCGGAAAATCCCGTCATGGAGTACGGCCAATACTGTCCGGTCGCACGCGCGTCAGAGATCCTGGCCGACCGCTGGACGCCACTGATCGTAAGGGAGCTCCTTGCCGGGAGCCATCACTTCAACGAAATCGAGCGTGGGCTGCCGGGGATTTCACGGTCGCTGCTGGCGAGCCGCCTGCGGCAACTCGAAGATGCAGGTGTGCTCGAGCGCCGTGCCAGCGATCGGGCAAACGCGACGTCCTATGAGCTGACGCCGGCTGGCCGCGATCTTCAGCGCGTGCTCGACCGCCTCGGCGCGTGGGCCGTGCGGTGGGCGTTCGACGATCCGCGCCCGGAGGAACAGAATCCGGTGCTGTTGGTCTGGATGATCCGGCGTCGACTTCGCAAGGAGTTGCTGCCGCCGAAGCGAACGGTGGTGGAATTCGATTTCAGCGGGAAACGCGGGAGGCGAATCTGGCTGGTGCTCGACCCGGGTGAAAGCTCGGTGTGTCTGAAGCCGCCCGGTTTCGACTCCGACGTGATCGTGAAGGCAGAGGTGTCCTATTTTCAGCGCGTGTGGTTTGGGCACATCGACTTCGATACAGCAGTGCGATCGGGCAATGTTGTTGTCGAAGGCACACCAGCGCTCGTACGAGCGTTTCCGAGATGGCTGTTGTGGAGTCCGATGGCGCGCTTCGTTCACTTGCAGCGCGCGCGGGCGGGTTGATCACGGTTCCCGATATGTGGCGATGTAGCGATTTGTCGATGTGGCGATGTTATCTGCCGATGTAAGGATGTGGTGATGGGTCTGACGATGTAGCGATGTGATGTGGCGATGTGATGTAGCGATGTGATGTGGCGATGTCCGTGCGCGCGACTTCCATCATCACATGGTTAGACCCCTCGCAACCTCACCACCTCAATGGATCACATCGCGACATCGCCCAAATCGGCGCGACATCGAACATCGCGGTACCGTTCGTCACCCCAGGTTCGACCAAGGGTATAGACATCCTCTACCTATGGCTGTAGATTGTCTATAGCCATGGCCCCGCGTCACAAGAACCGCATCGAGCTGCTGCAGGGGACGCTCGATCTGCTCATTCTCGAGCAGCTCCGCTGGGCGCCCAGCCACGGCTACGGCCTCAGCCAGGCAATCCGCACGCACTCCGGTGACATTCTGCGCGTCGACGCCGGCTCGCTGTACCCCGCGCTGCATCGTCTCGAGCGTCAGGGGCTCGTGCGCGCGCAGTGGACCATTTCCGAGCGCAAGCAGCGTACGCGTGTCTACCGTCTCACGCCGCGCGGCCGCCGCCATTTGGCCGGTGAGCGCTCGAAGTGGGAACAGTTCTCGGCCGCCATTGCCGGCGTGTTGAATCGCGCCAGATCGAACGAAGCATGAGATTGCCGCTGTGGCGCCGCCGGCAGGATCGCGAGCTCGACGAGGAGCTGCGCAGTCATCTGGAACTCGCCATCCAGGACCGCATCGACCGCGGCGAATCGCCTGGGCATGCCGCCGATGCGGCGCGCCGTGAGTTTGGCAACGTGCTGCTCGTCAAGGAAACGGTGCGCGATATGTGGGGCTGGACCGCCATCGAACAGTTCTGGCAGGACCTTGGCTATGCGCGCCGCGCCCTGTGGAAGGCGCCGGCGTTTACCTGTGCCGCAGTGCTCACGCTCAGCCTCGGGATCGGCGCCAACACGGCGATGTTCAGCATCGTGAGGGCCGTAGTCCTTCGCCCCCTCGCCCTCCCGAATCCCGATCGCCTGGTCGCCGTCAATGAAACCGATGTCCGCAGCGGCACGTCGCGACGGGTGTCGGTGTCGTGGCCAAACTTCTTCGACTGGCGGCGCGACACGCGGACGCTCGAGGCGATGTCCGGCCACCATACCGCCAACTTCACTGTGACAGGCCTCGGACCTTCTCGGCACATGCCCGGCGCCATTGTGTCTGCCAACCTGTTTTCGACGTTAGGCGTCGAACCCGCGCAGGGTCGCCCCTTCCGCGACGATGAAGATCGGGTTGGCGCGGATGTGGTGATCATCAGCGACGAGTTCCGGCGGAACTACATGGGCGACGCCAGTCCCGTTGGCCGCGCGCTGGCCGTCAACGGCCGACCGTTCACCATCATCGGCGTCATGCCGCCAGGTTTCAGCTTTCCGGTGACGTCGCCAGCGGCGCAGCTCTGGCTCACGTCGGCTGAAGATGCCCGTGTCGAGACGGCGGACGATACCCCGATGACGGCGCAACGCGGCGCGCATTTCATTCAGGTGGTGGGCCGTTTGCGCGCGGGCGTCGACGTATCAGCTGCACAAGCCGAATTCGAGAGCCTGATGGCGGCGCTGGTGAAGGCGTATCCCGACGATAACGCAGATCGAAGCGCCAGAGTGATGCCGCAACTCGATGCCATCGTGGGCACAGCCAGGCAGCCGTTGCTGCTCCTCCTTGCTGCGGTTGGGTGCGTGTTGCTGATTGCGTGCGTGAACCTCGCCAATTTGATGACGGCACGCGGCATCGCGCGTCAGCCCGAATTAGCGCTGCGCGTTGCGCTCGGCGCATCGCGGTCGCGCGTCGTGCGGCTGCTGCTCGCCGAGGTGGTTGCGCTCGCAGCGGTAGCGGCTGCCTGCGGCGTCGCAATGGCCTGGTGGTCGCTCGGCGTTCTGGTTCGCCTTGCGCCGCGTCATGTTCGCGGCCTCGACGCTGTCTCGATCGAGCCGATCGTTTTGATCTACACGGCCGCGGTGGCCGCCGTTTGTGCGGTGCTGGTAGGTCTTGCGCCGGCGCTGCGGGTCACGCGCGCAGATCTTCGCCAGCATGTCGGGGCGAGCCGTACTTCGACCAGCACGCGTTCCCAGCGTCGTTGGTTGAGCGGGCTCATCGTGGTGGAGACCACGCTTGGCGTCGTGCTGCTCGTAGGAGCCACACTGGTCATCACCGGCTTGAGCCGCCTTGCTCGAATCGATCCGGGATTTGATGCCGCTGGCGTGACAAGTATGCGTCTCAGCCTGCCCGACAGCCGTTACCCGTATGCGAAGCAGATCGTCTTCTACGATCGACTGCTGCCCGAACTCTCGCGCCTGCCCGGCGTCGATAGTGTGGCAATTGCAGGTCCTCTCCCGCTGAGCGGGTCGCGTTTCGGACTGAGTTTCGAACTGGCCGGTGATGCCGCGGGTGAAGCGCGCACGCGGCCGAGCGCGGGTTTTGCCTTCGTCAGTCCCGGCTACTTCACGGCCATGCGGATTGTGCTGCGGCGCGGCCGCGAGTTTACGGCCGCGGACACTGTCACGTCACCACGGGTCGCAATCATCAACGAAACGTTCGCACGGCAGTATTTCCCTGGAGAAGACCCGATCGGCAAGCGAATCAAGCCAGGACTCACCACCACCGAGCCCGAGACACCGTGGCGGGAGGTCGTTGGCGTCGTAGGCGACGTCAAAGAGCGGGCCTTGAACGAGCAGCCGAGTCCCGCATTTTACGTGCCCCACACCCAGGGACTCATCACCGCACCGCACATCGTCGTGCGCGCCTCGCAGGCAATCGACACGATTCCGGAAGCCGTTCGTCAGGTGATTGCTCGCGCCGATCCCGAGCTGGCGATGTACGACGTCCGCAGGCTGCAGGATCGGTTGACGACATCGATGGCCACCGAGCGGTTCACGACGTTTTTGTTGACACTCTTTGCGGCGCTTGGCCTGTTGCTCACTGCGGTCGGCCTGTATGGCGTGCTCGCGTACGGCGTCGCACAACGGACTCACGAATTCGGCCTGCGTCTGGCGCTCGGTGCGAGACCGCGGCAGATCGTTGCGGCCGTGATGGGCGGAGCGCTGACGCTCGTCGGCAGCGGGTTGCTGTTGGGCATGGGTGCGTCTGCCGCGCTCGTGCGCGTGATGATCGCCGTCCTGGACTTCGTCCAACGGCCCGGCGTCTCAACCTACACTTCCGTCGCCCTCGTTTTCCTCAGCGTCGCCGCCGCTGCCGCTTTGACGCCGGCACGCCGCGCGATGCGCGTCGATCCAATGCAGACGTTGCGTTCGAGCTGAGGCGGCCGGATTGACCATAACCGTTGAGTAGAGGCTCTTCAGGAAATCGGCTATGACGTCTTGAATCTGGCGCGCCGGCCGGTCATAGTTGGTGAGCCTCGTTCTGCGAGAATGCCTCGTGCCGATCACATATCGAATCGATCATCAACAAAAAATCGTCCTCGCAAGGGGATACGGTGTGTTCACGCTTGCCGACATGCTGGAGTATCAGCGGTCTGCCTGGTCGGGACGACACGTCCTGGGTTACGACGAACTCGTCGACATGACGCACGTCTCGGCCGTCGACTCGGCCTCGGGAGAACAGATCAAGGATCTGGCGTCCTGGGCCGCGCACATGGACCTGGCTTCGGCTCCGTCGCGATTCGCGATCGTTGCTCCAGGAGATCTGGTGTATGGACTCGGCCGCATGTACCAGGCGTATCGGGAAGGGGAGAAGCGAAGCAGTAAAGAGGTTGGGGTTTTTCGGACGTTGAATGAAGCGTTCGCGTTTCTCAAGCTGAAACGGGCAGTGGCTTTGCCACCGCTGCCGCCCGACGTGGCGGCGGGAAACGAAGGCACGTCCGGCTCGCGCGTGTAGATCGCTTCAACGCGCGCGCGGTCCGCGGATCGAATAATCGACCTGACGAATGGCGCCGAAGTGATACGCGAGATGGGCGATGCTCGCCATCACGCCGTTCAATTCCATTTGCGAGTAATCGCGGGGCGCGCGGAGTGTCTCAAGCCAGGTGCGTGCTTCAACCGCGAGCGCCTGCCGCAACGCCGCCCATTCCTGATCATTGACGACCGGACGATTCCAGCTTGCCGTCCAGTCGGCTGTTGACCATGGATCGCTCTCGCCCTGGCTCCAGCGATTCATCAGCGAGAGACCGTAGCGAAGATGGTCGACATGAGCGGCGATACTCGCTCCGCCGCTCGCCGGCGCCGCTGATGCAGCTGTTGCGGTGACCTTGTCAAGGGACCGAAGGAGCCCTATATCGCCGGCGTTGAGCATCCAAGCGGCATGCGCGTCGGGTCCGTCGATGAGCTCGCGGAACAACGTTTCGAGCGATCGGTGAAGGCCGTTCGTCATCGTCTCTCTCCTCAACCGAACGAACGCCGCTGGCGACGCGGGTTCATGTTCGCTTCGGCGAACTGCAGGCGCTCAGGCGAGCCCTCGCCAGCGCGTGTTCACCAAGCCGGCCGCGACGGCCAGCGCACATACGCTGACCAGGGAAAGCGCCATGAACTGGCCATACAACGCACGGCCCATGACGTCGAACATCGTGAAACACATGAGCGCGAGCGCCACGCCGAGTCCCCACTGCCAGGGCGTCGTCAATTCACGCCAGCGATCCACGAGACAGACAACCGCCGGCGTGGCGAGTAGCAGCACGTAGTCCCAACCCTGAGGTGAGATGAGCGGAGTGAGGAGCATCAGGAGCGCGTATTCGAGGTAGTCGGGCGCTGATACGGTGCGCCTTCGTTGCCACACCACGATTACCAGCACCAACGTCCCGATAAGGGTCAGCCAGGCGAGAGCGGATGCCAGAGAACCCGGTCCCAGCCATTTGGCCCACATTGCGGCAATCGACACGTTGTCGTTTCCCAAAAGGTTCGGCGCCGTCGAGTCACTCACTGTGCGCAGCCATGCGCGCAGCAGATCAAGGTTGCCATTCCAGCCATACACGGCGGCAGGCAACAGCAAGCCTATCGCGACGACGACAACGGCCATGGCGGCGGCTCGCCATCCTTGTGCGACGAGCAGCCAGGGATACAGAATCAAAGCATACGGTTTGACAAAGACGGCGAGGCCAACAAGCGCACCAGCAGTGAGCGGCCGATCTCTCTTAACCGCAATGAGCGCCGCGAGCAGTAGCGCGGCGAGCAGGAGGTTGGCCTGGCCGAGCAGCAGTTCGTGCGCGTAAAACTTCGCCATCAGAAGGATTGTGATCAATAGGAGAGTCCGCTGCGACAAGCGCCGATCGGGCAGGGCCGCCACCGACCAGCGCAGCAAAGCGGCAAGCAACACGAGCAGGATGGCGAACCAGAGTACCTTGCCGGTGTCTTCGTCGAGCACGCCGAACGGCGCCATCATCAGCGCGAAAAGCGGAAAATACTTGAATTGATAATGGCCGTCTTCCTCACGGTACAGCGGTTCGGCGTGCAGCCCCCGGACGGCTGCCTGCCGCCACGTGATGAAGTCGATCATCTCGTGGCGGATCCGCGTGGTGTAAAAGACGATGGCCAACAGCGTGAATATGAGAAAGGCAACCAGCCGGAGGTTGACGCGCATGTCACGCAATTGCCTGCGACCGCAAGCGGATCAAACAGACGGCAATCAGCACGGCACCCACGCTCACGGCGGCCAACTGCATGAGGTGTGTATACAGCGCTCGTCGCAACAAGTCGAAGATGGTGAAGCTGGTGAAAAAGAAGCCAGTGAGCGCGACCGCGCGCCAGTTCGGCGACAGTTCGCGCCACCGATCCACGAGGCACATATAGGCAGGTAGCGCGGTCACGAGCACGTAGTCCCAGCCCTGTGGCGACAGGAGCGGCACCAGCACGAGGAAGTACGCGCCCTCCAGGTAGTTGGGCTCGGTCACGTTGGGTCGCTGCCGCATGATGGCAACGCCCGCGGCGACGGCAGCGGCCGTGGACGCAAGCGCGAGGGACGCAGCGGTGGGACCGGGTTCGATCCACTTTGCCCACATCGAGGCGAACGAGATGTTTTCGGCCGCCAGCAGATTCGGTCCGGTCGTTTCTGTGACTGTGCGATACCACTCGTATAGCAGAGTCAGATTTCCATTCCAACCGTAGAACGCTGCCGGAAGCGCCAGTCCGGCCGCCACCACCAAGCCAAAGGTGACGAGCGGGCGCCATCCGAGCGCCCAGCCCAACCACGGCAGCAGGACCAGAGCGTACGGCTTCACGAACACTCCAGCGCCGACCAAGGCGCCGGCCCCGAATTTCGAACCGTGCTGCGCGGCGATGATGGCGCCAAGCAAGAGCAACGCGACCGGCAGGTTGAACTGTCCAAACGCGAGTTCCTTCACCAGGAACTTGCCGTTGAGGAGAAGCGTGAGCCAGAAGAGTACCCTCAGTGACAGTCGCCGATCGGGCAAAGCGGCGAGCGACAGGCGCAGGAGTGCCCAGGTCATCGCCACGGTCAACGTGAACCACGCGAACTCTGCGACTTCTTTGGAGACCCAGGTGAAGGGCACCATAGCCAGCGCAAAGGCCGGGAAGTACTTGTATTGATAATGGCCATCGTCTGGCCGGTAGAGCGGCTCGTGTGAAAGGAACCGCACCGCCGCCGTGCGCGGCACCACGAAGTCGACAAGTTCAGCGCGCTTTAATCGAACGAGGCCGTAGGCGCCGACAACGACGACCCCGAACACGAGGACGCGGACCAGTAACCGCAAGCGGGATGACACGCACTGAGGGTACCATTTCACTCATCCCGACGACTATTTGCTCATATGAGACGTCGTGGACAGAATGGTGCGGACACTACCTTGCATCCTAATTTGATGCGGGCTATCGACTTCTGGGTCGGGATCCCGCTCACGTTTCTCTTTACGGCCGTTCTTCGCGTCCAGCGCCTCGTTGGTCTTGCCGCCGGCGCGAGCGGTTCGCCGCGCAACATTCTATTCATTCAGCTCGCGGAAATGGGCACGATGGTCGTGGCGTACCCATCGCTCAGAAAGGCACGCGAGCTCTTTCCAGATGCCACGCTGCACGTCCTGTGCTTCGAGCAGATTCGAGCGAGCGTCGAGATGCTCGGGATTATCGCACCCGAGAACATCATCACTCTCGACGCGCACTCGGTGGTGTCGCTCGCGCGCGATACGCTTGTCTTTCCGTGGCGCGCTCGCCGCCGCGCGATCGACACCGTGATCAATATGGAAGCCTTCGTCAGATATAGCAGCCTCTTGAGCTATCTGTCGGGAGCGCGCCGGCGCGTTGGCTTCCACCGGTTCAACCAGGAAGGGCTCTACACGGGAAACCTCCTGACGCACAACGTGCTCTACAACGCGCATATCCACGCCGCGCATACGTTCCTGGATCTCGTTCACGCGCTCGACGCGCCGCCCCACCAGGTGCCGCGCGTCAAACGTCCAAGGACAAGCGACGCTCTCGAGGTTCCGAAGATCACGACCGACGCGAATGCGGCCGCCCTCATCTGGCGAAAGCTGAGGGCGATCGCGCCCGATATCGGACCGACGCGAAAACTCGTCATCATGAATCCCAACGCAAGCGACCAATTTCCGATGCGCCGCCTGCCGCTGGAATCGTTCGCCGAGCTCACTCGCCAATTGCTGGAGGATCCCGAGATCTTCGTGGTGATTACGGGCGTTGCCAGCGAGAAACCTGACGCCCAGTTCATTTGCACGCAGGTCGGATCGCCGCGTGTGCTGGACCTCACCGGGCGAACGACGATGAAAGAGCTACTGCACTTATTCGATCTCGCACACGTGCTGGTGACGAACGACTCAGGCCCGGCGCACTTCGCGGCGCTGACAAAGATCCACGTGATTGTTTTCTTCGGGCCGGAAATTCCGGAGCGATATCGGCCGCTGACGGCGAGCTCGGACGTCGTCCATACCGGCTACACCTGCAGCCCGTGCATCGGTCCGCACAATCAGCGTCTGTCGCCGTGCAATGACAACTTGTGTTTGAAGAGCATCAATGTTCGGGAAGTTGCCGCCCTGGTTCGGTCGCGTCTCGAGACGGCGTGGTCGTCGACAGTACGTCCATTAGAAACGCTTTAGCTGCAGTTTGCTCACTTGGAGCAGCGCTCCGAGATACCGGTGGCACGCGGCGCACTCCACGACATCAGATAGTTCGCCGATTCGGAACGGATGTGTCTCGAGCGCATTAATTGGAGACGCGGTGGAAAGTGCGCTGAAAGGCGCAACTCCCCGTCAATTCACTTCACTGCGCAAGCGGTGTTTGCGAATTATGTCGACGTTCAGAATAGGTAATCTTGAAGAGCGAGATGTGTTGCATTCGCGGCGATGTGACAGAGGATCGCGTAAGGCAGGCCCCAACGCCAGAAGATCCATCCCAGCGGGAGACCGGCCAGCGTGTACTTCGTCACGAGCGCGGCACGGTAGTAATTCGCGAGCGCCGGTTCGTCCGGCAGGGGACGGTCAAGGTGCAGCAGCGCGAAGAAGAGCGCCGAGCCGAGGAGGGCGATCGCGAACGCGAGCGTCGCGTGTTTTTTCAACTGCAACACGACCCACGCGATCGCGCTCATGAGAAAGAGGCGCACCGCGATCTCCTCAATCAGCGGCGAAGCGATCAGGCCGTCCAGGGGCGCGAGCGTTGTCATGCGCTCGACCATCAGCCCGCGCAGCGTCGGGTGCATTGCCGCGATCGCCTTGTTGGCCGCGAGATTGGCCACGCCCAAGCCGGTTCCGGCCGCGAGTGACAGGAGTGCCAGCCGCGTGCGACCGGCCGTCAAGCCCCGAGGCCGCCGGGCGGCGCGCGAGGCGGCGGTAAATCCCAGAAACACGAGCGCCGCTCCCGTGACAGCAGCAATCGCGAAGGAACCGGCATCCTCCACTTCGCGTCCGACCAGCAAGGCAGCCATGAACGCAAGCCACGCCGCGGCGACGGCGATCGCGGCCTCTGTGCGCGGACGATCGACGATCATGTCGAACGCGTGGCGGGGGGTCTTCATCAGCTGTACCGCATTAGGGTATGTGAGTACGCGCTGACACGATTGCAGTAAACTGCGTGCGCTGCCAATAATGTGGCTGCACAGCGAGCGCATGCAGTCGCGAGCGCGCCAGTTCGAAGTGCGTGTCAGACTGCGCCGACTTCGCAACCGAGCCCATGCCTGTCGTCCTCCGTCACGCCACGGCCGCCGATGCAGAACTGCTGGCCGAGCACCGAGTGGCCATGTTTCGTGAGATGGGCGCCGTCCGGCTCGAATCTGAAGAATCCCTGCGCCAAGCGTCAACAGCCTACTTTGCCTCCGCAATCCCCGGCGGAGAGTACGTGGGGTGGATCGCCACTCCCTCAGACGGCTCACCGCCAGTAGCCGGCGCGGGCGTTCAATTTCGGTCGTTGCTCCCTCGTCCGACGGTGGCTGGCGACGGTCTTCTGCTGGGACGAGAAGGGCTGATCCTCAATGTGTATACCGTTCCGAACTGGCGCCGGCAGGGGATTGCGAAGCAGCTGATGGAGACGATCGTCGCCTGGGCAGGTGAGGTGGGCATCGTCCGGTTGGTGTTAGCCGCATCGTCGGCCGGTCGCCCGCTCTATGAAAAGATCGGCTTCGTCGCCACGCGCGAGATGAGCTACACAGGGCGATTGGCACGTGGCGGGCCATGGACGGGAGCAATATAGCGCCGTGTTAGCGGGCCCGTGACAACCGTATCTGGAAATGCGGCGGCATCAGTTGCGTGGTGACTTGACGGTGCGGCGGGCATGCGCCGTGGTTGTCGGCGCCTTCTTCGTGACCCGCTTCTTGGCCAACGTTCGCTTCGCCAACTTGCCGGTACCCGTATTCTTCTTCCCCCGACGCTTGATGGTCTTGATGTAGCGAATGCGCGGAGCCGGGCCAGCGCCCTCGGGCACGGAGTACGCGAGGACAACGATCCCGCTGGCTGGGAGTATCTTCTGGTCAGCCAACACGAGCTTTGTCGCAGTGCCAGGCGGAAGGAGCGGGATTCCCGCTCCAAGGAGCACCGGCATGACGGCCACCTCCACCGTGTCTACGAGGCCCGCGTCGAGCAGCGAACGAAAGAGGGCGCCTCCGCCGAAGAGCCAGATGTCTCGACCCTGATTCGCCTTCAGCGCTGTCACGACCTTCCGCGGATCGTCGTTGAGGAGGCGAACGCCAGGGTATGTGGCCGCTGGAAGGGTGCGCGAGAAGACGACGACATCGAGACCCGGGATGGCGCCGTGCCCTCCTTGCGCGGTCACAACCTCGTATGTCTTCCGTCCCATCACGGCCGTGTCGAATTCCTTGTACAGCGAGCTGAAGTCGATGGACGGGTCCGTCGCGATCCAGTCGTATTCGCCTTGTGGCCCGGCGATGAAGCCGTCGAGACTCATCGCCACTTGGTAGCGCAGTCGTCTGCTCATGATCGACTCGGGTTCGTTAGGCCGCGCGACGTTGATCTCTCAAGTACGAGTGAAGGAGACCCGCTATGAGTCGGGCCAGTCATTATCGGCCTCCGTTTTATGCACGCGTAACTATCGAACACTACATGGTCGAACTCGGCCTGATGACGTGTCTGGTGACTTCGTTTTGCCCTCGTCGAACGCATGGCGATTGCGCCGCGGCGGCCGCGTCACTGAGATTTTACTCGCCCCGATGATGACGTCGCGTGTCTTCGTGGTCGCCGTCACTTTCAGCGCAGGCGGCCAGGCGGTCCATCAATGACGCCAATGCCTCGAGCGCCACGTGCTCAGACTGAATAGAATCGCGCCTAAGTAGAACCACGGTTCCCAGACGCCCAGCATCGCGAAATGAAACCGGCCGGTGGCCACGAAATAGCCCACTTGCGTCAGGCTCGCGGCTGATCGAAGTACCAACAGCGCCGAGCCAATCCATGCCAGCGTGTATATGAGGCGCCGCGGCGCGCGCTGCCCCCACGCCATTACGGGGGCCAGCGCCACCGGCACCGCGATGAGACACATCGCGGCGACCACGACATCGAACGCCCACTTCCAAAAAGTCGCGAACGCAAGCCGAGCCTGCTCACCATTCAACAGCGGGTACCACCCGGCGGCCCAGATGATATGGAAGACAGCAAACACCGACGCCCAGAACGCAGCCGCGTAGGCCACCCATGGCCCGATAGGCTGCCCAGAGCCATTCAGACGCACGCTGCTATCCCGCATGGGAACGACTCGCGCCGAGTCGTCAGCGCATCGTCTGCGCTCTGTCGGTCTTCCATTGCCACAACCCTCCGGTCGTCGTCGTGGGCAACCGGTGACCTGTCTGGCGCGCCACCATGACGATCTGACCACGGTGATGCGCTTCGTGCGCCACGAAGTAGGTCAACACGTGTCCGACGTCAAGCGAGAGATTCCGCCATACGTAACCTTTCGATGGCGGGATTCGACCGTCTGCAGCAAGGGCCAGCTTGAGAAGAGCTTCGATCCCGGCGCTGCTCTGTTTCAACGCGGCAACAAGTTGCCGAGGCGTGGCACGGTGGTGATCGACGCGAGAGGGAACCTTAACGCCGTGCTCCTGCCCGAGTGTCTTGACCCAGCTGCACCTGGCGTTGTGAAGGTGGGCAGCGATCGCGCGGATCGTACGCCGCGGCGCTCCCGGTACAGGCATATCCCAGAGCGCCAGGGGCAGACACTCCATGAACCGGATCGTGACCCGGTTGTTCGTCCGCCACGCGGCAAGGAGACTCGCTTGTAGGTCGGGTGGTGGAGGCAAACCGAATCTCCATCGATAGAGTTGCGGCGACGCCTAAAGCATTGGCGCTCACCCACGGCGCCGACTACTGCCGAGGCGAGTCAGCACGAAAGCAGCGCGTCAACCGGTGTCGCGTCATGTTAGCCGCGTTTTCGGGTGCGGGTCGCATTCGGTGTTTTCCACGCTCTGGGACGTGATTGATATATGACAGTGGCCAAAGTAGAAAAGCCCAGCCCGTATATGTCAGACCAAGCAGAGCGCCTACTACTGGATCGACGAGGGCCCTAAGCGCCAGTTATTGCGCGAACCCGGTGAACTCGTCGAGCGATCGGCCAATGTCTGCTGCCAACTGTCCGAACCGACTCAAACTCATCCGGCGGAATAGCGCGCCGCTCGTGCAGCGGCGGCGTAGGCAACTCGTCTCTACCTGGCCGATCATCGCTGGCGCTTGGCAGCCTTGGCTCCCTCCTTGCCGAGAGCCGTTCTAGTTCGCTTTGGAAGGTTCGCGATCGTACGTTTTTGCCTGGCGACTTTCGCGGCCTTCTTGATATTGCGACGTGCAGCTGCGCGTTGCTTCGAGGATGCCATGCTTCTGCCTCACTCTACCGCGTCCGTCTAATTAATATGGGACGTGACGGCCGACGCGCTTCGCAGCTAACGTCGCCAGATCCGTCGCCTCCTCGCGGTCCACAAACACTTTCTGTGCACGATCCTAACCTAGCAGGTACGACCATACGGCAGTTCACAACAGATCGCTACAAAATGACGTCGTTATTCTTCATTTACTGCACGCGCAATGCCTCCGTTCAACAGGTTCAGCAACGCAAATCTGTCCGACAATGTCTCTCGCATGACCTTCGGCATCGCAGTCGATATTGCCGCGCCCAACCGAGTGAGAACTCGCCGTGGCTCGTGTCCTGAGCGAACGCCGGCCCGTCGACCATCAGCAGCACACCAAGGACAAGCAACCCGAGTCGTCGCATGATTCCTCCGTACAGATGTCGTTGACTATCGATTGATGGATTTGGGGAAAGGTGCTGGATGTCGGCACCCGATTGCCGACTGAGCACTGCACCGATCAGCGCGAGATCAATGTGATCCCGTGTTGGTCGGAGGAAGACTTACCGCAGGGGGGACCAACTGCAGTCGGCATGCGAGTCCGTACTTCTTGCACGTAAAGCGGCAGCGCTCGATGCGACAAATAGGTTGCTCAGACGTGAAACTGTGACAATCACGCACGCTTCTGCGGAGAAATAGTGAGAATCGTAGAGAAGAGCGAGCTCACTTGTGGAGATTTTGCTTCGGAAACATCGCGTCTCAGACATGACAGTCAGCGAAGGCTGCCTCGCCTCGAGCGACACTGCCGCAGCTTCGGCGCGTTTGACATCGAAGCGACAGTCCCTTGATACTGGCGGGAGCGCGCTGACAGGGCGCCACCAACCCGCGGCAAGGGAACACTCCCACCTGTTTGGTCTGAGTCGTGTGCGTGTGCACCTTCTTTCAGCCTGGTTTCAGCGGGGCACAGGCGATCCATGAAAGGAGGTCGCAATGACCACTTCGAAGCCTCTCCCTGCTCGTCCGTCTCTCGAATCCCTCCGTAAACAGGCAAAGAAGCTCGCGCGCGACATCGCCGCTGGTCACGCCGATGCGATTGCACGTGCGCGGGCACAACTGCCGAATGTGGATCTGCCCTTGAGGCAGCGCAACGCGCAACTGGTGATCGCGCGTGAGTACGGTTATGCAGGCTGGCAGGACCTCACCGCTGAAGTGAGCAAACGCCTCGGCCACGGGCTGGAGTGGGCGGCAACACAGGCTCGACGCGTCATCCACGACAACGACGTCGAACGCCTGAAAAAGCTGTTGGCTGAATACCCGGCATTGCTGTCCTGGCAAGGCAACGACTGGGACAGTCATGGCGGCCTGCTGGGAATCGCCACAGGCTCCTATGCCGACAGCTTCGACCCGGACAGAGAACAGACCTTCACCCGCGCGGCGTGTGCAGAGCTGTTGATCGACGCCGGCGCGGTCGTGATGCCATCGGTGTGCCAGGGCCTCATCGAGTCCCGCGCCAGGGGGCTGCTGCAGCTGTTTCAGCGTGAAGGCCTGCTTCCGCGTACGCTCAAATTCTTCGCGGCGCTTGGCGATCGCGACGCTGTTCGCACCGCGCTTGATGAGAACGGGAACGATCTGGCGGCCGTCAATGAAGCGTTCATCTACGCCTGCAGCTTCGAGCACGAGGCCGTGGCGTCACTCCTGCTGGAGCGATCCATCGCGCTCGATGCCGAGCTCGGCAAGCACGTCGATGGAATCGGGGGCCGCCTCGCTTTCATCAAGTACCTCAGCGAAAATCGATCGCGGTACTTCGCGCCCGCCACAGGACCGTGGCAGATGTTTCTTATGCAGCAGGTCAAGCGCGCGGTCCACGATGGCGATCTGACGGCGTTCGTCAGCGTGTTGCAGCGTGAGCCGTGGCTGCTCGGTGAAGCAAGCGTGGAATTTCAGGCTGGGCTCATCGGGCAGGCAACGCTGAACGATCGCGGGGAATTCATCACCGCCCTTCTCGACCTCGAGCCCGCGATACTGCGGCGCCAGCCGCCGCCCCCATCGCAAGCCATCGAATTCGCGTTCACCTACGCGACGACACAGCTCATTCCAGTACTGACCCGCATCTGGCCACTGCCGGACGATCTGCCGCATGCGGCGGGCATGGGCGACCTCTCGCGGGTGAAGCGCTGGTTCGACGAGTCCGGCGCGCCGGCGCTGGGCGATGTCGAGAATCACTACCCCTCCAGTCCATACATGCCGACGAACCGGGTCGAGGAATATGCACGCCAGTGGGGCACGCCAAGCGAGCAGCGTGTTCTCGATACGGCGTTCGCCTGGTCCGTCATCAACCGCCACTTCGACGTGGCGGACTTCCTCCTCGAACACGGCGCCGATATCAACACCAATTGGAACTCCCATGAGCCGGCGAGCATCCTGCACCATCTGGTCTTTGAGGACAACTACGAGTCGATGCGATTCCTCATCGACCGGGGCATCGACCTGACCATCAAGGACTACCGTTGGAACAGCACTGCACGGGGTTGGGCGTCATACGGAAAGAACGACCAGAAGATGGCTCAGTGGCTGGAGCAGGCGGAACGGCAGCGGGAGCAGGGAGCACGATGAGCACGCGCAGAGCACTCCTGAGCGTCTTCTGCGACCGATTCTTCGCATCTTCAAACTGCCCGGCAAGGGCTTTAGCGCATCCGGGCCGGCTTTCACCATCTTCCGGACCTCCTCCATCAATAACCGGGTCTGCCAGCAGGCACTATTGGCAATCTTTGCCATACGTTGTATCCTAACGTAACTGCTGCGAGATCCAGATGCCAACCAGGAACATCAGCCTGACAGCCGAGCAGGATGCGTTTGTTCAAGAGGTCGTCGAAGCCGGCGAGTACCAAAATGCCAGCGAAGCTATCCGTGACGCGCTGCGCGTGCTCCGACAGCGCCGGAAAGAAGACAGCCTCAGACTGAAAGCCCTCCGCGCCCAAATCAAGATCGGCACCGATGCGCTCGAACGGGGCGATTTCACCGAGGTCGACGATGCCGATCTCGAAGGGTACCTCGAACGGTTGACGACTCCTGCCTCGAAGCGCGCGCGTTAAGGCCGCATGGCGCGGTTTCGTCTGGCTCGCCCCGCACGGATCGATCTGGCCAACATCCTTGCGACGAGCGCCGAGCGGTGGGGCGCCGAGGGCCGCCAGCGGTACGCAGCCGTTCTCGCGGCTGCGATGCGACAAGTTGCGGCTGAGCCCGACGGGCCACTTACAAGGAAGCGACCTGAACTTCGTTCAGAGCTCCGAAGCTTCCATGTTCGGTATGCACGTCCTGCTCAAGCCGCGAAGGTGCGCAGGCCGGTTCACGTTCTCTACTATCGCGTCGTCGAGGAAGGGGTGATCGAGATCATCCGCGTGCTGCATGAACGGATGGAACCGAGCCGCCATCTCGACGAATTGCCAAGCGAAGGCTACATCTGAACCGGCAAAGCCACGCGACAGAGCTGCCGCACCTGGGCATTCCCTGACACCTGGAAGGAATTGCCGATTTCCTGCGTTCAGTACAGCGAGCGGTCTGTCACGGACTAGGAGTCTCGCGAATGACACCATCGGCAGGTGTGTTGAAGATGGACGAGGCGGCAACCGAGCCCACGAAGGCGCTCGCTCCATTCGGTCTCACCAGCGCGTCAAGCTCGCCCGCGGATGCGAGCAAGGCCGCCTCGCGCCCGATGTGTGGCTGCTCTGCGAACGCGACCGCGGGCTGACGCCGCGGACCCAGTACTATCTGGTCAATCTGCCGACGACCGCGTCGCTCCGCGCATTAGTGCGCGTCGCCCATCAGCGCTGGGCCATCGAGCAACAGTACCAAGAACTGAAGGACGAAATTGGGTTCGATCACGTCGAGGGCCGCACGATGCCGGCTGGCAACGCCACGTCGTGGTGACTGCGATCGCCTACGGCTTTCTTCAAAACGAGCGACGCCGTCGCGGACAGACGCATGACGGTTCCACGCGTACGCGCAGTCGTCACCGAAGTGCTGACGGCGCACTTTTCCATGACGCAGCCGCGTTACCTGAAGTGGATGCTCAAGCTTAAAGAAGTTGAGTTACGAAACTGACAAAGTAGTACTAGCAGCTACTGCCATTCGCGCATTAGTAGCAATCCACCCACCGGCATCTTGGCGCTAGGTGCTCCTGCGCCACGCTCGGATTCCATGATTCCCAGTACGAGCGTTCCCGCACCAAACACTAAAAGAATCGCAACCAATCACTCGCCGCTGGCGAGACAGCATCGGTTTCCACCATGGCGCGGGAAGACCCGTTCATGAACGGACACTCGGCTTGCCTGAGGTTGTGAATACCGGGTAAGGCGGCGCGCGGATGACCGAGACGCCCATTTGGCGCCGTCAGCCCAGGCCCTGACGACCGGGTCACCGGCAGCTACTGTCCTCCACACACTTCTTGACAGCGCTGTCCTACCATCGCCAGAACCATCACCCTCCGCTACCGGCGCACGTGCCGCACCGAGACTCCTACCGTTTGTGGTCTGACTGACCAACGACCGACAATCCGCAGTGGAAGCAGCTGGTCGCAGGTTGCGCAACGACGACCACGAAAAGCGCCCGCTGGCCGTCTCCAAGATGTCTCTACGACGTGGACGGGTCGGGAGAAGCCTCACGAGAGAACGAGGGAACAGGCAGGCCGAGAAACGCCGGCAAATTCGGACGTCCTTTCCAGAGTTCACATCAAACAGTTATCGCTGTCGAGCACGTCGTCTCGATCGACATGCCGCGCACTTGCCGTGTATGACCAACGCCAGCGGGTGCCATGCCAACGCGCCGTGACTGCCGCCGAGTAGGCCGGTTCCGCGCGGCGGAAAGTGGATCATCCGGGCGGAGCGGACGCGGCGTATCCTGACATATGCCCCGGGCGCTGGTTGCTCTGCTGTTCTCTGCCATCGCCGCTGTCGCCCCCGGCTGCGGCGAGGCGTCGCACGCCCAAGGCACTGGCGTGAGTCCCTTGGATCTACAGGTTCGCGCCTTCCTCGATCGGCACCGCGGCGCTTGGCGGGATCTCAACGTGCCGGAGTCGGACGGCCGTCTGCTCTATGACCTGATTCTGAAGAACCGATTCACGCGCGCCCTTGAGATCGGCACGTCGACCGGCCACTCGGGCATCTGGATCGCCTGGGCGCTCAGCCAGACCGGCGGCCGCCTCATCACCATCGAAATCGATCCGCGGCGGCATGGCGAAGCGCTGACGAACTTCAAGGAGGCGGGCCTCTCCGCCCACGTGGACGCACGTCTTGGCGACGCGCACCAGATCGTCCCCGCGCTCGAGGGGCCGTTCGACTTCGTGTTTTCGGATGCCGACAAGGAGTGGTATACGAACTACTTCACTGCGGTGTGGCCGAAGGTGTTGCCAGGCGGCTGCTTTACCGCACACAACGTCGGGAGCGCTCGGCAACCCGGCATCCGCGAGTTCCTCGAACATCTGAAAACGGTGCGCGATGGGACGACCACGATCGACAGGACTAGTTCCGCAGGCGTCTCAATCACATGCAAGGGCGGATCACGGCAGTCGCCGTGATCAGGCTGGTGCGTGAATCCGACGGCAGGGCTGCAGACGACATTGTTCCGCGACAGATGCGACGGATCTTCAATTCGGTGGAGATGCTCCACGTATGCGCCAAGGAGCATTGGAGATTGAACCCAATCTGACAACGAGGTGTCCAATACTGTCGGCGCCAACTCGA
Source organism: Acidobacteriota bacterium (assembly GCA_046726375.1). Classification (GTDB taxonomy): domain Bacteria; phylum Acidobacteriota; class Vicinamibacteria; order Vicinamibacterales; family UBA2999; genus DASPWV01. The sequence goes on from JBKPAJ010000007.1 coordinate 93,389, forward strand.
GGAACTCGATTGGCACGGCACACCGAAAGGAACTTGTATGATCCGGCCAAGACTGAGACCGACGGTCGCCGTTTTGTTTCAGCTCGCAGCGGTCGATGCGGCCGGGCAGAGTGTTGCGATCAACCCCTCGGAAGTGGCGCCTTTTATCGGAACTTGGGTGTTCACCATGACGAACCCTCAGGGCTCTGAGCAGACCGTCAGAATCTGGGACAAAAATGGAGTCCTCGGCGCAAGTCTACAGGTTGAGAAATTCCCGCCGAACGACATCACCGGGATCCTCAAGGATGGTGATGTGCTCATCCTCACGACGACGCTCCGCGAAAATGGCGCGCCGATTTGGGCGGTCATTGCGCTCACGCTCGACGGCCAAACCATGAACATGGCCCAGATGCTTCAGAGGAGCCAGACGATCAAGCGCGGAGCAGGTCGCAGACCAGGCTAGATGAGAGCGGCCCACCCGTTCGAAAGATCGAGGGGTTCCTCTGACACTCCCGACACTGTTACGAGGTTCAGTGCTGGTCGCGCTGACCGTAGTTCTCTCAACCGGAAATCTTGGGTAATCATTGAATCCTCCTTCTGCAGTGCCACTCGAGGCCACGACTGCAATGTTGAACGCGTTTCGTGTGCACCGGCTGGTGCTCTCGGGGATGTGCACGGGAATGTCTCGTGACGTTGAACGCTGGGAGGCCGTTTGATACAAGGGGTGCGATCCGAGGAGAGGAGTGCGAATGGCGAGGACGAGGCGACTGGATGGCGAGCGGCTCCGCGAGTTGGCGCGGATTGGTGCCGAGGTGACTCTCAGGCGGCTGCGCGCCGAGATTGTCGCGATCGAGCGCGCCTTCCCGGAGCTGAAGCTTCGGACCCGACGCCGGCAGGTGCGGCGCGCGTTTCGCCAGGCGTCGGCGAAAACCCGCACCATCTCAGCAGAGGCGCGCCGGGCGGTCTCCGAGCGGATGAAGCGTTACTGGGCCGAACGGCGCAAGGCCCGGGCGCGGGTCAAGTAGTCTTTCCGCCGCATACCGACTCGCCTGCGTCTGTCGTTCTTGACCGAGTATCGAACCTGAGTTCACGAAGCTGTATTCCGTGCGTCTGCATTGCCGTGTCCTCCGCGTGTGCGTGTCTGGGCTACTTCGCAACCTGAGGAACCCGGCGCGCACATCGCGAGGACACGTCGCGAGGCATCGGCGCGGCGAGAGAACGCGTCACGGCAGCGGTCGTGACAGGCCTGGCCTGGCGCGATGGGCGCCGCCCATTCTCCGCTGCGATGCCTTGCGCTCCGCCATCGGCGCCGCATCGGTACCGAACGGGCGCAGACGTCGCCATTGGCTGAGGAAATGATTTGTGACGTTGACAGATGCGCCGCGCGGGGGCGATCCGCGACGTTTTCACTTGCATTTGCTCCAGCTTGTGAACAATTTCGGCGAATGAGCACGTCTGGATGAATTGAGGGTCTGTCTTTCCGGCGAGCATGCGGCGGTGGCCGCCGATCGTTGCCCGCGTGATAGCATCCACGCGGGCAAGCAGAGAGCTCACGCTGATGACGACGAGAGCGGTGCGTCGACGTGAAGAGGTTGTGCGCGCCATTGAGGAATGTGGTGTCGTCGCGATCATCCGGATCCAGGATGCCGCGCGAGTGCCGGCGGTAGCTCGAGCCCTGGCCGATGGCGGTGTGCGAGCGCTGGAGGTCACGATGACGGTGCCGGGCGCGGTCGAGGTCATCCAGTCGCTGTCCGCCGCGTTGTCCGATGACATCCTGCTCGGCGCCGGCACCGTGCTCGATTCGGCGACCGCAGAGAAAGTGATCGCCGCGGGCGCGCGATTTGTTGTCGCGCCGACCTTTAGTCCTGACACCATTCGCGCTTGCCACGAACGAGATGTTCCGGTCATGCCGGGCTGTCTCACTCCAACGGAAATGCTGCGCGCATGGGAGATTGGCGCCGACATCATCAAGGTCTTCCCGGCAACAGCCCTGGGGCCCGGCTACTTGAAAGACATCCGCGCTCCGCTGCCGCAGCTCAAGCTCATGCCCACAGGCGGGGTGACACCAGACAACGCAGGTGAGTGGATCCGGGCGGGCGCCATCGCGGTGGGCATCGGCTCGGCGCTCACCGATGCAAACGCGATCGCGGCAGGCGACTACGCGCGCGTCGAAGCTGCAGCGCGACGTGTCATCGCAAATGTGCAAGCGGCTCGCGCCGCGAGCTAATCTCTTCTGTCGTCCGATCTAGTGCCCAACGTTGTCACGTTCGGCGAACTGATGTTGCGGCTCACCCCGCCGGGATACGAGCGGTTCTTGCAGTCGCCGATATTCCGCGCAACCTTCGGCGGAGCAGAAGCGAATGTCGCGGTCAGCCTCGCGAACTTCGGCATCGAAAGCCATTACGTCACACGGCTGCCGTCACACGACATCGGCACGGCAGCCGTGCGGGCGCTCCAGGCTGAAGGTGTTCGCACCGATTACATCCTGCGAGGCGGCGACCGCATCGGCGTGTATTTCACCGAGGTCGGTGCCAGTCAGCGGCCGTCGTCGGTGATCTACGACCGCGCTCGCTCTGCGATCAGCGAAATGGAACCCGGGTCCGTGCCGTGGACCGAGGTGCTCTCCACCGCCAGCTGGTTCCACTGCACCGGTATCACGCCGGCGCTCGGGCCAAAGGCGACGGCCTGCACACGCGAGGCGCTCGAGTGTGCGAAAGCGCTCGGCGTGCCAGTGAGCATCGATCTCAACTATCGCCGTAAGCTGTGGTCGGAGGTGGAAGCACAGCGCGTCATACGGCCGCTCATGGCGCTGATCGACCTGGTGATTGCCAACGAGGAGGACATTCAGTCAGTGCTCGGATTGACCGTGCCTGGCGCTGACGTGACGCAGGGGGTGCTGCATGTCGACGGCTATCGCGACGTTGCCGAACGAGTCTCGCGCGAGTTCGGCGTCTCACGAGTGGCTATTACACTGCGGGAAAGTCGCTCCGCGAGCCAGAACGGGTGGAGCGCCGTGTTGTTCGAGGCGACCAGTGGCGTGTTTCACCAAGGCCAGCGCTATGACGTCACCGTCATTGATCGACTCGGCGCAGGCGATAGCTTTGCGGCCGGGCTGATTTACGGACTCATTACAGGTCGGCCGGCCGACGCCGCCCTACGGTTTGCCGTCGCGGCCAGCGCGCTCAAACACACGATCCCCGGCGACTTCAATCGCACAACGGTGGCCGAAGTCGATCGACTGGCCGCAGGCGACGCGAGCGGTCGCGTACAGCGTTAACGGCTCCGACACGCAAACCCTGCGTCCGGAGTGGCAAGGTTTCGTGACCAAAGCGACTCCGATCGCACTGCATCATCGGCGTCAAATGCGTCCACCGTGTTGGCAAACCCGGAACTGAGGGAACCGCTATTGCGGTGTCGACCCGCGCCCTGTTGCCGGCAACCTTTCCCATGGGACGCTGGCCAGGCCGTTGAGGTCGTACACCACGGCGCCGTCCCGTACCGTCAATTCGCAGGTGAGTCTTTGAGTGCCATCGAGACGTCCACCGAGTTGATCGAGAAATCCGAACTTGCCCTTCTCGAGGCGCAGCACGGCGACATCCGCTGGCGCTCCGACAGAGAGATGGCCGAGTTGTTCGAGCTTGATCTCCCTTGCCGGGTTCCAGGTCGAACGGACCACGACGTCCTTGAGCGGCATGCCGAGCGCCAGGAACTTGCTCATCACGTTGACCATGTCCTTCATTCCGGCGTTCATGCTGCTGGTGTGCAGGTCGGTTGAGAGCGAGTCCGGATAGAAGCCCTCCTTGAACGCCTGCACGGCCATGCGGAACCTGAAGCTCCCGCCGCCATGACCGACGTCGAAAATGATGCCCCTCTTCTGAGCGGCAATCATCGCCGGATTCACTTTGCCGTCGAGAAGCTCCATGCGTCCGCCGCCGGCATACGCGTGTGTGTAGATGTCACCGGGCCGGAAGTACTTTTCGAACAGCTCTCTGATCGTTCGGACGCGCGCGCTACCGAAGTCGACCATGACGGGGATGTCCGCCATCTTGCCCGCCTCTTCCGCCTGAATGTATGGATGCCACTCCGGTCCGTTGAAGTGCGCGCTCTTGACTCCCACGATCACGCCTTTGTGCTTCAGTGCGATTTCGCCGGTCGGCTTGCCCTCCATATCCGCCATGTTCTGCTCGATTGTCTCGCCGCCCATGCCGTTGCCGACGATGTTCAGGAAGGCGACCACGCGCGTTTTCGACTTGTCGATGATGCGGGCCTTGAAGTCGTCGAAATTCCGCCACCCGGAACTGCCGGCGTCGGCCACGGTCGTCGTGCAGCTCCTGAGCGTGAAGCCGTCTGGAGGCACGCTCAGCGCGCCACGGGAATAGCTTGTTCCCTCGCCCGTATAGACATGGACGTGGATGTCCACGAGACCGGGCGTCACGTACAGACCCGTGGCACTGACGGTTTTCGTCGCCTGCGATTCCGCGATATTCGCTCCGACCGCGGCGATCTTGCCGTCCTTGATGGCGACGTCACGCACGGCATCGATGCCGTTGCGACCGTCGATGAGATGTCCGCCTTTGAGCAGAAGATCGTACGGGGCCTGCGCGTGTCCAACGGTCACGAAGCCCAATGCGAGCACTATGAATGCTGCGCGTTTCATCGTGTCCTCCTCCAACCGGCCCGAGTGCTCCCCTCGTATACAGGGAAATCGCAGGCATGTCCAGGCGGCGGCCTTGCCTCGCCGACTCGCCGCGGCTATTCTCTCGCTGGTTCGAAATCGAACTCGTTGAAGGAGGCTCGTTGATGAAGCGATTTCTCGCGGTCGTCGTTGCCATCCTGATGCTTTCGGTTCCGTCCGGCGTCCGGACACAAGGAGCCCAGACACGTTACGACCTCCTGCTCAAGGGAGGGCACGTGATCGATCCGCAGAACCGCATCGATCGCGATATGGACGTCGCGGTTCTTGCCGGCAAGATTGCGGCGGTCGCGGAGAACATCGCGGCGAGTCAGTCGAAGCAGACGATCGACGTCGCCGGCTTGTACGTCACACCCGGACTCGTCGACATGCACGTGCACGTCTACGCCGGCACCGGCATCGCGAACGAGTACAACGGCGATCGCAGTGTCTATCCCGACGGGTTCACGTTTCGCAGCGGCGTCACGACCGTCGTCGATCTCGGCACATCCGGATGGCGCACGTTCCCGGACTTCAAGCAGCGCGTGATCGATCGATTCCGTACGCGCATTTTCGCCATGCTCAATATTGTCGGCAAGGGCATGGCTGGCGCCGACACGATCGAGCAGGACACCACCGGCATGGAACCGGAGCCCACCGCGAAAGTCGCGCGTGAGTACAAGAACATCATCGTTGGCATCAAGACCGCGCATTTCACCGGTCCCGAGTGGACGGCGGTGGATCGCGCCGTCGAGGCAGGCAAGCTGGCTAACATTCCCGTTGCGGTCGATTTCGGAAACTTCAATCCTGCGCGGCCGTTCGAGGAACTCGTGACCAAGCAGCTCCGGCCCGGCGACATCTACACGCACATGTACACGCAGCGCGTGCCGTTCTTCGACAGCGCCGGGAAGCTCCGACCGTATCTCGCCGAGGCGCGCAAGCGCGGCGTCAAGTTCGATGTGGGCCACGGCGGCGGCAGCTTTTCGTGGCTGAACGCCATTCCCGCGATTCAGCAGGGTTTCGTGCCCGACTCGATCTCGACCGATCTCCACACCGGCAGCATGAACGCCGGCATGAAAGACATGACCAACGTGATGTCGAAGATCGTCAATCAGGGTGTGCCGCTGGCGGACGTAATCAGGATGTCAACGATCAATCCGGCGAACCAAATCAAACACCCGGAGCTCGGTCATCTGAGCGTCGGTGCTGGAGCCGATGTGACGGTGCTGCGGCTCGATCGCGGAAGGTTCGGATTCCTCGACGCGCAGAATCGTCGCGCGATGGGCGACAAGATGCTGGTGTGCGAGCTGACGCTTCGCGATGGGCGCGTGGTGTGGGATCTGAACGGCCGGGCGGGACAGGACTGGAAAACGGCGACTGCGACGACGCGATCGCAATAAGCGTCGAACGTGAATTTGGAGCGTTGGAGATTTGGAGATTGCCAAATCTCCAAATCTGCTCCAAATCTCCACCTCTCCAAATCTCCAGATTCGTCGTGCTACGTCGCCAGCGGCGGACCCGTCGGAATCCGAATGGTCGTGCGCGACTCGGGATACGCCCGCCGTTTCGCGGTGAATTTCGCGCTCAGGTATTCCCCCATGTAGAGCGGACCCGAGATCGTGTCGCCGGAAATGGTGCCGGCGAACGTGAACGTCACGTTGTCGCCGGGACGCCGTTCAGAGCTCCGCAGCCTGACCTCGCTGCCTTCGATCTGACCGACCAGATCTCTCATCGTGAAGTCGCCGCGGTGGGCGCCTTTGATCCAGTTTCCGTCTTGCTCGATGAACAAGGCGTGCTGGCTCTTGCTGCTGAAGAATTCAATCTCGGCGTCCCAGTGGCCGGTGAGGTTTGCGCCCGGCGAGGCCATGGTGGTCTGCGACTTCGCAGGGCGTTTTCGCGAAAGCACGCCGTAAAGGCGATCCGCGACGATCTTATCGTCGCCTGGCTGCATCATCCATGCGGTGACCGAAACGGACGTCGTTCCAGGATCGAACTCGCCGCCGCGATCGCCTCCACCACCACCACCGCCGAGTGCTATCCGTGGCTTCGTTGTTGCCAGCTCCTCGGCCACTTCTTCTCCGCTGATATTCAACTTCGCAAGGTCCCAACTGATCGTGAGCGACGGGCTCTTGTTTCCGAGGCCGGTCGGCTCGCGCACCGACGTCTTCACGCTCTCGATTGAAGAGACCCGCTTCGTAATGTTGTCGAGCCACGAGAGCCATGTCTGCCACTCGGCTTTGTGATCGCGTTTCACCCACGCCTCGACCGCAGCCACCATGCCGAGCGTTTCTTCGCGCCCAACCTTGTTGTCGCGGCCCGGACCATGGTGCGGCGCGCTCGCCTGCCACGCCGACATGAGGATGTCCTTGCGGCCGAGGAGCAGGCCGGCGCATTGCGGACCACAGATCGCCTTGCCGCCGCTGTAGGCCACGACCGTCGCGCCACGCTGCAGGTGGACGCACGGGATGGTGAGAATCTCGGCGGCAGCATCGCACAGGATCGGGATGTTCCTGGGCTGAGCGATCTGGGCTACCGCCTCGAGCGATAGCGGGTTCGAAGGTTGACCGCCGGAGGTGACGTAAATCATGGCGGTGTGCGAATTGATCGCGCGCTCGAGCTCCTCGGGCGTGTCAACCGTGATCACCGTCACGCCGATGTTGCGAACGGCATGGTCGTACACGTTCCGCGAAGATCGAGGGATGATGACGTCGGTCTTCTCGAAGCCGGTGAGATCCGGGATGCGAACGAGCTTTTCGGGATTGCCGCCGGTCACGCAGGCCGCAGTCACGTGCTTCAGACCCGCGGCACACCCTGCGGACACCATGCCCCACTCGGCGCCCGTGAGCTCCGCGAGCCGCTGACCGACACCGTCGGCGAGTTCGTCCATCTGCACGTAATACTTCGACGCCGCGTCCATCGCGGCGCGAACTTCCGGCCGCTCAACCGAGCCGCCGATGATCGTGAACGTGCCGCGACAATTGATGATCGGTTCGACGCCGATCGATTGGTAGATCTGCGGTCCCGGCGCGAGCGGGCCCGTCGCCGCCTCCAGCACCGTCATTGGCCCCGCCGCCGCTCGTCGGGCACTGCCGAGAAGGACCGGCAAGGCGAGGACGTTTCCGATCTGGAACAGCTCGCGGCGCGTAACACCGGCTCGCGCTGTTTCCACGAGGTCATCGTTCTCGGTGAAATCGTCGTGCGGTTGGTCGGACATGTCGTCTCCTTGCTTGCAGCGCGACATTGGATGAAAACCGTTCGAGATCCGGCTGTCGGGAGAATAACGGCCAGAATCGCTGCGCGGCAAGAGAAATGGCCACGACACTTTTCGCCGCTCGCGCCGGGTGGAGCTCACTGGAAAGTAGGTTATTGCCGCGGGCTATGTGCCCTTGTATCATGCGCTCGATTTTCGGAAGGACCGCACGCCGGGAGGAAGATATGTCGACACGCCAGATTTCTGCGCTGAGGCGGTTTGCACACATCCGCTTCGCCTCGGCGCTGCTCGCTCTCGTTGCGACGTTTCTCTGTGCCGCGCCTGCATCCGCCCAGCTCTTCCAGTGGACGCCGGAGCAATTGAGCAAGTACACGCCCAAAAACCCCTACGAACGTTTCCAGGACGGCCGGCCAAAGGTGCCCGATGACTTACTCGTCAGGCTGAAAGGCCTCATCGCCGAAGAGGTGCAGGCGGCACTGCCCGCGCGCGATTTTCCCAACCAGTTCGTGTCTCGCGACGGCTGGAGAGTGCTGCAACCGGATCAAAAGATGGTCGGACGCGTGTTTACGGTGCAGTTCATGCCGGCGCGGAGCGACATCGAAGACGTCGATGCGGCTGACGCGAAAGCGAAGGGCACGACGCCTGCCCGAAACCAGACCGCGATCGACATGCTGCAGCCGGGCGACGTGATCGTGGCGGACGTCTTTGGAGCGAACTGGAACTTCGTTGGCAACAAGCTCGCTCACTACATCCAGACGACCACGAAGAACGGCATGATCGTGGACGGCGGCGTCTACTGGATCGATCGCATCGCCGAGACTGGGATGCCGGCGTACTACAAGAACTCGTTCCCGACGCAAGGCATGCGCGTGATGGTGACCGGCATCAATATCCCTGTGCGAATCGGCAACGCCCTCGTCATGCCGGGTGATGTCGTCCTCGCCGACCGCGAAGGGATGTGGTTCATTCCGCCGCACATGGTCAAGGAGGTCGTCGAATCAGGCGAGATGTCGAAGGCGCGCGACGACTGGACGCTGACGATGCTCGCTACTGGAAAGTACACTTCGCGCCAGATTTATGGGCCGCTCACGCCGGAGCTGCAGAAGGAGCGCGACGAGTACGTCTTCAAGAAGACCGGCCGGCGGCCGCAGCCGCCGCGCAGCCAGCAATAATCGCGAGCCTTCACTCGAGGGAGCGCGGCGTGGCGCCGCGCTCTCCCCTTGCCTTAAAACGCCGTGGTCGCGAAGCTCAACGCCCAGCCGCCGGCAATCGCGTCGAGCGCGCGGCCCAGCTCGTGCCGAACTGGCGCTCTTTGTCGATGGCATTCTCACGCGTACCCACTGATCGGGAGGCGTTGCAATACAGTGGGCAACGTGCGCACTGCACTCAGTCGGGCGGCCGTCGCGTCGTGGCTGTGTGTGCTGTCGGCAGACCTTACGCCTGTCCACACGACCGGCGCTTTGCTGCGATTCGAGAAGAGCGAGGAGGCCATGGGCTCCAGCTTCTCGGTCGTCCTCTACGGCGCCGATCGCGGGCAACTCCAAGCGGCAGCCGATCGCGCGCTCGACGAGGTGCACCGCCTCGATCGCCTGCTGTCGAACTACCGGCCGGACAGCGAGTGGAGCAGGATGAACCGCGATGCCGCGGATCGACCGGTTCGGCTCTCTCCGGAGTTGTTCGATTTGCTGTCGGCGTGCCTGAAATACAGTGTGGCGAGCGACGGTGCATTCGACATCACCGTCGGTCCGCTGATGAGAGTCTGGGGGTTTACCAAGGGCGAGGGGGCGTTGCCACGACCCGCTGACGTGTCGGCCGCGCGCGAGCGCGTCGGCTATCGCCATCTTCATCTGGACCGAGTGTCGCGCACTGTCCGATTCGATCGTCCTGGCGTGGAACTCGACCCGGGCGGTATTGGCAAAGGGTACGCGGTCGATCGCGCCGTCGAGGTGCTGCGAGACGAGCAGGTCAACGTTGCCCTCGTGTCCGCCGCGGGCAGCAGCATCTACGGCATGAGCACGCCGCCCGACGAACCCGATGGCTGGCGAATTACCATCCGCGCTCCCGAAGATCCGAACAAATCGGCGGCGGAGGTCTTTTTGAACGACATGGCCATATCCACATCCGGCAGCTACGAGAAGTTCTTCTGGGCTGAGGGACGGACCTACTCGCACTTGATCGATCCACGCACCGGCTCTCCTGCGCAGGGGACGGTCGCGGTGTCCGTTCTCGCACCGCGAACGATCGACAGCGAGGCGTGGACGAAACCGTACTTCATCAACGGTCGAACCTGGACAGAGGCACACAAACGGCCGGAGCTGCGCGTCTTCTTCTGCGAACAGGGTAAGGCATGCTCGTGGATTGAATGAGAGGGAGACCATGCAGAGACTGCGCGTTCATCTCACCCACATCGTGTTCGCGCTCGTCGTCGCCGGCGCGAGCAGCCTCTCCGCCACGCTGTTCGCGCAGGCCGGGGTGTCGGCCGCGCGCGGCGACACCCTTGTGTACTTCGGGACGTACACGAACGAGAAGAGCAAAGGCGTGTACGTGTCGCGGCTCGATCTCGCTTCCGGGAAGCTCACAGCGCCGGTGCTTGCGGCCGAAACGCCGAATCCGAGCTATCTCGCGATTCATCCGAGCGGAAATTTTCTTTACGCGGCCAACGAGGTCCGGAGCTTCGACGGGAAGGATGCGGGATCGGTGAGCGCCTTCGCCATCGATCGGAAGACGGGCACGCTCACTCCTTTGAACCGGGAATCGGCCGGCGGCCCCGGCCCGGCGTACGTCATCGTCGACAAAACCGGCCGCAACGTGCTGGTCGCGAACTACGGCGGCGGCAGCGTGGCCGTGCTGCCAATCGGGTCGGACGGCAGGGTCAGGCCGGCGTCGGCCTTCATCCAGCACACGGGATCCAGCGTCAACAAAGAGCGCCAGAGCGCGCCGCACGCACACTCGATCAATCTGGATCCGGGAAACCGTTTCGCCTATGCGGCCGATCTGGGGCTCGACAAGGTGCTGATCTATCGCTTCGATGCGAACAACGGATCCCTCGTCGCGAACGATCCTCCGTTTGCCGCCGTCGCGCCCGGCGCCGGTCCGCGCCATTTTGCCTTTCATCCATCGGGCCGCTTTGCCTACGTGATCAACGAGATCAACGTCACGCTGACGGCGTTCCGCAGCGATCCGGAGCGCGGCACGTTGACGGAACTGGAGACAGTCTCGACCTTGCCGCCAGACGTGGCGGTAGAGCAAGGCTTCAGCACAGCCGACGTGCGCCTGCATCCCTCGGGCACGTTCCTCTATGGCTCGAATCGCGGCTACGACAGCATCGTCGTCTTCGCGGTTGACGAGAAGACGGGGCGGTTGACACAGCGGCAGAACGAATCGACCCAGGGCAGCACGCCGCGCGGCTTCGGCATCGATCCGACCGGCTCGTACCTGCTCGCGGCCAATCAGCGATCGGACTCAGTGGTGGTGTTCCGAATCGACCAGAAGACGGGACGGCTGACGCCGACCGGACAGAAGATCGAGCTGGGTGCGCCCGCCTGCGTCAAGTTCGTTGCGTCGCCGTAGGGCGGAGCGTCAGCTCCGCCGACGTCGCGCTGGGGCTTTCGACGTGGGTGGATCGTTGCTGCTGCCGCTTTGCTCGCTGCAGTCGTTTCCCCCGGGGCGCCCTGGTGGAACCAGCGACGCCCGTCAACCGGTGCTCGGCTGCTCGTACTGTCTGAGTCGCCGACATCGGGTGTCGTGCTTACCACGCAGAGTCCCCGGCGATTTCGGCCGACAGCCGCATGCTGGCGTTCGTCGCGACCGATGCCTCGGGCAGGCAGCTCCTGCTGCCAACTACTTCGCGTACTTCGCGGCGCTGCGGTATAAACAGACCAGCGCGCGAAACGGAGCTAGCCGTGACGATTCGAGCTGGCCAGACGCTGCTTCACTACCGGGTCGTCGAGAAGATCGGCGCCGGCGGCATGGGTGAGGTTTACCGGGCCGAGGACACTCGGCTGGGGCGGCACGTCGCGATCAAGGTTCTGCCGGCGGAACTGCGTCACGATCCGCACCGGCTGGCACGACTCGAGCGGGAAGCGCGACTCCTGGCCGCGCTGAACCACCCGCACATTGCGACGCTCCACGGACTCGAGGAATCAGCCGATGGCACGCGATTCCTCGTCATGGAACTGGTCGAGGACGAGACACTCGCGACACGCCTGCACCGCGGCGAGGTGCCGCTCCGCGAACTTTACACGTGGGGCGCGGAAATCAGCGACGCGCTCGCCGCGGCCCACGAACGCGGCATCGTCCACCGAGATCTCAAGCCCGGCAACATCATGCTGACGCGTGCCGGCGTCAAGCTGCTCGACTTCGGGCTGGCAAAGGCGACGAACCTGAGTGGCCCCGGCGCACTCACCGAGACGCGAGCGCGAGGCGCCGCCTCGGACCCGCTCACAGGTGAAGGAACGTTCCTCGGCACGGTGCTCTACATGGCGCCCGAGCAGCTGGAGGGACGCGAGGCCGATGCGCGAAGTGACATCTGGGCGCTGGGGACCGTGCTGCACGAGATGGCAACGCGGCGCCCCGCATTCGACGCGGAGGTTTTGGCAGAGAGTACCTCGAGCTGTTCATCGGTTCCCTCGACACTGGAGGGGCCGTGCGCATCGAGGGCGTGCACTCGCGCGCCGAGTACGCGGCGGGCCACCTGTTCTACTGGGATCAGGGTGCACTCGTGGCTCGCCCATTCGATCCCGAACGTGCGAGGTTTACAGGCGCGCCAGTGTCTCTCGGGGAGATGCCGGGCGCGGCTTTTGCCCGCACCGGAATGGCCGTGTTCAGCGTTGCCAGAGAGGGCGGGGCGGTCGCTTACGCTAGAGGCGCGCGGAATATGGAGCTCAGATGGCTGGACAGGAGCGGAAACGAGGTCGGGAGGTTCGCTGAGCTGGGATCATACCCGTCCACCGAGGGTGCGGTGATGACCACCGTCTTCCGGATCTCACCCCAGGGCGACCGCGTGGCTGTCGGGGTCGAGGATGGGCGATTAGGCACCGCCAGGATCGACATCTTCGACCTTTAACGCGGCGTACCCACGCGACTCAGTGGCACCCCAAGCGACGACGTGAACCCCGCGTGGTCTCCCGACGGCCAGCGCCTCGCGTACACGAGCGTCGCCTCGGGCCCTCCCCGAATCTTCATTCGCCGGGCGGACGGCAGCGGAGCGCCAACTCAGGTCCGTTCCGGCGAGATCCCCGCACCCTACGTCGAGGACTGGTCTCGCGACGGGAAGCACATCATTTACACGGCGTGGACCCAGGATGGGGATCTCTATGTAGTCCCGGCGAATGGGGGAGAGTCCTCGCGGCTCTTTGCCGGTGGGCCAGGCGACCAGACGCGCGCGCGCTTTTGTCCCGACAGCCGCTGGGTTGCCTTTGCGTCCTCCGAGCTGGGGGCCCTGGAGATCTTCATCGCGCCGCTGGCCGACAGTACCGCCAAGCAGCGAGTTTCGGTGGCAGGAGGCCGCAACCCTCTGTGGAGTCGGGGACGGCGCCGAGCTCTACTACGTCAACGACGATACCGTGTATGCCGCGACGTTCTCACCGCGAACACGAAAGATTGGGACACCGCGGGCGCTGTATTCCCTGCATGAGCCGTTCATCGTCGCTGACCTGGACCTGGCGCCCGACGGAGAACGCTTCCTGGTCGCCGTCGGCGATCGGCGCCAGTCCGGATCGGTCATCACCATCCTCCTGAACTGGCAGGATGCGATGGGAAAATAGCGGCGCGTCCCGCGACGCTGAAGCGTCTGGATGCGAGGACGTTATCGCAGCCGAAGGATGCCGAACGCCTTGGGGAAGTGGAAGGTGACGCCGTCCGTCGGACGCCACGTGTAGTGCTGTTTCCTGGGGTCGACGCCGCCGATTCGATAGAGACCGATCCGCAGCTCCCGTCCTCCTTCAGGCAGTCGTGCGTCGATCGCGCTGAACGGAATACGCATCACGCCGTACCAGATCTTGGACTGCGTGTCGATGCGTCCCTTCACGGTATAGCCGGAGTTCCACTGCATTCCCTGCTGACCTTTTGGATTGTCGCGATCGATGTCCAAATCCACCCATTCGCTCTGCGGCGACACCTGGAGCTCTTTGTATCGTCCGATGTGCTCGAAGTCCGATCCGATGAACGCCTCGCCCACGTCCCAGTTCCAGAGTCGCGGGGTCTCGACGCCAGGTGTGGGATCCGGCTTCAGATTCAACTCGTCGTAGGGACAGACGTAGAGCAAATACAGGTATTCCTTCGTCCACCGCGATCGGATCTCGGTGGGCCGTCCGGCGATCGGCTGCCCCGCCCGGTCGCGGATCGCGAGCACGCGCGGTGCGTCGGCCCACGCATCGCTCGCCGGATCGGTATCGAGACCGATCTCCCGCTCCGAGTAAGCGCTTTCGAGCACGGCGGCTGGATCAGCCCCCGCGGCTTGCAAACTGACGACGAACAGCCAGGCGACGAGTGCAGGCATGGCTACTGCGCTCCCGTGAGATCGATGATCGCGATCAAGTTGAGGACGTCTGTGTCGGGCGCGAGTGTCCTCTCGCGTTTCTACGGCAGTGCGCGCAGGTCGACTATCGCGCACGCGACGAACCCGGGGACCGAGAACTCGGTCGTATTGTCCGGGTTTTCGATATCGGTCAGTTTTGCATCCGGTTCCGCTTCAAACGCGGCAAACCGGATCGGTTGGTACCGGCCGAGCACGCGCACGCGAATGCTGCCCTGCCCGCGCTGCTGGCGACGGTTGCCGCCATACGACAACAGCGACAAGCGCGTACGGGTCCTGTCGCCCGTGAGATGTGCGATCACCGTGCTCGTTCCATACAGTCGGACCAGCCGGTTGTCGTCTCCGATTCTGGCGCGCACGCGCGACACGAATTCGTAGGGATCTGCCGCCGCCTCGCGGGGGAACTCGGG
>JBKPAJ010000008.1:0-49164 GCA_046726375.1 Acidobacteriota bacterium
CGTTGTTGTAAGCCGAAATGGTCGCGCTCGTGCCGTCGGCACTGACCGCGCTTGAGGGATAGACGTTTTGATAGAACTTGTCGTAATCCGCAAACCGAATGCGATTGCGCAACATCGCGTCGCGGCCGAACGGCCTCTCGAGCGATCCGGTGAGGGCATGGACAAGCACGCGCGAGCGGCTCAGTTGCGGATCGCCGAAAAACGTTGACACGTCCGTGTCGAAGGGGCGGCCTGCCAACGACGGCACTCCGCGATCCGCCGTCCTTTGATCGTGGAAGTATTCGTAACCCGCGCGGACGACCGCTTTCGCTCCAACGAGGAAGGCAAGAGTCGGGTTGACACCGCCACGCTCGAGCCCCACCCCGTGGCGATAACTCTTGGAGTTTTCGTACACGCTCGTGAGCCTCGCCGCGACAGTGTCGTTCACGCGCTGATCGAAATCGATGGTGGCCCGTCGGTTGTCGTTTGACCCGCCAATGAGTGTCAGTTCACGCGCCGTGCCCCAATCGGCCTGCCGCGTTGTGCGATGAATCACGCCGCCGGCACCGCCGCGTCCGAAGATCATCGCATTGGGCCCTTTCAATGCCTCGACGCGCTCTACGTTGTACAAATCGCGAAAGTACTGCACGTCATCGCGAACGCCATCAACGAAGAAGTCGGCGGTTGTGCTGTTGCCGCGCAAAATCGGCGTGTCGCGATTCCCCTCGCCTTGACCCATGCCCACGCCGGGCACGTAACGAACGACGTCGGCCATGCTTTGCATGCGCTGATCGGCGATCAATTGTTGTGGAATGACGGTGAGCGCCTGCGGCACATCGCGGAGTGGTGCGAGCGTCTTCGTCGCGGCCATCGTGGTGTCTGCGCGATATGGAGCGCGACCCACTACTTCGACGTTTTCACCTGGAACGTACACTTCGAGGGCGTACGTTCCCGCGTCGGTCTTCCGGAAGATGAGACCCGTGCCGTCGAGCAGCTTCGCTAACCCCTGGTCTGCGGTCAGCCTGCCGGCGGCGCCCCGCGATGTGAATCCGTCGAGGGCGATGCCGTTCGGCAGAATCACGGCGTGCCCGGTAATGGCGCGAAACTGATCTATGGCGACGTCCAATGACCCCGCCGGGATCTCGAATTGGAATGTCGGAGCTTCTGTAATCGAGGGGGCCACGCTGACGGCCAGCGATTCCCAGACGGCGACTTGCGCGTGTGCAGCAGACAAGGGTGCGAGCAGGATGACGGTGAGTAACGAATTAACGAGAGGCGACGGGTATGCCATGGCTGTTTCCTAAAACTGCGACGCAGTCTCACTTTCCGCCGGCGAAACCCGTGCCGTGCGCCGAAGGCCGAGCACGCCGGCCACATCAGCGGCGCGCGCGCGGGCGGGAGTCCGATTGCCGATTTCCGGCAGAATCGCCGCGAGTCCGGTACAAATGAGACTAAGTCTCAAATTGACAGGGAAGTCTAATCCGACCAAATCGGTCGGTCAAGGGAAAATTGAGATCTAATCTCAAGATCGCGATCCGGAGAGACAATCGCTCGCATGCGTATCGATCTCAACGCCGATTTGGGCGAGTCGTTTGGACCATGGCCGATGGGCCAGGACGAGGCGCTCATGACGAGCATCACCTCCGCCAATGTCGCCTGCGGGTTCCACGCCGGCGATCCCAGCGTGATGCGCCAGACGGTGGCGCGTGCAAAGGCCCGCGACGTCGCGGTGGGCGCACATCCGGGATTCCCGGACCTGGTTGGATTCGGCCGGCGCGAAATACAAGCATCAGCGCGCGAGGTCGAAGATCTCGTGCTCTACCAGGTCTCTGCGCTCGCCGGGATCGCTGCGGCCGCCGGCCTTCGGCTGCAACACGTGAAGGCACATGGCGCCCTGTACAACCAAGCGTGTCGAGACGCCGCACTTGCCGACGCGATTGTGCGGGCGGTTGTCGCACTCGATCGCTCGTTGATTCTGTTTGGGTTGCCGGGATCGGAGCTCCTCCGTGCTGGGGAGCGCGCCGGGCTCGCCGTGGCCGCCGAAGCCTTTGCCGATCGGGCATACGACCGCGATGGGTCGTTGGCGTCACGGCGAAAGCCAGGCGCCGTGATCCACGACACCGAGCGGGTCGTCCAACGAGCAGTTCGGATGGTGTCGGATCGCGAGGTGATGGCAACGGACGGTTCGATCATTCGCCTAAACGCCGACACCATTTGTTTACATGGAGACACGCCCGGGGCTGCGGACCTGGCGCGTCAAGTGCGCCAGGGTCTTGAAGCCGCCGGTGTTAACGTCTCGCGACTAAAGACAAACCTGTAAGTCGGCAGACGAAAGTTGAAGGTCGCGCGCACCCGCCCCGCCGCGAACTCTCTGGATTTGCTCCGAGAGTGGCTCGGCACGGACCTTGTAAAAGTGTGCGCCGTCGCCAGTCTGTTGTTTACGGTAAGGTGCCGTGAATGCTGGGGGGAGCCAGGCTGGCGGCAGCTTTAAGTAGAAGAGGCGGACACCGAAAGTGTCCGCCTCTTTTGCTGTACACCCCACCCGCGAGATGCGAGTGTTTTCGAGTCGTGGGAAGTCCCTATACTGCGGCCCCTTCCGGGTACTGAAGCGCCAATCGTAGCTCTTTGGCAAGGCCATCTACGGTCGTCCCCTGCCGCTTCCATGCGCCATCCGTCTCGAAACGGAGTGCGCCGATACGGCGGCCCCAGGGAGCGATGACGCGTCCGATGGCGCGAAAATCTGTACGCTCGGCGTGTTGCTGATCGATGCGCTGAATGATGTCTGGCGCAACGCGAATGAACGCGCGCAGCGCCGTCGCAGAGCGGATCGAGTACTTCCTCCCCTGCCAGGCTGACTCAAAGATCGTCGCCACTTGACGAAAGTAGTTCACAAAGAACTTCTTCGCGTCTTCCTGAAACTCCGCGGACTTACGCCCGCCACCGAGGGCCTCCTCGTCGGCAAAGAGCTTCTTCAGCTCCTGCGCTAGCGGCGCCTGAGCAACGCGGCCGCGGCCCACCCCCAGGAGCTTGATCTCTCCGTACAGGGGCGAATCCTCCCGATCGTTGAGTCCGCGGACAACGTCGTGGGCGGCAGCGAGCGCCTCGTCACGATAGAGCTGGCGACCCGAGAGCGAGACCAGGTGGGATGAATTCAAGCGGGTATGCTTGGCATTGATGGTTACAAACATCTGCACGGTATGGTCTTCCGGCAGTTTGTCGAAGATGATGGCCGGCACCGAGAACGATTCGCCAGAAAAATTGTCGATATCGGCGTGCAAAGCGAGCAGTCGGTGCTGGCCGTCAATAGCGCGCAAGACGCCTTCGCGTTCCGGGACGTCCAATTTGCCCAACGCACTTCCCGACTCTATTGGTTCGAACGAAAGCTTTTCGTCTGCCGAGATGATCACCGCACCGGGTATGGACGGAAGATCACGCGCCTGGCGGCACTGCTCGTAGTACTGCACGAGCTCTTCGATCTTGCGGCGAATGATTTGCCGTTGATACGCTTTTTCGCTCGACGCAATCCGCCGCTCGAGCAGATCCCACCGGATCTTTGACTGTGGTGCTTGACGTTTTCCGCCTCTGACCGGCGGATGCGCCTGCTCGCCGTAACTCAGCACCTCGAACCGCACGAGCTTGTCGATGTCATTTGCCGTAAGTGAGGCCTGATAAAATTGCACCCCGAACTGCTGCATCCGGATTGCGGCTACGCTGATCATAAGAGTCGGCTCAAAGAGTCGGATTGTATCGACGGGCGACTGACCTGCTCAATGCTTTTTTGCCCGGATTTTTGCCGAAGTCGCATCACTGCGGATGCCGTAAGCCTCACTATCTCGCTGGATTCAAAGGAGTTGGGATGAAGTCTCGGCGTCCCCTCGTGACCTCACTATTCGTGTTGCTGCTGGGCCTGGGCGCCATCCCAACCGCGCAACGCCCGGCGCCGATCGATGAAAGCGACCCTGATTTCAGCAAACTTGTCAAGGAGTGGACAACAAAACCGGAGTTCCTCTCGCCATTGGTGGATCACTTGCCCAAGCGAGCGGGCGTCCCGACGCCGAAAGCGGTCCTGGGCTACCACATCGGTCAACCGAAGAAGCTGACGTACTGGGCCGACCAACAGAAATGGTACCGCTCGCTTGAAAATGCGCTACCGGGACGCCTGAAGACGACGGTGATCGGAAAGACCGAAGAGGGTCGAGAAATCATGGTCGTTTATGTGAGTTCGGAGGCCAATCTCAAGAACCTCGAGCAGAACCGCCAGAACCTGAAGAAGCTTGCCGACCCGCGCAATCTCAGCGATGCGGATGTCCAGACGCTCATCTCCACGACCAAGCCGCATTACAACCTAAGCGGCGGACTACACAGCGGGGAAACGAATCCGCCAGAAATGCTGATGGAGCTCGCGTATCGGTTAGCTGTGAGCGAGGAGCCATACATCACGCAAATTCGCGATAACGTCATCGTCTCGATCATTCCGACGACTGATATCGACGGGCGCGATCGTTACGTTGATTGGTATTACGCCTACAAGATCGACGAGCCGTATGAAGGTGGCGAGAACTACGGCGGTCCTCCATATTGGGGCAAGTATGTTTTTCACGATAACAATCGCGACATCAACTACGGCGTCGAGACGCTCCGCACTTACTTGAATTGGTACTTACAGTGGGTCCCCCCGATCTGGCATGACTTGCACGAGGCGCAAACGTTTCTCTACACGTTTAGTGGTCAACCTCCGAACAGTCTGAATCTCGATCCGATTCTCTATACCGAGCTCCCATTCTTCGCGACCTACGAGGTGAACAAGTTGACCGGCTACGGAATGCCCGGCGTGTGGCACTTCGGCTTCGTCGACACATGGTCGCCCGGCTATCTCGCGTTTGCCGCGAGCAATCACAATGGCATGATTCGGATGTACGAAATCTTCAACCAGGGAGGAGCCAACACGAAGAAGGCTCGCCTTCAAGGGCCACAGACGGAGCGCCAGTGGTACCGGCCCAATCCCGCGCCGGCTGGCGAAGTCGATTGGTCCATTCGCAATTCGATCAACTACGGCGAGACCGGAGTGCTCACAGCGCTCGAGTTGACCTCGAAGTTCCCACAAATGGTGGTGGAGAACTTCTATCGCAAGACAATGAATTCGCTCAACGAGGGTGCGAGCAAACCACCCCATGCGTTCGTCCTTCCTGGAGGCCAACGCGATCAGTCGCAGGTCGATCGCGTTGTAAACCTGCTGCGAAGACAGGGCATCGAAGTGCACCGGGCAACCGCCGAAGTCAAGGTGAAGGAAGGAACGTTCCCAACCGGGTCGTACGTCGTGAGACTGAACCAGCCTTACGGGCGCTTCGCGAAAACGCTGCTCGAAAAGCAGAATTACCCGGACCCGCAGCTGCAAACCTACGACGACAGCGCCTGGACGATGGGGCTGGCGAGCAACATTGACGTGAAAACAGTAGAGGATAAAGCGATCCTCGAGAGCCCAGCGTCCTTGCTATCGGCCGATGTGCAAACCAAGTCAGTGATCGACGGCGCCACGTCCGTAGGCAAGTCTGCGGCTGCATACATCGTCAAACACACAGGTGCACTCGACATAATTACACTCCGCTACCGGCTCAAGGGCATTCCGGTACGCGCCGCAAAGGCCGATTTCAAACTGGGAGACGTCGAGTATCCAGCCGGTTCGCTGATCATCGCCTCGAGCAGCGGATTGGACGGCCGCATCCGCAAGGAGATTGATTCGCTCGGCCTCGTCGCGACAGCGGTCACCGCTCTCCCGTCGATTGAGACTATTGATGTCGATCTGCCGCGTATTGCGATTTACACGACGTGGTCCAACACGGAGAAAGTTGGATGGGTGCGTCTCGCATTCGATCGCTGGGACATTCCGTTTGAATTGATTCACAAAGATCACGTGCAGTCGGGCGCCAACTTGCGCGCTAAGTACGACGTTATCGTGATGCCGCACCAAGGTTCATCGGGCAAGTCGATTGTGTACGAACAGCCCAAACTGTCGAAGCCGCTGGCGTATAGGAAGACTGACAAATTCAGGTCTCTTGGGATGTACGCGGAGACAAACGACACGCGCGGCGGCATGGGGATCGAGGGCGTCGCGGAATTCGTGAAGTTTGTCGAACAAGGCGGCATGCTCCTGACACTCGGCGTCGCAAGCTACTTCCCGGCTGAATTCGGCGTGACCCGGCAGGTAGATGCTCAAAGGCCGACGGGCAACTGGTATGCACCTGGCCCGTATGTACAAACAGAGATTCTGCAACCTAATCACCCAGTGATGTTTGGGTACAGTGGCAAAACGCTGCCTGTGCGCTGGGGTGACGGACCACTCTTACAGATTGCTGGACAAGGTGGGCCGTTTGGTGGCGACACTGCTGCGGCGGCACGCCCCGATGCGCCGCAAGTGATTGCCCGCTTCACCGGCGGCGACGCGGGCGTCCTCAGCGGGTTGATGCGAGGTGCCGATCAGATTCGAAACCGGCCGGCCATCGTGGATGCACCGGCAGGCAAGGGTCGCGTTCTGATGTTCGTCAACAACCCGATTTACCGCTGGCAGACGTTCGGCGAACACGCGTTGGTATTCAACGCCTTGTTGTTCTACAACGATATGCCGTCAGCTGGAAGTGCGTCGCGGACGTCGACGGCTGCCCAATAAATCGCAGAAAGCAAGTTCGGTTACGCGCGCGACACGACTTCGGCGTCGATCGTGTTGCGCGCTTCGTCACCGAGATACTCCTTCAGCAGCGCCACATTGCGTTCGTTTGCCTTGAACCATATGTCGGCGAAGTCGCCGACGAGCGGTACGGCGCCGAGTAGCAGATCGACAAGGACGTTCGCGAGCATTCTCGTAAGGATCTCGCGGGGGATACCGTAACGCACGCTCCTGGCGATAAGCGAAACAGACACGGCTGCTGATGCGGCATCACCGGCGACCGGAACGAGGCCAAGCAGCGCATCAAGTCCAACACGCCCGATCACCGGTATCTTGACCGCAGAATCCATCACCCGCGCTAAACGCTCGATCGACCGCGTGAATTGTGCTCTGGCGGCTTCTTCGGACAGCCCCTCGGCGGCCGCGTAGGCACCGAAGTGCGTCAGCCGCCCGACTGCGGCTCTTGCTGCTGCCGTACTTACCTGTCCGGCACGACCGCTCAATCCGGCGGTTGCAAGTTGCGATAGCGCACGATCGATGTGATGCGCCATGCGGTCGGCCGCGCGCATGAATAGTCTGCGCAGAACGAAGTATCCGACGACGCCCAAGATTCCAACAGCAATCAGGCTTACGAGTAGGTACACGACCCACGTGTCCATGGCGGCTCATGATCGCAACTCCCGTGCCTTCCAGCCCAGCTCTACCGTAAAATGCATAGACTCGACGGCCGATGCCGTTTCGAGACCGCACCTGTTTGCAGCACCACGACGTTACAACTACTTACACGTCCTCTTCGTGAATCGGACAGACTACATGGCTCCTATGAACTGCTGGTTCATGCTCGTTTTGGCGTTCGTGGCTGGTCTCCGCGCGCCGACTTGGGCAGCAAACAGCATCGATGAAACGAACACGCAGCTCGATCGGCGCCTTCCTGCCGTCAGGGCCACGGGTGCGATTGTTCTGGATGGAAAACTCGACGAATCGTCATGGGATCAGGCGCCGGTCGCGAAGAACTTCATCCAGAACGATCCCCGCGAAGGCGAGCCCGCCACATTTGATACGGAAGTCAAGCTCCTTTACGACCATGAAGCGCTGTACATCGGTGTGTTTGCACATGATGACGAGCCGACCGAGATCATCGTCAACGAATTGCGCAAGGACTTCAACACGAGTTCTGCCGACGGTTTTCAGGTTGTCATCGATACATTTCACGACCAGCGCAACGGTTACCAGTTTGCGATCAATCCGATGGGCGCGAAGTGGGATGCGCAGATGTCGAATGAAGGTCGCGACAGCAACAGCAACTGGGATGGTATCTGGGACGTCGGCGCACGCATCGTCGAGGATGGGTGGGTGGCGGAGATCCGGATCCCATTCCGAACGTTGAAGTTCGGATCCGAGGCCGAGCAAACCTGGGGGATCAATTTCATGCGGCGTCTGCGCCGGCTGAACGAAAACAGCTACTGGTCGCCGCTGCCGCGCATCCACACTCTGTCGCGGGTGTCGATGGCCGGGACTCTCGAAGGTCTGCAGGGGCTGAGGCCGGGCGCGAATTTGCGTGTGAAACCGTACGCGCTCGCAAGCTTGAATCAACTCGCCACCGACAGGGACCGCGGCGATTTCGATGCGGGATTCGACGTCAAATATGGGGTCACTTCCGGTCTGACCTGGGACTTCACGGTCAACACCGACTTCTCACAAGTCGAAGCGGATGAGCAGCAGATCAACCTCACGCGTTTCAACCTGTTTTTCCCGGAAAAGCGCGATTTCTTTCTCGAAAACTCCGGAGTCTTTCAGTTCGGCTCCGGCAGCGACAGCGGCGGCGGCGGCGGCGGGGGCGGTGGTGGCGGCGGCGGCGGAGGGCGGCAGAATCCGTCGCAGGACATGATCTTTTTTTTCAGTCGCCGAATCGGACTTTCGGACGCCGGCAATGCCATCCCGATTCTCGGCGGCACGCGCCTGACCGGGCGTGTCGGCAACTACTCGGTCGGTGCGCTCAATATCCAGCAGCGGCCAGGGTTGGTGACGCCAAGTACAAACTACACAGCACTACGTCTCCGGCGCGACGTGTTCAGAAACTCAGATATCGGAATCATGTTCCTGAACAAGGACGAGAGCGGTGATGCGTACAATCGCGGGTATGGCGTAGATGCGAACTTCCGTTTTCTCGGCGACCTTCGGGTGAATACGGCGATCGCGAAGACGGACACGCCAGTAACCCAGCTGCCTGGCACCGGCGATGATTGGTACACCAAGAGCGGTATCAGCTATCGCGATCGGTTCTGGGACACGCGTGCACTATTTCAAACTATCGGCAGCCGCTTCAACGACGAAATGGGGTTTGTGCCGCGTACCGGCGTCAACAACACCGAGTTATATCTGGGCACGCACATTCGACCGGAGCGGTTCTCGAAATGGATGCGCGAGACGTTTCCGCATATCCAGTTCGAAGATTTTTCGCTCCAGCATGGCGGGGGTCTCGAATCGCGCTACATGGATTGGCATTGGCCGATTACGCTGCAGAACAGTACATTTATCGAGGTTGGCGTTAATCCCAATACCGAAGTCATACGGGAGCCGTTCACCATCAATTCGCGCCGCGGCATCAACGTCGCGCCTGGCCGCTACGAGTTCAACGAGAATTTCGTTCTTGTGAACACGAACGCGGCAGCTCCATTGGCGTTCAATTTGCGCTACTCGAACGGAGATTTCTACGATGGCTACCGTCGCGGCTACACCATCGGCGCGACGGTTCGCACAAGCGAGCACTTCAACTTTTCCGGGACGCTTGCGATTAATGACATCGAGCTGCCGGAGGGCGCGTTCACGACACAGTTGTTCACCGGCCGGGTCAACTACTTCTTCAATACGAAGGTATTTGTGAACGCTCTCGTGCAGTACAACAATGACGCGCGGCAGTGGAGTTCCAACGTGAGGCTCAACATCATCCATCGTCCGCTCAGCGACATCTTCTTTGTGTATAACGAGCGACGCGACTCACGCAGCGGCGACATGATCGACCGCGCGCTGGTCGCAAAGATGACCTATTTGATCGCGTTCTAGCGCAGAACCGCGGCGAAGATGCGCGCGCGCCGCGGAAGCTCATAGCCCTCGAGCGCGCGGTTTTTCCAGACCACTATCCAATAGAGCGCCACACACAGAAGCAGCCACGCGGCCTGTGTGCCCCAAAGCGGCAGTTGTCGTTTGAGCGGCTCGGCCAAAAGGCCATAGACCATCTCGACATGGATCCAGTAGACGAATAGGGATGAACGCCCGAGCGTGACCAGTATCCGGAAGGCCCGCACAGGAAGAATTCCGCGTTCTGAAAGCGATTCGATCAGCCGCGAAACGGCGACCAGCGTCGCAACGGCACCGAGGCGGATGAAGAAGATGGTCGGCGAATCGTGCCAAAAGTCAGCCGTCGCGTACAAAGCCGGCTGATACGACGCCCAAGTCGCGAGTGCGATGCCGCTGATGCCCGTAACAAAGAGCGCAACGTGCAACACGGTAGGCTTTTTGTGCTGCGCGCGCAAATTGTCGATGAGATCCCCCACAGCGACGCCTGCAAACAGATATCCCGCCCAGGGGAACAATGGGAAAGCCGCATAGTTGCCCGCGGGTCGCAGATAGGCTTCGAGCGGGTCGGGAATCGGCGTTAACCATGACACCGCTCGCACTAAGGGGGTAAGGAACGTGATTGCCGCGGTGATGGCAAGGAATATCGCCGTTCGCACCCGCGGGTGCGACGTGGCTTGCCATATGGCGGAGGCCGCGACCATCGCCAGACCCATGATGTTGAGCATGTCGACCTTCAGCAATGTCTGAAGCGGGCCAAAGCCGAAGATCTCCTGCTGAAGGCGGAACACGAACGCGAGCAGAAAGATCTCCCATCCACGACGGCGCGCCGCCTGCGCACCGACTCGAATACTCCCGGCCTGGCGCGCTTTGGAGCCCGCGGACATCGTCATGGCAACGCCGGCAAGAAACAAAAACAACGGCGAAGCGACACCTCCGATCCATTGAAGCGAGTAATACGGGCGCGTCGTCCGGTCGGCGGCCTGGGTCCACGAATCGAGGATGTGCGCGTGCACCATCGCAAGCACAGCCACACCACGCAGCCAATCGAGGTACAGCAGCCGTGAAGGGACAACCGCGCGCTCGTTCAGGGCCAGACCTCGAAGGTCGTCACCAACTCGATGTCCTGTCGCATCGAGTGCCATACCGAACAGTATTTGTCGCGCGAAAGCTCGATCGCACGCTCGATGGCGGCGGCGGGCACGTTGCCGTGGACAGCAAAGTGCAGCTCGATTCGGAGAAAGCGATGGGGAGTACTGTCTGCCCGGTGACCGACCAACGTCACAGCGAATGTCGTCAGCGGATGTCGGCCCTTTTGCAGGATGCTGACCACATCAATCGCCATGCACCCTGCGAGACTGAAAGCGAGCGTCTGGACTGGCGAGGGGCCGGCAATGCTGTTGCCGTCAAGCACCGACTGAGCGGTACCGCTTGCGGCGCGGAAGCGGAGGTCGCCGTCCCAGACCAAGGTCGCGGGCACCGGCGGCTTCGGCATGCCGCAAGAGTACTACGCGCGTGTCGGAGTTTGGCCGGTCCCCTTCAGCATCGAGAGGAGAAGCCAGGTGAGAGGCCCGGCGATCAGCAGATAGGAGAGGTATTGGCCGTACTGCCCGTCAGGCCCGTACGGCTCCGTCGCGTCGTGCAGAACCTGGCTGCCGGCCCAGAGATTTGCCTCTGTGAGTTCGTGGAACCCGTAGATCAGGAGTTGAACGACGAAAATCAGCAAGAAGACCGCCGTCACTTGGAAAAACAAACCAAGGTTCACGCGATGGCCATACTTGGACCAAAGCCCGGCCACACCGGCGGCCACCGCAACGCCAGCGACAGCACCCGCGGTCACGTCAGCTGCGCCGACCTGGAAGAGCAACGTCCCCATCAGCAGCGCCGTTTCCATGCCTTCGCGAGAAATCATCAACAAAGTGAAGAGAAACACGCCCAACCAGGCTGCGGTCCCTTGCCGTGAGGTCGAGTGCTGCAGCTGGCCTTCGATTTCGCCTTTGATCCGACGCGCCGTCCGCCACATATGAATGGTGAGCGATGCGACCGAGACGGCGGCAACAAGGGCGAGCACGCCTTCCCAAAGCGCCTGGCTCGCCGCGCGCGAGAACAAATAACCGGCGAACACACTGAGGCCGACCGACGCCGCAATGCCCCAGTGGATGGCGGGAATCAGTTGACGCCGGCCGCTTTTGCGCAGGAACGCGAGACTGATGGCGACGATAAGGAAGGCTTCCAGCCCCTCCCGAAACGTGATGACGAAGGCTTGTAGCATAAGAAAAGGCGATGTTGAGACTGAATCTCAGTTGCCAGTGTACGACACGTCGGCGTGCGCGGGCAAGCCGTCCGTGCTACAGTCCGAATGGTTGCTAGTTTTTTAGCAGATGCCTCAAACCGATATCCTCTCGCGCCGCGAACGCCAGATCATGGACGTGATCTATGCACGCGGGCAGGCCACCGCAGCCGAAGTCGTCGAAGCGCTACCCGACCCGCCAAGCTATTCGGCAGTACGCGCGCTGCTGCGCATCCTCGAGGAGAAGGGGCACTTGCGTCATCAGCATGATGGGCCGCGGTACGTGTATCTGCCAGTTGTACCGCGGGACCGCGCGCGGCGGTCGGCGTTGCGCAGTCTCGTACGAACCTTTTTCGATGGGTCCGCCGCGCAAGCCGCGGCTGCGCTTATTGATCAATCAAAACTCTCCAACGCTGAGTTCGAGCGTTTGCGCGAGCTTATTGAGAAAGCGCGCAGAGAGGGAAGATGATCGAGCTGGTCGTACGCACGTCGCTGCTCCTGACGTTCGCGTGGGTCGTTACGCGGCTGCTCATCCGCGCGACAGCGGCAACTCGGCATCTGGTGTGGCATTGCACGATTGTTGCGGTGCTGGCTGCTCCGCTCGCCTCGGTGATGGTGCCTGAGATGCCTATCCTCCCCAAAGTGCCTGGAGTGCAGCAGACACTCATGGTATTGCGTGGCGTGGACACGGTGAACCATCCGGGGACGCCAACGACGAGCACGGTCGATAGCGTGAGCACCGGCACCATCGACGCGCGCACGTTCGGCGTGCTCCGCACAGCCGACGTCTTTGGCATCCTGTGGCTACTCGGCAGCTTGACCACGCTGTTCGCAGTTGGCTGGACTCATCTGGCTGCGCGGCGCCTGATCGGTCGCTCGCGCCCCGCGAATGACGCGATACAGCACACGCTGGATCGACTCGCGAGCGAACTCAGGCTTCGCCGTTGCGGTTCGGTGCGCATGCTCGACTCCCCGCAAGGCCCGTTCATAACCGGCATCCTTGTCCCGACGATTGTTCTGCCGACGGCCGCAGTCTCCTGGAACCCGGCTCGTCTGAGGAGCGTGTTGCTTCACGAGCTTGCACATGTTCGTCGCCGCGACTGCGCTGTTCAAACACTCGCCCAAATCGCATGCGCAGCATACTGGTTCAACCCAATGGTGTGGATTGCGGCACGTCGCCTTCGCATCGAACGTGAACGCGCGTGCGATGACGAAGTGCTGGCCCGAGGCGCGCAGCCATCGGCGTACGCGAACGATCTCCTGGAAATCGCTGGCAAAGTACAGAGCGGGTTCGCCACGCCCGCCGTTCTGGCCATCGCAAGCAAGACCGAGTTCGAGACCAGACTTGTGGCAATCCTTGCGAACGGTCGTGCACGGGCCCCTCGCGAGCTAACCCGGTGGGCCATATCACTTCTGGTGGCTGCGTCGACGTTAGTCTTATTCGCGGCGCACTCCGCTGCCGATGCCCCGAAAGCGCCGGCCACGGTCAGGCCAGCGCAAACTATGTCAGTTCGCAATGTCGCCACGGAGCAGGATCGCGAACGCGCCACGCTTTTACTCGCTCTCGACTCGAGTCCGAGTGCCATCCCCGCGCTCGTCGCAGCGTTACGGGATCCTGACTCACAGGTGCGGGAGAAAGCCGCCCTGGGCCTCGGTTGGCGCAGCGACGAGCGCGTCATCGTCCCGTTGACTGCCGCGCTGCGCGACGAGGATTCGCAGGTGCGCGAGAAAGCAGCGATCGCGCTCGGCAGCTCCGGCAGCCCGCAAGCCGCTGCGGCTCTCGAGATCGCGCTGAGCGATTCTGATTCCGAAGTCCGCGAGAAGGCGGCGGCCGGCCTTGTTATGTTGAAGACATCCGGGTCGAATAACGATCGAGACGCGATCCGGCGGTTGTTACGGAGCACGGTCGAGAGCCTTCTGAAGCTGACCCAATAACGACGCGCGCAACGCGCCGGTATACGCCATGCCAGCTTTCCGGTCGCGCTGATGGTCACCGGCAAGTTGTGGGGCGAAGCACGTGTCTTGAGGGTCGCCGCCGCGTTCGAAGCGGCGACCGATTGGCACTCACGCCATCCCTCACTCTAGTCGGCGTAAACAACAGTGCGCACGCTGCGGTGTCCGGCGACGGTTTCGGGCTTCAGCATTTTGCTCAAATACACTTTGGATTCGAGATTGTCCATCTCATTGCGTTCATACTTGACCACGTTGAACTGCAAGGCGTCGAGAACACTGCGCATATCGTGATAACGGTTCTTTGTCTTGACGACGACCTCGTGGAAGCCGCGGGCGATCGCCCAGGCCTCGGATTCCTCGGTGAGCGCGCGGAAGTGCCCCTGCCCGCGCCAATCGCGGCGCGTAGCCCCAATCCATGAATACAAAATGCGTCGGCCCTCGAATTTGATCGAACCCTGAAGGCGGTGCACCAGATCGCGGAGCTTCGCCACACCTTCGTTCGGGTTGATCGCATGCACGACCTTGTACGAGACAGGAACGAGCGTGCCCGGATCATCGGGCAGCGGCGCCTCGGCCATGAGAATCAGCGACTCGCGGTCGCGAAGCCGCTCGATGATCTCTACGGCCGTTTTGCGCCGTGGAAACTCGCCGAAGAATTCTTCGATGTACTGGATTTCGAGCGCACCGCTGTCGAGCGGGTACTGCTTGATCAGATACTCCACGCGTATTGGCGGATTATAGCCGCTCAATACTCCATGCCCAGGGCATGGCCCTGATCGTCGACATCGAGCTTATGTGCCTGCGGCGTTTTGCCGAGTCCGGGCATCAGCATCATGCTGCCAGCGATCACCACTACGAACCCGGCACCGGCCGACAGCGTGGCATCGGTAATGTTGAGCGTCCAGCCGCTGGGCGCTCCGAGCAGCTTCGCATCATCAGAAAACGAAAATTGCGTCTTTGCCACACAGACCGGCAATGCTCCATACCCAAGGGCGGTGAATTGCTGGAGGCGCGACCGCGCTGCAGGCTTGATCGACACGCGTTCGGCGCCGTACACCCTCGTCGCGATTGCCGTCAGTTTCTCATCGAACGTTTGATTACATTCGTACAGCGGCCGCACGACATTCTCTTTACTGTTCCGAGTCGCCGCAACGACCTTGTCAGCGAGCAAGGTCATGCCGTCGCCGCCTTTTACGTAGCCGTCGCTGATGGCCGCCTCGACTCCTTTGCTCGCGCAAAAACCGCGGACGGCCTCGAGGTCAGAATCGGCGTCAGACGGAAAGCGGTTCAGTGCCACTACGGCCGGCACCCCCCAATGTTTGAGGTTGCCGAGATGTCGTTCGAGATTGGGAAACCCGCCCTCGACCGGCCCATTGTCACCGACCGAACCGCCTTGAGCTCGCAACGCCTTGAGCGTCACGATCACGACGGCAACAGAGGGCACGAGCCCGGACATGGGCATGACGATGTCGAAGAACTTTTCGGCACCGAGATCGGCGGCAAAACCAGTTTCGTTGACAACGTAATCGACAAGGTGCAGGCCCATGCGTTGTGCGATGACACTGCTCGTGCCATGCGCGATGTTGGCAAACGGACCGCAATGAACGAGCGCTGGCGCCCCCTCCGTCGTCTGCACCAGATTGGGCATGATCGCTTCGTTCAACAACAGCATCATCGCTCCGACCGACTTGAGATCCTCAGCGCGAACGGGCTTCCCAGAGTACGTGAAGCCGACCACGATATTGGCGAGGCGGCGACGAAGATCCGCGCGGCTCTCCGACAGCGCGAGAATCGCCATGATTTCAGATCCCGCGGTAATCACGAAGCCGGTTTCGCGAGGAGGGCCGTTCGTCCGTCCGCCGAGCCCGATTGCAATCTGGCGCAGCGCACGATCGTTCATATCGATCGCGCGCGGCCACCAGACTTCCTGCGCATCAATTCCCAACCGGTTTCCGAAATGCAAATGCGTGTCGATGAGCGCGGCAAGGAGATTGTGGGCCGACGTAATCGCGTGAAAATCGCCGTTGAAGTGGAGATTGATCTTGTCGAGCGGCGCAAGCGAAGCGCGGCCGCCGCCGGTCGCACCCCCTTTCTGGCCGAAGACAGGCCCCAGCGACGGCTGGCGAAGCGTGGCGACGGCGGAGTACCCGCGCTTCACCAATCCCTGTGTCAGGCCAATGGTCGTCACGGTCTTGCCTTCGCCGCTGGTTGTCGGGGTTATTGCCGTAATAAGCACCAGCTTGCCTCGGCGCTCCGGGATGCGTTCGAGCAGTTCCAATCGGACTTTCGCGGTGTATCTGCCGTAGGGCTCTACAAGATCGTTGGGAATGCCAAAGCGGTGAGCTATCTGCGTAATCGGCACCATAAGCAATCTGCATTGTACTTTCGAACCTTTTTGCCCACGGGACCGTCTAACGCCTAGACTATCGAGGTATCGATTGTCGAGGTATCGAATGCCGAGAAACCCAGCCGATTTTCTTCCTGGCACGCTGGAATCACTAGTGCTCAAGACATTGACGCGTGGGCCAATGCATGGCTACGCGATCGCGCGCCGGATAGAAGACGTAACCGAGCAGGCGCTCTCTGTCGAAGAGGGATCGCTCTACCCGGCGCTTTACCGCATGGAAAAGCGCGGATGGATTGACGCCGAATGGGGCACGTCCGAGCTCGGACGTAAGGCCAAGTTCTATCGGCTCACGCGCAAAGGTCGACAGCAGCTAGCGAGCGACACAGAAGCGTGGGCGACCTTCGCCGCGGCTGTTAACAGGATTCTGGTGCCAGCATGAACATCCGCCATCGTCTTCGATCCGTTTTGTGGGGCGTCCCGGTTGACCAGGAAGTGCGCGATGAACTCGCGCACCACGTGGAACTTCGTACCCGCGAATTCATCGACCGCGGCATGGATCCTGGGCGCGCCAGACAGGAAGCGCTCGCGCGGTTCGGCGACGTGGCGCAGATGGAACGGCGCCTGAACGAGCTCGGCGGCGATCGCAACCGTGCCTTTGCGCGTCAAGACTGGTGGGACGAATTTCGCCAGGATCTGCGGTTCGCCCTGCGACAGTGTCGACGGCAGCCTGGGTTCACGATTGCGGCTGTCCTTACCCTTGCCATCGGCCTTGGCGCCACAACGGCGATCTTCAGTGTGCTCGACGCCGTTGTCCTCCGGCCCCTTCCGTTTCCCAACGCCGAGCGCATGACGATGACGTTCACGGCCTGGAAAGAGGGGCTCGGCGGGCTCGCCGTGGGCAACTATGCCTACATCCGTGAGCGCTCGACAACCTTGGACGAGGTCGCGGGCGTTCAATATTCGAGTTTCAATTTGTCCGAAGGTGCGACGCCGGAGCGCATCTTGGGCGCGCGCACGACGTGGAATTACTTCCGCGTGTTCGGCCTCGGGCCATTGCACGGCCGAACATACACGAAAGACGAGGATCAGCCCGGAAATGCGCACGTCGTTGTCCTCGGATACCGCTTCTGGCAGCGTCGCTTTGCGGGCGACTCCTCGATCGTTGGCCGCCAACTCCGATTGAACGGCGAATCGTACGACGTCATCGGCATCCTCCCGGATGAGTACGATCAAGCCGGAGCAACGACGGCGCTCTACGTCCCGATCGCCTTTACCGCAGAGCGGCTCGCCATGCACGATGAGCACTACCTGCAGGTGTACGGTCTCCGTAAGCGGGATGCCTCGCTGGCACAAATCAACGACGACATCGAGCGTGTGGCGCGGGCACTCCGCAACGACTTTCCCCGTGATGCGAGCCAAATCACATTCGCCAGCAGGGAAATGCTCGACGTGATCGTGGACAACTACCGGCTGCGGCTGCTCGTGTTGTTCGCGGCCGTGACCTTAGTACTCGTCATTGGTTGTATCAATGTCGCCAATCTACTGATCGCACGGCTGGCAGCGCGGGCGCGCGAGTTGGCCATTCGCGCAGCCATTGGCGCGGGCCGAGGCCGAATCGTGCGACAGGTCCTCACCGAGAGTCTGGTCCTGGCGATTCTGGGTGGATCGGCAGGACTGCTGCTCGCGTGGTGGGCGCTGCCCGTTCTCGTGTCCAACGCGCCGCAGGGCGTTCCGCGAATCGAAACAGCCGCGTTGAATGTGACCGTGATCTCAGCTGCGATCGGCCTCGTGCTCGCCGCGACTGTGCTGGTCGGACTGCTGCCTGCATGGCAAGCGACACGCCGCGACGATCTACGCGATCATCTCGGCGACGGCAAAGGACACTCGAGCGGAGGTCTGCGGCCGTGGATTCGCCAGACGTTGATCGCCGGGCAAGCGGCGCTTGTCTTGATCGTGCTCGCTGGCGCTGCGCTGCTCGTGCGCAGCGCGATCAAGTTGCAAAACACGGCAATCGGCTTCGACGCGGCGGGCGTGTTGAGCGCACGCGTGGCGCTGCCGCCGGCGCAATACCGCGGCGCCGAACAAGTGAAGCTCACGTTCAGTCAATTGCTGGACAAGGTCATGGCATCGCCGGCGGTAGAATACGCGGCCCTCGATTCGCAGTCGCCGCTGGTTGGTGGCGGCGGCGGGAGCAACGGGCTGATACCTGAAGGACGTCCGCTGACGCGCGATTCGATCGTTCAGAGCACGTCCCATTTCGTGTCGCCGGACTACTTCAAAGTGCTGCGGATCCCGATTCGCGCCGGACGAACGTTTACCCAGCAGGACATTCGTAGCGCGCCGCTGGTAATGATTGTCAACGAGACGCTCGCTCGCGCGGCATTCGGGTCTGACAACCCTATCGGCAAACGGATCAGTTGTTGCGAAGGAGGTCCTGATCAGCCTGTCTGGAAAACCGTGATTGGCGTCGTTGGAGATGTTCGCCGGCTCGGACCGTCGCAGCCGCCAAACCCAGAGTTCTACCTGCCGGTCGCGCAAGTGCCCGACGTGGCATGGACATGGGTGCAGAACTCCCTTAACGTGGTCGCGCGTTCCCGCGCAGGGCATCCGGCACCTCTCGCTGACGCGATCCGTAATGCTGTTCGGGAGATCGATCCATCGCTGCCAGTGTTCAGGGTGATGACGATGGAAGAGGGGCTGCAGCAGTCGCTGGCAACCGCTCGCTTCAATACCACCTTGATGTTGTTGCTCGGCACGACCGGGCTCGTACTTGCGGCGCTCGGTATCTACGGAGTGATTGCGTGGCTCGTTGCGCAGCGAACGCGCGAGATTGGCGTGCGCATGGCATTAGGCGCCTCGGCCGGCACGGTCGTTCGAAACGTTACGTGGCAGGGATTGAAGCCGGTCGCTTCGGGTCTTGCACTTGGCGCAGTCGGTTCGTTGGCGACGAGCAGGTTGTTGGAAAACCAGCTGTTCGAAGTGGGTCCCCGCGATCCGATCGCCTTGACTTCCGTCGTCGGCGTGATGCTCCTCGTCGCGGCGTTTGCAGCGATCGTTCCCGCGTGGCGAGCCTCGACGATCGACCCGTCGCGCGCTCTACACGACAGTTAGCCCCGCAATTCACCTGCGTTGACATAGCGGCACTGGGCAAACCGAAAAATCAGGCCGACAGCGGCGCCGTTCGAGCATTTCTCGCCCGTTGGCGCCATCGACTCAAGCGACCGCTGGGGATAGGATAGGTCGCGCTTTCTCATTCCACTGCGGTTCCCAGCGCTCAGCGGGATTGGCCGCCAGCCACGCGCGCGACGCCGCAAAGCTCGGCACGCGTCCAAGGTCCGCAGTGGCAAGAGCGAAGAGAATCGTGCTTAGTTCTCCGGGCTCATGAAACGTCACGCCTTCTTTGCCCGGTCTGAGCACTTCGGCCACTACCGGCGCATAGTCGAACGCGCAAACCGGAACGTTCACGCCGCGGAAATCGGCTAGCTTCATCGGTAAATCAAGGCCGGATGACGACTGGTGCAAACACAGCCCCGCGTCCGCCATTCCGACGAGCACCGGATAATCGGCCGGTTCGAGCCATGTGGTTCGAACCGCCACCTGTTTGAGATGCCGGCGTTCGACACGTCGCTCGAATTCTGCCCGAAGCATGCCGCGGCCGGTCATCAGGACACAAACGGACGGGATCTCTGAAGCGTTGCCCACTTCGAGCAGCTTTCGCTCGGTGCGCTCGAGGGCTTCCAGCAACAGATCGAAGTCTTCATCGGGCGTCCAACTTGTCGGGCAGACAACCAGCGGCAGCCGTCGCGGCCCGAGATTGAGCTCGCGCGCGAGGCGCCGCCACAGGTCGTTGCACGCCGCCAAATCAGGTTTCGCGAAGAAAGCTGGAGGGCGGTCGTACAGGACTGTTGCCGATATACGCCATTCGCGTCGCAGCCATTCGGCCAATGCCGCCGAAACCGTGAGGTGGGCGTCAGCGCGACGACCCCAGCGCGCCTCACTGCGTGCCAGGACCCGCACCGCGCGGTGATCGCTGCCAAGGCGGACTGCAAGGATACTGTGTGAGAGGTTGTGCCAGTCGATGACGAGCTTGGCGCGACGCAGCCGGGCAACTGTCCATGCGATCGCGAGCGTCGGCACGGCGGGAGGATTCTGAACCAGAATGACGTCGGGTTTCGGCAGCCTGAGAAGCGCAGCGAGAAGTCGCCCCGCGTGCAGCGCCGCTCGTGCCGCTGAGAGAAACACAAAACGCCGCGCGCCGCCGCTTGCCCGACCTCCGAACGCTCGGTCGGTCAGTCGATGCGAGTGAAGGCGCGGTTCGGCGGTCAATGCCGCATGAACGGGCGCTCCTTCCAAGCCGACGAGATCGACGTCAGCGCCGTTGACGGCCGCCGTCAACGCGTGGTACTGCATCCGCGGGCTTCGGCCGAGATCTCCGAGCACAACGACCGCAGTTCGCATGGGAGTTAGGCGCCCTCGCTTCGATGACCCTATATTTGACGCTCGTCGTTGCCGCTACGGCTCTTGGTCTGCTGCTCACGCCGCTCGTCAGCACGGCGTCCAGCGCGCTCGGGCTTGTAGACGCGCCAGGCGGCCGGAAGGTTCATTTGGCATCCGTTCCGCGTCTCGGCGGGGTGGCCGTGGCGGGCGCTGCCGTACTCACGCTGCTGACCGTACCGCTGATGAGCAGTTCGGCCGGCTCGGCGCGGGATGTGTTTGGTCGCCTTACGCCAATTCTCATCGGTGGAGCACTGGTCTTTTCAGTCGGGCTGGTTGATGACGTGCTGTCGCTGCGCCCGTGGCCAAAACTGCTCGTGCAAGTGGTTGCGGCTGTCGTTGTCATGCAATCGGGCCTGCTGATCGAGCGGATCACCATCGGTGGTCAGACGTGGCAACTTGGCTTTTGGTCGTGGCCGCTCACGCTTTTATGGGTCGTCGGGCTGACGAACGCATTCAACTTGATCGATGGCATCGACGGTCTCGCAGCTGGCGTGTCGGTGATTTCCGGCGCGACATGCGCCGCCATTCTGGTGGCTCGCGGGCACGTTGCCGAGGCAATGCTGTTGGCTGCTTTAGTGGGGGGAGCGCTGGGTTTTCTCGTCTACAACTTTTCACCGGCCTCCATATTCCTCGGTGACGCCGGCAGTCTGCTGTTTGGATTCGTGCTTGCGACGACGGCCATCACCGGGTGGCAGAAGGGCGCGACAGCGCTCACAGCCGGCGTGCCCATCTTGATCTTTGCGTTACCGATCGCCGATTCGACCAGTGCTCTCGGCCGTCGCCTCTTCCGACATGATGGCGTCGAGCGCGTCTCACTTGCAGCGGCGATTCGCCGAATTTTCGAACCCGACCGGAATCATATCCATCACCAACTGCTGGCCGTCGGTTTGTCACCGCGTCGTGCCGTCGCGCTCTTGTATGGATTGACACTGCTGCTGTCCGGCGTCGCGCTCGCGACTGCGCAGTTGAACTGACGATGCGACGGGTGCTGCTCGTGCAGCCGTCTTTGCAGCCGCCCGGCGGAGGCAACGGTGTCGCCGCCTGGATGCTGCAAGCGCTGGTGCCGCACCATCGCGTTACCGTGCTCTCCTGGTGGCCGGTGGACGTCGCGCCGGTCAATCGCTTCTTCGGTACTTCATTGCGCACGAGCGAATTCGACACGATCGTCGTGCCGCGCAGTTGGAGATTGGCACTCGATCACTTGCCCGTCCCAGCGGCACTCCTGCGATCTGCGCTGCTCATGCGCTACACGCGCCGGATCAACGATGCCTACGACGTCATCGTCGGCGTGCACAACGAGACGGATTATGGACGCCGGGGGATCCAGTATGTGCACTACCCGACGTATCTTCGGCCTCGGCCAGCGGTGGACTATCGCTGGTATCACCAATCTCGGGTCCTGCTCGATTCGTATTATCGGTTTGCTGATCGCGTCGCCGGTTTTTCGCTCGAGCGAATGAAACAGAATCTGACGCTGACAAACTCCAACTGGACAGCGGCCAGGGTCAAACAGCTGATGGGAATCGACGCGAGAACGGTGTATCCGCCTGTGGTCGACCCTGTTTCGTCGCTACCCTGGACGGAGCGCCGCACTGGATTCCTCGCGATCGGGCGCATCTCGCCCGAAAAAGAGTACGAGCGCGGCATGAACATCCTTGCGCGCGTTCGTAAGCACGTCCCTGATTTGACCTTTGTGATTGTCGGTACGTCGGAGCGACATGCCCCCCGGTACAAGCGCGAACTATGGCGTCTGGCGGCCTCGCTCGGATCGTGGATTCGGTTTCGAGAGAACCTGCCTCGAGACGAGGTGCGTTCGCTCGCGGCATCGTATCGTTACGGGATTCATTCGATGCGAGAGGAACACTTCGGCATGGCGCCCGCCGAACTGGTGCGCGCCGGCGCGATCGTGTGGGTTCCGCGTGGCGGCGGTCAGGTCGAGATCGTCGGCGACGAGCCCGCGTTGCTCTACGACGGCGAAGACGAAGCGGCCGAAAAAATTCTTGCCGTCGTGTCCAGCGCCCCCGAACAGACTCGCTTACGACAACATTTGGCGACGCGATCGAGGCTGTTTGGCACCGATCGGTTCATGGAGGAGGTCCGCTCGATCGTTGCGACCTTCAGGGAATAGTGCGCGTTCTGCTGGTGCAGGAGTCGTTGAACCCGCCTGGCGGCGGCAATGCGGTTGCCGCATGGATGCTGCAGGCGCTGGCTGGCGCTCATGACGTTGCCACGCTGACCTCGCGACCATGGGATGCAAGGGCCGTCGATCGGTTTTATGGCACTTCGCTCCGCCATGCGCGCGTTGCACAGCTCCATCCCCCGGCATTAACGCGAATCGTTGACCTGTTGCCCTTTCGCCTTAGCCGATTGCGCATGGCAGTGCTGTTTCGATCGGCGCGCCAGCATGCGTGCGACTTCGATTTGCTGCTGACGGCTGACAATTACGCTGCTTTCGGAAGGCCCGGGTTGCAGTATGTGCATTACCCCATCGCTTTTCGGCCGGAGCCGCGGCGCTGGCATGCGGTGATGCGCGCATATTACGGCGTCTGCGACGCAATATCGGGGCTTTCGTTCGAATCGGCGCGCATCAACGAAACACTGGCGAACTCCGACTGGACCGCGAAGGCGCTGCGCGTTGAGCAAGGTCTCGCAGCGCGCGTGCTCTATCCGCCGGTTGTCAATCCAGGTTGCGGTAGGCCGTGGGCTGAGCGTACTGATACGTTTCTCTGCGTGGGGCGATTCGATGAAACAAAGCGATTCGAGCTCGCCATCGCGATCGTCGAACGTGTCCGCAGTTTTTTGCCGGCGGCGCGTCTGCACATCATAGGGTCGCGTGTGCACCGCCACTACAGCGGACGCATCATGTCACTCGCGCAACGTTTCGCCGACTGGGTCACACTCGAGGAAGACGTTTCACAAGAGCACTTGTTGGCCCTGCTCCGCTCCTCTCGCTATGGTGTGCATGCGATGGAGCGCGAACACTTCGGCATGGCGGTCGCTGAAATGGCGAGAGCGGGGTGCGTGGTCTTTGTCCATGACAGCGGCGGGCAGGTTGAAGCCGTCGGCGATATCGCCGAGCTGAAGTGGCGAACCGCAGACGATGCCGTGGAGCGCATCCGCCATGTCACGTCGAGCCCCGCGCTTCAGGAGGAATTCAGCGCCAGGCTACGTTGTTATGCGGAGCGATTTTCGAGCGAACGGTTCGTGCGCGAGTTCGGCGAGATTGCGTCGAATTTCATCCGGTCGCCATCGCGCGAAAGCCGGGATTGCGCAGCAGGTCGTGATAGCGGCCGATAGCAGCGATTCTGCCGTCCTGCAGAAAAATCAACCGGTCACACGCTTCAACGGTCGAGAGCCGGTGTGCAATCACGATCAGCGTCCGATCGCCGTGCAGCGCGGCGACCGCGCGTGTCACTTCGCGTTCGGTCTGATTGTCGAGAGCGGCAGTCGCCTCGTCAAACACCAGCACCGGAGGATCGTGGTACAACGCGCGCGCAATCGCAACGCGCTGCCGCTGTCCGCCGGATAAACGCACGCCGTCCTCACCGATCATGGTTTCGAGGCCTGCGGGTAGTTGACGAACAAAGTCATCGAGCTGGGCCTGCGCACATGCGCGCGCGAGGCGCTGTTCGTCGATGACGCTGTCGGGGACGCCAAACGCGATGTTTCGCCTCAGCGTGTCGTCGAGCAGATAGGGATCCTGCGGCACATACCCGATCTGACGTTGCCACCCCCGTTCGTAGCCGGCAATATCTTCGCCGTCGAGCAACACACGACCTGACGTCGGTGTGAGCAGACCCAGCAGCACGTCCACCAGCGTGCTCTTTCCCGAGCCGGTGGGACCGACGACGCCGACCGACTCACCGCGACGTATCAACAGATTCACGTCGTGCAGCGCGGGGCGCGATCCCGCCTCGTAAGCGAAGCTCACGTGCGCACATGCCAGCGATTGGCGGAAGTCAATCGCCGGCTCAGGTCCATGCGGGCGGCGTACGGCACCCGCCAGCGCGTCGAAGTCCGCCGCCACAGCGCGTGCAAACGGCTGTCCCTCCCGCACATAACCCGCGTTGAGCATAATGCGATTCGCCGACGGCACCGCGCGAAACCCCGCATATGCGAACACCGCGAGGACCGAAACAGTCTCGGCGCCGGAGTCGCCGCGCAGCGTGACGAGCAGCACGACCATCAGCATCGAAACAATCAGCACGCTTTCGACGCCCAGCCGGAGAGCACTGGCGGTCGACGCGCGCTGATGGCGGAGATGAGCGAGCGCTCGGCGCGCGGCACGCAGGCGGCTTTCGAAAAACGACTCGCGCCCAGCAATCTTCACTTCCTTCACAGCGCCGAGACTTTGCTGCAGCACGTGAAGCTGCTGCTCTTCGAACTTCTTGCCGCGCTCACCCCATCGAATCCAAATCCGCCGAGTCGCCAGTACTGGAACCGCAACGACGACGAGCACGGTCGCTACCGCAATGAGCGTTCGAAGTGGCGCGGTCGCAATCAGCACCGCGACCAGTGCGGCGACAGTTGCAATCTCGGCGAAGATGTTCACCGCCGAGGCGGCAATCAATTGAAAGGCAGCATCGGTCGACCGCGACACTTCTTCAATCAACGAGGACGATCGGCGCCGCAGATGAAACGCGTAATCGGCCGCGAGATATCGAGAGAAGAGGCGTTCGGCCGCGCGCGCGCCAGAACGATGAATGATCGACTCTTTGAGCCATTCCGTCCAGATGAGGAACGCCGCACGCAAGATATAGAACATCGCCACCGCCAGGGTGAGCGCCGCAAGCAGGCTGCGCACGTCGTTGCCCGGCCAGCGTTGCCAGAGATCCGACACAACAGGCATCGTCTGGATCCGCGCGGGCTCCACGATCACGCGGAGCAAGCCGAACACCGCGAGTGCACCCAAAGCTTCGAAGACAGCCGCGACGGAGACGATCGGCACGAGCAGCAGCCATCGGATTCGATCCGCGGGATCGATCCAGCTCGCGAGCGCGCGCAAGTCTTTCAGCATGTCCCGCGAAAAGATTACTGCGACTTGGCTGCGCCGGGCGAATAGACGTGGACCTCAAAGGTCCGCGGCTGTCCTCACCTCGGATTCAGGAGAGTTCAACGAGAACGAGGTCGACGCGCCGTTCCTGCCGTTCAGCGGGCTGCCACTGCACGAGAATCGGGCTCTGGTAAGTGCCTCGGACGAGGCGGGCCCCGACTTCCGTTTCCGACGACGCGAGGAAGCTCACGCGACGGGAACGGAGGAACCGGCGGGCCGGAACGGACATCACTTTCGCGATCAATCGCTCAACGGACGATTGATCAAGACGCAGCGCCTCCATCAGCGAGTTCATCAGATGAACCACGTCGTAGCGTGCGTAGCTTAGCGTCTTCCCGGGAATCGCGAGCGGATCATGCAGCGCGTTGCGCCCTTTGATTTTGGCAAATCGCAGCGGATCGCGGAGCACTTCCGCCAGATCGTTCTGCATCAGCAACGTTTCGTACTCGTTGACGGTGAGCCCGACGTTACGCTCCGCGGGATCGATCACGATGTCGACGCGGCCATGGTGCAGGCCGCTTTGCCGCAGGAGATCATTGACGTTCTCGAGCAGTCCGAAGCGGGGATCCGCAAGGTTGATCGAATCGACTGGATGCCTCGAAACCGGGACGCCCAGGGAAACACGCGCGACCACGCGTTCGTGGTCGTACGCGAGGACCGCAGTGGTGCGCTTGCGCCGCATCGCGGGGGTCATCCCATCGAGTTCAACAAAATAAACCGGCGTATTGGGCCGAGTGCGGTAGGTGACGCAATTGCGCAATCCTGCACCGATGTAAGTGAGATGCGAGTCGGCATTGCGCGGCTCCACTTCCTTCTGTTCGTCACTCAGTTCGGTGCGCAGCTCCATCCGGTCGTGGCGATACTCGCCGCCCTGTGGAAACAGGGCATGGAACGCGCGAAAGAACTTGGAGAGAAGGTCCTGACTGTTACGGAGGCGAACGGAGAGGCTCTGATCGAGGTATCCCGCAGTGGTATGGAACGAGCAATAAAGGGTTCGCTTGTGGCGGCTCAGGATGTCGCCGGCTTCTTCGCTAATCCGTGTATTGACGTCGATCGCCTCGAACCGCCGCTGTGGCGCGAGAGACAACCGCAATTCTGTTGGTTTTAGACTCAACGACGCTCCGACCAGTTTACGCGGGACAGCCGCACGCATCAAACCTGCTCCACAACCGCCTATTGCCGGCGCGATTTCAGCACGGCATGCCAGATAGCACGCGCCGGTGCGGCATAGCGCTCGCGTCCGCCAGCCGTCTGCGCGCCGAAGAAGCGCACGAACTCGTCATGCACAATCGTCTGCACGTCGTCTGAGCAGTGTGCGCCGGAGACTCTGGAGAGAATCGCGTCGATTTCGCGA
This sequence comes from Acidobacteriota bacterium, assembly GCA_046726375.1. Classification (GTDB taxonomy): domain Bacteria; phylum Acidobacteriota; class Vicinamibacteria; order Vicinamibacterales; family UBA2999; genus DASPWV01. Next base: position 27,210 of record JBKPAJ010000008.1, read on the forward strand.
TCGTATTCGTCGGCCGGCGCTCCCAACGAGAGCAGGTTGATCGGATCCGCCGCCGCAATCGCCGCCGACACGTCGCCGCGCAACACGCGAAACTCGCGTTTGAACAACTGCCTGCGGCTGAAGGTTCCGGGCATGGCGGTGCCCCGCAAGTCACTGCTGCGTGGCGCGCGCGCTCGCGATCGCTTTCTGAATGGCGGCCACGGTAATCTTCGCTCGGTATTCCGCGAGCTTCTTGCCGTTCTCTATGAGCTTGGCGACCGATCCAATCTCAACGCCGTAAATGCTGAACCGGTTTGCCTTGATGCGCTGCTCGGGGCGCACCAACTTCGGGTCCACCACCGCGACGAGCGCCTCGTAGTGATAGTCGTCGTGAATGTCCCATCTGGTGGCCGACTGCACGTCGGGCTTCTGGACGATGCCGAGCGTCTTGAGGTAGTTGTAACTCCACTTATCTTCTTCGTAGTACTCGGTGATGTAGTACGCGCGCGCCGGTGTGCCCTGCCACTTTGCGTTGAGCGCGGTTGCCGCATCGCGCATGCCGGTGACGTTTCCGCCGCTGTCGGCGATCATCACGATATCCTTGAAGCCCATCGACTTCAGGCTCGTCGCCATGTCCGTGAGAATGGCGTTGAAGGTCGCCTGTGTGATGAACACGCTTCCAGGCGTCAGCCCTGGCCGCTCAGGGTTGCCTGGTTCGAGAGTCACGATGGGTGCGCACAACGCGTTGCCCAGCTTGCGTGCTATAGCCTCGCACGTCGTCCGCAGCACGTAATTGTGTTTGCCGTTCGGCTCATACGGGCCGTTCTGCTCGTTGCCACCGCTGCCGATGATGGCGATCGTCTTGCCGGCGCGGATGGCGTCGCGCGTTTCCATCCACGACTGCTCTTCGATCCAGATCGTATCGAGCGCGTCGATCGGCCGCGGCGCGTCCGGACCCGACGCGGCTTCGCGCGCACGCTGCTGTTCCTGTTGCTCGGGCGTAAGCGGGCCGCGCCCTTGTCCGCGGCCTTGCGGTGCTGGTGTTTGCGCGCACAATGCTGCGGCACCAGCGAGTACAAGGGAGATCGTCGTCGCGGTCATGACTTTCATGGTGGTCCATTCTAAGTAAAATCAGCCCACTCAGGAGGAGTTATGAAAGCCATCCGGTTGCTCGCCGCGGCGACGGTCGCGGCGGTGCTGGGCTTCGCGGACGTTCGTTCGCAGGAACCGCAGTCCGAATCAGCCCCGGCGAACGAGGCACTGGTTCTCGAGACGGCCGAGACACTCGAATTCGACACCAACCAAGTGACATGGGCTTCGTTGGACGTCTCACCGGATGGAAAGACGATCGTGTTCGACTTGCTCGGCGATCTCTACACGCTGCCGATCGAAGGCGGCACGGCGACGCGCATCATCGGCGGGCTGTCGTTCGAGAGCCAGCCCGTGTATTCGCCCGACGGCACAACGATCGCGTTCCTCAGCGATCGCAGCGGCGTTGAGAACCTCTGGATCGCTGATGCCGACGGCTCGAACGCGCGCGCGGTGAGTAAAGATGGCCGCACGAACGCGGGACCGCAGTTGATGGTGTCGCCAACTTGGACGCCTGATGGCCAGTACCTCGTCGTGTCGAAATCACGAGCTCCTGATCCGGGCACGCTATGGCTGTTCATGTATCACCGCGACGGCGGAGGCGGTGTCCGTGTCGGAGCGCCACCGCCGCCGCAGCCGAGTCCTGATGCAGAGGGACCTCCTCCGCCGCCTGCACCCAATCGGATGGGGGCGGCGGTCACGCCCGATGGGCGGTTCATCTACTACGCGCAGCGGACAGGCCCATTCACGTACAACGCGCAGTTCCCGCTCTGGCAGATCTACCGGCACGATCGCGAGACGGGAGAAGCATCGCAAATCACAAACGCGCGCGGATCCGCGATGCGGCCGATGATTTCACCCGACGGCAAATGGCTCGTGTACGGCACGCGCCATAAGACACAAACCGGATTGCGCGTGCGGAACATCGAGAGCGGCGCGGAACGTTGGCTGATCTATCCAATCACTCGCGACGATCAGGAGTCGCGCGCCAGCCGCGACACTCTGCCGCGCTACGATTTCACCCCCGATGGCCGATCGCTCATCGTTCCCATCGGCGGTCGCTTCCAGCGGGTTGATGTCGAGACCGGCGCTGCCCGCGAAATCCCATTCACCGCCAGAGTACAGGCGGAGATCGCAGCGCGCGTGTATTCGCAGACGCGTGTGCAGGACGGCGATAGCGTACGCGCGCGACTGATTCGGTGGCCGTCACTGTCACCGGACGGCACACGCGTCGTGTTCAGCGCGATGAACCGTCTCTACGTGATGGACTGGCCGGGCGGAACACCTCGATTACTCACCAGTGGCGGCCCATTTGCGCGGGGTGTGATGAAAGGCCCGGAGGGCGAATTCATGCCGACGTGGTCGCCCGACGGGCAATTCGTCACTTACGTGACCTGGACTACCACTGGCGGACATATCAAGCGCGTGCGGTCCGTTGGTGGACAGCCCGAAACTCTCACGCCGTTCGAGGGCTATTACCTTGATCCGGTTTACACGCCCGATGGAGCGCGGATCGTGTTTATCGCTGGCGCTGCAGCGGATCAGTTGTATTCGGTGCTGCTCGACGCGCCCGCGCCGGACAATGTCGATGTCGCGGAAATCTCCGGCGTGAATCCGCCAAACACGCTGCAGTTGAAATGGATGCCGGGCGATGGGGGCGAGGCCACGTTCATCGCCGCCACCCAAGGCGGACGCGATCCGCATTTCGCGCGGAGCGATTCCAAGCGTGTGTTCTTCACCTCTGGACGTGGTCTCCACTCGATCACGATGGATGGATTCGACCGGCGCACGTTGCTCCGTATGACGGGCACCGGCCCTGGCAACAATCCTCCAGCGGCCACTGAAATTCGCCTCTCGCCTGACGGCACGCGCGCATTTGCGAGCCTCCAGGGCCGTCACTACATCGTCTCGGTGCCGATCGCCGGCCGCGAAACGGTCGAAGTGCGCATTCAGGGACGCGGCGGCGATGCAGCCGTGCCGGTCAAGCGGATGTCGAACGAAGGCGGCGACTATCTGCGCTGGACGATCGATGGCAAGGCCGTGACGTGGGCGTGGGGCTCACAGTTCTTCCGTCAAGACTTCGACGCGACGGAGCCGCAACGTGCCGATGTGACCGTGGAGGTCACGCGCGCACGGCCGACAGGGTCGGTGCTGTTGTCGGGTGCGCGGATCATCACGATGAAGGGCGACGCGGTGATCGCGAGTGGTGACGTCCTGGTAACGGACAATCGCATTGCGGCGGTCGGCAAGAAAGGCAGCATCAAGGCGCCGGCGGGCACACGCACGATCGATGTTGCGGGCAAGACGATCATGCCCGGCTTTGTTGATGCGCATTCGCACATGTGGGCGCCACGCGGCCTGCATCAAACAGAAGTGTGGCAGTACCTCGCCAACCTCGCGTATGGCGTCACCACAACGAGAGATCCGCAAACGTCGACGCCAGACGTATTTGCCTACGCCGACATGGTCGACGCGGGCATCATTCCCGGTCCGCGCATTTACGCCACAGGTCCAGGAGTCTTTGCCGGCGTCGGCATTGGCGATCAGGAATCGGCGATGCGCTACATCAAGCGCTACCGCGACGCATATAAAACCAACACGCTGAAACAATACGTTGCGGGCGATCGCCTCGTCCGTCAGTGGATCATCCAGGCGTGCCAGGAATACGGGCTGACCGCCACGGTCGAAGGCAATTTGGATCTCAAGCAGGATCTCACGCAGATGGCCGACGGCTATTCAGGGCAAGAGCACAGCTTGCCGATCATGCCGCTCTATAAGGATGTGATCGAGTTCATGGCGCGCACGAAAACGTTCTACACACCGACGATTCTCGTCGCTTACGGCGCACCATGGAGCGAAAACTATTACTTCGAGCATGAGAACGCGGCCACCGACACGAAGCTGCGCAAGTTTGTCCCGTGGGAGCTGCTCGATACGATGACGCGACGCCGGGGGCAGTGGTTCCTGCCCGAGGAATACGGCCATGCCGCGATAGCGAAAGGTATTGCCGATCTCGTCCACGCGGGCGGGCGCGCCGGATTAGGCAGCCACGGCCAGATGCAGGGTCTCGGTGCCCATTGGGAAACGTGGAACCTACAGTCCGGTGGTCTTACGCCCCACGAAACACTGCGCGTAGCGACGCAATTCGGCGCGGAAGCAATTGGGCTTCAGCAGGACGTCGGTTCGGTTGAAGTTGGTAAGCTCGCGGATCTTCTCGTGCTCGACAAGAACCCGCTCGAGAACATCCGCAACACCAACACGATTCGGTACGTGATGAAGAACGGCGAAATCTACCAAGGCGACACCCTGAATACGATCTGGCCGGAGCAGAAGACGCTGCCCAAGCAGTTCTGGTGGAGTACGGAGCCGAAATCGCAGACGAAGGCGCCGACGTCTTCGCAATAGGCGCAGCTGAAGGTCCGCGGCTAGATCTTCGGTGTAGCTAGCCGCGCGCCTGTAGGTGCGCGCATTACTTAAAGAGAATCTCCTCGAAAAATTTCAACGCGCGCGCGTCCTTCGACTGTCCTAGCCAGAAGATCGCCTGCTTGCGCACCGCGGGATTCGCATTGGTGCGTGCGACGTTGATGAGAAGCGGCACGCCTTCATCCTTCGGCAACTGGCTCAACGCGAAGACGGCGCGGCGTTTCACGTCGGTTTCCGGGTCGCGCTCGATTGCCTCGGTGATCGTTCCGACTGCCTTTTGACCGGCGCGCTGAGCCAGCCAGAAGAGCGCTTGCCCTCGCACGTGACTGCTTTCGGCGCCGCGCGCCAGCTTCACGAGCGTGTCAATGGCTTCGGGACCAGCATGCTGGGAAAGGGCCGACAAGGCCGCGTCTGCCGGCTTTCTCGTCGGTGAGGTCGCATACACGCTGAGCACTGCGACGCTCTCGGCTGGCTTGATACCAGTCAGCCACTGGATCGTTTGGCCGCCCGCATCGAGCGGGCACGCCTCTGAAAACGACCGGATGCGACTCACCTGCCCTTGCTCGAAGCGATACAGTACAAAGAACACGTCGCCCGAATCGAGACGAAGCGGGCCGCCGCTCGTCGTGAGGGTCGTCATGTTCGCGGCACTCGGCTCGAGGTTGCACGCGGTTGTAGCTCCGTCGTTCCAGCAGCACATCTGGCTGTCAGGATTCGCGGCGGGAACTGCATAGCCGACCCAAACCGGGTCCGATCCCTTGGACGCAATCGCTCGCATCGCCGCATCGAGCGATCCCGTCAACGGTTGCGGCTGAATCTGCCCGTTGGCGATCCGCGGCTGCTGCGCAAACGCAGCCGCCGCCGAGAGCGCGATCACCGCCAGTGCCGACAGCGCGCGAGTCATTTGTTGAGAATCTCCATCAGGTAGTCGATCGCGACTTTCGAGCCCGTCATCGTGGACAGCCGCCGGACGATTTCCTTCCGCATCTCGGGATCGGTTTCCTTCCGCGCGATCGCGACGAGCTGTTCGGCATTGTTCTGGACGAAGAGTCCCTGAATCACAGCCCTGCGGGTCTCAGGATCCTTTTCCTTCGCGTAAAGACCGACGAGCGCGTCGGCGGTCTGCTTTGAGTTCATCAAACCGAGATTGCGAATCGCGGTTCGCCGCAATTCCGGATTGGGCTCGGAGTTGGCGAGCTCGATCAACCGTGTCGAATTGCCGCCGACGAACATCGCCTGCAGAATCTGCTTCTTGACCTCGGGCGTGCTCTCCTTCTGATATAGCTGCCAGAGCTCTTCGTGCCCGCCCATGACGCCGAGCTGACGAACGGCTTCCTCGCGCAGCTCCGGCGTCTTTTCGCCGGTGGCGGCGGCCAACACGCGCGCCCGATCACCGGCAACCATGAAGGCCCGCAGAATGCGTCGTTTGATGTCAACGTCCGACGAGGCGGCGTAGATTTCGGCCAGCAGTTCGCGGTTTTCGCGCGTGCCGTTGACGCCGAGGTACTGTATGGCGCGTCGCTGCAAATCGGGATTGCCCGCACCCTTTGCCACACCGGCCAGCACCTGGCGCGCACGTGCCGAATTGCTCTGAGCCAGAACGAACAACGCTCGCTCCTTCAGACGCGGGGACTGCGGTCCCTGAAGGATTTTTTCGAGCATCGGGATCGCCTGCTCGGGATCCGAGTGCTGCAATCCCTGAATGGCGAGCAGCTTCAACTCCTCGTCCGATTCGGTCTCGGGCCGCACTGGCTGACCAACGCTCTGACGAACCTGGATTTCGAGCGCCCGCATATCGTTCATCCAGCGGCTGGATGGGTAGCCTTTGATCAATTCGGCGGCCGTCGCAAGCGCTTCTGCCTTCTGGCCCAGTTTGTCGAGCGCGTACGCCTTCCAGTAGAGCGCGGCATCGGCCCGCGTCCCTTTGAGCGATGCCACGGACGAAAAGCGTTCGGCTGCTTGCTGCCACTGCGACTTTTCGAGCAGCCGCTGTGCCGTTTCGTAGAGGTTGTCTTCTCGATCGCGTTCGCGCTCGCGGCGTGCCGCCTCACGTTCGGCCTGTGCGTCGGCCGCATCCGCGCGCCAGGCAAAATCGGCGAGCGGTTGGGCAGCGGCCAGTGATGGTGAAAGCAAGAGGCCGGCAGCGAGCAGCCAGGCCTGTCTACATACAAAGCGTTTCATCTCGTATCCCCCGCGGGCGGCGGCAGCCGCTTCACTACGTCGTTCGGAAGCCATCCACATTCGCGATTACGGGCCCGTCTGCGGCGGACCCATCACATCTCGCTGCTCGCGCGCACGCATCTCGGAGGCGACCACACGCAAGCGGAACAAGATCCCGCGCTGCTCGATGTCGTTGCGCAGCGCTTCCATCTCGCGCGCCGAGACATCCGGCGGCGCGTTTGCAATCTCAATCAGCACGCGTTCGAGCGCATCGAGGACCTCGCCGACGCCCTGATCGCCCTCGCGCACCGCAATTTGCCGATACAGCCGGTTAGCGGCAACCAGATCACGCGCCCGCTCCTGCTCGTCGCCAATGTCGGACGCGCGTGCATCGCCATTCAACAATTCGATCAGCATCATTTGCGACTGATCGAGATGATCTCCAACGGCAACCGTCATCAGTCGCTCGTTACGATCGTCGGGTATCGTGGCCGCGACCTCCGAATTGCCAGGCAACGTGACGTCCGGCCGCGTCGCACGTCCCGCGATAAACGCCGCAATGACGATTGCGGCGAGTCCGCCGGCGAGAGCCCACGCTGGTGCACCGCCGAACAAACGGGACCACGAGTTCGTCTTGCGTGCCGCGACGATGGGCTGCACTTTCGCCCACACACGCTGCTCGAGTCCGGCCAGCGGCTCGGGGAGCGGCTGCGCATCGACCAAAGAGAGCACCGCACGTAACTCGTCGAACGCCCGCCGGCATTCAGAACAGCGGGCAAGGTGCTCCTCGATGGAGAGTGTGCCGGGGCGGCTCCCCCGAGCCATGTCGCCAGGCCTGCCCTGAGCAAAGTCGAAGGACTCGCCGTAGTAGTGGAGGATCAATTCCTCTTCGGTCGCGTGCATCTCAGGCATGGACGAACGGCTCCAGCGCCGCGCGCATCTTGCGCACGGCGCGGAAAATGCTGTTCTTGGCCGCTTCGGTTTTGAGCCCGAGCGCGGCCGCAACGTCACGAATCGGGCGTCCCTCGACGTGCCGCAGCGTGAATGCGGCGCGCTCCATCGCGGTCAGACTGTCGAGCGCTTCCCTGATGCGTTCATCGATCTGGGTGCTGAGCGCCAGGCGGTCGGGTGAGGGAGCCGCGCCGACGCTGGCGTCGGCGGATGCGGCATCTTCCAGGTCGGCGATGTCCTGCCCGATCTCACGGGACCGTCGGGCACGAATGAAGTCGATTGAGCAGTTCACGGCAATCCTATGCAGCCAGGTCCTGAAATCCGCGCGCGCCTCGAACCGGCTCAACTGACGATAGGCCTTGAGAAACGTCTCCTGGACCACGTCCTCGGCGTCCTGGCTGCTGCCGGTGAGTCGATACGCGACGTGAAACACGTACCTCGAGTGCCGCTCGACGAGCGACTGGAACGCGTCTGCGTCACCGTCACACACCCGGGCGACGGCGCTGCGGTCGCTCTCGTGCATCCGGTAGATATTGACGGGGATCCGGCTGGATCGGTTAGGTGTTTCGCCTCACAAATCAGGCGAAAAAACGCCGGGCGCGCCTACGGCACCGCGATTTTGAGCTCCGCGGCATACAACATCGTGCGATCGCTGTCGCGGGCGGCCCAGTTGAGCAGCGTATTGACGTCCTTGCGGACGTTTCCACGGAATAGCTCTTTGCCGTTGACCGTGACCATAACGGGAGCGGCGAAATCGACCACGTCAGGCGAGAGCAGCAGCATGAACTCGCGGACGCCACGCGTCCGCGCCTCAAACGTGTTGCCGTTACGGAACACGTCGACCCGACCGGACGGCTGATCGCGTGGAAAGACGCCCGTATCGGCCAGCGCCTCGTCACTCGATCCCTTGCCCAGCCGCGTAATGACGAGCCAGTGAATGCGATTGAAGCGATCGGTCCGCTCTGTCTCCCAGGACAACCTGGCGGGGTGCGGGTCTCGCGGGTGATCCCGCACGAACTGTTCGTAGGGCTCGCGCTCAGTGGGCCACCAAGCGGTGTTGTGACCGGCGCCGGCTTGTGGACGGAACACGAGGTCGACACCCAGCGACTTGAACCACTTGATGTGCGGCTCGACCTGCCACACTGGATAAAGCTGATCTTCCTCGCCGTTGACGACATACAACGGCTTGTTCACGAGATTGTTGCCGTACAGATCTCCGTCCGCCCCATTCGCGCGATTGCGAAGCACGGCAATGCTCCCGTTCAGCGGCAGGACGGCGGACCAGAGAGTGGGCTCTCGCATGGCGATGTAGTACGCCCCTGTGGCGCCGTCGGAAATCCCGGTCAGGTACACCCGCGATTCGTCAACGTTGTATTTACGCTTGACGTCGTTGACGACCCGGGCGATGTTCGCCACTTGTTCCGCGTCCCACCATTGCTGATCGGCCCAGCCGCTCGGGTAGATGTAAATCTGCGGCTCGCCCGGAATGCGATTCGGCGCATGTTGCGCGATCGGACGTCCTGGCGGTGCGGCCTGCGGACCCGGCCGGCCGATACCTCCGTGCAATTGGACGCGCAACGGCCATTTGCGCGCGGGATTGTATTCGGCGGGAATTTCAACGACGTTATCAAATGCATCACCATCGGGTGCAGGGTATCGGATGCTGAACTTGCCGGTTTGTTCTGCCGCGTACGTTTTTCCGGTCTTGAGGCGTCGCCACGCGGCATCGAATGATTCCGCCGCCGCGAACAGGCCGACAGCGAATGCGGCAATCACGCTCACGAGAGTAATTCCTCTCATAAAGCCGGCAACTCTCCTTCCAAATACTTGAGAAGCTCGGATGCGGAGAACTGCAGTCCGACGTAGAACGGCCCGAACTCGGCAAACTTCGCGCTCGCCTCGTCAAATCGCATCTCGTAAATCAGCTTCTTGAACGTCAGCGCGTCGTCGGCGAAGAGATCCACGCCCCATTCCCAATCGTCGAATCCGATCGATCCCGAGATGATTTGTGTGACCTGACCGCCGTACTCGCGTCCCACTTTGCCGTGCTCGAGCATCATCTCCGCGCGACGGGGAAACGGCTCGCTATACCAGTTGAGGATCTCCCCGCGACGTTTGTTCATCGGGTAGAAGCAGACGTGACGCGATTTTGGTATCGCGGTAAACAGACGCCCGCTTACGCGCTGCCGCTGCCGCTCCATTTCCTCGTCAAAGCCCGTCTGGTACTCGTCGCTATCGGGCAGCAGGCCTTTTTCGGCCAGCTGCCGATGGATCTTGGCCGTCATCTCGTACATGCCAAGTTCTACGATCGAAACGTACGAGCTGGTCGGTTGAAGGTACGGGTAGAGCCTCGAACGAGCGAAGGCGAGCTGGAATCTCCCCAGGTCTTCGAACGACTTGCGGAAGGCAATCACCATGAGATCGCCCTTGTGGCCGAGAAGCTGAACGAGTGTCGTCGCGCCGTTGGTTGCGTCTTTCGTGACGACAGCAGCAGCGGCGTCATCCGCCATGTGCAGACGGTCGCCGGCGTGCGCATCGCGGAGCCGGCCCCAATCAACACGAAACATCAGGTGGAGAACGCTCCAGCCTTCGAGCGTTTCGGGAACAAACGGGTTGTGCACCCCAGAATTCTAAGCCCGGAGTTCACTTGGACGGCGAGCGCCCGCGGCTCGAACGGGCTTGCCGGGAGCGAGCGTAGCAACGCGGAGCGAGTCGAAGGGCTTGTCCTGAGCGCCGGCGAAACGAGGCGAGTCGAAGGGCCCCAATTCCGGTCACGTCGTCGGGATCGACTCGCCGCCGCACTGAGCAACTCAAGTGAATAGAGGCGTTAGTCCCGCTCCATCAACGCAAGAAACTCCGCCAGGACCATGGCGGTCGCCCCCCAAACGTGTTCGCCATCGACTTCGAAGTACGGGACTTCGATTTCAACCGTGCGGCCGCCAAACTCGCGCGTACGCGTTCGGCGTTTGATGGCGGCGGGTTCGCGCAAAGTGGTGATTGGGACCTCGAGAATACGAGCGACCTCCCACTCGTCGCGGCGAAACGACGGGCGCGTTGCGACGAGTCCGATCACCGGGTGCAGCATGTAACCGCTGATCGGAATCTGTAGCGGCGTCAGACGCCCAAGAAGCCGTACCGAAGCCGGCGGCACACCAACTTCTTCGCTCGCCTCGCGGAGCGCCGCGGTTTCGATCGACTCGTGCTCGTCCACGCCACCTCCAGGTAACGACACCTGACCCGTGTGATTGCGCAGCCCGGCGCCACGAACGGTCAGCAACACGTGCGGCACCTCGTTGAACGGGTACACGAGCACAAGCGCCGCCGCGTCACGGAGATTTGGCGGGGGATGCTCGGGGTTCCAACCGACACGCGGCCTGGGCGCCATGCGCAATTGCGCCGCGAGGCCTGGAAGCGGCGGCTGCAACGCACGGCGCAGACGACGTTCGAGATCGATCACGGTTCTTCATCCCTCAATTCACTTGGGTGGCCAATCGTGGCATCGAAGGGATCCGACCGTATGGCGGACAACAGTCGGCTTTCGCGCGGCTCGTGCCGTTGGCGCCATCCACTCAAGTGAACTCTGGGTTAGATCGTATCGCTTGACAGCCATATCACGGATCGACAGTATCGGCTGGCGGAGGCTCGTCAGCATGCGTTGGCATACCCGCCCACTCGTCGGTTCTATTGCAATCGTCATTGCGGTCACGGCCTGCAAAGACGCCCGGTCAACTGTTGAACCCGCAACGCTGGTCCTGCGCCACGGAGCGATCGCGACGGTCGACTCCGCCAGGCCACAAGCGGAGGCGATCGCGATTCGCGGCGACACGATTTTGGCGGTGGGATCGAACGACGAGATCGAGCCGTTCGTGGGCGCTGCCACTCAGGTGCTCGATCTCACTGGTCAATTTGCGATGCCCGGCTTCATCGACGGCCACGGACACTTCATGAATCTCGGCCAGTCCAAGATGAACCTCGATTTGATGGATGTGAAGAACTGGAACGAGATCGTGACAATAGTTGGCGAGGCGGCGAGCCGGGCTAAACCCGGCGACTGGATTTTGGGTCGCGGTTGGCATCAGGAAAAGTGGGATACAAAGCCCGAACCCAACGTCGAGGGCTTCCCGCTGCATGACGCTCTCAGCAAGGCGTCGCCAAACAACCCTGTGATGCTCACGCATGCCAGCGGGCACGCTGCGTTTGTGAACGCCAAGGCGATGGAGGCGGCCGGCATCACGGCAAAGACACCAAATCCGCCCGGCGGTGAAATTTTGAAAGACAAGTCGGGACGGCCGATCGGCATGCTGCGCGAGACGGCGCAAAACCTGGCGGGCCAGGCGCACGCCGCCTGGCGTGCGAAGAAAACCGCCGAAGAAAACCGCGCCGACGCGCATCGGCGCATCCAGCTTGCGGTTCAGGAAGCACAGGCAAACGGCGTCACGAGTTTCCAGGACGCCGGCGAGGACTTTGCGAGCATTGACATCATCAAGGAAGCGCTTGCGAACGGCGAACTCGGCATTCGCGTATGGGTGATGGTGCGCGACAGCAACGAGAATCTCAAATCGAAGCTGCCGACGTACAAGGCCGTCGGGCTTGGCGACCAGCGCCTGACGATTGCCGCGATCAAGAAAACGATCGACGGCGCCCTCGGGTCGCGCGGCGCATGGTTGCTCGAACCGTACGCCGACCTTCCGGGGCACACCGGGCTGAATACACTGCCGGTGGAAGAAGTGCAGGGCGCCGCGCAGATCGCGCTCGACACCGGGGTGCAGTTGAACGTCCACGCTATTGGCGATCGCGCCAACCGCACGGTGCTCGACATCTACGAAGCCGCGTTCAAATCGCGGCCGGATCAGAAAGATCTGCGCTGGCGCATCGAGCATGCGCAGCATCTCAACGCCGCGGACATTCCGCGCTTCGCGCAGCTCGGCGTGATCGCGTCGATGCAGGGGATTCACGCGACCTCAGACGCGCCATTCGTGATTGCGCGGCTCGGCGCCAAACGCGCCGAGGAGGGCGCCTACGTCTGGCAGAAACTGATGAAGAGCGGCGCCATCGTCAGCAACGGTACGGACACGCCGGTGGAGCGGATCAATCCAGTTGCGAATTTCTACGCAACCGTCACACGCAAATTGAAAGACGGCAGCACGTTTTATCCCGATCAGCGCATGAGTCGCGAAGAAGCGCTGAAGTCGTACACCTGGAACGCGGCGTACGCGGCAAAGGAAGAAAACATCAAAGGCTCACTGTCACCCGGCAAACTGGCGGATCTGACGGTGTTGTCGAAGAATCTCCTCACAGCATCCGACGAGGAGATTCTTACGACGAAGGTGATCTACACGATTGTTGGCGGCAAGATCGTGTATCGCGGTGACGCGAGGGCGTTGACGAACTGAGCGAAGGTTCGCAGGTTTGCCGTTCGACTCGCTGCAAGCGTGCGCAGCGAGCGAACCTGCGCGCCCGCGAACCTCCTCGTTAGTTGTGGCCGGGCGTTCCTGCGAACTTACTCGTTCGTCGTCGCCGCCCCCTTCCCCATCTGCGCCGCAGGCACCGGCGTGGATGGTCCGTGGAACATGCCGTTGAACAACAGCTTGAACGTGGCACGCGGTTGCGCCCGGAAGTCGATCTGGCTTGCGTAGGTCACGACATAGCCTTTGCCGACGCGGAACGACATCACGTTCGCCTGATCGCGGAGGTACTCCTCGCCAAGCAGCCACCCGCTGCGCAGGATGTCCTTGCGCGGATATCGCGACGCGACCGAGGCCTCCATACCGAAGCCGGGTCGGAGCCGATACGCTTGATCGCCTTCGAAGAAGACCGGCCACTGCTCCGGCATGCCCCACGCTACAGGGTGATTCGGATCGAACTCGTTCTGCAGCAACGAGCCGGGACAATAGAACAAGTTCTGCGGATCCGCCACGCGATCGCGCAGCACCTGCATCAGATTCGCGGGGCTGGTGAACGCGTCGCGGAGTGCGCGATCGACGGCGCTGGCGGGAACCTGCTGCGTGTCCTGCTGCTGACCGCCTCCGCCGAAGCGCGGCGGCGCTTCGGGCAACGCCTTTTCGATCGGGAGGTCGAGCAAGTCGCGCGCCGTTTCAACGGCGCTGCCAATGGCGAGCAGCGTGCCGCCGTTCTCGACAAACGCGCGCAGCTTCTTCCACCCGTCTTCGCCGACGCCATAGGCCCACGACCAGTCCGCGGGATCGTTGCGCTTCGCGTCGAGGCCATTCACGATGCGCGCACGAGTCGTGCCAGAGGGCAGAAGGATGACGTCGTATTTCGCGTTCAAGTCAGCCTGGAAGTCCTGGGACTTGACGATCTCGTGATTCACGCCGTACTGCTCGAGAATCCACATCAGCCATCCGCCAGGCATGTTGCCCGCACCTTTCCATAGGCCGACCTTTGTGTTTGGCTTCAGCCGGAATCCATCAACCGCTGGCGTGCGATCTGCAGCGGTAACCAACACGCCGAGCTCGTTTGCCGCCTTCTCGACAATCCGCTGTGACGCCGGCGTGGGCGGTATCACATAGGTTCCCGGCGCGAACTTCTGCCCCGCGGATTCGAACGACTTCGCCGCGCGGAAGATCGGAACGTTGGCTTTCTGCAGCTCGGTCACCATCTTGAACGTGCCGTACGAATCAGGGCCGATCAGGTACGCGCCCTTCGCGCGCGCCGGCGGCGCGCTGGCGACCGGCGCGATCGTTTTCACCGGCTCCAGCGTGGCGTCGAACGGCTGCTCGATGGCATCGACTGTCACGCCCATCAACATCCAGAGTGTATGGCCCGTGACGTCATAGGGAGGTTCCGGAGGTCCGCCCGGGAAGAGCCGCAAGTCCGGATAGTTCTGCCGCTCGAGCATCGTCTTGGCAAAAGCGCCGTACGGCTGCGCCGTTTTGATGATCCAGGAACCAGCCGCATATTGCTTGCCGTTTGCGGTGAAGGGCGCCGTCGCCTTGTGGATCTCCACCTCGCCGAATTTCAAGATATCGAGCATCTCGTAGGTTGCAAACGGATCGCGCTGTGCTGCAGGCACCACGAAGGCGTACGGCCCCTTGTTGTAGTTTGTCCAATCGCGGTGCACGCGGTAAAAGTTGTAGAGCCATTCGCGCCCGTACTTGGCGACGTGCGACATGCCCGCCAGCGCGACGATGATGCCGTAGTCCACTTGCTGTCCGAGTGTCCACGTGTCCTTCGAGTAGGGAACCGGGAAATTCCAGCGCGACTCCTGCGGACCAAGCGGCCTTCCCTTCTGAGGGTTGACATAGGGATCGGCGAGGTTTCCGCTCGCGATCTCCGTCAGGATGCGTGGCTGACCGTGGTAAATCATGTACTGCCGCGCAGGCGTCCACATGTCGTAGCCTTCGAGCCACGCCACGCCTTCTTTTCCCTCGGCAAGTAATGCGGTCGCCATCGCGGAACCCACAGCCTCCTGACCCGCAGCCAGGACGGGATGAAAATTCACGTCATGGGGATCGGTGAACGGTGGCACGAAGATGCGCGAGTTGCCCGAACCTTGCTGGTGCATGTCGTGCGTGATGATCGGCTTGTATTTGTTCTGCACCAGCTCGATGTTCAGGCGCGTCTCTTTTTGCGTGAACATGAACCAATCGCGATTGTCGTCATGGCCGACGTACTTGTGATAGAGGTCCGGGAACACGCGGTTATAGTTGGTGCCCTTCGTCTTGTACCAGTGATCGATGACGAGGTGCTGGCCGTCGGGGTTTTGCGACGGGACCATCAGGACGACGGAGTTATCGAGGATCTCGCGAATCTGAGGTGAGTTCTCGGTCGCCAGGCGATGAAGGATATGAATGATGGCCTGGCCGTTTGAAACTTCAGTGGAGTGAATAGTCGCGTAGAGGAGGTAAAACGGCTTGCCTTCGGCCGCCAACTTTTGCGCCTCACCGTCGGACAGCGTGCGGGGATCGGCGAGGCGCCTGTTGATCTCGACCAGCCGATCGAATTGTGCGAGATTCTGCGGGGCGCTGATCCTCAGAAGCGCATACGAATTGCCCATCGTCGTCTTGCCGAGCTCCTCGAACTTGACTCGATCGGTCGACTTGGCGAGCAGCTGAAAGTACTCGAGGATCTTCGGATAGCGCGCGAGCTCGCCATCGGTTCCTGGCTTGAAGCCGAAGAACTCCTCTGGCGTCGGTACCTGCTGCGCGATCGCGGAAGGTGCCGCGCCAGCCAGCATGGTGAGCAGAAGCAAAAGGGTGTTCACGGTGTTGCGCATGCGCGCATGTTACACCGGCCGCACCCCGCGGCGTCGCAGGTGCCGGTCCCTAATGGCTGCGTATGAGCGGTACGAACCGAACTGGCAGTCTGGACTGTTCGCACAAACCTTCTGCGGTTTTCCTGAAGACGATTAGGTCCTGTTCGCCTCGGCCGACCGGCACGGCGATTCGTCCGCCTACGGAAATCTGCTCGACCAGTGGTAAAGGCAAGTGATCCGGCGCGGCGGTCACGATAATGGCGTCGAACGGGCTGGCCTCCGGCCATCCCGCATAACCGTCGCCGAACCGTGCGTGGATATTTCGGTAGCCGAGCGCGTCGAGAATCCGGAGGGCCTGCTCCGCCAGTTCCGGAACGATTTCCACCGTGTAAACATCAGCAGGGAGCTCGGCGAGGACGGCGGTCTGATAACCCGATCCCGTGCCCACTTCGAGCACACGCGCGCCAGCGGGCAACGCAAGCTGCTCGGTCATATAGGCGACGATGTAGGGTTGCGAGATGGTTTGCCCGAAGCCGACGTTGATGGGATGATCGCCATACGCGACCTCGACATCGGTCTCTCGTACGAAGCGGTGACGCGGGACGCGTTCCATCGCGGCGAGCACGCGTTGGTCGCGGATCCCACGCGCACGAATCTGCGTATCCACCATTTGCCGCCGGCGCTCTGCCAGCAGCGCTTCGTCCATCCGCCGATCGTACTAGATCGGCATCGGCGGACCTAAGCCCAAAGCGACACTTGAATTCGGAGCGCCAACGGCGCGAACCGCTCGAACAATGCCGGTTTCGGCCCGAGCGTTGGAAATCGGCTCGATGCCACGATTGCGAACACAAGTGAATTGAGCGGCTAAGGCCCAAAGCTACACTTGAATTCGGAGCGCCAACGGCGCGAACCGCTCGAACGATGCCGGTTTCGGCCCGAGCGTTGGAAATCGGCTCGATGCCACGATTGCGAACACAAGTGAATTGAGCGGCTAAGCCCAAAGCGACACTTGAATTCGGAGGCGCCAACGGCGCGAAACGCTCGAACAATGCCGGTTTCGGCCCGAGCGTTTGAAATCGGCTCGATGCCACGATTGCGAACACAAGTGAATTGAGGGGCCAAAGGTGCGCCACCTACACGAGATTCAAAGCGGTCGTCGTACGCGAGCGTAGCGTGGGCCGCGAATCGCGAGATCGAGGACTTCAGCAGGCGTCAGATTCTTGTACCCGTCAGCCTGCAAGTCCTTAATGAATTGCGCGTCGACCCGGTGAATCCGCATTTTGACCAACTGATCAATCGAGATCGTCCGGAAGCCGACCTCGCGAATCGATCGGATGAACTGCGGCGTGACTTTGTGAATGCGCAGCTTTACGAGCTCGTCGCTGTCGAGCCCGGCATATCCCAGGGACTTGAGCTCGTCGATCTCCTGCACGGTAACTTTATGAATCTGCATCTTCACGAGATCCGCGGCGAGCAGGCTGCGATAGTTGCGCTCGTGCAAGCCCCGAATAAACTCGGGTGTCACTTTGTGGATCCGGAAACGAACGAGATCTTCTGTCGACAGCGCCTGGTAGCCGACATCGGCCAGGGCTTTGACGAACTCCGGCGTCACCTTGTGAATGCGGAAGCGCACCAGGTCGTCCGTGGACAGTGCTTTGAACCCGGCGGCCTGCATGGTGCGCACAAATTCCGGCGTGGCACCATGAATGCGCATGCGAACGAGCTCCTCGATCTCGAGGTTTTTATACCGAGCGTGGCGAGCTCGCGAATCATCTCCGCGCTGACGCGATGGATTCGCATCCGGATGAGGTCGTCGAGCGCAATCGATGAATATCCTGCGTCACGAAGGCTTCGCGTGAACGCTTGCGTCACGTCAATCAACGCCAGCCGCATCAGCTGGTCGCTCGAAAGATTCCGATATCCGAGGCCCGACATGGCAGAGACGTAGGCCGGGTTAGCGCTAAACGTGAACGTTCCATTGCCGCGGCCGTTGTCAAACGTTCCCTGGAATCGAAACACGCCAGCCTCTCGCGTCCACACAAAACGGGCGCCGTTGGCGAGCCCGTTCAGCGCAGCCGGCGGCAGCCCCTCCAGCTCGGAGATGCGGACGCTGGAACCCCAGCGGCTGTCGCCGTTCTCACTGCGCAAATTCAGTTGGATCCATCGTTCACCATCGTCCGACCACCCCTGTCGCGTGTCGGCAGACCATTCGCCCCTCGCCGTCAGAGAGGGATCGTTGGGTTGTGCGATGACACGCGACGAAAGGGTCACCAGAGTCAGCGCCACAGCAAAGAAGTAGCGAGTCATGCCCGCTTGGATGGTGAACAGCCGGGGGAAGGTTGGAATGAACCGTTTTTGTCAGCGGCATGAGTATTTCCGCGTTGAGCCGCTGTCGAGGATTCATATGATCGGCAGATGGATTTCCGGTACCCGGTCGGGAAATTCGAACCCGACGCAAACGTGACCCCAGACAAGCGCAAAGCGTGGATCGCGCAGATCGCGGCGCTTCCAACGGATCTGAATGCCGCGCTCGCGCAGTTGCCGTCCGGCGGCCTCGATCGGCCGTATCGTGAAGGCGGATGGACGGCCCGGCAGGTCGTGCATCACCTCGCCGATAGTCATCTCAACGCCTACATCCGCGTGCGGCTCGCGCTCACGGAGGACAATCCGCGCATCAAGACCTATGAGGAAGCGGAGTGGGCAAAGCTCGAGGACGCCCAGCATGCCGATCCGTCGCCGTCACTCGCCATTCTCGGCGGCGTGCATAAGCGGTTCACGATCCTGTTGGACTCGCTCAGGCCAGAACAGTTTGCCCGCCAGGCCAGCCATCCGGAGTGGGGCGCCATTACGGTGGATTGGTTGCTGCAGATGTACGCCTGGCACTGCCGCCACCATGTTGCGCACATCAGGCAGATTCGGTGAACGGGAACAACACGCCACGCGCGAACTTCCATTCCGGATCGAGCGTGCGCTTGACTCGCTGCATCGAGCGGATACCCGCGTCACCATAGAGCATCCGAAGCAACTGCTGCTTGATCGTGCTGCGGCCCACGCCGTGCTCGGCCAGGGGCGAGCCGCCCATGCCAATCACTTTCCGTCCAAGCTCCAGCATGATGTTCTTGCCTTCCTCGACATCGCGATAGGCTCGCGGGACGACGTTGGGGTGAACGTTTCCATCAGAGATGTGCCCCCAAACAGCGAGATCGACGTCACGTTCCGCGAACAGCTTGCGGCACGTGCTCATCATCTCTGCAAAACGATTGAACGGCACGATGCCGTCGAACGCCGTCTTGTGAATACGGCCATCAACGTGCGCCTGGGCGAGCGCGACACGCCTGTTGGTACTTGCGGGCGCCGATTCACGAAATTCTGCCAGTGCCGAGCGACGGGCCGCGTTATCGGGCAGGACGATCTCCGTGTCATCGAGTGCGCCGAATCGGTCCAGGATGCGGCACAACCGGACCAGGGGCGTATCGGGCGCCTCCGGTGTTCGCGCGTCTGCAAGTTCCGCCCACAACTCTGACGGCGGCGCACTGCGAGGCAGCTCGATTTGCACGAGCAGGACGACCATCGTCTCATCGGGAAGCACAACGTTGAGACGACGATCGACGCCATCCTCTTTCATGAGATCGAGCGCGCGGCGATCCATGTGCTCGATCGCCGCCACGTCGAGTCCCTGAGGATCGTTTGACATCCACGCGTCGCGCGCCCCTTGCCTGAGCACGTCGACGAGATCGATCGCGAGCGTTTCACTGCGCATTGGCACCAGTGCCCAACACACGGCGGGAGGACGCGCCGCGACACGAAAGGTGACATCGACAATCGCCGCGAGCGTCCCCTCAGATCCGATGAAGAGATCGATGAGGTCCATGCGCGGCTGTGAATAATATCCGGCCGAGCACTTTGGCACGTCGGGCATTCGTAGTTGCGGCACGCTGAGTTGTGTCACTCCGCGTGCAGTCTCAATCTCGAACAGGCTTTGCTCGGATGCGACGCATTCGCCACGACGCAACTCGATCAATTCACCATTCGCGAGAACCGCGGTAAGGCCTTCGACCCACTGCCTTGTCGTGCCGTACTTGAACGTGGCGGCGCCAGCAGCGTTCGTCGATGTTGCGCCGCCAGCCGTTGCACCCAGAAAGGTCGGGACCGGTGGGAGCCACAAATTGCGCGTCGCCAGTTCCTGCTGAAGCGCAGCGAGCGTGACGCCTGCGCCCACCGTCACCGTCGAGAAGGAGATGCGGACATTCTGCAATCGCTCAGTGCTGAGCACGACATCGTCGGACGGCGTCGCGCCGCCTGTGAGCGATGACTGCGCGCCAACGGCAAGCACACGGGGCGCATGTCGGACGACAGCGGCAACCTCGTCGACGTCGGCAGGACGAGTGACAGCTGCGGCGCGCCCGCCCGGGAAATGCGCGGCGTCTTCGACATAACGCCGGAGGACGTCAGGATCGGTTTCTAACGGCGGCGCTGCGACATGCTTCAGTGGTCGCGTGACGATGCGGTTCACGGCTTCTTGTCTGACGAGGTCAGGCTTGGAGGAACACTCGCGCGGCGAGCCCGAGCAGCGCGGCGCCGGTTGCCGCTTCGAGCACTCGGCGAGCGGCGGACACGCGGAAGAACTCGCGCAAGCGATCGAAAGCCATGGCCCACACTCCGTGACACGTGAAGGCGATGGCAATGTGCGTCAGCGCGAGCACCGCGTAGTAACCACGCGGGGCGCGCTGCGGAAGGAACGACGGCACCACGACCAGGTAAAAGGTCGAAATGGCCGGGTTCAGCAGATTAACGGTGAGCCCTTGACGAAAACTCGCGCGGCGTTCTGCGGCTGACAGCGAACCGTCAACGGTCAGCACGCGAAGCCCGCTTTCGCCTCTGGCGAGAACACGCCAGATGCTGCTGATGCCCAACCACGCCAGGTAGGCCGCCCCCAAAACTCGAAGTGCCACGAGCGCCGCGGGAAACCGTGCCATCAGCACCGCCAAGCCGATGCCTGCCGCCGTTGCTTGTGAAGTGTTACCCAGGGCCGCTCCGGCCGCCGCGGCAAAACCCGCGCTGCGTCCACCCGCGAGCGTGTTGCGTACCACGACTGCGGTCGTTGAGCCAGGCGTTACCGCGAGAATGAACGTGAAGGAGAGATACGCGACCAGGAGCGGGTCCAGGCTCACGCTCTTACGATAGCGAACCTGTCCCCGCCGGTCGAATGAGGAATTACGACCCGATGTGGTACTTTTTCTCACCCGCCGCAATCGGCACGCTCAACCGATTCTGCTGCGGCGGCAACGGGCAGGTCGTGTACGGGTTATATGCACACGGCGGATTCTGCGCGTAATTGAAGTCCATCACGACTTTGCCCTCGACCGGCGCGGCCGTGTAGAGGAAGCGCGCCGATGGATAGCTGTCTTTGCCGCTCGTCTGATCGCGGAACACAAACCAGAGCCGCTCACCGGACTTCCACGCTTCCATCGTGTGCTCGGCCCCTTTGAGCGCGAAGGTGACAGTCCCGATCGCATTGAACGGCTCGAGATCGCCGAGAATATTCGGAATCTCCACCGTCTTTGGCTCGGGGTATGCCTTGAAGGTGCCGACAGTGCGAAACAACGGATCGGGATCAAACCAACGCAGACCGGTGAAGTTGGTCCGAATGGGGCTTTTCTGATCGCGCACGCGAAGCGCGAGCCGCGGTCCGCTGTAATGCACGAAAAACGTCACGCCGCTAAAGCTCACGGTGTCGGTGGGTTTGTTGTCGAACGCGCCGTGAAGTTCCGACTCTTTCACGGGCTTATCGTTAATCGTGAGCGTCTGTCCCTCAGCGGCCTTAATCCGCACGCTGGTGCCGTTCATCGTGATGACACCGACGTGCTTCGGCACACCGGGAAAGTCGAGGACGATATCGTTGGTCGGATCCGAGCCGACGCGGTTTTCTCCCTGATTCAGAAAGTGGAGTCCGGCCACCGTCAACCAGCCATTGTCGGCCTTGAGCGTCGCTTCACGGTCGGCGCGAAACTTCATCAGCGGGGCGACGTCGTATTGCTGCGCTGCGATGCTAGCGAGCGTCAGCGTCACCATTGAAAGCACTGCAACAAACACGCGCTTCATACTCACCTCGAAGCTGAAAGAACGAAGAACGAAGAA
>JBKPAJ010000009.1:0-22085 GCA_046726375.1 Acidobacteriota bacterium
TCGTGATCATGGTCGAGCGCATCGAGCGCGTAACTACGAATCAACTTCGGCGCGAGCTTCTGCCACGTACGTGGTGCGTCGAACAGCTCGAGTCCGGTCGCGCGACCGTTCACGAAGAAGACCGCACCGACCTGCTGTTGAACCGCTGTAAACGCGGCCACGAATTCCTCGAGCGAGACATGGAATGCGTCGAACATCGCGGACATGGCCGATGTGTCCGACTCGGCGCCCAGGCGCGCCGACTTCTCCGCGATGAGGCTCCAGACCTCCTGCTGATCCGACGAGCGGGAGCCCCGTGCTTGCATCGCGCTGGTCACCTGACGCATCTTCGCGGCGCGACCCTCCGCGAACTGTGCACGTGGCGAGGCGACAAAGTCGCGTGAGAGGTGATGCCAGCGGCCCGACTCCACGCAGGACACGGGAATCACGAACGTCTGCTGCGCCGGTACCAGGATCGTCAGATTGACGACCCGGTTCTGCTTTGCCCCGAGCAGCTCCTCGCCGTCGAGCAACAGCACGGGGAGCTCGCCTTCATTGACGATCGTCAGCTCCGGAACGTGGCCTCCTTCACTCACTTCGACGATGCGCACCGAACCCTGTGCGAGCGCCTCATCGAGGGTCAGATAGTCCGACTCGCGATCGTCTGTGGTCGATAGCGCCAGAAGCGTCAGGTTCCGAAACGTCGTCAGGGGACCGAATTCAACTCGCTGTACCGCCTCGATGACCGTGTCTGCTGCTTTCACTACACTCGCCCTCCGGTTGTCGCGTCCAGGCCAGGGAGAACTCGTCATGGCAGTGTCCGCTGGATGACCGCTTATGGACTCATCGTACTGATGAGGTATGACAGGACAGGTCAGTCTTCTTCTCCAGAATGGTTGGTCGATCGTTACGCAGCCCCGAATCAGTTGAGGCCATCAGGCGAACGTACGGCGAAAAAGGCCTGGTGTCCATGTGTTCGATCAAGAGTGTCCGTGTGTTCGATCAAGATCGATAAGATTCCGGCGATCAAGACGTGAGGAGCTGACGTGATGGGACGTAACCGCGAATTGATTCGACAGTGGACGATCCTGCAACGGATGGCTACCACGAGAGGCCAGACGATTCCGAAGCTCGCCACCGAGTTTTCGGTCACCACGCGGACGATTCGTCGGGATCTGGAGGCGCTTCAAGTGGCGGGATTCCCTGTGTACGACGAGATCGTTCATGGTTCGAAGTTCTGGCAAGTGGATGCCCGGGGGATCGCCACACTGGCCCGCACCGCGCTGACGCTGTCCGAGCTCGCGGCGTTGTACTTCAGCCGGGCGCTGATCGAATGCTTCGCGGGGACGGCGTTGCGAAACGACATCACCAGCGCATTCGACAAGCTCGAAGCCGTACTATCGCCGGCGATGAAGAAGTTTCTGGACAAGCTGCCACGCGTGATTTCGGCCAAGCAGGAACGTCCGAAGCATCAGAGCGCGCACACCTATCAGATCACGGCTCGTCTGCTCGACGCCATTCTCGGGCAACGCGTGATCTCGATGCAGTATCACTCGCTCGAAAGCCGGCGCGAGAAGCTGTACATCGTGCACCCGTCGCGCCTGATTCACGCGCAGGGCGGGCTGTATCTGATCGCCTACGTGCCTGCGTACGCCGAAGTGCGGACATTCGCCGTCGAGCGCATCAAGAAGGTGAGCGTGCAGGAGGCGACGTTCGAACCGGTCGCAGAGCTCGACGCGGATCCCTTCAAGAACTCATTGGGCGTGCACCGTGGCAGTCCGACGTGCAAGGTGCGGCTCCGTTTCCATCCACAGATCGCGCCGCTCGTGAAAGAGCGCACATGGCACGCCTCGCAGCAGCTCGGCGATCGGACCGATGGATCCGTGGTCCTGACGATTGACGTCAGCGACGATTACGCGTTGAGGAACTGGATTCTTGGGTTCGGCCGGTTCGTCAAGGTGCTGGCACCAGCCAGGCTGGTCAAGTGGATCGAGGACGAACTCGACGCAGCGCGAGAGCAGTACGGGTCGGGCGGCGTCGCGGTCGAGAGCGATGTCCAACCGCCGCTGCCATTTCCCTTGCCGCGCCTTGCGAATGCCTGATCCCAGGTGTTCGCGGTGCTGAACGCCGCGCGATGATGAAGTTTTCAAACGAGCTTGACAACATCAATCACGGGTGCGGAGTGAACGTCGATACCCGTCCAGGGTCGAGAGACTGCGCTGGCGCTCCATACCACTCGGACACGCCGCCGGCCGCATGACATGTTTTCGACCCCACTATTTGTGAATACGTACATTCCGTTGTTGCACCGCGCAATAGTGCCATTGGGTCCCGGCTGGAGCGTTGGATCATGCACGGACTGCGCCGCGGGTGACTGCTTCGAAGCTGTTGGCTCAAGCGTCGAACTCGCGCTCGACGGTCGAGACAGCAGTTCGTCGGATGGTCGCGGCGCAAAAACGATGGCAACCACCACCAAGAGCAACACAATCAAGAAAGCGATGGCCCACGCAACCGTAACGTCTCGCCGCAAGGTGCCGCTTGTCCTTGCAGGCGGCCGCGGTTTTTCGACGGGTGAGGCAAACGCCGCGACACCGAAAGTCGCGCCACAGTGTTTGCACTGAGCGTCGCCAACTGTCACCGTCTTTGCGCACGAGGGGCAGCCAACGTGGACGCCTGGCGGCAAAGGACCGGGCTGGCTTCTCCTTGTGAGCACCCGCGACAAGAACACGAGCAGAGCAACAACCAGCCGGACTCCAAGCGCCAAGGCCACAATGAGGAGCAGGAGGACCAGAACGGCTGGTGAGTTGAGGGCGACGGCGACAAGCCCGACGAATCCCAGGACAAGCGTCATTGCACAGCCCGCTGACGCCTCCATGGGCTCTCGCTTCGAGCCGAACCAAGACGAGCCTCGATGGAGACGGACACTGGAGTTTGAAGTCGATGTGAGCGCAGGAGTTGAGATCCGCGGAGCCGAGACGCTGACGCTTTGATGCTCTTTGGCGATCCGAACGGTCATCGCGCGCTGAGGTACCGCTGGGACAGGTGGAGGTGGTGGTTGTCGGCCGTCATCAAACCACCCGTAAGCGGTGCCGAAGATCGTTCCAAACACTTCGCCCTGGTCTTCGGTCTGGAAAGCAGTTCTCCAGTTGTGGATCCGCAGGTCGTTCAGCGTGAAGGTCTTCGCGGCGTTCCGGACCGTGATCTGAAGTTCCGCCTGTCGGAACGTGTTTGGAGGATCAAATAGGCCATTCTCCAGCTGTGGAGGCTCGGTGATTGTGGGCGCGTTAAGGAAACCTTTGTAGAGACGTAAGGTGTAAACGCGCTTTCCATGATTACCGACTGCCACTTCCGCGCGTTCGCCCCGGTACCAGCCTTCGAACTCCCCTGAGACCCAGACCCGCGCCATCACTTCACCTGTGCCTTAATCAGCGCAACGATGTCCGACCCACTCGCGAATGACGGCCGCATCGCGGTCTCGGAAGTATCGAACGGAGGGTCAGCGTAGCGAGTGACTTTGCCAGCGTCGAATGTCGAGTACGCCCGGAGGTGCGTGACGCACAGTGCCTTCGTGTCCATGTACGTCTGTTCGACGCGCTGTCGCAACCGGCGGTGGGTCAGGCGTCGTCTCTCGCGAAGATCTTCAGGCGGCGACACTCGAAGGAAATACGTTGGCAGCAGAATGAACGCGCTCCACGCCGCGGTTACGGACACCGCCAACCCCGTCGACTGCCACGCTCGCGTCAGGTGAAGGCCCACAAAAAACGAGCCTTCTGTGGCCTGTCTGGCACCTTCATCGGTGAGACTGAGCATCGCGACTGATTCCCGGTCACTATCGCCGTCGCTGGCAGCGAGACTCCGCTCTTGCGCGACCAGCCGCTCGGCTGTTTCCACATGGCGTGAGACCACCATGTCCCAGTTCAACGGCAGCGAAACGAGAAGAACGACAGGTTGTGAGCACACGACACCGATGACCAGCCAGATGACCAGCGGCAGTATGCAATGCGGCGCCCAGTCTGCCGCCTGCCGTTCTGAAAGCGCCGGTGCAGGATACGGCTCCGACACCCGGTGAACATTCAGCGAGAAGGCAACCGTGAGGCCACCCGCAGCGAGAGCCAGTGGCCAGGAGCGTGACGCAAGCCAGACGCCCAGGCTGATCGAGAACCCCACCGCGGCGCACGCTGCCGACACGAGTACCGCCAGGCGCTCCACCGACGCAGGCAGCGGGCCCTCAGAGGCGTAGCCGGGAAAAGCGAGCGTGCTAATTCTGTGGCTCAAGAGCCGTGTGCTCCGGTGACACGACGAACTTGGACGGGTCACGACGAATGTCTGCCGCCGTTGTGGCCTCGAATGTATCGTGGACGACTCTGGACAGCGCACTCTCCGTTCGAAGTCGACCCTTTTCCTCCTCCAGCGCTCGAACCGCCTGGTGAAAGACGTCGACCCGCACCTCACGATTCCCTGCAGTCACGTACACCTTGGCGTCGAGTTCGATGCCAGCGCGTGCGAGTTCAAGATGCTTGAGGTTCTCCTCGAAGTAGTCATAAGTGCCCTTGACGATCATCATCTTGAAGAAGATGGGGCCTGTTTCAATGATGAACAGCATGGCGAAGATCAGCCAGGGCACAGCGCCGCCAATCTCGTGTGAGATCTGGATGCGCTTTAGCAATCCATCCTGCGAGCGAGCCACTTTGAGGTTGCTCTCCCGCAGCGAATCGAGCTGCGTGGCGAGTTCCTCGAGGCGGGTCTGGAGTTGGGCATTCGTCTCCTTGAGTCGAGCCTGTTCGGCCTCGTTGACAGGCCGATCACGGTCCCACGCCGCCTGCAAGCGATCCCGCGTTTCGACTTTGACCCGGAATGCAGGTCCGACGCCCGCCCGTCCACTGCCGGAACGACCCTCCGCCTCCAAGTCCAGTTCGCGCTGCTGCTGATCAATCTCCACGCGGCGCGCATCCGATGCCTTCTGCAGAATGGCTAGGCTCTCGAGATTTTTCGCAATCGACGTGCGGACTTCGTCCTGTTTCCTGGCGATGTCGCGGCCGCTCGTCTCGTTCAACCGCTGCACGAACTCATTCTGTTCAAGCTCGAGCTGGGCGTTGATCTCGGGTTGAAGGATCCGAATCTCGAGTGGTGAGGAGATCGCAAAGGCAATGACCGTTGCCATCACCAGCCGTGGAATCGACCTGGTGAACTCGCTCCAAGTGATTGCGTCAGTGCCATCGCCCTTGCCCGTGCTGGACACGATGAACCGATCGATGTTGAAGATGATGAGGCCCCAGATCAGCCCAAACAGCACGGAGACGAGCACTGTCGGAACGTGCAGCGTGCGGTCGAGGGCAGTCGCGACTTTGGGCGAGAAGACCGTGTAGAACGCATACGCGCCGGACCCCCCGGCGAGCAGGCCAGTCGCCAGAACGAATCCGCCCATGCCCTGAAACTTCACGCGATCGGATGAAGGGCAATGCTCCAGCAATGCACGATTAGCGCCCGCACAGAGCCAGAGAATCCGATCAAGCCTCGACGCTGGCGTGTGAGTCACGCTTAGCGGAGCGGGAAGGGCCATCGGGCCAGGTCGATCAGTCTGCATCGGACGAACCTCTAGCGGAAGACGATGGTTGGAGACGCGCGCGATCAACTCCGTAGCAGGAGGGGACCGACAGTCGCGGCCAGGCTAATCGAACGGGTTGGCGCCTGGCTGGAGCCGAGCTAGGAAGCCTCACATGGGCAGTCAAGGCGACCACGTGGCGGTTCAGTGTCACCGCCATGGAGGTTCCCGATAGAGCAATTACAGGAGCGGGCGCCTCGAAGCTCGACTCAGCCAGCACGTGATGCAACGTCGAGCCACCGCCCAGGCCAGTCGTGTGAATCAGAATTGAGCGCTGCCCGGAAGGAAGAAGGCAGATCCGCGTCGACTGCCCAAGCACCCACCATCGCTGTCGCACGCACTTCACGAGGCCGTAACCTCGGGCGGTGATGCGCACTGCGCGGTACGACCGGGGAATGCCCGGTCCGCGCACGCTTTCACAGCGGTCAACGCGAGGACTGAGACCAAGAGCGCCGAACATGGGGGAACTGCTCAACAAATACCTCGTCATGCCTTATCAACTAACTTTCAGCTTGCGCTTCCCATTTTTCGCGTTCAGGACCTCGGCCTTCATGCGGCTGAACGCATCGGTATTCACTTTCAGCAAGCTGTAATCGAGATCGCGATAGTTGTTCTTCAATTCGTTCATCAGGTAGCTACGCCTGGTCGCTTGATTCTCGTGGGTGCTCCAAAAGAAATTCGTCGCCTGAACGCCATTCTTCTTCGCCATGAGCTTCCACACCGCTGGCGCTTCTCGAGGGTCATAGCCGGCCGTTACCATGTACTCCAAGCCCACGCGGTCTGACTGATTCTCCAGGCTGCGCTGGTGGCCATTTACGAGTGCCGCATTCACGAGATTCGCGATATCAGCGAGGTCCGGGACTCCATAGGCAGCCGCGACGGCACCCGCGAGCCCTATCGCTAAGCGCTTCTTTTTGTGGTGCTGCTGCGCTCTCCAAGTATGCTCGTGGGTTGAGTGAACGATCTCATGACCGAGTACGGCGGCGAGTTGAGCTTCGTTGTCCAGCATTTCGATCAAGCCGGTGTGTACGACAACGATGCCATTCGGCGTCGCAAACGCGTTCGGTTCGTCGTCTAAGACCACGTGGAACTGGAAGGGAATCCGGCGTGGGTCGTCCGCGCTCAGGTCCGCCTGATATTGAGGAATGAGGCTTCGCCCGATCGCTGCCACGTAGTCCTGCACCTCCTGACTCGGCAAAAGCTTGAACTTGCCGATCTGGTCGATTTTCAACTCCCCTGGTTTCAGCCCCTGGGCCGTTTTCACAGTTGTCTTTAACGACTTCCAAAGCTTGGCTTCGCCATCCTCGAGATCGTTGTTGGTGAACTCGATTCGTTCAGCCAAGATCCTGCCGGTCTCGCGGTCCCTTTTGCCTTCGTAGGTCATTGACATGCCGACGGTGACTTGGTCCAGCGAGTTGAGTCGTTCAAAGCCTTCCTCCGCGTCGGCGTCCGACAGCGCCTGCTCTTTCTGCTTGCGCTCGGCCAGCTTTTTCTCCCGTTTAGTCGGCTTGAACAAAACCTTCGTGGCCCTGGTGACGCGTATAACCTGGCCGTCTGCCTTCAATTCGCCCGCCCAGCTGCCGTCCAGCAACTCGATGCCCTCGGGGCGGGCCGAGACGATCGCGGTTTGCTTCAGAGGCTTGAACTGTTCAAGGTCGACGCGGATGGACTTCGCCTTGAGCTCTCCGGTCTGTTCGTTTAACTGCCCTCGCACCTCGAGCTCGACCCCGACTCGAACGTCGTTGAGGCTGAACGTGATCTCGGGACTGGCATTTTCAAAGTCGAGGGCGAAACCTTCGTCCCGAGAAATTCGATAGTCCTCGATGTCGAAGCTGGTGGACGAACGGACCTCTGTGACGTACCCGCGGATCTTCACGTCACGCATCCGCGGCTGGGCGGTCGCATTCGCTGCTATCCAAGTACACGCGAGTCCGACAAACGCGACTGTCCTAGGCATGCGTTGAATGGCCTTCAAAAACGGGATCTGCACGGCTGTTCTCAACTCCTTGTTGTCCTGGACAACATCCTGGTCTGGCCTCGCTGAGGCGATCGTTCAAAGTCCCCAGGCAAAGCCCCGTCTTCCATTTCCCGCCCGTCTAGTGGCCCGATGACGAGCCCCTCGCGCGTCTCCTGACGCTTCGCTGGTTCTTGGTCGGCGGGTGAACAGTCATTTGAACCGAAATCGTTCGGCCACCACGTGACCGGGCGAGCCACGTTGTTGACAATTCCGGCCAGCTTTCGTTAATTAGCGCTGCTGTGCGCCGGGGAAGGCCGCAAGAGAGGTTCGTCCGAGCTCGACAGGCCTCCGTTCAGGGATGGGTGTTGCCGCATCTCGCCGCTTGGGTCGAGAATCAACGGTTTGGCCGCGAGGGCGTCGCCTCCAACGCCTAGGTTAATGTCAGTTAGACCTGCTGATGCGAAACGGAGCTTAGTAAGGGTGTAGCGGTCCCCAACGTCGCTCCGCAATAGCGGCACTTTCTCGCTTCCGCTTGGATCATCTCTGCACAGTCTGGGCACTTCCGCGTCGGCGTTCCCGATCGGTCCTTCATTTCTCGGCCCAGAAAGTAAGCGATAGCAAATCCGATCAGACACACCACAGACATAAACACAGCAAAGCTGCCCATCACTGCGGCTGCCAAACCTCCACCTATCGCGGCTCCAGCGGTGGCGGCTTCAGAACCCGGGCCGCTCGCGATCGCACTACTTGTCAGACGACCGCTGAAGATCAGGCCCACGAACGCCATCGTGAGCCACTCGGCGGCACCCAGAAGGAAGCCGCGGCGGAAGACTGAGGATACGGTCTGCGCGCCTCTGGCCAACAAAACCGCCGTAACGACCCAACCGCCCACAAACGTAACGAACACAAAGGCACTTGAGGGGGTCGCACCTGCTGATAAATCCGCAATCAGCATCGCAGCCATAAGGTAGATAAGTAAGCCTGAAAAAAATCCCATCACCGTCGCCACAATGGCCTTCATTTGTCTCTTCGCTCCTTTGGGTCACATCGATCGCGTTACGAACAATATTTGCCAGAGGCAGGACGGTAGCCTGCCGCCTGTGCCTCATCCTGTCGCATAGGCTCGCCGTTCTTGGTTGTGCCGTAGTAGCGGGTCCCTGGGCAGTGATAGACGCGTGAGCTGGTGTTGACCCAAACGCGCGTAGCTGGATCACCGGCGCGAGGAGCATCTGACGCTTCGGCCTGAGTCGGGACGCTTCCCGCCAAGGAAGGGACTGCGGCTGCGGTTGGCGTGCTCGAGGACAACCCACACGAACGTCCGCCCGCCGGCCGGTGGCCTTGTCGAGCCGCTTCGCCCTCGGTCATGTATGCACCACGCGCGGTCTTGCCGTAGTAGCGGGTGGCGGGGCAGTGATAAACGCTGGACGACGTGTTAACCCACACCTTCGGGTCCGATGAGCCGTTGGCACGCGATTGCGATGTCGACACCCTTCCAGGCACGGAAGCGGTGTCGGTTGCTGTGGGAGCGTCAACAGAGCCGCCGGGTTGGCACAATCGGCCATATGCAGCCCGGTATCCGTTCGCTTGTGCCTCGGCCTCCGTCATGTAGGCGCCCCGAGATGTGTTGCCGTAATACCGAGTGCCCGGGCAGTGATAGACCTTCGACGCGGTATTCACCCAGACGCGTGCGGGCTCGGTCGACGGCGCCTTCTGCTCGGTGACGGTGGGAAGATCAGCCCACAGACCACGCCGCCCCTCCCGCGCCTCTCGCTCGTAGTCGCGGAACTGATCGAGATACTTGAATGGATACTTGACGTAGGCGTGGCCGTAGCCCTGCTTCACGATCTCAGCGTTCAGGAACGTGCCGTCCGATAAATAGACGTACGAGAGCGTCCGCTCGTATTTGTCGGTCCGTTGAACGTCAAATTCGAGCCGGACAACTTTGCCCTCCGCCATCCGGCGTGCGAACTCGCTCGCCTCTTTGCCGAAAAATTGCACCGGTGCGCGGGGATCGACGGTTTCGGGCGTGTCGACGCCGATCAGCCGGACCGTCCCGACACCGGCCACGACAATCGTGTCGCCGTCCACCACGCGCGTCACGAGCTGCGCCCACACACTCGAAGGGAGCGCCAGCAGCAACGTCAGGATGGAAAGCCGTCGTCTCACGGCAGATGCACCAGCTGCGACGACGAGCGACGCCGCGAAGCGGCCGAACGCGCACACGTACTTCGTCTTCACACACGACTCCTTCCATTCGCCATGCTGTTGTGCGCAATGCGGCTGGCCGACCGTGTGACCGATCGCGTGTGACGCGACAAACACCAAACCCACTTGGTGCGGGTTGTCTGCTGCCTGCACAATGCGGCCAACTGCTTGACGAACATGTCCACGTCTGAATCCTCGACTTTCCGCCCAGTTCAACGCCTGACCCCAGCGCGTCTGCTGATGCTTCGCCCAGTCTTGGTCGGCGGGGGTAAGGTCATTTGAAACGGAATCGTTCGGCCATCACGTGACCGGGCGAGCCACGTTGTTGACAATTCCGGCCAGCTTTCGCTAACTAGCGCTGCTGTGGGACTTGGGAAGGCCGCAAAAAAGGTTCGTACGATCTCGACGGGGCCGTCGGTTCAGGGATGGGTGCTGCCGCATCTTGTCGCCTGGGTCGACAATCAAGGGTTTGACGGCACGTCCATCCGACGCTTGCCTGGGTTGGCCGATCTGACGGACCCCGATCTCCGCGTGCCTGAGGCGTCGGTTGAGGCGGCCTGGCGCCTGGCGACGACGATGACAGGCGATGCAGCCATCGGCGTGCATGTGGCCGAGTCGCTGCCCCGCGGAGCGCTGGATCTCGTTGAGTATGCCTTCAGATCGAGCGCATCGCTCGCGGCGGGGCTCGAGCGTTTGGCTCGCTATGGCCGTGTGCTCAGCGATCGCGTCGCCGCGCGGATGGAGGCCCATGGTAAGGGTCTGCTGCTGCTGGTCCGCGATACGGGGAGCACGGCGCTGCATCCTGGGCGTGCGGAGTTTGCCTTGGCGGCGGCCCTGAAGTTCGCTCGTGAGAGCACCGGAGAGAGCATTACGCCGCTGCAGGTGTGCTTCGCGCATGCCGCACCGCAGGACGAATCGGAACACCGACGGTTTTTTCGCGGGGCCGTACGGTTTGGGGCGGGCTCGAATTCGATGATCCTGAGTTCCGTGGATGCGGCGCGCCCCATGCGGGCGGCCGATGAAGCCCTGGCATCGATTGTCCGCCGTCGGCTTGACAAGGTCTTGGCCGAGCGTGACCTGCACGGCCCGGGACCGCTCAGCGGACGCCTGCGGCGCATGATGGTGGAGCATCTCGGCGAGTCGACGCTGACGCCGGAGACGGCGGCCAGAGCGTTGGCTGTCAGCCGGCGGACGTTGAGCCGCCGCCTCGCCGACGAAGGCACGTCATTCCGCAACATCCTCGACGACGTGCGTCGGGAATTTGCCTGCGCCCTGCTGCAGGATCGCAGCTTGAGCGTCGCCGACGTGGCGTTCTTCCTTGAGTACTCCGAGCCCGCCGCGTTCAACCGATCATTCCGGCGTTGGACAGGTCAGACACCACGTGCATTCAGGAGCTCGTGAGTGGTTGCGCTGCATCGCTGCGGTTTACAGGTGCGCCCCGTTGCGTGCTTCAACTAAATACCTAGATTGACGCGAATGTCGCCATCGCTCCACTCCTGCGTCCGACGCCACTCGCGTGTCCTGATCGTTGCCGACGAAATACGCGGCAGTCCTGCGGTGATATTTCCGAACACGGCAAACGCGTAGATGGCGAGCAGCAAACACAAAATGCGGCCTCCGCTGTCTGCGGCCAGTGCCTGCGCGTCGAAGACTTCGTCGCTGCTGCCTCGAAGACCAACGGTCAAGGCGACTCCGACCAGACACGTAGTCCATCACGACTGAGCGCGATCGGGATCTGCCTGAAGGCGCGATTCTCCTGCTCGATTACGCGCATCATCGCCGCCTTGCGCTGCGGTCGACCACTTCCCAACAGCGTGATCGATCCGCCGTTGCCGCCCGCCCCGTTGACCTTCCAGCCGATCGCTCCGTGGGCGCGCGCGATGCTGATCACACGCGACGCGTCGACCGAGACGAGATCCGCGTGCAACGCGGCTTGCACGTCGGTATTCTCCCGCATCGCGCGACCGAGCGCTTCGAAGTCCGCGGCCAGCAGCGCGTCGCGGGCGCGTTCCGCAGCCGCGCGCAGCGCTACGAGCCGAGCGTCGTCTGGTCCGATTTGCCCGAGATCGCCGAATACCTTTCGATGCACCGTGCTGGAGCGGTGAGGCCGGCCGAGATACACGAGCGCAAGCCTGTTCGCCAACCCCTGGCGGGTGTCGGCCGAGAGCTCGAGCTGAGACACGACGGCGCGGGGATACTGGATGATGTCGATGAAGTTGACGCCGCCGAACGCGGCGCAGAGTTGATCCTGGATGCCAGATTCGCCGCCGACCAGCCGCGTTTCGACGGCATGCGCGTCGCAGGCCGTCTGGTAGGGGGTGCGGCGACCGCCAAGCAGGCGATCGAGCGCGCCGAGCAGGGCCACGACCATCGCCGCCGAGGTCCCCGTCGACGCGCCCGGCGGCGCTTGCGACCCGACCGTAATCTCGACGTCGACATCGCCCGGCGGCGGGATGGTACGAATCGCGGCTTCGAGTAGCGGGTGCGGTCCCCAACCAGCTCCGTCGAGCAGCGGCGCGTAGCGCATGTTGTAGTTCTCGACATGGAGGACGACCGGCGCGTGGCGTGTGCCGCGAGCGAAGACTTTTATCTTCACGTTAACGAGCGGCTCAACGGCAATGTTGAAGACCTTGCCGTGTTGCGCCACCCGCGTGTCGGTCCATCCGCCGTTGTCGCAGATACGAATGGGGGCCGTCGCGTAGACGATGCGAAGGGGCGCCATGCGCGCAGAGTAACGTGAATTACACGGTCATCATAATCAGGCGGCTTGCTGGCGGATAAAGGTTGTGGGGTCATGCTCCCCGCCGCCGGTTTCTCGCGCTGCCATGGGCCTCGTCGGCGCGCGACGAGCACAACATGTGGACGTTGCAGCCCATGATCGCGATCGGATGGTGCGGCGAGGCGTAATTGGTCGAATCGCTCGTGACAGTGACCGTTTGCTCCGGGATTTCCCAATTCACCTCGCACGGGTGGCAAGACGGATCTTGGCTTGGCCTGGACGACGCGGCCCGGTGATCTCTTGTGCTGACGCCGGTTTAGTGCTCGTCGCCTTCGACCGTGCAACCCTACCGTGGCACGCGGGCCAGATGCTGCGCGCGGGGGGAGAGTCACGGCGGCCCCATCCTGTTCCGCCGCAGCGTTCGGAGCACCAACTACGGCGACCAAGCGCATCTGGTGACGGAGTTTTGGCCGTGACGTGCATTGGAACGTGACGAATCGAATTGTCTACTTGCCGAAAATCGCCGCAGCTGTTGTCCATACTGGCTAAATAGGCCATAAATGGCTTTATGGCCACCATGACTGTTGCCGAAGCGAAGAATCGGTTTTCGGATGTGCTCCGTCGCGCCGAATACGGTGGCGAACGCGTCATCGTGGAGCGTCACGGTAAGCCCGTTGCGGCGATCGTATCGACAGATGACCTGCGCCGTTTGGAAGCGGCCGAAAATGCGGCCGATCTCAGGGACGCGCAGATCGCACTGACCGAGGCGACACAAGAAGGAACCGTTCCTCTCGAGACGGTTCTGCGAAAATACGGACTGGACCATCTGCTCGCCCGACCGGTGCTCCGGACCAGTCGCCCAGCTCGCGCTGTACGAACGCGCGCCAGTGCGAAGCGTCCTCGAAAAACCCAACGTCGTCGACGGTAGGCGCCGCTGGATGGCTGAGTACCGCGTCGTCTTGACGCCTGCCGCTCAGCGGCCATTCGTAAAGCTGTCGCAGCAGGCGCGAGAGATGATCGCGGCAGCGCTGGTGGCGCTCGCCGGTAACCCTCGTCCTCCCGGGTGCGTCAAGCTCGCGGGCGCCGAAGACCTCTGGCGCATCCGCGTCCGGCAATACCGCGTCATCTACCAGATTCTGGGCGACCAGCTGATTGTCACCCTCGTGAAGATTGGCGATCGGAAGGACGTGTATCGGTGAGACTGGGCTGCTCGACAGCGGTTGACGGCGAGGCGGTCGAACTCAGGCTGCGCTGATACGAGGTCAACGACGCGCGGCCAGTTGTAATTGCGAGCAGCATCTGCCAATTCGAAGCGTCGGGTCGCTGCCTCCTGTGTGAGGTTTCGCGTCGCGTGATTCCGTTCCAGACAATGTCCATGGCCTTTCATCGCTCACACTTGCTCGACTGTCGCGAGCATCATGGAACATCGACGGCAAGGTTTGCCGGTCTTGGCCCACGTCGGCGACCGGGCGCGGCCCCTCGGTCTGGGCAACGCCCTCGTTCCGAAAATCGCCTCTCATCTTCGGTCGGATGCCGGCTACATTAGGCAACCGACACGAAACGGTCGAGAGAAGTCAAGCTCCGAATCGAAACGATAAGCGACAACGGACCGCCATTGCCGGCGCTGTAGTCCACCCAGGAGAAATTCGCCTTCACGGTCTTCGAGCGCACCTTCAACGAGTTTGGGCTGCCGCAGGTGATTCGGACTGATAACGGCGTCCCGTTCGCGTCGGCGCATGCTCTATATGGGCTGAGCAAGCTGGCCGTGTGGTGGCTGCGACTCGGGATCCAGATTGAACGGATCAACCCCGGGCACCCGCAACAGAATGGGCGCCATGAACGCATGCACCTCACGCTGAAGCGCGAAGCGACGAAGCCGGCCGTCGCGAACGTGCTCCAACAGCAGGCCCGGTTCGACGACTTCATCACGCGCTACAACACGGACCGGCCACACCAGGCGCTCGGGATGAAGGTCCCGGCCGACCTCTACGCGCGCTCACCGCGCCTGTATCGGGGCCTGGAGGAGCTGACCTATCCCTTTCACGATCAGACGATCATGGTGACGCGCTGCGGCCGGATCTGCTTCCACGGCCGCAAGGTGAACCTCAGTCATGTCTTCGCCGGCCAGAGCGTCGGCGTGACGCAGGTCGGCGAGCACATCTGGCTTGTCACCTTCCTGCAGTACGATTTGGGGTACTTCGATCGGTTGCGAATTTACGCATTATGCGTAATAATTTACGCGTTATGCGTAAATCTGCGGCGCTGGCCGCCCTGTTTCCTACCGTCCGAGGCGACGTGCTCGCCGCGACCCTGACGCAGCCCGAAAAGTGGTGGTACCTCTCCGAGCTGGCGCAGTTTCTGGGAACCTCCCCGTCAAGCCTCCAACGCGAGCTCAAAGCGCTGGTCGATGGGGGCATCCTCGAGACCCGCCGAGAGGGCACCCGCGCCTACTTCAAGGCGGACACCGGATCGCCGGTCTTCCCCGAGCTGCGCGGTCTGATCGACAAGACCGCCGGCGTGGTGCCGACGCTCCGGACGCTCCTCCGTCCATTCGAGGGGCGGATGGTCTGCGCGTTCGTCTATGGGTCGGTCGCACGCGGCGAGGAGCATGCCCGCAGCGATATCGACGTTCTGGTGGTCGGCGATGCGGGATTGGCGGACTTGACCCCCGCCCTGCGAAGAGCCGAGGCTCGGCTCGGCCGCGAGGTCAACGTCACCAGCTATTCGGCGGCAGAATTCCGGAGAAAGGCCGCGGCAAGAGACCACTTCCTGTCTGAGGTCCTGCGTGGACCGAAGCAATTCATCAAGGGCGATCAGCGTGACGTGGACGACCTTACTGGCAAGCCACGACGTTCAAAGGCATCGGACATCGAAGCGAGAGCTCGATGAAATCCGCACCGTTATCGAGCGCGACCTGGGCGACGCGCAAATCGCAGGGCTCTCGGCGGACCGGCGGTTCGCCACTGCGTACAACGCCGCGCTGCAGACAGCGAGCATGGCGATTGCCTGTGCTGGCTATCGAGTCACGGCGAAGGCTGGACATCACCGGGTTACGCTCGACGCGATCACCCTCGCCGTGGGCAACAGCGGAAAGCCGTATGCCGATTACCTGGAGACGTGCCGCCGCAAGCGAAACGCGATCGACTACACGCGGGCCCACGTGGCCACGGAGAGCGAAGCGGACGAAATCGTCAAGATGGCGACAGAGTTCAATGAACTCGTCGAGGGCTGGATTGCGTCCAAGTTTCCGAACGTGAAACGCTGAGCGGGGCTATGAGCGGGCGGCCCAGTGGAGTCGCGATCTCAGTGACTCATCACGAGGACCTTGCGAATCGCAATGGCCTCCGCGGCCATCCGTTCACCATGTGGACACCGATGAAGAAGCATCCTCCCGACATTCAAGATGCGCCGCCAGACCCGAGGCCAACCCGAAAGAAAAGGCGCAAGAGCAACGAACCCGAAATGCTTTTGCGGAATGTCGAGATCAGAGGTGTCTCGACAACGGTGGACCTGCACGCAGTACATCACAAGGGGGCTGAGCCCTACGTTGAGAGTCAGCCATGGCTCGAGCTCCGCGGTACGGCAACGGAGCCAGTCAACGGTGTTACCGACGTCAAGATCAGCGTGTGGCTGCGCGACACACCGAAGGTGGGTACGGCACGGCCGGCTTCCGTGGGCGCGATGCTCGGAGCGAAGCCTCAGCTCTCGTTCGGCCTCTCGTGGCTGCCGGACGCGTTCGACCGGGTCTGGGTTCTCGCGTTAACCGGTCACCTCAAGTTCGCACGCATGTACTTCACGAAGCCGCACTACAAGTCCGGCCTCGCCGTAAACGCGTCGTTTTCGAGCGAGCTGGAGGAGTAAGCAGTTTGTACCATCACCGAACGCCGGTAAGTTTCGCGTCACAGTGCCACTCGGCCGCCGTCAACGCACTGAGTATCGTCCGCTGCGTATCAATTCCGGAGAGCTGGCAGGGACAATCAAGGGAACGTGTGGCGCACCGTAAATCGCGATCTCGTTTACTTAGGAATCTCGCCGCGGTGAGGTGGCCGAGTGGCTGAAGGCGGCGGTTTGCTAATCGTCGATCAGCATTTCGGCCATCGCCGTTTTTCCTCGCAAATCCTCGCGCTTCAATCACTTCGTCGATCGAGCGAAATTGGCTGCTGTTGGCTCGAGAGACCCAGTTTCGGCAGCTCGCAGGGACAATTTCAGGGACAGTTCAGCGTCCGACGTTTTTAAGCTTTCTTGGCCTCACGCAGGCGGACGACTTTCGGGTGCCGGATGGATTGTCGCCAGTCCCTGCAAAGAACTCCCTTCAGCCACTGCCACGCGCCCATCTCCGTTTCATGAGACCTTGCCCCAGCAATTAAAACCTCGGGATGTCCGGAATAGACTGCCCGTATTTGACATCACACGCGATCTCCACTGGCCAACCGATCGATTCGCGGCGTCGGCGCTCCACGCACGACGCCGCCGCGGTAGACGCCACTTCTCCGTACCCGAGATCGTCAACCAGAATGGAACGATGTTCGGCTTCGCCGATTGCGCGTCCCCCCTGGCTACCCGAGAGCACTCCCGAAACGAACGCAAGGAGATGGCGGACATCTTGCGCCGTCGGATGCGGGCCACCGGCATGTTGCACGCCCCCCCAGTCATGGACGTGGCGCGCGATGCCCGG
This sequence comes from Acidobacteriota bacterium, assembly GCA_046726375.1. GTDB lineage: Bacteria > Acidobacteriota > Vicinamibacteria > Vicinamibacterales > UBA2999 > DASPWV01. The sequence goes on from JBKPAJ010000009.1 coordinate 17,138, forward strand.
TGGGGTCGCGTCACCGAGGTGTCTCGGGCGATGTGGTCATGGAACCGGGTCCGATCGAAGTGAGCGTGGGCAGCAGCTCGAGTGACATCAAATCCACGGCGACCGTGAGCGTGACGGGAAACACCCGTGTCATCCGCGGCGAGGATCGAGCGTTCCTGTCAACGACGACCGTCAGCTCGTGAGCGCACGCAGCCTCGTAGGACCACCAGCCGCGATGATCTCGAAGCTGCGGAGGGGGTTCGATCTGGACACTTCGCAAGTGTTCGCGTTGGCGTGTGGGTCCTCGTCCTCGTGTGTGTCCACGCCGCGTGCTCAAAACCGGCTGACCCATCCGCCAGACGATCCGCCATTGAGCGCTCGATAGCCAGTCTGAAGGGAGTCTTTCACCGAGTCGACACACATCGACGAATGGCGTCTCAGGGACAATGGTGAGGACAGTGCTGTCGTCGCGATCCGGCGACGGTTACATCAAGCCACTGTCAGGCGGGATGCTCGAGCACTATTCGAACATTCGGCTGAAACGCAAGAAGGCCGCACTCGATCGGCTACACGAAGCCGCATAGGCCGCTTAGCACGCAGGCTCAGCGCGCGCGTACTGCGCCCACGGCATTCTCCCGGAGTCCGACGCGAGCACGCGAGGCGCGGTTCCGACGAGGCTTGGTAAATAAATGAAGTCCGGTCGACCCTGATTCGCTCGACCGCGACCGGCAAGGTGTTAATCAGGTCGCCCCGGGTTGTCGCCCAGCCGGTGAAACTCATCGCCGAGCAACATCGCTCGGATGCACGGCACGATATCCTGCATCGCCATTTTTGAGACGGTGCCGCGAATCCCCACATTGCGAGCGGCCTGCTCGATGCTCGCGTCCATCGTTGTCACGAGTATGATCAGCGTTGCGGGAAACTCCTTCCGTATTTCCTCGGCGGCTTGGAGTCCGGTCATATGAGGCATGAACAGGTCCATGAGGACAACATCTGGCTTGAAGAGTCGCGTGGCTTGGATGGCCTCCAGGCCATCCGCGGCCTCCGCGCAGACGTCGAAATCTTCTACGGTCAGCAGTCTCCGCAGAGCTTTACGCACTTCAGCGTGGTCATCGACGATGAGAAGTCGAACCGATTCCACGGAAGGACACGGCATAGAAGGCGATGCCTCGATTCTGATGTGCGGTCTCAGATCAGGTGCCGTGACGCGCCCGGCTGATGTCCGGTCGCGTACAGCGCTACGCGTCCCGCGATCCATGCGGGGAGGATGGAGGCTATCGCGAGAGGATGTCCAGACTCTGTCTGGTGTCTGACGGTTCCGACGTTTATAGACCGAGGCATTCGCACGAGGCCTCTTCCAGGTGCTGCCGGTCAAGGACGGTGATGCGACCCGTCCGTGTACTTGATGAGTCCGGCCTCTGCAGAGTGACCCCGACAAGGAACTAGGGGGAAGAGCTGCAAATTGAATCCGATCTGACGGCACGCTGATTCGTGCCAGGCTCGCTTCAGTGGCGCGTCATCCGAATGGGATTCTTGAGCCTACGAAACATAGGCAGGTCGACAATTACACCATTTCGCTACGGGGTTTTGTGCCCAACCAACGCTTCGTCCATCGCCCTTGGGCGTCGCCTTCAGACTTCACCGCCTGGCTTCAACGCTCTGATGAGCTTGCCCCGATCTGTCGTGTTCCGCGCGGAGCAACTCCGTCCCGATGGGCACCTGACAGCGATCCCCGTCCTTCTGTTAACGGGTGAGGACCGCTCGGACGATCAGATCAGGACGCTGAAGGCGGTCGGCTTCATTAAGAAGCCATTCGACGCCGACGAACTTCTGCATGCCATTCAGACCGCGCTGCCCCACCATCGTGGGCCGCTCAGTTCGCCCGGCGGCACAGCGATCGACTGAAGTTCGCAGTCCAATTCGGCTTCGCCGTGGGCAGGAGCGTTGGTCTGTCGTCGTTAAGTTCGGAAGTCTATGCCCAGGCGCGCCTGATGCTCACCGTGGCTTCATACCATCCGTCACATGCGCCAGCAAATCCGTCGCGGCCCGATAGCATTCGCACGACGCGGCTTCGAGGTGTTCGCGGTCGACGATGGTGACGCGGCCGTGCCGGTATTTGATCAACCCGGCCTTCTGCAACGTTCCAGCGACAACCGTGACGGTTGGGCGGCTCGCGCCCAGCATCATCGCAACAAATTCCTGCGTGAGCGGAAATTCATCTGATGCCATTCGATCTTGCGCCATGAGCAGCCAACGCGCGAGTCGTTGCTCGACCGAGTGGATGGCGTTGCAGGCAGTGGATTGGGCGACGAACCCGAACAGCGCCTGCGCGTAGTGGGCCATCAATTCGTGGAATGCGCCACGCCGATCGATTTCCCGGCGGAAGGCATCGACCTTCATTCGGTAGCAGGTATCGCTCGCCCCTTGCACCATGGCGGCTGATGTCACGGGCGAGCCATCCAGTACGGCGGAGACGCCGACCATCCCTTCCCGGCCGACTGTTGCAATTTCCACCATCCGGCCATCTTCCAGCACGGTCAGCATCGAGCAGAATCCGCCGCCCGGAAAATACACGTCGCGAATCGGTTCGCCGGGTTTGTGAAGAATGTCTTTCAGCTTGAGCGGAACGAGGGTGAGTGACGGAAGAATCCGGCTGTAGTCGGCGGCCGGAAGAGCGGCAAGCAGACGATTCGGGTTGTCCGTCGGGGGCGGTGGATTCGCTGATGGGAGAGCACGCCGCTTGACCATTGGTCAGCCTCCTTCGGCCGTCACCTTGACGACGTTTTCAAGAGGCTGTCGCGGACCAAGCTCTGCCCAATTCAGGGCGAGGCAGGCGGTAGACCCTTAAACCTTCACCAAGCCTAACACTTCGTGTGGGATTTTTGTAAGAAACGTGACAGATCGCGTGCGCTGCCGAGCGATATGTTCATAACCTTCGGGTTTTTGAGCCGATTACAAACCAATGGATCGCCGTCGTTCTCGGAAGCCGACGACCCGACAACTGGTAGTCGTCGTCGACGATACTTTCGGTCCGCATGGCTGGGCGGTTCGCGATCTAAGGTGCGCGGCCGGATCCGGTTCGAACGGGCGTGGGTGTGCGCAACGGAGCCTGTGATTATCGACAACGTGTCGGAGATGCATGATGCCGAAGTCAGCGAGCCGAAAAACCGACAACGTGCTGACAATGCGGCCCACCTGCGGCGGCGATCGCATTAGTGGTGACCGAGAGCGATATCGCCCGGCGCGCATTCCAGTTGTACTGCGATCGAGGGCGCGAAGACGGCCATCATCTCGACGACTGGCTGAACGCCGAACGAGAATTGCGTGTATCGAGTTCCTCGGCCGCCTGAGCAACGAGTCGGACCGTGAACACATTTCTTGATCAACGGGTGCTGGAGCGTCTTCGCGCCGAGTATCTGGAAATGCCCGGCATGAAACTGACGTTCGAACAGGTACAGCGTCTGTGTGGAATCGAGCAGACGACGTGCAAACTGGTCCTCGACGCGCTTGTGAAGGACAGCTTTCTGCGCCTCAAATCAGACGGGACGTACGTTCGCTTGACGGACGGCAGTTCCTCTCGCCCCCGCCGGCTCAAGGCGGCGGCGACCTCGATACCGATCGTAATGACGTCGCGCCGCGCGGGCTAGCGTCTATGCGGAGAGAGCCGGATCTCGTCACCGCGCCCACCGGCGAACCGAGTCGCTCGGAACGGCGTCGGATTCCTCCGTGCCCACAGTGCGACGTGGCCAATGCAGAGCGCGTCCTCGCAGTCGCACCGGAAAGCCGTCTCCGATGGTTTCGGTGCCGAGGCTGTGGGCACCTCTGGAACGTCGCGCCGCCGATCAAAACCTAGACTGGCGTGGACACACCCGCCCGATCCCATCGATCCGGACATCCACGCCAAGGCATCATGGCAGTCCGTCCCCGTCTCGCGCGCTACACCGTGGCGGTTGTGTCGTCTGCGTGTGCGGCCGGTGCCGGCGCGGCATTGCAGTCGCTCTTCGGCTATCGATGCCCGCTTATCACGTTCTATCCGGCCATCATGGTGAGTGCGTGGTTTGGCGGACTCTGGCCTGGCATCGCTGCGACCCTCGTGTCAAGCGTCCTCGTCGGCTATCTGTGGCTCGCGCCGCTGCGAGCAGCAAATCTCGGAACCGTCGGCGACTCTGTTGCCTTGATATTGTTCGTCGGCATCGGGCTCGTGATCAGCGCCTTCAGTGAATCGATGCACCAGAGTGCCGCGCGTGAACACGCCGCTCGAGAGCGTGCCGAGCAGCGGCAACAAGCACTTGAAGAAAGCGAACGTTGCCTACGTGCGGCCCTGGCCGGGGAACAGGCTGCACGCGCGGGTGCCGAACAAGCCAACCGGCTCAAAGATCAATTCGTGGCAACGGTCTCTCACGAACTGCGCACGCCTCTCAACGCATTGCTTGGCTGGGCCGACATGCTGAAGAGTAATATGCTTGAGCATGGTCGACGCGAGCGCGCGATCGAGGCCATTCATGCCAATGCCCGCCGGCAAGCCCAGTTAGTTGACGATCTCCTCGACATCACCCGCATGATGTCGGGCAAACTGCAGCTTCGTCGCGCCAGAGTGAATCTTGATGACGCCATTCGCGCCGCAGTCGATGTCGTGCAACCGGCAGCTGACGCGAAGCGTATTGAGCTCAGCGTGGCGATTTCGGGGTTGCTTCCACCGCTCAATGCAGACCCGATGCGTCTGCAGCAGGCGGTGTGGAATCTGCTCTCAAATGCCATCAAGTTCACGCCGGACCATGGCGTCATTCACACCGCCGTTCAGAAAGTCAGCGGCGCCATCGAGATTGTGGTCAGCGATACAGGCCAGGGAATTCAGAGCGAGCTGTTGCCAACGATTTTTGAACCGTTTCGGCAAGGCGACAGTTCTACGACACGCGCGAATGGTGGTCTTGGTCTGGGTCTGTCAATTGTCAAGTACGTGGTCGAGGCT
>JBKPAJ010000010.1:0-8646 GCA_046726375.1 Acidobacteriota bacterium
TGGACCGCGATGTCGCCCTCAAGCTGCTGCCCGAACGCATCTCCGACGAGAGCGGCCGCGAGCGTTTCGCCCGCGAAGCGAAATCCGCCTCCGCCCTTAACCACCCGAACATCGTCACGATTTACGAGATCGACAGCGAAAACGGAATGGACTTCATCGCGATGGAGTTCATTCGCGGCGAAACACTGGCGCAGCGGCTGATCCGCGGAGCGCTGGAGATTCCGGTGGCGGTCGCGTACGCCAGACAGATTGCCGACGCGCTCGCCTGTGCGCACAAGGCGCGGATCATCCATCGCGATCTGAAGCCGGGCAACATCATGATCACCAGCGCCAGCACGCTCAAGGTGCTCGACTTCGGCTTGGCCAAGCCCGCCGCGGAGTCCGACACGGCGGTCGCCGAATCGCCGACGTTCGCTCCGCTGACGATGGTCGGTCTCGCCGTGGGCACACCGGACTACATGTCGCCGGAGCAGGCGCTGGGCGATCCGGTCGATGCCCGGTCGGATGTGTTCTCGTTCGGCGTCGTGCTGTACCAGATGCTCACCGGCAAGCTTCCGTTCCGTGGCGGGAGCCGGTCGGATCTGCTTCGCAAGCTGCACCTCGAGTCGCCGCCGCCGGTTGCCACCCTGCAGCCTGGCGTCCCGCCGCGCCTCGCGGCAGTCGTCGCGAAGGCTCTGGAGAAACGACACGAGGACCGTTATCCGAGCATGATCGAGGTGCGCCAGGCACTCACCGATCTGGACGAAGTACCGCTCCTGCCACGCGCGTCGCGGTCGCGCACCGTGCGTATCCCGCGGCATCCGAGCGTGTGGGCGGTGGCGATTCTCGCGCTGGTGGTGAGCGTTGCCTGGGGGCTTCGATACGGGTATCAGCGCCTGACGACCGCAGCGCCGTTCACGCCACGGGCGGGTACCGGCGAGGCATCGCTGCCGCAATCGCCGCACGAGCTGACGCAGCGGGCGGCGCAGCTGCTGCAGCGGCAAGACCGTCTCGGAAACGTCGACCAGGCCATAGGCATGCTCGAACAGGCGCTGAAGCTGCAGCCGCAGCACGCGCCGGCGCACGCGTATCTGGCCGAGGCGTACCGTCGCACGAACGCCTCGAATCCGGATCCGCAGTGGACACGGCTCGCGGCCGAGAGCGCGCGGCGCGCGCTCGAACTCAGCCCCGATCTCGCGGTGGCGCACACGATGCAAGGGTTCGTCGACTACGATGACGGCCGATTTGCCGAGGCTGAAGCGGAGTGGCGGCGCGCGATTGAGTTGGATCCGACGAGCCCGCTTGCCTACCTCGGTCTTGGCATCGGTTACGCCGCGCAAAAGCGCGACGAGGAGGCCGAGAGCGCGTTGCGCGAGGCGATCAAGCGACGCGGATCCGACTGGCGGCCGGACAGTGAGCTAGCGACGTTTTTCTACCGGCACGGGCGGTTCAGCGACGCGGTCGCGTCGTGTGAAGCCGCGCGAGAGCTCACGCCGGACAACACGATTGTCTGGCGCAACCTCGGTGCCGCGTACTTCCAGGTCGGCCGCTACGACGACGCTGCGGCCGCGTTCCAACGCGCGCTCGAGATTATGCCGACGGCCGCTGTCTACACCAATCTCGGTACGCTTCGCTTCTTCCAGGGTCGCTATCACGATGCCGTGCCCGCCTTCGAGAAAGCGGTGGAACTCGGGGCCAACCGGGCGCTCTATTGGGGCAATCTGGCTGATGCCTACCGCTGGGCGCCCGGCCGTCGCGGCGAGTCGATCGCGGCCTATGACCGCGCGATTACGCTGGTGCGCGACGAGGTCGCGAAACAACCCGCCAATGTGGATCTCAAGGCGCGACTCGCCGCCTACCTCGTGAAAAGCAACCAAACGAAAGAGGCGCTCGACACGACTGCCGAGATCGAGCGCAGCGAAAAGCTGGCGTCACCCGTGCTGAGGCAACTGGCGGTGGTGCACGAGCTCGCGGGCAACCGGGAGCGTGCGCTGCACTTCGTCGATGGAGCGTTGCAGGCCGGGTATTCGGTGAACGAAATCGCGAACGATCCCGAGCTCACCAGGCTGCGCGCGGACAAGCGGTACCACGCGCTTATTGCGAACTTTCCAACCCCTAAAAGCCGCTAAGAGAGACGATTCCGCCACGATCAGCGCGATGTGGAATCGGATCATCAAATCTCCGATGATGAGTCTGAGCAGGATGCTTAGCCATCAACGGAGCACAAGCGAATCATCCGGGGCACGTTACGTCGCCGGCTTTGATCGCCATGCGCGCCAGCGAAGACAAGCGCGGACAGGCTCGACCGTATCACTGTTGATCAGCGTGGTCGCCGCCTGTCCGAATTGCCTCTTCCATCGACATCCCCCTATTTGGCGTTAATCAGACATCTGTGAGCGTTCTGATCAGATGTCACCAGTCGGGGCCTGATTCAGCCTCTCGGTGAGTCCTATCGTAAAGACGAACGAGCAGCGTTTTTGGAACCGGAGAGAGCAAAAACTTCTTGCTGACCGGCATTTGCGGCCGGCTTCTGCTTGCCGAGCATTGCTACGGCAGCCCGCGCATTCACGAGGATCTGCTCGAGGACGATTGCAGCGTCGGCGCGACAGTTCAAGGGTGTCCGAACGATCACGATCGAACTGCCGCGCGCCTGACCTCGTCGACGAGCGCGCGCAGAAGCGCGGCGACGTCCGCCTCGAATGCCGGACCGGTCGCGACCGGCTCTCCACCCACGACCGTCGCCCGCACCGCCGTCAACGTGTCGCGCAGCGCCTGCAGCCCGCGGCGTCCGCGCCCGGCCCCGGGCACCGCCGCGGTGATCGCGACGATCTTCTTCTCGAGCTCTCCGGATCCGATTACCCAGTCGATCGCGTTCTTCAGCGCGCCGGGCAGGCTGAAGCCGTATTCGGGCGCGGCGATGAGCACTGCGTCGCTGTTGGCGTGCCGGCGTGGCGACTTTCGCAACTGCGAGCATCTGCAAGTCCCGGGCATCAGCTATGACGGCGGCTATCAGCAGTACATGATCGCGCCGGCGGAGGCGCTGGTCTCGATACCGGAAAGTCTGCAGGACGTCGAGGCGGCTCCGCTGTTGTGCGCGGGCATCACCACCTACAACGCCCTGCGGCACAGCGGTGCTTTTCCCGGCGATCTGGTTGCTGTGCAGGGCATCGGCGGCCTGGGTCACCTCGGCATTCAGTTCGCCAATAAGTTCGGCTACAGAGTCGCCGCGATCGGGCGCGGATCCGACACCGCGGCGCTTGCGACGCAACTTGGCGCGAGCGTGTACATCGACAGCACATCGGCGAAGCCGGCGGATGGACTTCAACAACTGGGCGGAGCACAAGTCATTCTCGCGACCGCTCTAAACTCGAAAGCGATGTCCGAGCTGATCGATGGACTGGCGCCAAACGGCCGGCTCATCGTGGTGGGCGCGACATCTGATCCCAAGTTGGAGCCGAGCTCGCTGCCAGCACGCTGCGTCGACTGTACCCCATTTCATCCCACAGGGTGCGTCGTGGCGCATGGGGCACTCAAGTGAATTGAGGGGGTAGAGATTCGGCGGCTATCTATTTCTTCGTGTCTTTGCCTTCCATTACGGTGTTCCAGGTGGTGCCATCGGGCGACATTTCGAACTTAAAGTTGTAGGCCGTGGCCGAAAGCACCTTAATGGTGAGTCGTCCCTTCATGGTCTGGTGGCCCATCCTTGTCTCGCTCTGCCAGGTCCAGGTGTCTCCGTCCACATTGCCTTTGGCGTGGTCGGCTTCGCCCAGGGTGTTGAACGAGTCGTAGGTGTACATCTTGTCGTTGCTGTCGTAGCCCATGTAGGACGTTTCCGTACCTTTGCCCATGGCGCCATTGAACTCGGAGTGGGTCACCAGGAAGAATCCACTGTCCATCCACTGGACACGATTTGTTGCTGTGAATTTCCCGCCCGAGCCCATGGGCCCCGGCTTTAGGTCGCCTTCCGCGATCCATGTGCCGGCGAAGTAGTCGAGTTTCTTTAGCTCGGGCGCGGGCTTCGGCATCTCCATCTGGGCTCGTGTCAACAACGCAATCCCAAGCGAAAGCGTCATGCAGGCGAGAATGGTGACACGCGTCTTCATTGGCCTCTCCTCAAATTGAATGAGAATTCGGATCTGAGAAACAGCCGCCAAGAAGATTGAGGCTGCGAATGGCGCTCAGCACAGTGTCGCAGTGGCCCACCACCTCGAAGGACACGTCCGCACCCCTGCCACCGGTCATTTCGCGGAGACCCGCCGGCACCTCACTCTCTTTCGGATTCAGCACGCGCGTGGCTCCCATGCGTTGTGCGAGCGCCAGCTTCTCCGGCAACGATCATCGTCGCCAATCCCTGGCGTTGGCATCTCGAGGACGGACAACTTCTTGTATTCGGAAAGGAGAAGCGCTCTCATCGTCAGCGAAACAAGGTTTGCACCTGGATATAGATGGTGAGCACGGCGAGCGATCCAAACAGCACTGTCGACCACACCAGTGTTGCGGTTCTGAATGGACTGATCCGGATGGTCGACGGCAGCATCTTTCGGTTCAGCGCGATCAGCATGAACGAATAGAGAAACATGATGATTCCGCCGGTCGACGCAGAAACGACGAGCAATGTGATCGGCTGAGACAGTCCTGCCAGCAGAATCGTGCATCCCAGCCCGACCATTCCCCACACGAGCCAGAAATAGCTGCGGCTTTCCGACGCGCCGCGCGTGTACGTCGTCTTCAGAATGTCGGCAGCGAGACGGCTCGTGTAATCGATGATGCCCATGGCCGATCCGAAGAGCGAAAAGGCGCCAACGGCCAGGAACAGCACGCCAAACCACGGCGCGACGGTCCGCTGCAGCTGCTCCGCCTCGATTTTCAGGAACGAGACATTGTTCGGAAGATTCGGCTCGCCGAAGAGCGTCGAGTGCGCAAGAAGCGACGTCACGCCGATCGTGACCGCCGTGACCAGCACAAAGCTGAACACCTGCTCGATGTTGGCAAACCGCCACCAGCGTCTCCATCGCGCCATGTTCGCGGGTGTGGGTTCGAAGATGTAGCTGGTCGCGGTTGAGTTTTTCGCCTCCGCTGCGCCAGTGATCGGGCTCACCAGTCGCGGCACGTACTGCCCCATGCCGAATCCCTTGTCGCGAATCCAGTTGCTCTGACACAGATTCTGCGCGCCGCCCGACCCGGCAAACGCAATGGCGCCAAAGACCAATGCCACGCTCAATCCGTCGGGAAGCGTACCGATGCTGGCGAATCCCGCCGGCAGCGCCCGCCACGACTCGGGTTCGATCGCAAAGGCCACCCCGAGAACGACGAGGACAAGCACGGCGGCGACCTTCACGAAGATGAGCCGCTCGAGCGCGACGTACACAACCGGTGCGAACGTCAGCGAGAAGCCGATGACGAGCAGACTGACCACGGCAATCATGGTTGGACTGCCACCGAACAGATAACTTGCAAGTGTCGCCGAGCTGATCGCCCATCCCGGCCACAGATTCGCGAAGTAGCCGAGCACCGCAAACACAAGTCCCCAATGCCTCCAGAAGCGGTTGAAGCCCGTGAGTGCCGTTTCGCCGGTCGCGAGCGTGTAGCGCTCCACTTCCATGTTGAGAAAGAACTGCGTGACGACGCCAACGAGCGCGCCCCACAGCAGAACCAGGCCAACCTGCGAGGCAATGAACGGCCACAGAACGAACTCGCCGGACGATAGACCCACGCCGCCAGCCACGACGCCCGGGCCCACGAGCCGCCAGTAGTTGCGCGGCGGCTCGGGCATCTCGCGCACTTCACGCAGCGGCAGACCCGCTTCGCGGGCGCTTGTCACCGGCAGAACCGCTTCATGCGCAGCCGCCATCGTGCCTCCGAGCTTACCTCGCGTGTCGCATTGGCACTTCGAATTCGCCCTGGCTCGCGGCGTCTTTCGGCTTGCAAGGGCGGTTCACCCTGGCAGACTTCCTGCGTTGAGGATTTGTCGTCGCCAGTCTCGCCAGCGGGTTATCTTCGCCGGCGAACGCGTACCGCACGAGGCGCGGCGCCCAACCTCGGTCTTGACTATTTACTTCGACGACTTTGTTCGAGAGGCGTTCACAGTTCGGAAGTTTCAGGCACCTGACTTTCTCGATCGTCACGTCGGCGCTCACAGCGACGGACGCCAGCGCCATAACTGCAGGACCGAATCAATCGCGCATCGAGCGTCCATGCCGCACTTCATCTCCTGGGCGCAATCATCTTCGTGACGCGGCCAACACTGGTGTCGCCGGCATACAAGTGGCCGTCGTTGTCCATCGCCCAGTAGCTGGCCTCGATGAATTGGCCCGTGCCGATGCCCATGCCGTTCCCGATCGCACCCAATACCTTGCCGTTCCGGTCCAGTTTCAGGAACTGGCCATCCTGCCCGCTCGCCATCCATGGCTGGCCGTGCGCGTCGAAATTGAGGGCGCAAACCAGATTTCTCATCTGCATCGTCTTGAGGAACTTGCCGTCGCCAGAATAGACGACAATGCGATATTCCTCGCGGTCGCCGATCCAGACGTCACCATTGGTAGGATCGACGGCCAGTCCATGAGCCGAGCTGAATTTGCCTTGTCCCACCTCGTTGCCGAACCACTGATTGATGAACCTGCCGTGTTTGTCGAGGTGAATGATCCGCGCTGCGCCGATGGTGTTCGCCGGATCATCTGAATCGGCGTCGTTGGGACTCTCGTTCGCGTGACCCTCGCCGACGTAGACATCGCCGTCCCGAGCGAAGGCGATCATCACTGGCTGCCAGAGGAGCCGTTGTCCTTTCGCTTCATCCCAATCCCCTCTGCGTCCGCGTACGCCGATGGTCATCAGAAGCCTGCCATCGGGACTGATCTTCATCACCGTCGCGCCATTCGTGGCGGTGATCCAGACGTTGTCCTCCGCATCGACGGCCATGCCGTGCGCCTTGTCCTGGTAGCCGATCACGTCCGGGCCGACCTGAAGAATCAACTTGTGATTCGCATCGAACTTGAACAACTGCGGCTGCCCTGGGTCTGCGCGCTGAAAGACCCACAGGTTGCCTTTCGAATCGAGGGCGACCGCCGGTACACCGCCGAAGCCTGGTGGCAACACATACGGGTACGTGAACGTGTACCCCAGCGCCTGCTCCCATTGGACGCGCTGCAACGACTGGCGCGTGCGGCCCAGACGATGACCGCAAAGCGGCGATCGACGGCATGCCGGCGTCTCTCCAATCGCAGGCAGGGAAATGGCAGCAACCGGTGCGTCCGGAGTGGCGGCGCTGTCACCACGCCGACTACCGCCGGGGGGCACCGTGACATGTCCATTTGCATCGACGATCGCTCGTCCAGTTGGATCGGGGAACGATCCCTGCAGAAACCAGGCTGGTGACCCGTCGACGGCCGGGCCGCGCGTTGCGGGCTGGGATTGAGAAAGTCCGATCGTCGCGTGCGGCGTCATGCCGAGCGCGATGGCAGCTGCGGCTAGAGTCAGTCCCTTCATACTCCCCTCCGGCCTAGAGCAAGTGGCGATTGAGGATAGTCCAGGCGCCCGCGACCGTGTAGGAAAGACGCATTGACGGGTAGTTCCGCTAGAACGACGCGCGACTCGGCCGTACGAGGAGCTTGCGATCTTGCTGTTTTCTTAACGGAGGTCGGCGCGAAGGAGGTCCCCTTGGCGGCTCGGGCAGCTACCGTCGTCATCATCGCTGCCGTGATCGCGATTGCGGCGGCACCCGCTCAGAAGGAACAGCTCACGAATCCGCGCAGCGGCAACGCCGAGGCCATCACCGAGGGACGCACGCTCTTTCGATCGGAATGCAAGGTGGTGTTGATGACTCCTGCCAGGTCGTTCACGGTCGTGTGAATCAGATCCGTCGTAACGGCGGGCGTTTGATCGATCGTGACGGCGAGCGCGACCAGCACCAGCAAGAGTTGCATTGGCGTGTCACCGCCGTCAGATTCATCGTCGGCAAGACACCAGTCTTTGGCAGGTCGCTCACGCCGATCGCCGTTCGCGCGGGCTGATGTGTGCGCATCTTCCGGTGCAATCCTAAACCGAGACGGTTACAATCTAGCCTGACGTCGTGGCTCGCCATCTGTGGATTTTCGTTTCGATCGCCGGCATCGCTTTTTCGGCGCCGCCATCGGAAGGGTTTAAGCAAAAAGCACCCCCCTCGCAGCCGACGTTCGCCAAACGCGTCGTCGTCACCGGACTGGCGAATCCATTCCAGGTGATCTGGGGGCCCGACCATCACCTGTGGGTGACGGAACGAACCGCCGGACGGATCACGCGCGTCCGGCCAACTGATGGCGCGACCATACGCGCGATCACGATTGGCGAGGCGCTCAAAGACGACGGTGACGTTGGTTTACTGGGTATGTCGCTCGATCCTGCTTTCCTCACTGGGACAGGACGCGACTTCGTCTACGTCGCCTATACGTACGACGCCGATCCCGATGCGAACGTCCTTCGACGCCTGACCAAAATCGTACGATTCACCTACGATCGAAAGACAGAAGCGCTCGGTCATCAACAGGACATACTGACCGGCCTGCCGGCGGGTACGGACCACCTGGGCGGGCGCCTCGTCTTCGGGTCTGACGGAACGTTGTATTTCACGCTCGGCGACATGGGCGCCAACCAGCTCGCCAACTTCTGCAAGCCCGATCGTTCGCAGAGCATCCC
>JBKPAJ010000011.1:0-4858 GCA_046726375.1 Acidobacteriota bacterium
CGACCGTTGTCTGCTAGCAGACAGATACGTTGACAAGTCACACGGCGTCGTCAGCGGGACGATCAGCGTGCTGTTGACCTCGTTGGCGAACCAGCCGGCACGACTCAACCCCAGGCCGTCGTGCCACTCCCATGACAGACCGAGGCGCGCGAGAACGCGTTCGATCGCCGACCGCGAGGCCCGGTGGCAAGATTGAATCGCGCGATGGCGGCACTCATTTGCCCACTCGATTGTTTCACGACCAGAATCGCGCCGCCGTCGGCCGTCCACGCCACTGGCAGATCGTCCGGCCCGAACTCATGCAGCACACGGGGCTGGCCATCGGAAATTGAAACGATGACAGCGGGCCCCAGCGGCCTGCGCGCCAAAGAATTTCGAGCCGTCCGGTGACACGTGGTTGGCGCAATCGGCCGTCAGCGACGGACTCGTCTCGGAAATCCGGACGGGCTTGCCCTTTCGACGTCCTGCACATACCGCTGACGGCGCATCGTTCTCGCGGGCGGCGAAGATGACACGGTTTCCATGCGGCGCTTGTATTGAGTTGGTCGGTGACTACGCGCGACGCGGATGATCTGCACTGCTGAAGCAACGGAACAGCGGACAAAGGGACGCCGCCGACCTGCTTCTGCAGAAGTAGTTTGATATAGTCCGCGACCGGCTCGGACACCAGGTCGGCGCGCGGAAACGCACGACGCTTTTGATCTCTCGCCACGCATGGAGTACTAGCAAATGCGGCGGAAATTCACTTTTGCTCTCGCGGCGTTCTTCGTGGTGACGGCCGCTGTTACTTTGCCTGCCCAGTCCTTCCAGGGCGGTTTGCGCGGCACTGCGCGCGATGCCACCGGAGGTGCGCTCCCAGGCGTGTCACTGACGCTTACAAACGAGGCGACCGGTGTCACGCGCACAACGACGACCAATGAGGTCGGCGGATACGCCTTCGCTGCTGTCACGCCCGGCGATTACACCCTGACCGCGACTCTCCAGGGGTTCAAAACAGTCGAGCGACAAGGACTCACGATTGGCACGCAGCAGTTCGTGACGCTCGACTTCGCCATGGAAACCGGCAATCTCGCCGAGCAGGTCCTCGTTACTGCGTCCGCGCCCCTGGTGGAGTCCGCGAACGCGTCAACGGGCGAGGTCTTGAGCAAGACCGTCCTCGAGACGCTGCCGTCGCAGAACCGGAACGCGTTTCTGATGTCCGTGTCTGTTCCCACTGTGGTGGCAAGCGGTGACGCGGCATACAACCGAATGCAGGACCAGGGCGGCGCATCTGCCGTCTCGCTCGGCGGCGGTGCGGTTCGGGCGAACAACTACTTGCTCGACGGTGTGTCGTTCGCTGCGCTCGACAATCGCCCGGCGATGTTCCCGGGTATCGAGTCGCTGCAGGAGCTCAAGGTGCAGGTGCACACGTACGACGCGGAGATGGGGCGGACAGGTGGCGGTGTCTTCAACGCAACTGCGCGGTCGGGTAGCAACGTCTGGCAGGGCAGCGGCTTCGTGCAAAACCGGCCGGTGTGGGGAATAGCCAACGGCTTTTTTGCCGAGCGCGCCGGCGTGCCGAAATCAGAGAACACCAAATACTGGCTCGGGGGCGGATCGGTTGGCGGACCGATAGTTAGGAGTCGGACGTTCTTCTGGGCGTCGACCGAGGATTATCTCGACCAGCGCGCCACGGACGGCCTGTTGATCTTCCCGACCGAACGAGAGCGGCGCGGCGACTTCTCGCAGACGTTCGATCGCAACGGCAACCTCGTCATCATCTACGACCCGTTGACGACGAGCCCGAATCCAAATGGGACTGGCTTCATTCGCGATCCGTTCCAAGGGAACGTGATCCCCACCCCTCGCTTGAGTCAGGCGGGACTCGCGATCGCAAATCTGTTTCCCAAGCCTGACGTCGACCGGAGCGGCGCCGATGGACAGGCGAACTTCGTCCGTACGGCGTTGCTGCGGTCAAAAGGGTATCAAGGCAGCGCGAAGATCGAACATAAGTTTTCGAATCGTGTGTCGCTGACGGGGATGTACGTCTATCAGAAGACATCGGAGCCGGATTCGATGTACTGGAACGTCAACGAGTTTGCGGATTCCCGGAACTTCACCTCCTTGCGACCGGTTCACCTCATCGCGCTGAACAATACGATTCTGGCGAACGAGACGACGGTCGTTACCTTGCGGTACGGGTATTACCACTTCGAGGAGAACAACATCGCGCCGAGCGCTGGCATCGATCTATCGAGCCTTGGCTTCCCCGCGACATTCGTCAACTCCGTTGTATCCGCGAAGATGCCATCCGGATTGGTGGAGGGAGTTGGCGAAATCGGCGGCGGCCTGTTCAATCGATCGTTCGGCGATCCGGCAACGGCGCTGCGTACATGGACTTCGAGCAGCGTGAATGGAACGGTGTCGAAGCTGGTGGGCCGCCACACGCTCAAATTCGGCGGGGATTATCGGCGGATAGGCCTCGACGCGCTGCTATCGGGGCAGACCAGCGGCGATTTCTTCTTCGACCGCCAGTACACGCAAGGGCCGAATCCGCTCGTCGCGGCATCCAACGCCGGCAGCGGGCTCGCGAACCTACTCCTCGGCTATCCCACCGGCGACCCTTCAGCGGTCAGCACGATTCCGGTATCGACGCCCCTCAACGTGTTCGTCCAGTACTACGCCGGTTACGCGCAGGATGATTTCCGCGTGTCACCGAGCTTCACGGTCAACTACGGCCTCAGGTATGAGTACGAAGCGGGACTCAGAGAACAGAACAACGCGTTCACCGTGGCGTTCGACCGCAACGCCGTCAGCCCGCTGGCCGTCTTGACCGGCCTCGATCTGAAGGGCGGGCTGCGATACGCGGGGCAGGACGGCTTTCCGAACCACCAAGGCGATCCGTCAAAGACGAAGTTCGCGCCGCGTGTCGGTGCTGCGTGGTCGTTGAATCCGGCCACCGTGGTGCGCACCGGCTACGGAATCTTTTGGGCACCGTGGAACTATCAGAGCCCGAGCACAGTCAACTATGGCCAGATCGGCTACACGGCGGTCACACCATACAACGTCGGCACCAGTCTGATTCCGCGGGTAGGCGCGAACGGCGTCGGTGGGCTCGATAATCCATTTCCAGCGGGCGCGGCGCAGCCTGTGGGCAACACTCGCGGGCTACTGACGGGCGTCGGCACCAACATCGACTTCATCGATCAGAACCGGCAATCGCCGCGCATCCAGCAGTGGTCGGCCGACTTGCAGCGCGAACTTCCTGATGGCGACACTACCGTCTCGATCGGCTATATGGGTGCGCGTGGCGATCGTCTCGGGTTGGGCGGTAGCAGCGACGGGCTCGTCAACATCAACCAGCTCGAGCCGCGACACCTGGCGCTTGGCACGGCGCTTCAGGATCAGGTGCCAAATCCCTTTTTCGGCCTTGCTGACGCCGGGCCGTTCTCGCAGTCGCAGACCATCGCGCGCGGACAACTCCTCCGTCCGTTCCCGCAATTCGGCAACGTAATCGCGCGCCAGGTGAGCGCTGGCCGTTCGATGTATCACGCGATCGTGCTGCAGGTGAATCGCCGTTTCGCACATGGCTTCGGCGCCCGGGCCAGCTACACCTGGAGCCGTTTAAAGGACAATCAATTCGGCCAGGGCAACTTCTGGTCGCGCCTGAACAGCGGCGCGCTGCCGGAGAACAATTACGACCTTGACGCAGAGTACGCCTACAGTCTCCTCGACGTGCCACACCGGATCGTGTTCGCGCCGTTTGCCGAGCTGCCATTCGGGCCGGGGAAGCGGTGGTCGACCGACGGGATCGCAGGGGCCCTGCTTGGAGGCTGGACCGTCGCCGCGCTGGGTACCTTAGAGAGCGGGTTTCCGTTGAACGTCACGCAGCAGAACAACAACACGGGGTCACTTGGCGGCACGCAGCGGCCCAACCTGACGGACGTGGATCCAAACACATCCGGCGACACGGTCGATCGCCTTGATAATTACATCGACCCGGCGGCGTACGCGGCGGCTGCGCCGTTCACTTTTGGGAACGCTCCGCGTACGGATTCGCGGATCCGCACTCCGTTCCGATCGAACTGGGACCTCACCTTTGCCAAGCGCGTGGCGATGGGCGGACGCGTCTCGGGGCAAGTTCGCATCGAGCTGCTGAACGCGTTCAACCAGGTACGATTCGCAGCCGGCCCGGAGGCACGGGTGGGTAATCCGAGCTTCGGTCGCATTACCTCGCAGGGAGGCTTGACCCGACAGACGCAGTTAACGTTCAGGGTGGCCTGGTAAGCTCGGCGCAACGTCGAAAAGGAGCACGTGTCATGGTCAGCAGGCGACGGTTTCTAGGCGCAGCGTCCGGCGCGGCGGCGCTGACGGCGCTCGCGCGCACGCCAGCGGGCGCGCAGGCGGCCGACGATCCCCTCAATGTACGGAACGATTTCCCGGCGCTCGGAGAGTACACGTTCCTGAATACCGCGTACATTGGCCTCATTGCGCGCCCCGTGCTCGAGGCAGGGCGCGCGTGGCTCGACGCACGCGCACACCGACCATTCGAGGTCGGCGACATGCTGAACAAGACGGAGGAAGCGCGGCGTCGCTTCGCGGGCCTGATCAATGCGTCGCCGGAGGAGGTGGCGCTTCTGTTCTCCACCACCGAGGGCGAGAACGTCGTCGTCAACGCCCTGGAGTTGAGGCCGGGCGACAACGTCGTGATCGACGACCTCGTGTACCCGAGCACGCCCGTGATTCACCGGCGACTGCAGGAGACGAAAGGCGTCGACCTGCGGATCGTGCAACATCGCAACGGGGCCGTCGATGTTCGCGATTTCGAGCGGCTGGTGGATCGGCGAACGCGCATGATCTCGGTCGCGTGGGTGTCTAA
>JBKPAJ010000012.1:0-19016 GCA_046726375.1 Acidobacteriota bacterium
AATCCGCAATAAACGCCACGCGCTGATCCATGGGGCAGGTGTCCTTCCAGGGCATCCGTCGGTAATCTCCTCCGACGCCCATCAAACCTGTTACCCATGTATCCGGTCTACTTTGTTACCAACGTATCCGGTTCGGACCCGGGAGCACCGTTCCCCCTGGTTGAGTTCAGGTCTCGCTCGGGTCGACTGGTCTGTCAGAGGTAGCAACGAGGGCTAGCAACGACGTAGGTCTTGACAGTGTGCGACTTCGACGACGGTCAGCGGGCGGCGCTTGTGCCGCCCGGTCTCAACCGGTGCGTCCGTCGCAACCGCCTTCGGAGGCACGTGGGGCGTGAGCGACCCCCTCTTTGCTGCCCCCGACTTCGCCCCGGGCGCGGCCCGGACGGGGTCGCTCACGCCCAGATGCATGTCACTGTCGTCCGGTAGAACCGCGCTCTGTGAGTATCATCGTGGAGTGCGTCGCCGGTGTCGTGCGTGACACCTGCGTGCACATCATCGGCAGGAACACGCTTGACAGGTTTTCGCCGGAAACAGCGTTCATATAGGTGAACGCGCACTCGCACTGAATCAGCGCCTGAGACGGTTTCAGCAACCGTCACCTCCTCACTGTCTTCCAACCCGCGCGTCCCATTCGCGCACTGATCGAAGCCATCCTGCTCGAGCCCGATGGGGACCGCTTGAAAATCACGCTGAAGGGCGATCTCGCAGGAATGCTGAGCGCGGCCAGAGACAGCAAAAGGTCGCCAGATACCGGCGACCTCATGGTCCAAATAAAGTTGGTTGCGGCGGCTCGCAACCAACATTATCTGCAGCTGTGGCGTCCGGCAGCTTGAGAGTACCGGCCTTCCAAGCGTGCGCCATCGACCACTCGGCCATCTCTCCGTCTTTAGAATCAACAACTTGCGAGTAGTCGCCCACCATTATCGCACACGCTCCTGACGAACCGGGCAGCGAGTTCCAACCCGTTTGGATCAGCGGTTGAGCGCGCAGTTCGGACGCGCGCCTTCAGAAAATGTGTAAGACCTCGCAATCCTTCTGCGGACATCTGGCTGTTCACTCATCGAATCGGCGCGCAAGCATCCTGAGCAGGAGCACCTGCGTCCGACGCTGCTGCGACGGAGTGTGGGATCGAGCCGTGACGTAGCCGGGCCTGGCAGGTGCCACAATGCCGTATGGAATTGTCTTCGACGTTGGGTCTCGCGGCCGTATTTGTGCTCGTGATGGCCAACGGGTTCTTCGTCGCGACGGAATTTGCCATCGTGGCAGTCCGTCGATCGCGACTGGAGCAACTGGTTCAGGAGGGGCGTCCCGGCGCCGCAGCTGCTAAGAACGTGGTCGCCCATCTGGATAGCTACATCGCGGCCACGCAGTTCGGCATCACGCTGGCGTCGCTGGCGCTCGGATGGATCGGCGAGCCCGCGTTGGCGCATCTCCTGGAGCCGCCGTTGACGCTACTCGTGGCGGGATTCGCGCCGATGGCCGCGCACGGCGTTGCGGTCGCAGTGGCCTTCGCCGTGATCACGGGGCTGCACATTGTGATCGGCGAACTCGCGCCAAAGGGGCTTGCGCTCCAACGCCCGGAAAGCACTTCCCTGTGGGTGGCTCGGCCGATCCAGTTGTTCCACGCCGTGTTCAAATGGCCCATCACCGCCCTAAACGCGATCGGTAACCGCAGCCTCAGACTCATCGGTCTACAGGCGACGAGCGGCCACGAAATGGTTCACTCGGTCGAGGAACTGCGCATGCTCGTCACAGGAATGCAGGAGGCCGGAGTGGTGGATGTCGCTGAGGCCCGGATCGCTCGGCGTGCGTTCGCCTTCGGCGATCTCACTGTCGCCGCACTGATGACACCGCGTACAGAGATGCAAGCCGTTCCCGTCACCGCCACGCTCGAAGGTCTTCTGCAGGCAGCGGAGACGTCGCGCCATAGTCAGTTGCCCGTGTATGAGGGCACGCTGGACAACATTATCGGGATTCTCCACCTTCGTGAGCTGTTCAAGTACCGCAACACGCCATCGCACGAATTCGCCTTGAAACCGCTCATCCGCGCCCCCCTCATAGTGCCCGACACGAAGTACGCAGCCGAACTGCTCGAGGACATGCGGTCGAACCGCTGCCACATCGCCATTCTCGTCGACGAGTACGGCGGCACCGCCGGAATGGCGACGCTGAGAGACTTGCTCGAGGCGCTGGTCGGTCGAATCGACGACGCACCGCCAGCCGCCGACGGCATCACAGCGGAAGGGGGCGTTGAGGCTGACGGGTCTGTGCTCTTGGACGGATTGATGCGCGTGGAGGAGTTTGAAGAGGCCGCGGGTCTGCGCGTGGAGGGGGAGGAATCCCACGAAGGTGTCGAAACGCTAGGTGGACTGATTACGGCGATACTCGGGCGTATTCCGGAGGTCGGCGAGCAAGTTGGGATTGGCGGCCGGGCGCTTCGTGTCGAGGCGCGCGACGGCCGCCGTATCGCCACGGTACGACTGCTGCCGCTGGCTACCGGCAGTGAGCAGAAGAAATAGACTCCTGAGGGGCCACGCTCACGTTAGACCGGCGGTCGCCTTGACGCGGACAGATCCGCTGCCGCTCGTAACAGGAAGCAACGGACCGCCGCCGCCGATTGAACCTGCCGCCCTTCTCTTCGATACGGACCCTTGCATCGGTATGCCGGCGATGCTGACCGAGCCTGAACGACTCCTGAGGTCCACAGTCACCGACGCGGCAGCGTTGAGCCCAATGTCCACACTGCCGGATCCCGTGGAGGCATCCCACGCTCGAGTCGGTCCCCCTTCGAGCGACACTCGACCGCTCCGACTCCTGGCGATCAGGCCACCGCTGAGACCGCGCAGGTTGATGGCGCTGGATCCAGTTTCAACATCGGCGTCTCCAGTACCCACGAGCGTGGCGTCGACCGCTCCGCTCGACGTACGGACGCGCAAGTTGCCGAGGAGCGCCCTCGCCGTGATTCCGCTACTGCTGGTCGTGACGGTGAGCGGACCGTCGACGCCGTCTGCTGTCACCGCGCCCGATCCGCTGGTCACTCCGGCAGGCCCAAGGAGGCGAGACAGCTGGATGGCTCCAGATTGTGTACGAACGGTGACAACGCCTGAGACGCTTTGGACGGTAATCGCGCCAGACTCGCTCACGGCCAGGACCTGAGTGTCAGGCGGAACTTGAACCTGATAGCTGACGGTCACCGCACGCCGTTCCGCAGGATCGGACGGAGGTCGCAGGCGAACAGTGCCTCCGTCGCGTTCAACGGGTGGATTATCCGCGACGTTCCGCGCGAGGTCTGCAGCGTTCGCCGGCACGTCCCAGCCTACGCGAATCGTCACCGCACCAGTGATGACGATTCGGCCCGGCTCGCCAGCAGTCACGTCGATTTTCCCGCGAATGGTGGAGACGTCGAGGGATAACGGCTCGTTCACGGCGAACGATTGTTCGAAGGGTAGCCGCTGCGCAACCGCTGGAGTCGCGGCCCCAATCCCACCGGCCAACACGAGAGCGAGCGCGGCAGACGTTTTCATAAGCGAAACTCCTGTGAGACCGACGGAGCGGTTATCGCGCTGCAGTCGACGCGATGCGGGCCGCTTCTTCTGAAGCAAGTCTACGAGACGGCGCCCCGCGTCGGGCACGGCGTTGCCCGTTCCTCGGACGATCTCTCGCGCCGTCACCTTACGTCCGTAGATCTCCGCACTGGCGTCGTCGTCGCCGTCGAATCGACACATCATTGCGTCGGTGGCCCCAAGATCGTGGCCACGACAATGGCGCGGCGCAGATTGCGGACGGGCCGGAGCCACTGCACGACTGCGTCACCGGCTACGGGCTTACCGGTCCTGGTGTGGGCCTCGAAGGAGGCTGAGCCCTTCAGCGACGAGGCGTGGCTCGCGGGAAGACCGTAGAGGGATTCCGCCTGGGGTGATACAGGCTGTGGCAATGGGGGCGGCAGTGATGGTGGCGGACTGGCCACCAGCTTCGCTGCTCGCACCACGATGCCATCCGCATCCGGGATCGGGAGCGTTATCCCACGCCGTGATGTCCGCACCTCGGCGATGCGGTCGGTGGTCTCGCCACTACTCGCGTGCGCTCGCCGAAGCCGCGCCACGCCCTCGAGCAGCGGCAGCAGAACGACCAGCGCCAAGACACCCCATTGTTCGACCGACATTACTCACTTCCTACCTTCGATGCCGACAGTGTCATCGTCCTCTTCTAGGCAGGGATGCGTTCCCTTCACTGCCGCACACCTGCTGGTCCGCCATTGCCCGGAGCTGCGATGGCTTCGCGCATGGAGGAGTCGGCCTGGATGTTCTTCATTCGGTAGTAATCCATGATGCCGAGGTTCCCTTGCAGGAAGGCCGCGGCCATGGCGCGGGGCACTTCGGCCTCGGCCTCGACCACACGCGCGCGCATCTCCTGCTCGAGTGCGACCGCCATGGCGCGGCGCTCCTCTGCCTTGGCCTGAGCGATCTGCTTATCTGCGTTGGCCTGGTCAATCTGCAGCTTCGCACCTATGTTCTCACCGACGTTCACGTCGGCAATGTCGATCGAGAGGATCTCGTACGCGGTGCCCGCGTCGAGGCCTCGCGCCAGGATGTTCTTCGAGATGTGATTGGGATTCTCGAGCACGTCCTTGTGCGTCGTTGCGGATCCGATGGTGCTCACCATGCCTTCGCCAACCCTGGCGATGATCGTCTCCTCGCCGGCGCCTCCCACCAGGCGATCGAGATTCGTCCGGACGGTGACGCGTGAGACCGCGACGAGCTGAATCCCGTCCTTGGCGACGGCGGCGATCGACGCCGTTTCGATGACCTTTGGGATCACCGACATCTTCACGGCCTCGAGCACGTCGCGGCCCGCCAGGTCGATGGCTGCCGCACGGCGAAACGGCATTGTGATGTTGGCCTTGTCCGCTGAGATGAGCGCATTCACGACCCGGACGACGTTGCCGCCGGCCAGATAATGCGCTTCGAGCTCGTTGATCGACACACCCTGCAACCCAGCCTTCACCGCGCTGATATGCGCGTTCACAATGGTGGCGGGCGGCACGCGCCGGAGGCGCATGCCGACTAGCGTGAACAACCCGACATACGCTCCCGATGACCAGGCCGCGATCCACAGCGGCACCGGGACGAAATAGAGAACGAAGATGAGCGCGGCGACCGCCGCAATCAACAGTCCCATGGCGCCGAATGCGCCAGTTTCAAGGCCAGTCATAGTGTTTACCTCTTGTCCGTCACGCGGCGTGCCGCTGCCGGACGACAATCCGGTTCCCGTCCACGCGCGTCACTTCAATAACTGTCAGCGCTTCGATGAAGCCGCCGTCCGACACGACATCCAGCCGCGTTCCCGCGATCTCGGCGATACCCGCCGGCCGCAGCGGCGACACGGCCGTTCCCGTTCGGCCCAGCCACGAGCGGTCGGTCTCGGGGGCTGTGGCGTATCCGAGGTCGGCGCTCATGTCTTCGTTGAGCACGAACCGGCGGCCGTACGGGAGATGCGGCAGGACGCGCAGCAACACGAGTGCGCCGCCGATGGCGAACAGCACTGAGATCGCCACACGCCCAAGTGCCCCGATGACCATCGAGGTCGTCGCGCCCTCTCCGACAAGGGTCATACCGAGCCCTGCGACGAGGGCTACGATCCCGGCGATACCCGCGACGCCGAAGCCGGGAATCACGAACACTTCCGCTCCGATCAGCACCGTCCCCGCAGCGACGAGCAGCAGTTCTTCCCATCCCGCCAGCTGGACGATCCAGTGCCCCGAGAACAGCACAGCGAACGACAGCAGACCGATCGCACCCGGGAAGCCAAATCCCGGCGTTCGGATCTCCACGAGGATCCCCAGCAGGCCAACCGTCATGAGCACGGAGGCAAGGATCGGATTCGTCAGGAACCGAACGAGCGTTTCCGCCCAAGTCTGGGTGGTTCGCCGCACGTCAGCAGCGCCCAAGCCGATCGCGTCGAGCGCAGCCTCCAACGTGTCCGCCTTGAACTCCACCACGCGATGGCCCATCGCTTCCGAGGCGGTAAGTGTCAGGAGTTTGCCCTTCGCCACGACGTCCGGGATCTCCACGTCCACGTCGACCATGGCTTCCGCGAACTTCGCTGGACGGCCGCGCCGCTCCGCCGTCGCAGCGAACTCCTTACGCAGGTAGGACACGGACTTCTCGTCTGCGGGTTGAGGCGCGCCGGCTCCGCCGAGAACCGGCATGGCTGCGCCGATGGTGCCTCCGCTCGTCATCACGATCGTCTCGGCCGCCAGCGCGAGGAGCGCACCCGCAGAGATAGCACGCGGGTTGACGAACGCGACCGTCCGTACATGCGCCTGGAGGAGCGCGTCGCGCATCACCACTGCCGCGTCGACCCGTCCACCGAGCGTGTTGATGTCGAGCACCACGGCGGCGGCGCCCGCCTCCTCTGCGTCGCGAATGGTCCGCGCCAAAAATGGAGCGAGGCCAAAATCGATCACGCCCTCGATGGGCACGACATACACGAGCGGGCGCGATGTTTGCGCGGACGGCAGACCCACGGTCGCGAGACCGATCAGCAGCAACATACACGCGGTTATCGCACGCCACGAAAGGTCACGTGCCATCAACGCGCTGAGCCACGGCCGTCCGTTCCTCTCATCCAAGCTCGTGGCGCCGGCACCAGATCGCCGTCGCAGCCTCGCGGCCGTCACGAGCGCGATCGACACGATGATGACGAGGATCACGGGCATAGATGGACGCCGGTTACATTTCGGCGCGCAACCATCTTCCCCCCCGTGAGCCGGGTCGTGTCTGTGCCGTTCCGCACAGGGCCGTTGCCCCTGGTGGGACTAGATTACGTGTGTTGGGATGGTGATACAGGAGATCGAGTAATGGAACGTCGCGCGCGTGATCGTCAATCCTGAGGCACGGACAGTCCTGCTACGCGGACACGCCCGCTCGGGTAGTGCTCACGCCTCATGTCAGTTGAACGACGAACCATGCGATCAAAGCGGCGACGATGACCAGCATCACTTTGCGCATTCTCGCAGCCGTTCGCCGGTCACTAGCGGCACCTCGCGCCTGCCAATCGCGCCACCGGATGTCCGCTTCCACGTCGGGGATTACCGCAGTTTGAATCGTCATCGAAGTGCCTCCTGAATGCTCTCGGACATGGTCTGGCGAGGGTCATTCCACCGCCACAGCATGACGAGCGGCGGAACGACGGCGACGCCGGTGAGAACGGCCCAGCTCGAGAGCGAATCGAAATTCCCTGCGATGCCTACCATGAACGCCGCCGACACCCAAAGCATGGCAATAACGGGTTTGATTGAGACAAGTTGCATGCTTCAAGTGTAGGCTTCGGCGTTCGACTGCGCTGTTCCCGAATGCACACGTAAGCCTACGGGGGCCGACGTGATGCCCCAGGACAGCCGCCGAATGCCGGCGCCTTCACATCGCACGAATTGGGCGGCATCGGTATCTCAATTCTTTCGAGCTCACCTGTAGGCACGCCAGCTCTACGTCAGAGCAGACCGCGCAGACATCCCAGAGTTCGCGTGCCCGATGGCCTTGTGCACAAGCGCACAGACAGCCAGCTGGCCGCGTGTCAGGATCGCTATACGCCGCCTGATTGCGGCGACAACCATATGCTCTTCATCGTCGGCGTCGGCATCGTGTTGATCGCGGTCGGCATCATCCCTCGGATGTGGGTGCCAGGTGGCGTGAACTCCGCTAATCTCGGCTGGATGAGCGAGCAATGGCTCGCTGAACATCGCGCGTCGCACTCACTGTAGGAGCTCCAGTCGGGCTCTCGTCGCGGATTACTCCAAGGAGGTACGAGATGGCGCTCGTGTTCCAACGTCGGCTAGCGATACCACTGTGGGCCATTGCGTTCTTCACCGTTGCCCTTACAGCACCGCCGACCGCCACGCTGTTCCTGATGCCACCCACCACAGTATTCGCCATAGCGGCCCTTGGGATGGCCGCGATCGTCTTCTTGATGCCGGGTGCGAGTCCGTGGCTGCGTAGGTCTCGCGCACTCGTTCGCGTCCTCCCATCCGGACACCGAGATCAGCCGAGTGCGGCAATCACACTGGCAGCGGGGACTGGCGTGTGCACGCTCGACGAGCCGAATCGGAGCATAGCCGACGACGCCCTGGATCTGGTTCGCATGGACGACGACGGAGGCTGGCAGATGCCGCGACCGCCGGCGTAACGGTGTCCCGCCACGGGATCGTCCCTGAACCGGACGGTCACCGCTCCCTCGCTCCGGCGGGCTGCGTGCTCGCGCTACGGCGACGCACACATACCGCAACGGATCCCGTTGAAGTTCCTCACACGACAGATACGGGCATCGCTCGCGTTCCCTGCCTGCTGATCGCTGATGGTGTGCATTGCGGCACAGACAAGCACCAACCAGCGTGTCACGCTCTAGATGCGGCAAACGTCAGGAGTCCGGCATGAATAGTACGCGTCCCCTCGTCATCGCTGTTGGCCTCATCCTCGGCGGGCAGCTTGCCTTCGCGCAGGATATGTCCCGGTATCGAGCGTACGTTCTCGAAAGCAGCCTGGATGTCGTAGTTCTGGCGAGTGGCGCGCGCGCCGCGGATGCAAAAACGCTCCACGAGCGACCGGCGACCATTCAGCAGCTGGAATGGCGTGCGCCGTACGCCGATTCCCGCAACACGCAGGCCGATCCGGTGCGAGAGATCTCCTTCACGTTCTACAACGACGCGTTGTATCAGGTGATCGTCAACTACGATCGCGACCGCACGGAAGGCCTGACGAACAGTGACATCATCGAAGCACTTTCGACGGCGTACGGCCCGCCCATACTCGCATCGGCGAGGACCCGGACGAGCCCACCAGTTGAGGCGTTCCCCGATAGCGTCGTCGTCGCGCGGTGGGAGAATGCCGACTCGTTGCTCACGCTCATTCGTGGGTCGTACACGCCTGAATTTCAGCTGATTCTGGTTTCGAAATCGTTGACCGTGCGTGCCCGGACCGCGGTCCGTGAGGCAGTCAGGTTGGATGCGATCGAAGCACCGCGTCGTGAAGCCGCACAGCGCAAGAAAGAAGCTGGCGAGGCCAGCGCCGCTCGCGACAAGACGCGCATCGCCAACAAAGTCGCATTTCGTCCTTGACAGAATCGGGCCGCGGCGACCGCGCCATCACGTTCCCTCACTTGCCGTTCCGGAGAATCGACCCTATGGCTTCCAGCTTTCCACGACCACACGCGACAGCAGTGTTGCTCGACGATGATCAGGACATCCTCCGATCTGCGACATGTCCGATGTGTCACACGTCCGCGACGCTGTCCCAGAGCGCGCTCGAGGCGGGCGGCGACTGGCGGTGCGTCAGATGCGGGCAGCACTGGGATGCCGCGCGACTGGCGGCGGTGGCCGCGTACGCCGCGTGGACCGTCGATCACGATCGCGTAGGCAGGCGGGGCCCGGAACGCCGTCAGGAGGCCGCGCTGTACGGCTATTTGCCGACCGAACGGCTGGGCGGCAGACCTTGACGTTCGCCGCGGGACGCCTCGAAGAAGCGACACTGACGAGGGCAGCGCTCGTGACAACGTTCGATCAGGCCCGCGCGCGCACTGTTCCCGGCCCGTTCCGGCGTGCCGCCGTTGTTGTCGGCGACCTGCTTGGGGCGGTGGCCATCGTCCTCTGCATACCGTTCGTGATCTTGGCCATCGGAATACCGATCGCGCTGTGCGTGCGATTGCTGTTGTGGATCGGAGGGCTGCTCTGACGGGTGGGGGAACGCGACTTGCGGCGATCTCTCCGTCCCCCCGTCCGGTCAGGCTAGGTGGTCCACCGGCCGACAACCGTTCCGTCAGACGTTCGGAGGCGACATTATGGATGTCAGACCGCTCCGCGATCGAATCATCGTTCGCCGTCACGAAGAGAGTGAGCAGAACAGCGGCGGAATCATTATCCCCGACACCGCGAAGGAGAAGCCGCAACGAGGCACGGTGATCGCCGCCGGCAGCGGCACCGTCAGAGACGGCGGCACGCGCGTCCCTCTCGATCTCAAGGCGGGCGATGTGATCCTGTTCGGCAAATATACGAGTCAGGAGATCAAGCTCGATGGTGAGGAGTACCTCATCATGCGAGAGGACGAAGTTCTGGCGGTCGTCGAAACAGGCTGAGGGAAAACGAGACCAACTCATGGCTAAACAGATTGTGTACGGCGATGCCTCACGGCAAGGGATTCTTCGCGGGGTCAACAGCTTGGCCAACGCGGTCAAGGTCACACTCGGACCGCGAGGGCGGAACGTGATCCTCGATAAGACGTTCGGGTCGCCCACCATCACCAAGGACGGCGTCACGGTAGCCAAGGAAATCCAGCTGAAGGATGCGCTCGAGAACATGGGCGCGCAGATGGTGAAGGAAGTGGCGAGCAAGACGTCGGACGTTGCCGGAGACGGCACCACGACGGCTACGGTGCTGGCGCAGGCTATCTATCGTGAAGGCGCGAAGAATGTCACCGCTGGGGCCAGCCCCATGGCTGTCAAGCGCGGAATCGATAGAGCCGTCGCCGCGATCACGACGGAGCTCCAGAAGATGTCCAAGCCGGTAACCGGGTCGATGATCGCCCAGGTGGGGACCATCTCCGCGAACCACGACGAGACCATCGGACGAATCATCGCCGAAGCCATGGAGAAGGTGGGCAAGGACGGGGTCATCACCGTCGAAGAAGCCAGGAGCATGGACACGTCCCTCGACGTCGTGGAAGGGATGCAGTTCGATCGCGGCTATTTGTCGCCGTATTTCGTCACCGATCCGGAACGGATGGAAGTTGTGCTGGAAAATCCGGTCATTCTCATCCACGAGAAGCGGATCAGCGCGATGAAAGACCTCCTGCCGCTGCTGGAGCTTGTCGCGCGAGCCGCCCGTCCGTTGCTGATCGTCGCGGAGGACATCGAGGGCGAGGCGCTGGCGACCATCGTCGTCAACAAGCTGCGCGGCACGCTACAGGTCGCCGCGGTGAAGGCACCCGGCTATGGCGATCGCCGAAAGGCCATGCTCGAAGATCTCGCGGTCCTGACGGGTGGCCAGGCCGTCACCGAGGACCTCGGTGTGAGACTCGAGAGCATGAAGATGGAGGACCTCGGTCAAGCAAAGAAGGTGACCATAGACAAAGACAACACCACCATCGTCGAAGGCGCCGGCACGTCGGCCGCGATTGCAGGTCGTGTCAAACAGCTCAGGACGCAGGTCGAAGACACGACGTCCGATTACGACCGCGAGAAGCTGCAAGGGCGGCTCGCCAAATTGGTCGGTGGCGTGGCGATCATCAAAGTTGGTGCGGCGACCGAGACCGAGCTGAAGGAAAAAAAGGCGCGCGTAGAGGACGCCATGCATGCGACGAAGGCGGCCGTCGAGGAGGGCATCGTCCCGGGCGGCGGTGTCGCCCTGCTACGAGCGTCGAAGGCGCTCCAGAACCTCGAGGTCGTTGGCGACGAGCAAATCGGCGTAAAGATCATCGCTCGTGCGATCGAGGAACCGATGAGATGGATCGCGGCGAATGCGGGTCACGAAGGCTCGATCGTCGTCCAGCGCGTCAGAGAAATGAAGCACGATGAGGGTTTCAATGCGCAAACGGAGCGCTACGAGGATCTTGTCGCGGCGGGAGTGATCGACCCGACCAAAGTGGTCCGATCCGCGTTGCAGAACGCCGCGTCGATTGCGTCGCTTCTGCTCACAACCGAGGCTGTTATCTCGCTGATTCCGGAACGAGATCAGAACACGGCCGGGTCCACGGGCGGCATGGGCGCTGGTATGTACTGACTTCAGCACCGATTTGATTGCCGAAGCCAAGCTGGGCATCTTCGGCGCATCAGTCATATCTGCCGCAGCCCCGAATTTGACCCACTTGCATCAGGGCGCCGGGAGCAGCCGTTCGGCAAGCCCGTCACGCGCCGTGCTACAACCCTTCTCGCCTCATTCCGTCCTATAGTCTCTAGGGGGAGGGCCCCCATCGTCGGACATGATCGCGTTGGCGAGATTCGAGTCAGACACGGCACTCCTGAGCTCGTTGATGCGGGCCACCGCTTCACTCTTGAGCCTCGCCGCGTCCCGGGCAATCTGGATCTCACCGGCTCGCTCGATGTGCGGGACCCGACGATCGAGCGCATCGATGAGCTCGCCGAGCGCGGCAATGACGCCGGCGGTAGACCCGCGCGTCGGCGGCTGATCGCTCATCTCGTCACTCGCCTTCCTTGCCGGGCGACCTGATCAGTCCCTAAGCACGACGTTCAAGAGAGAGTTGTTGATCTTCAAGCCGCCGTTGTACTCGATGAAGCCGAGCTTCCGAAACTTGTTCATGAAGAAGTTGACGCGCGACCGTGTGGTCCCAACCATCTCGGCGAGCGTTTCCTGTGACACTCTCGGCAGAGCGCGGTGCGATGCCTCGGGCTCACCGTAACGCGCCAGGAGCAGCAGCGTGCGCGCGAGCCGCTTCTCGCTGGAGTTGAAGAGCTGGTCGATGAGGTCTTCCTCGATGCGGATGTTCCTCGTCAGCATGTGCGTCAGGAACCGATCAGCGAACGCCGGCTGCGCGTGGAGGTGTTTCACCATCTCTTGCTTCTCGACGACGATGATCGTGCACGCAGCCATGGCCGAAGCCGTCGCCATCCGGTGTGGATGTTCGACCAGACAGCCCTTACCGAAAAAATGGCCAGCGTCCAGGATTGCGATCACCGCCTCCTTTCCGGCGTGCGACAACACCGACAGCCGCACGGTGCCTTCCTCGACGTACGTGACGCTGGTCGCCGGATCTCCCTGAGCGAAGATCGTCGTTCCGGCCTTGAACTCGACGCGCTGCACTCGCACGTTGGTCCAATCGATGACGGCCACGGTTTTCGTCGCGAGGGCGTGCTTCGATCTGCTCACGCTCGTTCCCCGGCCTGCGGGGCCTGCTATGGGGGGCTTACGATTCGTCATTGCGCGCTATCCCCGTTCAGCGTGACACGAATATCAGATTGTCGCAATCGCGCCCGCCACGCCGGCGCGAGGCGATCGACGGCCTTGAAACCCAGAAGTGAGAGCCTACTCAGGCGTGCGGCTCCCGAGGCCGCCGCCCGGCTGCGCTCACGCTGACGGCGACTCAGGTGCGCGCGACGGCGTACGGCGATGGGACGTCAGCTCAGGGAATGAACGACGCGATGTTCGCGCGCCGTCTCTTTTCCCACGCAGGTCCGGCTTTCTCGACGCCCGCAGTCGCGCGGGCTGCGTTGATCGAGGGCCCGTCCTGGAGATCGGCCGGCGTTTCGTGGGCGCCGGTTCTCCGCGCC
The DNA here is from genome assembly GCA_046726375.1 of Acidobacteriota bacterium. GTDB lineage: Bacteria > Acidobacteriota > Vicinamibacteria > Vicinamibacterales > UBA2999 > DASPWV01. Next base: position 13,273 of record JBKPAJ010000012.1, read on the forward strand.
AGGGCTTCGAGGGGGACCGACGCGACGATCAACCGGAAGGGGGTCTGCGCTCCGACCGCGAGCAACGCCACCCGAAGCTCGCCGTCGGTCCATTGTGCGACCACACTATCCGCAGGTCGTTGGGGATGCAACCCGACGGTGTTGGGTGGGTCCCTGCGCTTCGCTGGCGGACCATAGACTCTGGACACCGCGGCCACCATGTCCGCCTCGGTCATCCCCTCCGTACGATCGGAAGAGTAGTCGATCACGATGCGGAACAACTGATCCTCGTAGAAGCTGAAGACCAGCAGCGCCACAGGATCGCTCGATGGTGTGCCGCCTCGGCGACTGTACTGGGCCCTCCACGTCAGTGCCACCACTGCGCCGAGCACGGGAGACGCCGCGGCTGCTGGCGAGGGCAGGTTAACCTGACGCGCAATCGACACTGGATCATCGCCCATCCGGTACGTGCGATAGTCATGACGCCTCTGTGCGCCAAGCAGCGACGGGTAGCACGCGATGCAAAGCAACGCGACGACGACTCGACGGATGGACGTGGTCATGATGTCCTTTGGCCGACCTAACGCGAGTAGGAGAATGCGGTTGTCCACCCCTCTATTCGATCGCGTCGGAGCTGAACCTTGTAAGCCGCCCGACATGGCGGGTGAGAACCTTGTCGATGACGGATCAACGCTCGCACGTTGAACCGCATCCCCATACTAGCCGACTCTCACTGCCCGCTCTGTTCCAAGCGGCACATCCGCTGCCGGCCGGTCGCCGCAGGTTCCGCGCCCAGGCGCCTGAGTTAGACCGTCACGCATGTCGAGTCGCGTCTGTGCAGGAGCTGGACCTGGAATTCCGGACGATGGTTCGGGCCCTGAGTGAACGGCGCTTTATCCCCGCAGTACTGAGAGAGCCGTTCGCGCAGTTTGAACCGAACGCAGCTTGTCTGACCCATTGCTCCAGTACTTCGAAGTCAACGGAGACTTTTCGGTCGACGCGGCCCGAGGCCCGTGGCTGACGCTGCGGCTGGGTGAGGGCGAGACCCCGTCCACGGGGTTGTCGAGGTCCCAGATTCTGGCCGGAGACCCGCTGGTCGCACTGCTCGTGTTGGCCGCCATTATCGACTATCACCTGTACGAATCGGCGGGACACCGCGAGGACATCGAATACGTGCAGGGGATGTTTGCCCTGTTCAGGCAGGCGAGCGGCACCATCAGCCGTCAGGCTGGCGGACGATAGTCGGGGTCGGCTGCCGCGGATCCCGGTTCAGCAAGCGCACTGCGGAACGTCGTGCCGAACATTTCCCATGCGGTGACGAAGAGCGCGGCCAGAATCGGACCCAGGATGAACCCCATCGCGCCAAAGAACATCAGTCCGCCGAGCGTCGAGAAGAAGATGAGCAGCTCGTGCATCTTGATGTCGTGTCCAACGAGCCGCGGTCGCAGCACATTGTCCACACTGCCCACGATGAGCGCGCAGAACAGGGCGAGGGCGACTCCTCGCCAGACCGCTCCGGTGGTCACCAGGATGATCGCCGCCGGTACCCAGACGAGCGCGCTGCCGATGCCCGGGATAATCGACAAGACGGTCATCACCGTTCCCCAGAAGATCGCTCCGTCAATGCCGACGGCCCAGAATGCCACCCCTCCGAGAAGGCCCTGAGCCACGCCGATCAGAATCGTGCCCTTGAGCGTCGCGCGGGTGACGGACACAAACTTCCCGATCATGCGTTGCTTGTCGGCGTCTGTAAGGGGCAGGTACGCGAGCACGCCTCCGAGCAGGCCCGGGCCGCCGGTCAGGAAGAAAAACATCGTGTAGAGCAGGACGAAGAAATGAAAGATGAAGACCGCCGTCGCGCGTGTCGTGGCGGAGAGTGCGGCGAAAAGGAACGCGCTGGTGCTGCCGACGAGCTCGCCGGCCTTGGTGAGAATCTGCGCTCGGTAAGGCTCGATAAGATCGTAGCCGGGAAGCACGCGCAATCGGCTGTCGAATTCGCCCGGCTGATCGACGAGTTGCTGGAGACGCGGCCTGATGGTCTCGGTGACGCGCAGTGCTTCATTGGCGCCGGCCCCGAGCACCGCCAGGAGGGGCGCCATCACCACCACGAGCAGCACCAGGAGCGTCGCGATGGCGGCGAGCGCCCTGCGGTCACGGAGCCGCCCGAGCAGCCACTCATACACCGGATAGCTCAAGCCAGCGAAAATCGCCGCCAGCAGGATCGTCAGCAGGAACGCGCGAATCATCGCGACGAACGCGGCGGAGATCGCCGTGACGAGCAAGAGAAGAAAGACTTGGCGAAAGTGGGTCTCGGTCATGACGAACCGGTCTCTTCTGCTGTCTCGCGATTGTCAGAGGAGAAGGCTCGGTCCAGCAACCAGCCGCTCGTGGATCGCAGGTTCAGAAAATGTCGCCGCGCCAGTAGAGTACGTCATCGGCAGACAGCCGCGGCTGCGCCGCCTTCGCTCCGAGTGACCGCACCATCAACACTTCTGGCGAAGGCTTCGCCGACACAACCGTGACCTGCGGAGGTACGAAGCCGCGAGGGAGCCAGGCGCGGATCGTCGGGCGGCGCTCGACGGGTTCGCGTGCGATGAGCGCCTGTAGAATGGCGCCGACTCGCGCACCGGTGGGATCACGGTCGCCGCACTCCTCGATTGTCCATGTGAGTCCGACGACGCTGACGACGACATAGGCAGCGGCGGTGATGCCTTCTTCAGCGATGAAGAAATGCAGCTGACGCGCCCAGGCCTGGCCGAGGCCTGCAAGCAATCGCTTCTTCGTAATCGCGTACTGAACGAAGTCGACGTCTCGATCGAGATGGAACCGAAATGGATCGGCGCGGATCTGTCCCATGGCGACAATGGCCGCCAAATCTCGTTCCTCGCCGCCACGAATCAGCGTCATGGGGGCGCCGCGCCGTGACGGTTGCGCGACACTAAGCTCAGCCTCCGTCATGGCAACCACGTCGAAGCCGGCTGGCTGGTGTTCGTGGCTGATGTCTGAGAAAAGAAGCGCCATCGTAGCTCCGTTGCGCGCCGCTTCGTCGAGCAGCCGTTCCACGAGCTCCATTGCAGCGCCGCGGGTGCGGTGCGCGAGCGGCGTGAGAATCGCGCCGATTCCGCACACTCGCACCGGCTGTTGCTCGAAAACCGCCGCAAGATCGTATTGCGTGGCGCTCGCAAGCACGTCGGCACCATCCACCAGCGCAAATCGTCGTCGGTGATAGCGACCCCACGCGGTCTTGGTCTGGGCAGTGTCAAATTTTGCGTACGCCTCGTGGCTCAGGCCTTCGAGCGAGATGTCGGGCGCCGCCTCAAGAACGCGCTTGAGAATGACTCCCTCGGCTGGAACGACAGTCGCCACTCGACAATTATCCGTCCTGCACGCGGAGCAGAGGTGGCGCTTCTTTGCGTAGCCGCTCAAGTCGGCGTCGAGGGCAGCCTAGGGCGCCCGCTCGGCAGATGCAGTTCCCGGGGGTCACCCGACGCGACGGAGCCGAGGCAAGGTCGCTTCTGCAGTGTCCAGAACCGATGCACGATCAGAAGCGACGAAAACACTCGGTGTGCCTTCACGCAGGTGGGTCTCTAAGGCGAGCCACCTCGCGTTGGAGCGCGTCGACGCATTCGCCGACGCTGCCATGGTTCGTTACAGCTGATTGGAGCCCACAGTACAGGCAGACCCTGTTCGTGCGGGCAGGTGCAGACTTCGTCACGATGCCCCTCGATGACGTCCGGGCTGCCCCCAACACTCGGAGGCGACCTCAGCGATCACCGAGGAGAGTAACGGCCGAGCACACTCACGAGCTGTACCGTTTGGGACACGCCAGCCGTTACCGAGTCCGCTCTCCGCCCCGACTTCGGTTCGCGCGAACACGGCGCGCCGAACCTCCTGTGCTGCATATGACTGTGCGCGATCGGAGGTAGCGCCCGCTGTTCAGTTCCGGACACGACTGCCGGACGTCAGTTGGAGTCGAGCTTGTTGACGTCGCTTATCTCGCGAAGAGTCCTCCGCATTTCCTCCACGACCTTCATTTGTTCGAGCGAAACGTTCAGCGCATCGGCAGTGGCGCGTACTGCATCGACCACTGCTTGCCGCGCAGCCTCTGTTGCAGCCCGTGCTTCCTCGCTGGCAATGCGCGCCGTCTCGGCGGCGATCCGGGCTTCTTCGCTGGCGCTGCGCGCGGTCTCAGCGGTGTGCCGCAGCCGCTCTTGCTCCTGTCGGATTGTCTCAAGCGCTTCGCGATGATGGTCCCGCACCTCACGCGCTTCCTCCGCCAGGCGCCTGAACTGTTCCGCCTCATTCCGGGCAGCCTCCGCGGATACGCGGTCTTCCGCAAACCCACGGACATCGGCAGCGTCACGACCGTTATTCATGAAATCACCTACCGCCAGCGTACCGGCAGCGCCGTATGACAGATGTTCTTAACAGGACAATGGAGGCATTGTGCGTGAGAGGAGCAGACGGCGGACCGGGCGAGATCGCTCATCCGACCGTTTATTGACGCTTACCAGCATAGCCTCGCGACGCTTCCGCCTCCGGCCGGAGGTGTTGATGCGGCGGTCGCAGACCGTGGACGCACGGTGTTGGATCGGACGTGCTCGACCTGCCACTTCGGCGGATCCAGCACTGACAACAGTGTGATATTGCACCCCGCCGGCGGACACTGGCGTCGACGGGCGTACGCGGCGCGCACGGCAAACAAGGCGTACCGCACCACGCCTCTGCGTGCTCCGTAAACTCGATCTCAGCGCCGAGCAAAGCGAGACCTCGTCGAGTGTCTGAGGTTCGCTCTGAGGAGCATTCGCTGGCGGGCGGCGGCGCGAGCGTGCGATTTCGATTGACATCAGTCGCGCAACACGACACCTAGGAGCGAGTTGTTCACTTTCAAGGCGCCGTTGTAGTCGATGAATCCGAGCTTCCGAAACTTGTTCATGAAGAAGTTGACGCGCGACCGTGTCGTGCCGACCATTTCCGCGAGGGTTTCTTGAGAGAGCTTCGGAAGGGCCCGGTGAGACGCCTCGGGTTCACCGTACCGTGCCAGCAGCAAGAGGGTGCGGGCGAGCCGCTTTTCGGTGGAGTTGAACAGCTGGTCGACGAGATCCTCTTCGATTCGAATGTTCCTCCTCAGCATGTGCGTCAGGAAACGATCCGCGAAGGCTGGCGAGGCGTGGAGGTGCCGCACCATATCCGATTTCTCAACGGCCAGGATCGTGGACGGAGCCATGGCCGTCGCCGTCGCCATCCGCTGCATCTGGCCCGCCAGGCAGCCCTCGCCGAAGAAATGGCCGACCTCGAGGAGGGCGACCACCGCCTCTTTGCCCGCATGCGACAGGACGGACAGCCTGACGGCCCCCGTCTCGACATACATGACGGTCGGCGCTGGATCGCCTTGGGCGAAGATCGTTCCTGCGGGTTCGTACTCGAGGCGCTGCAGTCGCACGCCCGTCCAATCCACGGCGTCAATGGGTTGGAGCGCCGATGGGGTCTTCGATTTGCTCATCGCGCGGCGCTGCACTGGGAGGAGCCAGCGCCCTCCTGAACACAGTCTATCGCCGAATGCGACTGGCGAGGTTCAGAAGGACACGAACGCCCAGTGTTCGGCAAGGCTTGGAAGGGCTCCTCGGGGAGGTGCTGCGCTCAGCCTCGTGTGGGCACGGCTTCCGTGGAATAGCGGGTCGCCACTAGACGACCGCGACGGCGGGAACCGGGACGCGCGGCAGATCGACCGTGAATACGCAACCCCTACCAGGAAGGTTGCGCGC
>JBKPAJ010000013.1:0-35139 GCA_046726375.1 Acidobacteriota bacterium
AGCACAGGGAGGTCAGGGAGATCAAGGAGATCAGGAGGTTGAGCACAGGGAGGTCAGCAGCAGAATCAATCTTGTCTCCCCGATCTCCCTGATCTCCCTGTTCTCTCGACCTCGGAAGGTCAATCTTGTCTCCCCGATCTCCCTGATCTCCCTGTTCTCTCTACCTCGGAAGGTCAATCTCGTCTCCCCGATCTCGATCTCCCTGTTCTCTCTACCCCGGAAGGTTCACAATGCAGAACGATCCGACGCTCGCGCTGAACATCGAGGCCGTCACCGCCGAGTCGCGGAAACTCGCGGCGTCAATCACGCCGAACTCCGGCACATGGGACGTGATCGTCGTCGGCAGCGGCGCGGCCGGCGGCATGGCCGCGTTTCAGCTGGCCACCGGCGGTGTCAAAGTTCTGCTGCTCGAAGCGGGCCGGATGATCGACACCCGCACCGAATACCGCACGATGGAGTGGCCGTACAACTCGATGCGCCGCCACCGCTTGCCCCCGGGCGAGCGGCCGATCGCCGTGGCCGAATACAACTTTCTCGATCGGCCGTACGGCAACAATCTGGCGTTCGAAAAGTACAAGAAGGTCTATTCGTATGCGGCGAACACCTTCACGCGCAACTGGGTGGTCGACGAACGCGAGAATCCCACGACGGGCACCCCGTACGCCGGCGTGCGCGCGCGCATTCTCGGCGGTCGCACCAATTTCTGGGGCCGCGGCGCGTTGCGTTACGGTCCGCTGCAGTTCAACGCGGCAAGCCGCGACGGCTTCGACGTGGATTGGCCAATTTCGTACGACGATGTGAAGTCGTACTACGACAAGGTAGACGTTCTCCTCGGATGCTCTGGCACGACCGAAGGCCTGCCACAAGTTCCCGACGGCGTCTTCCAGCGCCCGTCCAAGCTCAATTGCGTCGAGGTCGCGTTCAAGCGCGCGATCACGAAGATGGGCCGCACGCTGATTCCTGGTCGCGCTGGAGTGACCACCGATGGCGTGATGAACAAGTACCGCTCCGCGTGCCGCGGCCGCGGCCGCTGCGGGCGTGGCTGCAATCTGCAATCGTCGTTTCACTCACCGTCGGCGCTGATTTATCCGGCGCGAGATACCGGCAATCTCACCATTCGTCCGTATTCGATCGTGTCGGAAGTGCTCGTCGACTCAGCAACGGGCAAGGCGCGCGGTGTGCGCGTCATCGATGTCAACACGCGTGAGGTCATGGAGTTCGCCGCGCGCGCCGTGGTGCTGGGCGCCGGCACGCTCGAAAGCACGCGCATTCTGCTCAACTCGCATTCGGGTGGGAACTCGAGCGGCGTAGGCAATTCGTCCGGGCTGCTCGGGTGTTACCTGAGCGAGCACCTCATGGGCATTCGCGGCAGCGGTTACATCCCCGCGCGCATCGGTACCGAAGCGACGCTGGACGATGGCAGGCCGGTCGGCCCGTATATCCCGCGGTTCCGTAACATCACCGATCGCCATCCGGATTTCATCCGCGGCTACCACTTCCAGGGCGGCGGCGGGTGCGCCGAGTATCCGGGCATGGCGCACGACATTCCCGGTTTCGGCAAAGCGTTCAAGTCCAACGTGCGAGAGTACTATCCCGCGATCATCAGCTTCGGCGGCTTCGGCGAAGTGCTGCCGCGCAAAGAAAACCGCATCCTGCTCGATCCACAGGTGAAGGATGCCTGGGGACTGCCGGTGCTTCGTTTCGACTATCGCTTCGGCGACAACGAACTGAAGATGGCCAGCGACATGGGCGACACGATCGAGGAGATGCTGAGGGCCGCCGGCGCCGAAGACATCAAGATCGAGCGAGAGCCGCTTCCCCCCGGCTGGTCGATTCACGAGATCGGCACGGCGCGCATGGGAGACGATCCCAAGACCTCGGTCACCGACCGCTTTTGCCGTCTGCATGACGTGCAGAACGTGTACGTCGCCGACGCGGCGCCGTATGTCTCGGGCGGCACGCAGAACACGACGTGGACCATTCTGGCGATGGCGTGGAGAACGATGGATTACTTGAAGGAGAGGCTGCGAACAGGAGACCTGTGAGCGACGCCTTCCCGTCCGATCGCCGCACGTTTCTGAAATCTCTCGCGACCGGCGTGATTGCTGCGGCAGCGGGACGCGCTCTCCGGGCGCAGCAAGCCGGCATTCGCAGCGCGGTGCTGATTTCCATGCTGCCGAAGGAACTCCCCTACAGCGAGCGCTTCGCTCTCGCACGCTCGGCAGGATTCGACGCGATCGAGATGCAGACGATCGCCGACGCCGCCGAAGCCGCGGAGATCCTCGAAGCGTCGAAGAAGACCGGTCTCCGCATCCACTCGGTCATGAACATGGATCACTGGCGCTTTCCCCTATCGAGCGCCGATGCGAGTGTGGTGACGCGCAGCGTGGCCGGCATGGAGACCTCCCTTCGCAACGCTGCACTGTGGGGCGCCGATGCGGTGCTGCTCGTGCCTGCGGTGGTCGATGCGGCCACGACGTACCAGGACGCGTGGACGCGATCGCAACGTGTCATTCGCGAGCGGCTGCTGCCGCTCGCCCGCGACACCAAGGTCGTCATCGCGATCGAAGAGGTCTGGAACAAATTCCTGCTGAGCCCGCTCGAGTTCGCGCGCTACGTAGATGAGCTGGAGTCGCCGTGGGTCCAGGCCTACTTCGACGTCGGCAACGTGGTGTTTTACGGCTACCCGCAGGACTGGATTCGCGCGCTCGGCCGCCGCATCGCCAAGATTCACTTGAAGGACTTCCAGCTCGACCGCGCGAACGGCAAATTTTCGTGGAAGAACCTCGGCGAAGGCGACATCGACTGGCCCGAGGTGCGACGGTCGATCTCCGACGTCGGTTTCAGCGGTTACGTCACCACCGAGGTCGCACCGGGTGATGCCGCCTATCTGAAGGACCTCGCGCGCCGGGTCAGCCGATTCCTGGCCGGCGAGCGTCCCGTGTAATCACGGTAGACAACACTGCAGCGGATCGTTATCCTCACCACCCAGTAATCCCGTCCAGCGGCGTTTGCTTTGAGTTCAAGGAGGATACTGTGAAGGCACCTTCACTGGTTCGGGGCCTGCTCACGGCCGCCTGTCTCGCGCTTGCGTGGAGCGCGACGACATCCCCTCTCTCGGCGCAAGTTCTCTACGGCAGCATCGTCGGCATCGTCAAAGACACGCAAGGCTCCATCGTGCCGGGGGCAACCGTCACGATCGTCAACCGCGATACCAACCTCACGCGCGAGACCACTTCAGATTCAGAGGGCAACTACTCGCTCGTCAACGTGCTCCCTGGGCCATACGACGTCAAGGTCTCGCTGCAGGGGTTCCGCGAAGCGGTGCGATCGAGTGTGCCGGTGACGATTGGCCAGGTTTCGCGCGTCGACGTCACGCTTGAAATCGGCGCGCTCACCGAAACGCTAACGGTGACCTCCGCGGCCGAACTGCTGCAGACCGATGTCGCCGACGTCCACACCGAGCTGCGATCGGCGGAAATCCAGAATCTTCCACTGAACCAATTCAGAAACTATCAGGCACTGGTGAACCTCGTCCCGGGCGCGTCGACGATGCGCTTCCAGAACGCCGAAACGGATACGCCCGCCCGCTCGCTCACCACCAATATCAACGGTCAGGCGATCAACAGCAACGCGACACGCACCGACGGCGCCACCAACGTCAACATCTGGCTGCCCTCACACAATATGTACGTGTCACCGGCCGAAACCGTCGATACCGTGAACATCTCGACCAATAACTTCGACGCCGAACAGGGCATGGCCGGCGGCGCGGCAATCACCGTCATCACCAAGTCGGGCACCAACCAGTTCAAGGGCTCCGCATTCGAGTTCTTCAACAACGAGTCACTGAACGCGCGCCCATATTTCTTTGGCAGCGGGCCCGAACCCGAAAAGCTGCCGGTCGAACGGAACATCTTTGGCGGAACGCTGGGTGGCCCGATCGCGCGAAACCGGCTGTTCTTCTTCGGGTCGTATGAAGGCTACCAGAGCAAGCAGAGCCTGTTCACGTTCTTCAACGTCCCGGATGCCGCGCTTCGCGCCGGCGACTTCAGCAACGCGCGGAACGCCGACGGTTCGCTGCAGATCATCTACGATCCGCGCACTGGCAATCCCGACGGCACCGGAAGGCAGCCGTTCGCCAACAACCAGATTCCGGCGGCGCTCATCAACTCGATCTCTCGGCAGATCAACGGGCTGTTTCCTCCGCCCAACTCCGGCGGAATTGGCGCCGGCGGCCTGACTAACAACTACCAGCGGAGTGAGACGCGGACGACCGATCGCCACAACTTCGACACGAAGATCAACTGGAACCGAACGTCGGCGCACCAGATTTGGGGCAAGTTCAGTTTCATGGATGCCGTTGTCGATGACCTGACCAACTACCTCGGCCCTGACCCAAACGCCGACGGCGACGGCGGGTTCACGAAGGTGTGGCAGTTCACAGCCGGGCAGACTTGGACGGTCGGCTCCAGCACGGTCGTGGACAGCACGTTCGGCTTCTCGCGCCAGGACCAGCACGTGCTCGGGCCTGACTTTCAGGCAGGTTTTTACGGCCTCGATACGCTCGGGATTCCAGGCACCAACGATCCTGTCAGCCGCGACCCGCGCTACGCCGGATATCCGCGCTTCGACACCGGGTTTAGTGCGCTCGGCAACCGTGACGGTTGGAACCCGATCTTCCGCGACGAGCGCACGTACTCGTTCGCGACGAACATGACGAAGGTCAAAGGCAGTCACGAGTTCCGCGGCGGGTACCTCGTCAACTTCCTGTATCTGGATCACTGGCAACCGGAGACCGACAACCCGCGGGGTCGATTCCAGTTCGCGACCAACGCGACGGCCCTTCGCGGCGGCTCACAAGCGGGCAATTTCTACAACCAGTATGCAGCGTTTCTCTTGGGACTGGTCGGCACGTCCAGCAAGAGCGTGCAGGCGGAGTTGATGACCGGGCGCGAATGGCAGCACGGGCTATTCTTCCGCGATCGATGGAACGTCAACGCCCAGCTGACGCTCGATCTTGGACTGCGCTGGGAGTACTACCCGATCATGCATCGGGCCGATCGAGGACTGGAGCGTGTGGATCTCGACACACTCGAGGTGATCATCGGCGGCAGGGGAGGCAATCCGGAAAACGTCGGCCTCGAGGCCGGGAAGGACAACTTCGCTCCCCGTCTGGGGGCAGTGTACCGTATGAATGAAAAGACCGTGCTGCGAGGCGGCTACGGCATCACATACAACCCCGTCCCGTGGGCCCGCGTGTTGCGTGGCGACAACGCGTATCCGCTCACAATCGCATCGTCTTTCGTCAACAACGAGCCGTTTCAGCCTGTCAGCACGATCAACCAGGGTCTCCCGCTTCTTTTCGTTCCCCCGTCGGATGCGGGACGTGTTGCGCTGCCGAATTCGACTGTCGTGTACACGCCGGAGATTGGCAACGTCGATCGGGGCGCGATTCACTCCTGGAACGTCGCATTCGAGCGGCGGCTGCCCCTGGATATGTCGGCCGACATTGCCTACGTCGGCACGCGAGGGGACGGCGGGTATGGTGTCATCGACATCAATTCGCCGCAGACCATCGGATCGGGCAACGCCGGCCGGCCGTACTTTTCGATGGGCCGTGTTCAGCCGCTCAATCTGTTTGGCCAGATCCTCAAGACGCGTTACCAATCTTTGCAGGTGGCGCTCAACCGGCCCTTCACAAAAGGCTTCATGGTCAAGGGTGCGTATACGTTGAGCAGAGCCAAGAACAATGCAAGCGGTACCTCGGCGACGCAGGCGGCAGCGGGCGGCGGAAACGACGAAGACGGGCGAGTGACGCTGATGTGGAACCTTCCCAGTGAATTCGATCGGAACTACGCTGTCGCCGGCTACGATCGCACGCATAACTTCCAGCTCGGCTTCCTGTATCAGTTGCCGTGGCAGGGCCCGAGCGGGTCGAGCATAGGCAGAGCGCTGATCCAGGATTGGCAGATCAACGGCGTGTACGGCGCATTCAGCGGCCTGCCATTCACGGTGAGAGCGAACGCCGGCAGCTTGAATACGCCGAACAACGCGCAAACTGGGAACCTCAGGGGCGAAGCCCAGAAGATCGGGGCCGCTGGTGCTGCGGGAACGTTCTATGACATCAGCGAGTTCTCCCAGCCGACCGGCACGGCCTTTGGCAACACGAAGCGCAATCAGTTCCGGGGGCCTGGCGGCTGGAACCTCGATCTGTCGCTCTTCCGGGCGTTTCAAATTGGCGCGACGAGCAAGCTCGAATTCAGGGTGGAAGGCGCCAATATCACGAACACGCCGAAGTTCGCGAATCCCTCGGGCGATATGACGGCGCCGGATTTCATGCGCATTACCGCGATTGCGAACAACAACGGTCAAGCACAGTACGGCGAGCGGCAGTTTCGTCTCGGTCTGCGCTTCAGTTTCTGAGGAGTGTTCGGCGTCCTGACATTGGCATCGGCGGCGTTGTCTGCTTCAGTGCAAGCGACGCCGCCGGCGCTGCCTCGCCTGGCACTCGATTCCTATCCCGCCGCTGCGCGCGCAACCCTTTCCCGGATTTACGAAGAAGCCGCGGCTCATCCTGACAGCGTCCGCGCCGTCGGTGCGCTTGCGCGAATACTCCATGCGTGGGAACTCTGGGAGGCCGCACATCAGGCGTACGAGCGCGCGCAGTCACTCGATCCCCAGGCATTCGAGTGGCGATATCTCGACACCATCGTGCTGCAGCGCCTGGCCCGGCATGCGGAAGCGGCTGACGAGCTGCGCGCGGCGCTTGCAATCCAGCCGGATTATCTGCCGGCGCGGCTGAAGCTCGCCGAGGCATTGCTCGAGTCCGGCGATCTGGAAGAAAGTAAGCGGCTCTTTACCGCGCTTGTCACTGCTCCCGCGGCTACGCCGGCCGCCGAAGTAGGTCTGGGACGCATCGCCGCGGCAGAGGGCAAGCACGCCGACGCCATTGCACACTTCCAGCGCGCCGTCGCGCTCTTTCCCGAGCTTGGCGCCGCGTACTACGGGCTCGCGCTTTCGTATCGCGCACTCGGCAGGCAAGACGAGGCGCGAAGCGCGCTCGAGCGGCATACCCGTTATGGCGCCCGCTGGCCGGCGGTGCCCGACGCGATCCTCGCGACTGTGACGGACCTGCGCGAAGACGCTGCCGCCATGCTGCAGCGCGGCGTGAGACTCGCGGACGCCGGCGATGTCGCGGGCGCGATTGCCGCGCACGAAGCCGCGCTTGCGCGCAATCCGGACCTGACGCAAGCGCATGCCAATCTGATCGCGCTTTACGGCCGGAACCGCGACTGGTCGAAGGCGGAAGAGCACTACCGCGCCGTCGTGCGTTCGGGGGTCTCGCTGGCCGACGCACACTACGATTACGGCGTACTGCTTGCGCTGCAGGAGAGGTGGGAGGGCGCGGCCGCCGCGTACCGCGAGGCGCTGGCCGTGAATCCCCTGCACGTGAACGCCCACAACAATCTGGGACAGGCGCTCGAACGGCTGGGCGAGCTGGCCAAAGCCGCCGACGCCTATCGCGCCGCGCTCGCTGTTCAACCGGGGTACCGGCTCGCGCGGTTCAATCTGGGGCGCATGCTCATCGCGCTCGGCCGGCCGGACGAAGCGGCCGGCGAGCTGGCCAAGATCATCGAGCCGCGTGACGCTGAAGCGCCACGTTACCTGTTCGCGTTGGGCGTCGCGCACGTCCGCGCAGGCCGCAAGGACGAAGGCATCAAATGGTCGATCGAGGCAAGGAAGCTCGCGCTTCAGTACGGACAGACAGACCTCGCGACGGCGATCGATCGCGAGCTTGCGGCGCTGAAGTAAGTTCACAGGGAGTTCAGGGAGATCAGGAGTGGTAAATCACAGGGAGTTCAGGGAGATCAGGGAGTAGTAAATCACAGGGAGTTCAGGGAGATCAGGGAGTAGTAAATCACAGGGAGTTCAGGGAGATCAGAGAGTGGTAAATCACAGGGAGGTCAGGGAGATCAGAGAGTGGTAAATCACAGGGAGGTCAGGGAGATCAGAGAGTGGTAAATCACAGGGAGGTCAGGGAGATCAGGGAGTGGTAAATCACAGGGAGTTCAGGGAGGCCAGGGAGTGGTAAATCACAGGGAGGTCAGGGAGATCAGGGAGACAGTCAGGGAGGCCAGGGAGCCAAGAGTCGTCACAAACCTCCCAGATCTACCCGCACTCCCTGTGAGACACAAACTGCCCTCGCTTATCTCCCTGATCTCCCTGATCTCCCAGTGCACTCTCTCCCTGATCTCCCTGATCTCCCTGATCTCCCGGTGCACTCTCTCCCTGATCTCCCTAATCTCCCAGTGCACTCTCTCCCTGATCTCCCTGATCTCCCTGTGCACTCTCTCCCTGATCTCCCTGATCTCCCAGTGCACTCTCTCCCTGATCTCCCTGATCTCCCTGTGCACTCTCTCCCTGATCTCGGCGCAGCCCGCGCAGCCCGCGCAGAAACCGTTGTTCATCGAATCGGCAGTGGAAAGTGGTCTCGACTTCGCGCATCTGAACGGCGCCTCGGGCCAGTACTACATGCCCGAAGTAATGGGCGCCGGCGTCGCGCTCTTCGATTACGACAACGACGGCGACCTCGATGTCTTTCTCGTGCAGGGAGGCCCGCTCGGCGGATCCGGCGCAGCCGGCGCCGCAGCGACGATGAGCCGTCTTTTTCGCAACGACCTCTCCCGCAACGGATCCGGTCCGCTCACGCTGCGTTTCACCGATGTGACCGCCAAAGCCGGCGTCGGCCTCCGGGCCTACGGCATGGGCGCCGCCATCGGCGACTACGACAACGACGGCAATCTCGATCTGTTCATCACCACGCTCGGGCCTGACACGCTCTATCACAACAACGGCGACGGCACGTTCAGCGACGTCACCAGCAGCGCCGGCGTCAGCGATCCGCGGTGGAGCACGAGCGCGGCGTTTCTCGATTACGACCGTGACGGCGACCTCGATCTGTTCGTCGCCAACTATCTCGACTTCACGATCGCCGACAACAAGGTCTGCCACGATCCGGTGGGCACCCGCGATTACTGCAGTCCGCGCGCCTATCGCGCCGTGCCGGATCGCTTGTACCGCAACGAGGGCAACGGCCGTTTCGTGAACGTCACCGAGACCGCGGGCATCGCGAGAGCCGACGGGAACGGACTTGGCGTGTCGGTCGGCGACTACAACGGCGATGGCTGGCTCGATCTCTACGTCGCCAACGACGCGACGCCCAACCAGTTGTGGATCAATCAACGCAACGGGACGTTTGCCGACGAAGGCCTGCTGTCAGGAGCGGCGTTGAACGCTGCGGGAAATCCCGAGGGCAGCATGGGCATCGCGTCCGGCGACTTCGATGCCGACGGTGACGAAGATCTCTTCGTCACCAACATCATCGGCGAGACGTTCGTGCTCTATGTCAACGACGGGCACGGCGCGTTCGAAGACGCGCGCGTACGCGCTGGCCTCGCGCGGCCGACCGCCGCGTTTACCGGATTCGGGACCGACTGGTTCGACTACGACAACGACGGCTGGCTCGATCTGTTCGTCGCCAACGGCGCGGTGAACATCATCGAGGCGCAGCGCGGGCAGCAGCCGCCGTTCCGGATGAAGAACCTGCTGTTTCACAACACCGGCAACGGGCGTTTCGAGGACACGAGCACGACCGGAGGGCCGGCCTTTGCCCGTGAAGAGATCAGCCGCGGGGCGGCATTCGGCGACATCGACAACGACGGCGACACCGATCTGGTCGTCACCACCAACAACGGCCCGGCGCGGCTGCTGCTGAATCAGACCGGCACCAGTGCACATTGGCTGCAGGTGCGGCTGCAGCAGGATTCAGGGGAGCGTTTTGGCCTTGGCGCCCGCGTCGGCCTCGAACGCGCGGCGAAGCCGACGCTGTGGCGGCGTGTGAAAACCGATGGCAGCTATCTCTCCGCCAGCGACACACGCGTGCATTTCGGGCTCGGCGCCTCGGCGGCGATCGACGGCATCGTCGTCGAATGGCCGGACGGTCAGCGCGAGCGCTGGAAGGATAACGCCGCCGATCGACTCGTCACGCTGCGGCGCTCGACCGGCGTCAAAGCTCCCTGATGCGAATGTTGCGATAGGCGACGCGATCGCCGTGATCCTGCAGGCCGATGTGACCGCGGCGCGCCTGGCCGTATTGCGGAAACTCGTGGAACTTGCTCGCCGCGACGCGCCGCTTCCAATCCTCGCTCCCGAGCTCGTATTCCACGACTTTCACACCGTTCATCCACTGCTCGACATGACCGCCCTTGACGAGCAGGCGCAGCGTGTTCCACTCGCCCGGCGGCTTCACGACGTCGCGCAATGGCGGGTGCAGATCGTAGTTGGCGCCCGCCTTCTGCGCCGGTTCGAGTCCTGCCTTATAGGCGTTGTCGATGATCTGAATCTCGGGCGCCGCATGCCACATGATCTCGTCGTCTTCGCTCACCCGGAAGAACACTCCGCTGTTCGCGTTGGGCGCAACCTTCCAATCCAGCGACAGCTCGAAGTCGCTGAATTGGTCGACCGTGATGATGTCGCCGCCCTGATCCACGCGCGTCAGCGCACCGTCGACGACCTGCCAGCCACCGGGCATCGCCGTCTGACGATAGCCGCGCCAGCCGTTGGTAGTGCGGCCGTCGAAGAGCGATCGCCAGTCGGAACCATCCGACGCGGCGGCGCATGCCAGGAGAACGAAGAGTCCCGCCATGACGCATCTCATGTGATCCTCAATCGTTGGTCTTCACCGCGCCGCGTTTCATCCGTTCGGGGTCCCATCCGATCGGCTTGTTCTGGAAGTAACTCTCGTTGCACAACAACGCAGGCGCCGCCGCGCGATACCCGAACGCCGCATCCTCGACGACGGGACGTTGCGTGCGTATCGCGGTGAAGAACGTGCGGAAGTGCTCGACGCTGTCGCTGTAGTCTGGCGGCGCGGCGTAGATCTCTTCGTTGGTCGGCCGCAGCTCGGGCTGCTCGGGGTACTTCGTGCGGTACTCCTGCATGAACGAGTCCTGCATCGCCTTGGCGAACGTGTCGCTCGTGTGCCCCGGCTCCCTGGACCGCTGCCGTTTCGTCAGCGTCACGGCGCCGCCGCCGATCGTCAGCGTGCCGTCGGGTCCGACGAAGCGGAAGGCCTGGTTGTCGCCGCCGCCGTCCGCAAAATTCACCTTGAGCGACAGCGTGAACGCGGGATGCGTCGCCGTCTTCGGATAGTCGAGCAGCGCCAGCATGACGTCGGGGACGTCGCGTCCGTCGTTCCAGTAACGCAGCCCGCCGGTGGCGATCACGCGTTCCGGACCGAGCGCGTCGAGCACGAAGTGGATGCCGCTGAACAGATGCACGAACAGATCACCAGGAATCCCGGTTCCGTAGTCGCGGTAGTTGCGCCACCGGAACAGCCGTACCGGCTCGAACGGCCGCTTCGGCGCGTTGCCGAGGAACCGATCCCAGTCGATCGTGGACGGTGCGGCATCAGGCGGAATGGAGTACTGCCACGCGCCGATCGAGGAGTTGCGATTCATCCACGCTTCGACGAGATTGAGCTCGCCGATCGCGCCTGCCTTGAAGAGGTCGCGTGCCTTGGCGTAGATAATCGAGCTGACCCGCTGACTCCCCACCTGCAGAATGCGATTACTCTGCCGCGCCGCATCGATGACCTGCGGTCCTTCCTCGATGTCCTGGACCATCGGCTTCTCGACGTAGACGTGCTTGCCGGCCTTCAACGCGTCAATCGCGATTCGCGCATGCCAGTGATCGGGTGTGGCGATAATCACGGCATCGACGTCGGGCCGCGCCAGGATTTCGCGGTAGTCGCGCGTCGTGAACACGCGATCGCTCCACGTCTCCTTTGCCAGCGTGAGGCGCCCGTCGTACACGTCGGCGGCGGCGACGAGCTCCGCGCCCGGAACGCGCAGCGCCGCGCGCGTGTCGTTGAGTCCCTGAATGCCCATGCCGATCGTCGCCAACCGAATGCGATCGCTGGGCGGCACGTCTTGCGCGGCTGGGGTCTGCGCGCGCGCCAACGGGATCGACGCCACCACGCCGGCCGCGGCCGTCATTCCGAGAAATTCGCGGCGCGAAGGTCGCTTGGTCATAGGCCTCCTTCAATCGGCGATGAGCGGCAATTTTACCGGTTGTCCACGGTGTTCCGCCGATCGATCGGCGGCCAGACACACTTCCATGGTCTTTTGCGCATCGAACACGTCGATGCCCGTCGTGCCGCCATTTCGCACGCTGCTGACGAGATCGTCAATCTCTGCCTGAAAGGGATGGTGGCTGACATCGGCGGAATCCGGCATTGTCGTCCTGATGCGAACCGCCGGACGGCCGCTCGCAGCAGCGGCCTCGAGCTGTATGGCGGCGACGGGGTTGGCGCCGGCCAGCGCCTCGACGCGGATCGGTGCATCGAGCCACTGCAGCAGATCCTGGCGCAGGGTCGCGCGGTCGCCCATGAGCTCGACAGAAAACGAGTACGGGAGCATGAAATCGGTGGAGCTGGTCACGTGCCCGAGCGCGTTGTCGTCCAGGACCATGTTGACGACGATCGATGTCGGCCATTCATAGCCGGCGGTGAACCGGGTGTGAAAGGCACTCACTTCGACTGGTTCACGCCCCGAGCACCAGCGCAACGCATCAACTGCATGGCAGCCGGCCGCGAGCAGATGGCTGCGCCCGCTGGCACCCGTGCGCAGCCAGTCCCACCCGCTGTACCAGTCCGTCACGTGCGACAGATATTGCGTGCGCGCGAAGCGAATCTCGCCGAGCGTGCCGGACGTGCGCAGCCACCTCGCAAATTGCAGGTAGGGGTTATATCGCAACTCGAACGAAACGATCGTGCGCACACCCGCGTGGCGCACGGCATCGCGAAGCCGCACGAGCTCGGCAATATCGAGCCCGGTGGGCTTCTCGAGCAGGATGTGCTTCCCCGCCTTCGCGGCCGCAACCGCCTGATCGGCGTGCAGGTGATTGGGCGTGGCAATCGATACGATGTCGACTTCGGGAGACGCGAGGAGATCCTCGTAGCGGGTCGTGAACCTGGCGTCTGGCACGGAAAGGCCGTATTTCGCGAGGTTCGCCCGGATGCGACCTTCGTCCCGGCCATGCAGCCAGGCGACAACGGTGTGCGGGTTCTTCTGGAACGCGGCGATGTGCTGCGACGCGCACCAGCCCACACCAGAAACACCGACCCCGAGGCGGCCGTCGCGACCTGGCATCTGGAAACTCTACTCCCTGATCTCGGTAATCGCCCGTGTGATTTCTTCCGGATCTCCCTGTTCGATCCCTGATCTGCCGCATCTCCCTCTTCGATTTCGCCCTGATCCCCGTGATCTCCCTGTTCTCCCTGATCTCCCTGTGTGATTTCTCCCTGATCTCTCTGATCTCCCTGTGCGATTTCTCCCCCATCTCCCGATCTCCCTGATCTCCCTGATCTCCCTGTGTGATTTCTCCCTGATCTCTCTGATCTCCCTGTGCGATTTCTCCCCCATCTCCCGATCTCCCTGATCTCCCTGATCTCCCCGTGCGATTTCTCCCTGATCTCCCTGATCTCCCTGTGCGATTTCTCCCCGATCTCCCGATCTCCCTGATCGCCCCGTGCGATTTCTCCCTGATCTCCCCGATCTCCTTGTGTATTTCTCCCTGCGCTCCCCGATCTCCCTGTGATTTAATCCCGCGCCATGAACACAAAGTTTGTTGTCGTGCTGATCGCCGCTGTCGGTCTTGTCGCCGCAAACGCCGCCGCGCGGCAGTCGTCCGGAGATTTCGTGTCGTTGTTCAACGGCCGCGACTTCACCGGGTGGAAGGTGCCGGCCGGTGACAACGGCCACTGGAAGGTCGTCGACGGTGTCATCGACTACGACGCCGAAAGCGAAGCGCCCGGAGAAAAGGATCTCTGGACCGAGCGCACGTTCGGCGACTTCACGCTGCGTGTCGACTGGCGTCTCAAGAGCACGCCGTACGTCAATCCGAACGTGCCGATCATCCGCTTCGACGGCTCGCACAAGAAGGACGCGGCGGGCAAGGAGATCAGGCTGCAACTGCCTGATTCTGATTCGGGAATCTTCCTTCGCGGCACGAGCAAGGCGCAGGTGAATATCTGGTGCTGGCCGATCGGGTCGGGAGAGGTGTACGGTTATCGCACGGACGCGAAAATGCCGGCAGCGGTGCGTGCCGGCGTGACGCCGCGACGAAATGCCGATCGCGACATCGGCGCGTGGAATAGCTTCGAAATCACGATGCGCGGTGGTCGTCTCAACGTGCTGCTCAATGGCGAACACGTGATCGTTGACGCCGAACTGCCAGGGGTGCCGTCAGAAGGGCCGATTGCGCTGCAACATCACGGCGCGAAAAAAGACGGTGTTTGGATCGCGCCTCCGAGCCTCGTGCAGTTCCGAAACGTCGCGATCAAAGAACTGAAGAACTAGCCAAGGGCGCTGCCCTTGATATCCCGACTGACGCCGCCGCCTTTGGCTCGTTCGTGTTGTTGGCTTGGCGCGCTCCGCGCGCCGTAGACCGTTATGCGGGTGCACAACGGGTACAAAGTTCACGTAGGAGACCGCATAACGGTCGAAAGAACTTCGAACGAGAACTTTGAACTGGCAACTGGAAACTACGTTGCACACTCTCCTTCCATGACTTCCGGCACGAAGGATGTCGTTTCGGCCAGATCGACGTAGTCCTCTGGCTGCGCCGACTCGCTCGTCA
This sequence comes from Acidobacteriota bacterium, assembly GCA_046726375.1. Taxonomy (GTDB): domain Bacteria; phylum Acidobacteriota; class Vicinamibacteria; order Vicinamibacterales; family UBA2999; genus DASPWV01. Next base: position 14,704 of record JBKPAJ010000013.1, read on the forward strand.
TCGCTTCCAGATCCGCGAGCAACTGCTTGATCCGCGGTACCGGAACACGCGCGAAGAAGGCGTCAGGAGATTCCGCCGGGCCCTTTTCGGCGCGATACAAGTCAAGCAACCGCTCGAGCGCGATTGAGATGCGGCGTGCCGGCACCTTCGCGGCCAAACGCGCAAACGTCGCGCCGTCGCTCTTCGATTGACCGCCGAGCATCACGAAGTATTGCGGCACGGCTTGCCCATCGAGCTTCCGGACACTCCCCTGAAAACCGATCGTCGCAATGTGATGCTGGCCGCAACCGTTCGGGCAGCCGCTGATCTTGATCGTCGCCTGTTCGGCGCCGCGCGCGATCTCCGGCCGCTCGGCCAGGGCTGTCGCAAGCTCGCGGCCGAGTCCCCGCGACTGCGTCACGGCAAGGCGACACGACTCCGCCCCGGGGCAGCTCGTGACGTCGGCGATGGTGGACGCCCCCGTGCGCGCGAGGCCCGCGGCGGCGAGCCGCGCATGCAACGGCGCGATGAGCGTCTCCGGCACCCAGCGTAGGAAGAGGTTCTGATCTGGCGTCAGACGAACAGTGCCGTCGCCGAAACTGCGCGCGAGCGTCGCGAGTACCCTTAACTGTCCGGCTGTGATGTCGCCGAGCAGCAACCTGACGATCGCTACGACGTAGCCGTCCTGACGTTGCGCCTTGACGTTCGTTGCTCGCCACGTGGCAAGTGCGGGCTCGTCGTTGGGCATGTCGAGAACGTTTGGCGTGATTCCCGGGCCATGAACTTCGGTCGAGGCCGCAAGCGATCGCACGTCCTCCGGCAACGGCGGTTCGGTGAGCAGCCAGTCGGGCGCCAGTTCTTCCTCGGGCGCATCCGGATCGAACGGCAGTCGGGCCGGCTCCTCGGCTCGCACCTGCTCGAGCGTCTCGAAGACGGCGTCGCGCCACTTGTCCCAGCCTAGCGCTTTGATCAGAAACTTCATCCGGTTGCGCTGCCGATGTTCGTGATCCCCGAGACGGTGATAGACGCGAAGAATCGCTTCCGCGACGTTGAGCATCTCGCTGGCGGGCAGGAACTCGAACAGCGTGCGGCCGCTCGTTGGCAGGATGGACGTACCGCCGCCCGCGAGTAGTCGAAAGCCGCGCGTTGGTTTTCCTTGATGGTTTTCAATCCGGGCGATCCATCCCAAATCGTTGATCGCGGCGACTGCGTGATCCTCGGCGCATCCTTCAAACGCGATTTTGAATTTGCGCGGCAGCACCGCGGCGAGAGGATGCCGCAGCAGATAGCGCGTGAGCGCCTCCGCGTACGGCGTCACGTCGAACACTTCGTCGGGCGAGACGCCGGCGTACGGGCAGGCGGTAATGTTGCGGACAGAGTTGCCACACGCTTCCCGCGTCGTAATCCCGGTGTCGGCGACGACCCGCATCGCCGCCTCGACGTCGTGGAGCTTCACGAAATGGAATTGAAAATTCTGACGGGTCGTCACGTGCGCAAAGCCGCGTGAGTACCGCTCGGCGACGTCGGCCAGCGCCTCGATTTGCGGTGCACTCAAAACGCCCTGGGGGATCTTCACGCGCAGCATCTGCACGTCGTCCTGCCGCTGGCCATACGTGCCGCGCACCAGCCGAAACTTGCGCCAAGCCTCGCTCGAAATCTCCCCTCGCTCGAATTTGCCGAGCATGTCGACGAACTCGTCGATGTCGCGCTCGTCGGCAAACGACAGCCGCTCGCGCACGCTGCGATTGACATCAAGCATGACGCGCCTCGCGTTCTCCATGAATTGCGGTCAACGCGGTGCGTAGCGCGACCACCTCGCCAACAACGATCGTTCCGGGCGCATCGCCAGGGGGCATGGCGCTCGCAAGTGCGCTGAGAGGGCCGCTCCAAACGCTCGCGCCGGGCTGCGATGCGTTCCAGATGATGGCGGAAGGTGTCGACGCGGACCATCCCGCATCCATCAGCGCCTCCACGACGGCCTCGCGTTGCGAGGTTCCCATCATCAACACGAGTGTCGCCGAACCCGGCGCGACGCCGTCCATGAGCGATGCAAAGCGATCGGGATCGTGGGCGCTGGTCACGAGCACCGCGCTGCTGACACCGCGATACGTCACCGGGATCGACGCGAGCGCGGGAGCGGCAAACGCGGACGACACGCCGGGGACGATCTCGAACGGAATGCCCGCGCCGGCGAGCGCAATCGCTTCCTCGCCGCCGCGCCCGAACACAAAGGGATCGCCGCCCTTGAGTCGGACGACGCGCTTGCCGCGACGCGCGGCCCGGATGAGCGTGCGGATGATCGCGTCCTGGCCAATCGTTTCCGAGCCGCGTCGCCGCCCGACGAGGATCAGTTGCGCCTCGGTCGCGAGCGACACGGTGGCTGGCGACACAAGCGCGTCGTAGAGAACCAGGTCGGCCTCAGCAAGTCGGCGCGCGGCAAGGCGCGTGAGCAGTTCAGGGTCCCCGGGGCCGGCGCCGACGAGCGACACGAAGCCGCGGTCGGAAACCGGACCTGACCGCTTCTTCGCCGTAGTGCCTCCGGAAAAGGGGGCGGGCCCTCGTTCCGGCTTCAGTCGCGCAAGCGTTTCAAGCAGAAGATCGCGTCGCTCCTCCATCGGCACGAGGTCGCGCTTCCACTCCTGGCGCAGTTTGGCGGCGAGCGCCGTCCAGTCCTCGACATCTCGCCCGACTAACTGCTCCAACGCCTCCCGCATCACGCGCGCCATGGCGGGCGCCTCTCCACCGGTCGAGATGGCGACAGTTACTGGTCCTCGCTTGAACCCGCTACCCGCGAACGCCGTCGCGTTCGCGGGATCGTCAACGGCATTGACGAATACGCGCCGCGTGCCCGCTTCGGCGACAACCCTCGCATTCACCTCGGGCGGCGCGGCGCTGACGACGTACCACATGTTGTCGAGATCCGCGGGCTCGAAGACACGACGCACGATCGTGACGGGTAGATGTTGCAGCTCCGTTGTCACCTGAGGTGACACGACCACAACGCGTGCGCCGGCTTCAACCAGGCGCGCTGCTTTGGCCGTGGCGACCGATCCGCCCCCGACCACGAGCACCTGCCGATCGACGAGATCGACAAAGACGGGCAGTAGATTGCGCGCCATTCAGCCTTGCCTTCCGAGAAAAGCGATGACGCGCTGCACGCTTCTCTCTGTCCGTTCCCAATCGACCGGCACCACAATGTCGGCTTGGGCGGCCGCGGCGCGCGTTTCGCGCTGGAGCTTGGGATCGAGCCACGCCTCCAAGTCGGTTTCCGCGTGAACGCGCACCGGTGTCGGCGCGGTCGCCGTAGACAATTCGGCTGCCTCGAGTGCTTCCCTGAGCCGCGCCTTGCCGGGCGACGGCATTCCTGTCAGTAACAACAGATCAGACAACATGGGTTCCTCCGGCTGAAACTCGCGGACGGGCGTACGGCGCCGCTCGCGCCGAAAATGACAAGGCCCGGGAACGCGTCCCCGGGCCTTTGAACCCTGTTGATGTATTGATGCGTTAGAAGTGAATCACGCGTGGCAGGGCAAGGGCATGTGGGGACCCGTTTGGGCCTTCGGACACATGCAACAACAGACCTGCCAGCTGTGCGCGAACATGAGGATTCTCATAGGTAACCCCGGGACCCCGCCACTGTCAAGCGCCTTATCATTTGGATGACCGTCATTCATGGAAGGCACCCGCTTACAAAAATTGCTGTCGATGGCTGGGGTGGCATCCCGCCGGGCAAGCGAGCAGCTGATTCTCGAAGGCCGCGTCGTCGTCAACGGTGACGTTGTGATGACCCTTGGGACGAGGGCTGACCCAGCACAGGACGACATTCGCGTGGATGGCCGGCGCGTTCGCTTTGATATCCGGCAGCGATACATCGTCCTCAACAAGCCAAAGGGCTACGTCACGACGAGAAAAGACCCGGAAGGACGCAAGACCGTGATGGAGCTTCTGCACGGGGTGCGCGAATATGTCTATCCGGTCGGCCGCCTCGATTATGAGACTGACGGCCTGCTGTTGATGACGAGCGACGGCGAACTCGCGGCGAAGCTGACACACCCGAGTCACGAAGTGGAGCGTGTTTACGAAGCTATCGTCGTCGGCGCGCCTGCGGATGCGGAACTGGAGAAGCTTCGGCGGGGTGTGTTTCTCGATGGCCGCCGTACGGCTTCTGCTGCTGTGCGGCGCGGCGGGACCAGCGGAAAGGGTCAGAAGCCGTTAACGAAGCTGACCATCACGTTGCACGAGGGACGCAATCGCCAGGTCCGGCGCATGTGCGCGAGCATTGGCCACCCGGTTCGTCGTCTGACGCGCGTGAAGATGGGGCCGATCGGATTAGGCGATCTGCGCCCCGGTCAATGGCGTGATCTCACGCCGAAGGAAGTCGAGAAGTTGAAAGCCGCGGCAGCAGAAAGGCCAGGTTAAAGCCCGGCCCCACTACCGAATCATTCGTGCTCTTCGAGCGGCAACATATCGTCGGTGACCGGCCGCTCGGTGAGGATGGCGGGCGCGTCGAATCCGAGCGTTTGCGCCATGTCTTCGACCTTCGGCAGATCAGCGAGGTCGTTGAGACCGAATCGAATCAGAAACTCGCGTGTAGTGCCGTAGAGAAACGGGCGGCCGATGACATTCTTGCGCCCCACAATCTTGATCAGATGCCGCTCGAGCAGCGTGCTGAGGACGCCGGCCGTGTTGACGCCGCGAATCTCACCGATCTCGGCCGCGGTGATCGGTTGTTTGTACGCAATCACCGCCAGCGTCTCGAGCGCCTGCACCGACAACTTGGCCGCGCTGCGTTCGTTAAACAGACGCCGTACCCATTCGTGAAACTCCGGCCGCGTGGTGATCTGGTATCCACCTGCGACCTCGGTAAGGTGCAGACCACCGCGATCTGCGTAGTCCTGCTTTAATGCTGTCACCGCTGCCGTCACGTCTTCCTTTGGTTCGTCGGCGAGCAGCTTGAACAACATCTTGTGGGTGAGCGGCTCGGGCGACGCAAAAATGAGCGATTCGATAATCGCCTTCAGCTGTGTCTGATCGAGTCGCGGCTTGGCTTCAGCGCCAGACGCCGGCGAGTGATCGTGCGGGACGAACGTGCCACCTTCGATCTGATCGACATGCGGTTGGCCGTTGTCGGGTTTCTCGACTTGTTCGCGCGTCATTCTTTCTCCGTCTTGGGCGCGTGATGCGCCTTGTATTCGTCCTCGGGGTCGTGAATCGGGTGCGGAGCGTCCGCCGGCCGAGCGCGCTTGTAAATGCGGATCGGGCCCATCTGTCCCGCCTGAAACACCCGAATCAACTTCAGCCGAATCATCTCGAGCAGCGCCAGGAACGTGACGATCATGTCGGCGCGCGACGCGGCATCGGCAAAGAAATCGTTGAAGCCACAGGCCTCTGTTTCCGATAAGCGTTCCAGCAACTGCGCGATGCGCGTTTCGATCGAGACCTGTTCGGGCGGTAGCTGCAGCGGCGGCCGTTCGCGCGCGCGCTGCAACACCAGCCTGAATGCCGACAGCAGGCTGAACAGGTCGACCTCGAGCTCGGGCTCGTAGTCGTCTCCAGCAATCGCTTCCACGCGTGCATCGGGTCGCGTCCACTGCGCGCTGCGCAGCGTCTCCCTTTCGTGCAACAGCTCGGCGGCGGCCTTGAACTTCTGATGTTCGAGCAGTCGCCGAACAAGCGCGTCACGCGGATCTTCAGCCGGCTCCTGATCTTCCTGCGTCGGGTCTGGCCGCGGCAACAGCATCCGGCTCTTGATGTGGATGAGCGTGGCCGCCATCACCAGGAACTCGCTCGCGACGTCGAGGTTGAGCTCCTGCATCAAATCGAGGTATTGGAGATACTGCTCGGTGATCAGGGCAATTGGAATGTCGTAAACGTTCAGCTCGTTCTTCTTAATGAGATGAACCAGGAGGTCGAGCGGACCTTCGAACGACTGGAGACGGATGCGGATCTCCTCGAGCTGCGACTCGAAGACCTCTTCATGTTTCTTGTCCATGGATTAGTACTTCAATTTCACTGCGCGGCGCACGCGTTCCATGGTTTCATGCGCCATGTCGCGGGCCTTCTGCGATCCCTCGAGGATCACGTCGCGCAAATAGCCCGGCCTGCGCAGCGCCTCCGCGCGGCGCGCGCGAATCGGATCGAGCCTCGTGTTGATGGCTGCGGCAAGCTTCGTCTTCACTTCCACGTCCCCCACTCGTCCCTCGCGATAGCGCGCCTTCAGATCCTCGACCTCGGCAACGTTGGGATTGAACGCATCATGGTAAGTGAAGACCGGATTGCCTTCCACGCTGCCGGGAATGTCAGCGCGGACCCGCTTGGGATCGGTATACATCTGTCGCACTTTCTTGACCACGGTGTCGGGATCGTCCGAGAGGTCGATGGTGTTGCCGTAGCTCTTGCTCATCTTGCGATTGTCGAGACCAGGCAGGCGCGACTCGCGCGTCAGCAGGTGCATCGGTTCGACGAACACCTCGCCAAAAAAATTGTGAAAGCGGCGGACGACTTCGCGCGACAGCTCGAGGTGCGGCACCTGATCGTCGCCGACCGGAACGAAGTTCGCGTTGTACATCACCACGTCGGCCGTCTGCAGGAGGGGATAGCCGAGGAAACCGATGCTCGAAAGATCGCGATCGGCGAGCTGCTCGATCTGCTCCTTGTAGGTTGGAACGCGCTCGAGCCACGGAATCGGCGTCACCATTTGCAGGAGCAGGTAGAGCTCCGCATGTTGAGGCACCAGCGACTGCACGAACAGCGTGCTTTTTTCCGGATCGATGCCCGCGCCTATCCAGTCGGCCACATTGTCGAGCGCGCTGGGGACGATTTCACTGCTGTCGGTGTAAGCGCTCGTGATCGCGTGCCAGTCGGCCACGAAATAGAAGCAGTCGTAGTCGGCTTGCAGTTTCACCCAGTTCTGCAGCGCACCGACGAGATGGCCGAGATGGAGCTTCCCGGTCGGGCGCATGCCGGACACGACTCGTTTGCGCATTTCAATCTGCGTCATCTCTGTCTATGTGGTCTTTATTATGTGCGGAAATCTGCGATTACCCGAGAAGCAGGGCCAGGATGAAATTGCGTACCGGACGTGTGATCGCGTTGAGCATGCCGGTGAGCAGGAGCAGATACAACAGAAGGAAACCCCACGATCGCAGTTGCGCCACCATCGCGGCGAGGGGCATCGGCAAAATGCCGATGAGCACATTGCCACCGTCGAGCGGTGGAATCGGAATCATGTTGAACACCGCGAGCAGGACGTTGACGATCACCAAATACAGCAGCCCGTTGGCAAGAAAGCCTCCTGAACGCATGCCGTCGGTGGCATTTGCGAACAGCGCGGAACCAACGACGGCGGCGACGAACGCGAGAATCAGATTGCTCACCGGTCCGGCCAGCGCCACGATGGCGAAATCGCGTCGCGGGGCGCGAAGGTTTCGCATGTCCACAGGCACGGGCTTGGCCCAGCCAATCAGCGGCGCGCCCGTGACCATCGCGATGAGAGGGAAAAGAATCGTTCCGATTGGGTCGATGTGCGCTGCGGGATTCAGCGTCAACCGGCCCAGCAGGCGAGCGGTCGGATCGCCGAGCCGATTAGCCGTCCACGCGTGTGCCGCCTCGTGAAACGTCAACGACGCGATCAACACCACGAACGGAACGAGGATTTCGCCGAAATCGAGGCCGCCCAAAGGTTATTGAGCCTAACACGCCGCGTCAGTGGGTCGCGAAAAACTGCAGCAGCGCGTCGGCCGCTTTTGCGCCCACGACGCCGGTGAGTTCCTCGCGCGTGGCGCGGCGAACGCCGGTCAGGCTGCCGAAATGCGTGAGCAGCGCTTTTCGTCTGCGCGGACCGATGCCCGGCACATCGTCGAGTTCGGATCGAAGGTCGCGCTTGGCGCGCGCCTGGCGGTGAAAGCTGACGGCAAACCGATGGGCCTCGTCGCGGATGCGTTGCAGCAGCCGGAGCGCGACGCCGTGCGGGTCGATCGCGATTGGCAAGTCGCTGTCGCGGGTAAACACCAGCTCCTCTTTTTTGGCCAGGCCGATGGCGACGAGGTTCGCAAGCCCCACTTCCTCGAGCGCCTGATACGCGGCATTCAACTGTCCCTTGCCGCCGTCGATGACGATGAGATCGGGGAAAGGTCCGCCGTCTTCCAGCACGCGTTTGTAGCGGCGCCCGACGACCTGCTTCATCGCCGCAAAATCATCCAGGAACGTCGCCGATCCTGAAAAGGGGCCTGTCCCCTTTTTATGGTTAACGTGCGGATTTTCGGGCAAATCCGCTGAGTCTGATAAAAGGGGGACAGGCCCCTTTTCAGTTTTTTCCCCACGTACGCGGAATTTGCGGTACTCCGACCGCTTCATCCGGCCCTCTTCACACACCACTAGCGACGCGACCGTTTCGCTGCCCTGAATCGTCGAGATATCGAAACACTCGATCCGGCGCGGAAGCGCCGGCAGTTTGAGCACATCCTTCAACATCTCGAGCGCATCGTAGTTGGCGGTCGCAGCCTGATCGAAGCGCGCACGATAGGCAAACGCGGCGTTCCGCTGCGCGAGCTCCACCATGTCTTTCTTGTCGCCGCGCTGCGGCACCACGATGCGGACCCTGCGATCGGCGCGCGTGGAGAGCCACGTTTCGAGCACCTCGCGCTCGTTCGGTTCCACCGGCACGTGAATCTCCGCCGGCGGCACATGGTCGCTATACAGCTGCTGCAGCGCCACTTCGACCAGCTCGGGCTCTGCCGTCGACCCCGCGCGCGCGTCGCCAGTCTGCAGCTCGAAGCGATCGATCACCCGCCCGCCGCGGAACAGAAACACCTGGACCACGGCGCCCTCCGTTCCCAGCTTGAGCCCGAACACGTCGCGATCGTTGAGGCCAGCCGTCGCGAGCTTCTGCTGCCGCTCCTGCACCGCGATGACCGTCCGCATCGCGTCGCGGAACTGCGCGGCTTCCTCGTAGCGCTCAGAGTTGGCAGCCGCCGTCATGCGTTCGTGCAACTGATCGGCGAGCTCCTGGTTGCGGCCTTCGAGAAAGAGACGCGTGTCCGCCACCGCCTGCGTGTAGCGCTCGTGCGAGCAAATGGCCGCCACACACGGCGCGAGGCAGCGCCCGATGTCGTACTCCAGACAGGGCCGTGGTCGATCGCCTGTGATCACTTCGTTGCACGAACGGATGCCAAAGAGCCGATGCGTGAGCGACATCGTTCGCCGCGCCAACTTGGCGGGCAGAAAGGGGCCGGCGAAGAAGTCGCCGTTCTTTTCCACGTGGCGCGCAACCAGGACGCGCGGATAGGCTTCGGTGACGGTGAGCTGGAGGTAGGGGTAATTCTTGTCGTCGCGCAGCAGGATGTTGTATCGCGGCATCCGCTGCTTGATCAGGTTATTCTCCAGCGCCAGCGCCTCCACGACCGAGTCGGTGACGATCGTTTCGAGGTGCGTCGCTTCATCGAGCAACGCATCGTGACGCGGACTTACGCCATAGGCGCCGAGATAGCTCCTCACGCGGTCGCGCAGCGAGCGTGCCTTGCCAACGTAAAGCGTTTCACCGGCCGCGTTCGAGTAGAGATACACTCCGGGCTGATGCGGCAGCCGGTTGATCTGTTCCTTGAGGTCGTGAATCGCCATCAGTTACTGTAATTAATTGTAAACAATGACAGTTACCGGAGCGGTCGGCGCGATCTGCATGTTCCCGCTGCGCGCCATTATCAACGCCAGCGTCGCACTTGGCATCCACCCCAACCTGCTCACGCTCATCGGCGTCCTCGTCAACGTCGCCGCCGCCTGGTTTCTCGCGATCGATCAGTTCATCACCGCCGGCGTCGTGATGATCGTCGCCAACATCTTCGACTTCATCGACGGCAAAGTCGCGCACATCACGGGGAAGCAATCGGCGTTCGGCGCCTTCTGGGACTCGACGCTCGATCGCTTTTCCGACCTCGCCCTCTTCACGGGACTGATTTGGCTGTACGCTAGTTTTGGACGAAAAGGTTACGTGCTCGTCGCCGCCCTGGCGCTGATCTTCTCGATCATGACGAGTTACGCGCGCGCGCGCGCCGAGTCGCTCATCGACAAGTGCAAGGTCGGGTTCATGGAACGCCCGGAGCGGATTGTGCTCTTCATGGTCGGCGCGTTCACCGATCGGATGGCCGCCGTGCTGTGGGTGATCCTAGTGCTTTCGATCGTGACCGTCGCGGACCGGATTTACTACACGTATCTTGTGCTCAACAAGCGGCCGATGCCGTCGACCGCTGGCCCGCTGGGGACGTTCTGGCGTGCGTTTTTCTGGCGCGACGAGCGAGCGACGCTCGCCTACGACGCATGGGTGATCGCCATCCTCGTGTTTGTCTGGCTCACGCCTCCGGCGTGGCTGCGGGATCCGACCGCGGATGGATTAGGGATCTGGGGTTGGCTATGAGGCGCACCGAAGGTGCGCAACCATGCAAGGGGTCGCGGGCCTGAAGGCCCGCTACGACATGAAGCGTTGGCGGGCGTGAGGGTCGGCCCGCTACATGGAATGGACAGGCCCGAAAGCCGGCCATAACGAATCGTTCCTCACCGCCCGCCCCAAACGACTTTCCGTCGATCGGTCATGATGCCTTTCGTTTTTTTCCTGCCCTGAGCTCCGAAGGGCCGTTGCCCTTGGCCGCGACCACCTTGGGCGCCGCCTTCTTGTCAACCTTCGCCGTCTTCTTCTTGCTCGTGCTGACCTGATCGAGACTGCGCCGCAGCGCTTCCATCAGATCGACCACCTTGGGCGGCGCTTCCTCCACGGGCGCAACAATCTCTTCTCCCGCAACCTTGGCGTCGATGATCTGGCGCAGCCCGTCCTGATATTCGTCCTTGTAGTCGGCGAGGTTCAACTCGCCTGCGAAGCTGTCAACCACCTGCTTGGCGAGCTTCATCTCCGCGGGATTGGCCTTGCCGCGCACCTCACGCAGCTCGTCGATCTGATCAATCGTCCGGATTTCGGCGGCGTGATGCAGCGTGTACATTACAAGACCTTGTTTGTGCGGTTTGACCGCCACGAGGTATTCGCGGCCGTGAATCGCCACCTTGCCGACGCCGACCTTTCCGGCCATGCCGTCGCGCATCACCGAATACGCATCGGTGGCCATGGCGCCGTCCGGCACCAGGTAGTAAGCGCGATCCACGTACATGGGATCGATCTCGTCATCGCCCGCAAATTGGACCAGGTTGATCACCTTCGTTGATTCGGTGCGGACCTTCGCGATGTCCTCGTCCTCGACGACGACCCATCGGCCCTTCTCGAATTCGTAGCCTTTCACCACCTCAGCCGATGTGATTTCCCGCTCGCATTTCGGGCACCACTTTTTCTGCTGAATGCGCGTCTGACACTCGGCGTGCAGCTGGTTGAACGAAATTGTCGCGCTCGATTCGGTTGCGGGGTAAACCTTGATCGGGATATTGACGAGGCTGACTTTCAGATAGCCTTTCCACGTGGGTCGCGGGGCCATGGTGGCTCCATTCTGATATCGGTTAGGGTGCCGGAAAGCTTTAGCTTAAACCCGGAACTCACTTTGGAGTGGATAGCGCCCACGGCGCGAGCCGGGCGAAAGCCGCCGCTGTTCCGCCCATGCGCTCGAATCACCTCGATGCCAGCATCCGCAACTCAAGCGAGTTGAGGGGCTAAATGGAGTCGCGGGCGTCGCGTTCGCCCAAATGCAGGCCGGGGCCGCCGTCCATTTCAATAGCATGGCTGGCGATCTTGTCGCGCAGCAGGCGCCGCACTTCCCCGAGAAACCGTACCGGAACCTCGAGACGGCGCGCCAACGTCTTCATGCTCGAAATGACGATCAGCGACGGCGGCTGGCCGTCGCGCCACGAAATGCCGCCAATATGAGAGTACGGCATGAACCCAGTGTCGGTCCACATCCCGTCCGCGTACAAGCCGTGCGCGATCCGCGTCGAGAGCGGCAACATGTAGCCGTAGTACACAAACATCATCAGTTCGCCGAAGGCCCGCTTCAGAAACGCGGGAGCCCATCCGCGCACGTAGTCCCATCCTTTGACGTCCGTGAACTGCAGCCCGACCAGGTAGCCTTTGATGATGATCAGCACGCCAAGCATCATCGCGATGCCGAGCATCAATCCGTAATACGGCGGCTTGCGGCCTGGCCACACCAGTAGCGCCGTGGACCGGCGGCGCCACCAGTTGAGGATCTCGACCGCTTTGAGCAGATTGGCGACGAGAAATCCGACACCCAGCGCGAAGAGGATCTGCGCAAGTGCCTCGGGCAGCGTCATGGCGTGCTCGTGGCTTTTCCCTTCGACGAGTTCAGGGCCACGTCGAGGTCCGTGGAAGCGTCGTGCGCCGGGGCGGCAGCCAGTGTCGGATCAAAACAGCGGCGGCAGCGCGCCTCGTAGGTCCCGATCGCCCCGAGCAGCACGCGATCAGTGCTCGCGACAAGACGTTGTGTGTGGTTGGCGGGATTACCGCACACCATGCAGATGGCGCGCGTCTTGGTGATGTATTCCGCCACCGCCAGCAACTGCGGCATCGGTTCGAACGGCTTGCCCAGATAGTCCTGATCGAGCCCAGCCACAATAACCCGCACGCCGCGCATGGCCAGCTCCGAACACACCGCCGGAAGCTCCGCGTCGAAGAACTGTCCTTCGTCGATGCCAACCACTTCAGTGTCAGCTTTCACCCTCTCCGCGAGTTCGCGCGCGCTACCCGCCTGCTCAGACTGAATCCGCAGCTCGCTGTGCGAGACGATGTGACTCTCGGCGTGGCGCTTGTCGACGGCAGGCTTGAAGATCTGGACGCGCTGCCGCGCGATCTGCGCGCGGCGCAGCCGGCGAATCAGCTCTTCGCTCTTGCCGCTGAACATGCTGCCGACGATCACCTCAATCCACCCCGTGTGGGGCGTTCTTACGACATCCATATGCTTCGATTGTAAAACGGCGCAAATGCGGCAAGCACGGCTAAACGAAAGGCGTCGCGGCGGCCCACCAGATCGCGGGTCAACACGCCCCACGCCCCGCGCGTGCCGCGCGTCGGCGCGCCGGCGAGTGCATCGATGACGTCGCCCAACTCGTCGCCCGCCAGCACGCGTTTGGCCACCGCATCGGGCACCAGCACAGCGCCGCCAGCGCCATATCCCCAGCGCTGGCCTTCGGTCACCGCTGCCCAGGTGTGGAGCATCCACACCTCGCGGCCGTCTGCCTGAAGGGGGCTCAAACCGCCTTCCAGTCCCACCGCATACGTCTGGCCGTCGATAAACGCCGTTGACCGCACCAGCGCTGACGCGCGCCTGCGCGCGCCGTCGACGATGGCCACTTCGCTCAGCGGCATACGCGGCGCGACCTCGGTGAGATCGATCGTTCGGATTTCAGGGGAAGAGAAGCGAACGTCAACGCCCGCGATTTCTTTCAGAGCCTCGCGGGCGCCTTCGACTTTTGCAGGCCGGGTGGAGCCGAGGAGGATAACCACGAGTTACAAGTTCAAAGTTCAAAGTTCAAAGTGAGTTGTCAAGTTGTCAAGTTGCCAAATTCACTCTTGAACTTTCCACTTTCCAACTAACTTTGAACTTTGAACTTTGAACTTTGAACTTGTAACTACGCTCGTGCCAGGTATTCTCCCGTTTCCGTATTCACCCGAATCACATCGCCTTCGTCGATGAATGGCGGCACCTGCACGATCACGCCGGTCTCGAGCGTCGCCGGCTTCAACTGGTTGGTCGCCGTTGCGCCTTTGATTGCCGGAACCGTCTCGACCACCTTGAGGTCGACGGTTTGCGGCAGCTCGATGCCAACCGGTTCTGAGCCATAGAACTCCACCTGGATCGTCATCTCGGGCTTGAGGAACCCCACGGCATCGCCGAGCGTGTCGGCGTTCATGTGCAGCTGTTCGTAGCTTTCGGTGTCCATGAAGTGATAGCCGTCGCCGTCGCTGTAGAGATACTGCATCTCCTTTTCGTCCAGCGTGGCGCGCTCGATGACATCTTCCGAGCGGAGCTTTTGCTCCGACATCGCCTGCGTCCGGAGGTTGCGCGCTTTGACGCGCACGAACCCGCGCAGGTTGCCGGGCGTAACGTGCATGAGGTCGTGAATCCGGTAGAGCTCGTTATCGAGCTTGATGATCATGCCCTTCCGGAGTCGTGTAGCGAGAAGAGTGTCGGCCATGGTCTGCTTCTGATGAGTCGGTAGAACCTTTCAATGGTAGCACGCAGGGCTGGTCTGGCAGGGTGGAGCAAACAGGGCTCATTGAGTGGGCCCCTTCCTCGTAGCAGCCCCACTCGCCCCACTCGCCCTCCCCCACCCCCACCTGCCCAACCAGCCCCACGTGCCTAGCCCTATCAGCCCCACCCGCCCTTCTGCTACCATCGATCCACTGTGGCGTTTGCTCGTTGGGATCCACTTCGCGATTTACTCGCCATTCAACATCGCCTCGAACGGTTGGCTTCTTCCGGTCCGCAAGGTTGGGCGCCGGCCGTGGACCTCTGCGAGACGGCGGATGCATTCATCGTCACGGCCGAGTTGCCTGGCCTGACGCGTGATCAGGTGAACATCCAGATCAACGATGGCCGCCTGACCCTTCAGGGACGCCGCGACGCGCGCGTGCCGTGCGAGCAGTATCACCAGGTCGAACGCGGCCACGGCGAGTTCTCCCGCACGTTCATGCTGCCGCAGCAGGTGGACGTGGAGCACGTTGCCGCTGATCTCCGCCACGGCGTGCTCACGATTACGATTCAGAAGTCACCCGACAAAGGTCCTCGCCGGGTCGACGTCTCCTGATTGCACCCAGGCAGCGGGCTGATGAAGCGATTTTCGTTCGCTCTCCTCTTTGCCCTAGCTGGGCTCATTGCGGGTCTGGCGGTATCCGGACGTGTGCGCACGGCGGATACGGTTGACGCACCGGAAGTTCAGGCGCGTCCGCAAGCGTCCACGGCATCGCCGCGCCCGACAATCGCAACCGCCGGTCCTGATTTCACGCGCGTCGCTGAAAGTGCGGTGCCGGCCGTCGCCAACATCTCGTCGGTGCAGGTCGTCCGGCAGCGCATGTCGCCGTTCTTCAACGATCCGTTTTTCCAGCAGTTCTTCGGCGACGACGAGATGTTCGGATCGCGGAATCGATATGCGTCGAGTCTCGGCTCCGGCGTGATCGTGTCTGTGGACGGCTACGTCGTCACTAACAATCACGTGCTCGGCGAAGGGCAGATCACGAAGGTGACGGTGGCGCTCGCGGACAAGCGGGAGGTTGAGGCGAGGATCGTCGGTGTCGATTCCTGGACGGATCTGGCGGTGCTGAAGATCGACGCAAGTGGGCTGCCTGTCATCCCGTGGGGTGACTCCTCGGGGCTGAAAGTTGCCGAGTGGGTGATGGCCATCGGTAATCCGTATCAGTTGAGTGAAACGGTCACACTCGGCATCGTCAGCGCCCTTGGCCGTGCCAATGTTGGCATTTCACAGTACGAGGATTTCATTCAAACCGACGCGGCGATCAATCCCGGCAACTCGGGAGGCGCGCTCGTCAACGCGCGCGGCGAGCTGATCGGCATCAACACCGCGATCTTCACCCAAAGCGGCGGATATCAGGGGATCGGGTTTGCCGTACCGAGCAACCTCGCGCGGCGCATCGTCGGCGAGCTGATTCAATACGGCCAGGTGCGGCGAGGCTCGATCGGGTTCATGGAGGTGGCGCCGCTCACGACGCGAGTCGCGGAAGAACTCGGTGCTCCGGTCAGCACCGAAGGCGTCGTCATCATGCGCATGGCGCGCGCCGGCGCGGCCTACGACGCGGGCATCGAACCCGGGGACGTGATCCTGTCGGTAAACGGGCAGAAAATCTCGGACGGCGCGCAACTGGTCAAAATCATCGCCGACGCGCCGATCGGCAGCACCGTGAACGTGGAAGTGCTGCGCGACGGGAGACGCCGCACCTATAAGGTCGGCGTGCAGCGCCTCGAAGATCGGCCGCGCACACGCCGCAACGGTTAGGTGGAGACCGCTTCGCTTCCAGCGAACATCCTCGACATCATCCTGGCGCTCGTGTTGGCGGCGACGCTCGCCGCTGCACTGGCGCTCGCCATGAGCCGGCTCGCACGCCGCCTGCTCACATCGGTGCGCGACGCGCATCTCACCGAACCGATCGCGCGCGGTACCCTTCGCCTCGTGCGGGTGATGACGTTCGTCGTCGCCTTTGCCGTGTTCGCGTTCCCGGCGCTGGACTTCGCCGGCGTCAATTTGCGCGTCGGTCTCAACAAAGAACAACTCGGGCAATGGGCGGCCGAAACTGGCGTCCGCATTGCGGCGATCCTCGTGCTCGCGTTTGTCGTCGTGCGCGGGCTGTCGGGCGTCATCGTGCGCGCGGAACGCGACATGGCCGTAGGCACCGGCCTGGACGCGCTCGAACGACGCAAGCGTGCACAAACGCTGGCGAGCGTCGTCCGGCGCGCGCTCGCGGCGCTGATTTGGACGATCGCCATTCTGATGGTGCTGCGCGAGCTCGACGTCGACATCACGCCGGTGCTCACCGGCGCCGGCATCGTCGGTGTGGCGCTCGGCTTCGGCGCGCAAACGCTCGTGCGCGACATGATCTCGGGTTTTTTCCTGATCGTGGAGGATCAAGTGCGCGTGGGCGACGTGGCGGTCGTGAACGACACCGGCGGTCTCGTCGAGCAGATCAACCTCCGCACCATCGTGCTGCGCGACATCGAAGGCGCGGTGCATGTGATTCCGAACGGCGAAATCAAGTCGCTGGCAAACCGCAGCAAGGACTTCTCGTATTACGTGATCTCGCTGGCCGTGGATTACGAAGAAGACACGGATCGGGTTGTCGCGGCCGTTCGCCAGGCCTACGATGAGCTCGCCGCCGACGCCACTCACGGCCCGAACATTCTCGAGCCGATCGAGGTTCTCGGCGTAGACGACTTCAAGGAATCATCGGTGACGATGAAGTTCCGGATCAAGACGGTGCCCCTGAAACAGTGGGATGTGGGACGCGAGCTGCGGCGCCGCATCAAACGCGCGTTCGAGGCGCAGGGCATCCGGATTCCGTTCCAGCAGGTCGAAGTGCACGTGAAACACGAGGCAGCGCGTGACACCCGATGAATTCCGCCGCGTCGGCTACAGGATCGTCGATCTGATCGCCGACTACCGCGCGGGCGTCGGGGAACGTCCAGTAATGGCGCAGACGGCGCCTGGCGAGGTCAAAGCAAAGCTCCCGCAGCATCCGCCCTCGCAGGGCGAATCGTTCGATGCCATCCTGCGCGACCTCGACGAGATCATCCTGCCGGGGCTCACCCACTGGCAGCATCCGCGGTTCTTCGGCTACTTCCCTTGCAACGGCACGCTCGCGAGCGTGCTCGGGGATTACGTCAGCACGGGGCTGGGCGTGCTCGGTCTTGCCTGGCAATCGAGTCCGGCGCTCACGGAGCTCGAAGAAGTGGTGACTGACTGGCTGCGACAGATGATTGGACTGTCGTCCGAGTGGAGCGGGGTGATCCAGGACACGGCATCAACGACCACCCTCCTCGCGCTGATATGCGCGCGTGAGCGCACGACCGAACACAGCGCCAGCCGTGGTGGTCTGCAAGGCGAAGGGCGGCCGCTCGTCGTGTATTACGCCGCGCACAGCCACAGTTCGGTCGAGAAGGCGGCGTTGCTCGCGGGATTCGGACGTCACAACGTGCGGCAGGTGCCGCACGACCACCGCTACGCGATGCGAGCCGATGCGCTCGCCCGTTACATCAAAGAGGATCTCGCCAACGGCCGGCGTCCTTGTGCAGTCGTCGTCACCACCGGCACCACCACGACAACGGCGATGGATCCCATTGCGGCGATCGCGCAGGTGGCCAAATCGCACGCTTTGTGGGTCCACGTTGACGCCGCGATGGCGGGTTCGGCCATGGTGCTTCCGGAGTGTCGTTATTTATGGCACGGTGTCGAAGAAGCCGACTCCGTCGTGATCAATCCACACAAATGGCTGGGCGCCGCGTTTGACAGCTCTGTGTATTACGTGCGCGATCCGCAACACCTCGTGCGGGTGATGTCCACCAATCCGAGTTACCTGCAGTCGGCGGCCGATGGACGCGTAAAGAACTATCGCGACTGGGGCATCCCGCTCGGCCGCCGCTTCCGCGCGCTCAAGCTCTGGTTTCTCATTCGCGAACAAGGTGTCGAGCAACTGCAAGCGCGGTTGCGCCGCGACATCGTCAACGCCGGCTGGCTCGCTGCGGAGATCTCCAAAACGCCGAATTGGCGCCTGCTTGCCCTCGTCCAGCTGCAGACGCTTTGCGTTCGCCACGAACCGGAGGGTGTCGAGGGCGACGCGCTCGATCGGCACACGCTCGCCTGGGTCGATGAGGTCAACCGTTCTGGCCAGGCGTACCTCACGCCGGCAATCCTCGACGGCCGCTGGATGGTGCGGGTGTCAATTGGCGCCGAGCAGACGGAGCGGCGGCACGTGGAAGAACTTTGGGATGTGATGAAAGAGGCCGTACGTAGCGCCGACGTGTAGAAAGGTCCGCGCTACAAAAGGAGCTGAAGTTGAATGCCGAAACGGCGGCGTCCCCTCTGCCCGCCGCCGTTCCTGCGAACCTGCCAACCTGCAAACCTGCCAACCTACCTGCAAACCTGCAAACCTGCGAACCTGCAAACCTAACTAGAAGTCGTACCTGAACCCGAAGCGATACACGCGCGGGTTCAGAATCTGCGTCGGCGCCAGGAACCGCGGATACTCGACGGTCTGATCGTCTACGGTCGTCGTTCGCCGCCCGGTTGTGCTGTCGGCGGCTTCAGCGGCGTTCGAGTTCGTGATGTTGAACGCCTCGAAGAACACACCGACGCGATTTCCCGCTCCCAGATTGAAACGCTTCTCCACTTTCGTGTCGAATATCGTGGGATTGTCGACGCGATATTTGCCGAACCCCTCTGCCGTGTAGTCGAACGTTCCGGTGCGCAGCGAGACGTCGACCTGGCGCCGAATCGGATCGCCGCTTTGGTGTCTCACGACCGGCGTGAGCAGGATGCCCCAGGGCGCCTGGTACGTGCCGACCACTTTGAACGCCCAATTCGTAAAGGAGTACTCGTTATAGATGGCCTCGTTTGGATTTTCGACCTTGCCGTAGAGCGTGTCGTTGGCCCACAGATGATGCGCGGCGACCATCAACGACCAGCGATCCGACATTCGCTTGTTGATCATGAACTCGATGGTCTTGTAGGATTCGCGGTTTTCATCCGGTGTCTCGAGACGGCTGACACTTGCCGGGATCGTTACCCCCGTCGGAATGTCGTAGATCGTGAACGCCGAGCCGTCGTCTGCGGTCCCGCTCAAACCGTCGGGACCGGGATCCGCCACCTGCCGCGCGAGTGTGTACAGCGATCCAACCCGCGCCTGTTCGATGTCCTCATACAGGTTGTTGTTCCGCTTGTAAACGAATCCAACCCGCGCGCCGAGGTTCGGCCGCAGCTCGCGTTCGAAAAACACGCTCATATCGTCGGTGACCGGTTGCCCGACATCGGGGTCGATAAAGTCGTTGGAACTTCCCGAACTAGAGACGAACGTCCCCAGCTCGTTGTCGGTAAACAAGCGATCGCGATTGAGGTCGTTCCACACGAAGGTGAAATTGATATTGCGAATTGGGTTGTAGTCCTCGGCGCGGTCGGGCCCGGGATTGTGATAGAAACGTCCCCAACTCGCTTTCACAACGTTCTTGCCGTCGCCGAACAGGTCGTACGCGATTCCAAGGCGCGGACCAAAAGCGGCTGTGTACTTGTAGATGTCGCGACCAGGGGCACGGAAATCCGCGAAGGTCGCGGGAATCGAGTACCCGTTTGCCAGCGGCCGACCCGCATAGAAGAAGTCGCTGTAACGCCCCGCTGGAATCGACTGGTCGGGCACGTAGCCGAGGTAGTAATCCCAGCGCACTCCCGCGTTCAGCGTGACCTTTTTCGAAAGGTTGATCTGGTCGTTGAGGTATGCGCCGTGATGCCACATCGAGCTGTTGGTCAACGTCGGCGTGTTGTAAATCGACACGCGCCACGGCACGGTAAGGTTCGCGCTTGCCGGACTGTCGAACCGCAGCCGTATTTCGTCGAGGTAGCCGTCGTCGGCGTTCCTCTGAACTTCCCATTCGGTCGTGTACCCCACCTTGATGGTGTGGTCGCCTCCCGCCCACGCGTCGCGGAACCACGTGCCGGCAAAATCTCCCTGGTAGCGACGCCTGTAATTGCGATCCTGGTACGCACTCCCGCTCTCGATGGATGGCGTTATCCGCTCGGTTCTGCGGTAGGTGAAGTTGTCGTTGAGCTCCAACCCGCCGCCGTATGCGAAGTTGGCCCAGTTGTACCCCCACGTACCGAACCGAGCGTTGAAGAAAAACGTCGGTGTCACCACGCTGTGCCAGTCGAAGCCGCCGTAGGGCGAGATGCTGTCCTGCTTGTAAACCGCATCGAGATAAAGGGTACTGCTCGCACCCCGGTGCGGCTGTTCCTTGCGCC
>JBKPAJ010000014.1:0-13923 GCA_046726375.1 Acidobacteriota bacterium
ATGTCGAAGGGCATGGCCTACCTCGGGTACATGGTAGTGAATCGGGGTACGTCGGTGCCAGTGTCAACCTGCCATACCGAGCAGAAGCGGACGTCCCTGCCGCTGGGCGTCTTTGATCGGCCCCTCGATCTCGTAGACGGCGCGTACGCGTTTGCGGATGTGCGCGTAACGTCGATCGACAGATGTTGCATCCGAAGATCTGATTCCAGCCGCTGCGGATCATCCGTACGATAGCCGACGCTCAGGAGCAATCTCGCTTTCGGGCCGCGCCGCTTATGTGACGCGTGCAACAGGTACCCGGTGAGCTTTCCGGCGAAATGATCGCGCGGTCGGCGTTGGGAATCGTCATCTGTAAGACCCAGGGCGAACAGACGACAATGCGTAGTTTCCAACGTTAGGAGGAACGATTGTTCTTGAGCCGCAAGTGCGCCGCCGATACCCTCGTTATCGATACGCGTTGCGCCTCGTTCTGCAGCGTCGATGCACGCTCGATCAGCTTAGGGCACGAATCACGAAGTGTGTCTTCGAGCAACCCTTTCAGAGCTGAAGCGTCTGCGATTACGCTATCAAGCTCCTTCATCTTTTCGTGCGCAAACCGTCGCCATCGGTCGACCGGAGGTCGCACGTGAGAGCCGTCGAGAAGAGCCCTAATCTGCACTAGGCTCAAGCCGACATGCTTCGCAAATTTGATGATTGCGAGCCGTTGGAGCGCTGAGTTGTCGTACTGACGGCGACCGCTCGTGCGGAACGGCGCCGGCAACAGTCCGATTTCCTCGTAGTAGCCGAATCGCCGACGCCCGCACCCCCGATCTTCTCGCGAGCTCACCTATCGTCATACCTGCGCTCCTTGACTTCGAGTCAGCTTGAAGTCCTACGGTGACATGAGAGCGAAGTGCCAGACACGGCACAAGGACGAGAGGAAAGGAGCATCCCATGACAGCGAGGATCGCGATTCTGCTAGTGGTTGTACTTGGATTCGCCACCACCAGAAGTCTGCAACCAATCGGGGCGTATCAACGAGACGTCCGGCATGATACCGGCCCGACGATGACGCCTGAACTCGACAATGAGTCGGTGCAGGTTCTCCGCATTCGACTTGAACCCCATGAGAAGACACCAATGCACGACATCACTCCCCGAGTGGTTGTTTGGCTGACAGACGCTAGAATCCGCCACACGCTTGCCGACGGCTCCAGCCGCGAGGACAGATTCAAGGCGGGGCAAGTCACCTGGGTTGCGGCGCAGCGCCACGCCGGTGAGAACATGTCGGCCGCACCAGTTGAATTTCATCGCGGTGGTGCCGAAAGCCGGAGGTCGGCCACACAAGTAGCCTGACGCCGTCACCTGGGCCACGGGGCTTCCAAGACGCGGGTCGGCTCCGTGCCGGCGCCCGAGGGACGGTGACGATTCGGCGTGTCCGGCGCCGGCACGCACATTCGATCACCTACAGCCTAACGCTGACCATCGTACCGGAACTTGCTCGCGCCTTGGACGCATCGACCACGCTGCGCGTCGCGCTAGGCCGTCGTTTCGTCGTAAAGGTGGCACCACTTTGATGCGTCCACCTACCATCCCGTGACACATGGCGTCTGGTCAAGCGCTTACGGTCTGGGAGGGTGCGAGCGTCGAACACCTTCGATCGCAGTGGGGACTACCCATGCTCGTAGTGTTCGATCAGGTGTCCTCCACGAACGACGTCGCGCTCGAAGAGGCCGCGCGGGCTGCCACATCTGGGAGCATCGTGATCGCAAATCATCAATCGAATGGTCGAGGCCAATATGGGCGTCGCTGGGAGAGCCATGACGGTCTTAGCCTGTTGATGACGGACATGCTCAGGCGAATGTTCCCGCCGCCCACGTACGAGTTTCCACCGAACGACGCGTTCTTCGAGATCACCGGCGTGTTGCAGTTCGTGCCTGGCACCGTCACCAGCGCTATGTCTATCGGCTGCTTCGCGGACAGGCGAACGTAGCTGCGACGATCGTGCATTGCTCAGTGCGCAGAGGGTGAACACTGGCGTCATCCTGATAGGAGCAAGACCGCCGTCCAGCGGGTTCACAACCGCGTTGTAGTCGGTGACCGGCGCTGGAGGCCGGTTGTGGTCGCGCGATCGCAACTCGGTGCGGTACTCAAGCTGCGTCGGTGGTCGTCTGCGACATCAATGTTGCGAGCGCCTGCTCTCGATTGACGCCAGTCATTCCGCCTACTTCTCGACAGCCGATGAGCTGACCGACAAGTTCCTGATCGCCGATGGAGACAAAACTCTGTAGCCCGTGCCGCCAGGTGAGGGATTCCGTGAATCAAGGACACTCTGTGAAGCTGCCTGCCGTCTACAGTAACTCGGCTGATGAGGAAGGCGGTATCTTCTTTCCAGCGTATGACGCGGCAGCGACTGCTCGAACGGATTGAGAGCGCCTGGACCGCCTTCAAACGGTCCTTCGAAGGATTACCGGAGGCACGGTTGGTGGAGCCGGGCGTGACTAAGGCGTGGTCGGTCAAAGACATTATTGCGCACGTCACGACCTGGGAGAACGAAGCGTTGACACATCTGCCGACCGTCATAACAGCAGGTAGGCCACCACGTTACGCCAGCGAAGGCGGGATTGATGCATTCAACGCGAGAATGACGAAGGCAAAACAGGAACTGCCGCTGCAAGTAGTCTTGAGGGAACTCGACGACACTCATCGGCGGCTGATCGAATTCATCCACACTGTCTCGGAAGAGCAGATCACGCACGAAACCCGCTTCAGGCGTCGCCTGCGTCTCGACACGTACGGTCACTATCCCAAACACACCTCGGCGATCCTGCGCTGGCGAGGCAACAACGGACTCTAGGCCAGATGGTTGCTCTGAAGATTGGATCCATAGTCATTCACTGCCATCACTTCGACCGGATGGTGGTGTTCTGGCAGGCGGCTCTCGGCTACGTTGAACGTGAGCCCGCCAGCACCGGTTGGATCGTTTTGCGCGACCCTGACGGTAAAGGACCTAACGTGTCGCTCCAGGCGAGAGACCGTCCTCGAGCCTGTCGGAGCTGGGTACATCTTGACCTCTACACCGCGAACCAGCAGCAAGAAGTGGATCGCCTTGTGGCTCTGGGAGCCACCCGATACCCATGGACGTATCCACCCGGGAGCGATTACATCGTTCTTGCCGATCCGGACGGCAACCTGTTTTGCGTCGTTCAGAAGGATTCGCTCTGATGGAAGCGAGGCGCGTGCATCAGCGCCCGACCGTTCTCGTGAGAGCGACCCGGATTCGCGGTTGGCCGTCGTTTGCGAGCTGGAGAATGTAGTGAGATCGCTCGCTCATTCGTTCCACCCCCTGCTCGTCGAATCCAGGCCATCGCACGTCGACTGCGATCAGATCTTCGCTCAACGGTTCGCTGCGCGTGAGTTCTGGTTTCGTAGTCACGACTCCATTCGCGCGATACGCCTGGACGGCTTGCCGGAAGAGATCCTCGATCTGTTTGCTGTCCGTGAATCCGCGCGTCCCTTCGGAGGCGAGCACTAGTGCTGGAGCATCGAAACACCTGGCAGCTGCAGCGGCGTCGCCGTCGTTGAGCGCTTTCCCAAGTTGTTCGAGAAGACCGACCACGGCCTCGTCTTTGATTGCTTTGGAGGCATTCTGTTGGGTGTCCTTCGGCATTTGTCCCTCGCCCGCCGTGTGCGAGCCAGCACTGCATCCTTGGGCAGTGAGTGACAAGGCAAGCACGCCAAGGAGCACGATTGTTCCGAGCGCACTCGAACTCCGTCGCATGTAGCCCGAATCGTATGCCGCGAGGCGTCGTCCTGACGGCTTTTGCGACGAACCGACGCGTTTGTGCGACGAGCTTCGTGAACGTCGTGGTCCTTTAGCATCTCGGACCCTGGTACGTGAGAAGTAAAATCGACAGTCGGACCTAGGGCCAAGGAGGATCGGCATGCGGGTCGTGATAGTTGACGACGAACCGTTGGGGCAAAGAGGGGTGCGCGCAAGGCTGGCTGGCGCCCGCGACGTGGAAGTTGTCGCCGAATGCGCGACCGGCCGCGAGGCGGTCACGGCGATCGAGACACTGTCGCCAGACGTCGTCTTCTTGGACATCCAGATGCCGGACATGAACGGTTTCGACGTTCTTCGCCGCCTGCCTAATCGCGTGCTGCCGTTCGTGGTGTTCGTGACCGCGCATGAGCAGTACGCCCTGCAGGCGTTCGAAGCGCAGGCGGTCGACTATTTGCTCAAACCCATCGATGATGATCGATTCGCCGCCACGCTCGCTCGCGCACGTCTCTTGAGCACGTCGCAGCATCTGATGGACTTCGATCGGCGCATCAGCGCCGTCCTGGACCACGTTCAACGATCAGAGCTGCGGTCCAAGTACCGATTGCGCATGGTGGTCAAAGCCAGAAACCGTACGACAATCGTGCCGGTGACCGATATCGACTGGATTGCCGCCACTCGCGACTACGTCACGCTGCACGTGGGATCAAAAGAACATCTGGTGCGACAGACAATCGGCTCCTTGGAGCAAGAGCTCGACCCCGAATTGTTTCTGCGCATTCACCGATCGACGATCGTGCAGGCATCGCGCATCTCGGAGCTCGCGACGCTCTCGAATGGCGAGTATCTCGTGAGACTCCGAGACGGGACTCAGCTGCGAACGAGCCGAAGTTATGGCGAACGCCTCGAACGGTGGCTCTGACGTCGCTATCGCGTGACCCCTCGTTCAGAGAACCTCGAACACTTCGTAGGTCACGCTATCGGCCCTTCTGACGCCGACGCCGACCGTGACGATCTTGTTCAGCCACGCGTAGGCCGGCGAGGAGGTCTCGAAGAACGGCGCGGTCCTCAGATAGTACTCAGAGGCCGCGACCTGCTCGCCGCGGGCGATCCGATCATTTACCTCCGCCGAGGCGTGTCGGACTCCGCGGTAGGTCATAAGAATCAGCGCTCCGTCGTCAGTACGCAAGAGCATTCGGACGTCCTGCTGTGAGGACCCGTCCGAGCGCGTCAACAACAGGTCTGAGCCTGCGACAGGCAGGACGGTCCCGCGAATGCGTTCTCCCGTGAAGCTCCCACCCGAGACCGGAAACACCCGGCGATTCCCTGCGGGCGTGTTGCCCAGTTCCTCAATCGGGTGGAGTTCGATTGTGAGCGTGAATAGATGACGCGATTGCAGCTTGGTCACAGTGGAACTCCGGGAGGGGCCGCGATTTGAGGATTCGGTCCTGGCACCGTCCTTCGCTCTCCTCATCGATGAGCGCTGAGCATCTGGACGGCGATGAGCCATCGTCCGTCAGGCTGTCGGCGTCGGATCTCCAGGTAGTAACCCGATGTCTGAACGGGCTCTGATCCGTCACGGGACGCGAGCGTCATGATGTAGGTGCCTTGGATGTAGGCGATGTCGTCCCACCCCTCCACACGAGTGTTCCGGAGAGTAAAGTTTGTCAATGGAGGAGCTGCGGCGAGGCAAGTTTGGATCGCGGCGCGTCCTTTGACCGCTGCTTCTCCCGGCGTGTAGAGAACGCCGTCGTCGGCATAGAGCTCGGCGACGACCTTCCAATTGCCGGCGAGGACTGCCTTCGAAAAGACCTCGCTGGCTTCGTTGATTCTCTCGACCTCGCTCTGGGGCAGCTCCGCTCGCCCTTGAGCGTGCAACAGGCCAGGAACGAGCGATACCGAGGCTGCCAACGTCAAGATTCCGATGATGCGCATAGTTCCTCCTTGCAATACGTCAGGTCGTCTCGAATGTTCCTATCCAGCGATCGCGGACACCCCGCAAGAGTGACGGATAGACGACCAGCTTGCGGAACGGGTCGATCAGCGTCATGTAGATCGGCGTCAGGGGTCCCATGCGGCGCACGTAGACAGCGAAGTAGAACCGGTAGCCATTCGCCGTCTCGACTAGGGTGCTCAGCGCCGCGGCGTGGGCGGTGCGGTTGATTAGCTCGAGGAGCTGCTCGTTCTCGAAGCGGTACACGACGCGGAAGAGTCCTTCACGCGCGTTCGCCGGGGCAAGGGACTTCGCGCGATCGGCGGGTGTCAAACGCGTGGCAAAGGTTTCCCACGCGGTTTCCGATGGCTCGCGATCCCAGCCAAGGAGCCCGCCGACAAAGAAACGGGCTCTCAGCAGGGCGCGGGTAACGGGAGAGGGCGTGAAACAGCACGCGCTTGCCGTGCGCTGCAACTCGTCTACGGCGAAGCGACACGCGCCTGCACTGCGCTGAAACTCATCCAGCGTGATGCCAGGGCGTATCCTCGGCAGATCGACAGCCCACGCATCATGAAGCGGCACGCCAGCGAGAAAGGCGTGAACCCGCAATGGTAGCCGCTCGAATTCCTGCGTTGGGATTTGTGGCATGGGTTCGGCCTCCTTCACGGCAGTCTCTCTCCTTCTGATGGCGGATGTCGCCGAGCCGAACTTGGCGGTCGGCACGTTCGACGTGGTCGAGAACGTCGCACGTTCAGCACCTGCGCTGCTCATAGCGTCGTCATTGGACGATCGTGGCGAATTCAGATCGAATGAACTGTTTGACTCCATCCCGACCCGGTAGACGAAGGGTCATTGGTCCGTTTTCGCGACGCCATTCGATGGTGAAATCGAAGAACGGGCGACACTCATCGGACGATCCAAGCCCATGTGATGAGCAATAGCTGCGTCGGCACGCGCAACCGCAGCGCGGTCGTCGCTCGCCCGCGTAAAAGGACGCCTCTTTGGGCCGCGCTCACGTTGGCCGGCAATATCAGTATGAGGAGCAGCATCAATCCGCACGCGGCCCAGAACGTCGTCTCGGGGAAGAGGAGGCCGGCCGCGCCCGCCAGCTCCGCCACGGCTGTGAATGCGACGAGC
Source organism: Acidobacteriota bacterium (assembly GCA_046726375.1). Lineage (GTDB taxonomy): Bacteria > Acidobacteriota > Vicinamibacteria > Vicinamibacterales > UBA2999 > DASPWV01. The sequence goes on from JBKPAJ010000014.1 coordinate 6,831, forward strand.
AGATCGGGACGCGGCAACACCGGCGGCACCATGGCGAGGAGGTCGTTCTTCGTCGGAGCGAAGTGCAAGATCGACGCAACGAAGAATAACGTCGCCAGTGCGACACGGGCGCTGTCGATCCACGTGGCGAACACGCCTACGCCGAGGGCGCCCAGCAGCCTAAACAGAAACAGCGGCCCGAACGGCACTACGAGGACCTGCATACGCGATCACCTTGGTAGAGACGCATACCACTTGGCGAGCGCCGTCCCGATCTCGTCGGGTGAGTCTTCCTGAAGAAAATGGAGACCCTTCACGGTCACTTCGGTCGTATTAGGCCAGCTGCGGCAGAACTGAATCTCGTCGCTCGAGATTGTGCCCGGATCCCCCTTGATGAACAGCTTCGGCACCGGACTCTCCGCGAGCCATCTGCCATTCGCGCGCACGATTTCCACAACCTCCGCGGGTTTCCCTTCGATGGGCAGCTGGCGCGGCCAGGTGAGCATCGGCCTCCGCGCTTCGCCCGCCTCGCGGAACGGGCGACGATACGCATCCATTTCCGTGTCTGTCAGCTTGCGCATTACTCTCGCCGGCAGCAGCCATTCGACGAAGCGATTCTCTTCGAGGATCATGTGCTCGCCTTCGGGCGAGCGCACGCGTTCGATGAACGACCGCGTCCCTGGAGACCACTGGTTCCACGTGACCGGTTGAACCAACGCTTCCATGTACGCAAGGCCGCATACCGCCTCGGGATGTCGCCGCGCCCAATCGAACGCGAGTACCGATCCCCAATCATGGCCGACCAGAACGGCGCGGCGCTCGACACCTAACGATTCGAGCAACCCGTCGAGGTACTGTCGGTGCTCGACAAACGTGTACGACCCGGGTTCGCTGTTGGGCAACTTTTCAGAGTCTCCCATCCCGATCAGATCCGGTGCGATGCACCACCCGCAGCGCGCAACGTGCGGAAGGATATTGCGCCAGAGATACGACGAGGTCGGGTTTCCATGAAGAAAGATGATCGGCTCTCCACGTCCGTCGGACACGTACGCCATTCGCCGACCGAGCACCGTCGAGTACGACTTCTGATAAAGAAAAGCGTCGGCAACCATTCGAACCGCTCCGTACAAAGTACCGACTAGAGCGGCGACTCGTGGCGCCGTATGCGACGAATGGTTGCGTAGGTGCGACGGATTGCAATCTGCTTGCGACCGACCATCTCACCGTCGGCGCGAGGGACGCATAGAATCACTCCATGAGCGTCCCTTTTTGGGTTGTGCTCTTGGCGTGGACGTGTGTGGGTGCGGTCTTCGCAGTTCACACGCTACTGGCTCCGGCGATCAGGCATGACTCGATCCCTGCGAGTCACCAGGCCGTATTCGAGTTTGTCTTCTTTTACGCGTGGGCGGCGGTTACACCACTCGTGATACGCGCCGGCGAACGGTTTCGGATCGAGCGTGGTCGGGTCTGGAGATCGATTGCGGCTCATCTCGTCATTGGCGCTGTGGTTAGGCTCAAGCAGACATCTTGACAAAGGAGACAACGATGTTTGGTCGTACATGCCTCTTGTTGATGCTCGCAACCGTGTCTGTCGCAGCACAAGCACAAACTGCGGACCTCCGGTCAGAACATGTCGCCACGCCTTCGCCGCAGAAGACGGCGCCCAACGGCATGATCATGGATCACTCGCATGAATTCGAGCTAACGCCCGACGGCGGTTTCATCGAGATGCAGCGCGAAAGCGAGGATGCCGAGCGCGTTCGGCAGATCCGCCTTCACATCGATGAGATTGCCAGGCTTTTCAAGGCAGGCGATTTCCGATTGCCTCCTGGCGCCGACCGCGCGCAGGAAGTCCCGGGCATCCGGATGATGAAAGGGCGACTTTCAAAGATCACGTTTACGCCGACGCCGCTGCCGCTCGGCGCGCGGCTCGTGATCACCAGCCGCGATGCCGTCGCACGCGAGGCTATTCAGAAATTCCTAGACTTTCATCGTCAAGAGCATCGGGCAATGCAACAACCGAAGTTGGACCGATAACGGGAATGGGCAGAGAAGTGATGATTCAGCGGATGCAACACTCAGTCGCCGCCATCGCCATGCTCGGTCTTGCCTGTGTGCCGACGGCCGCGCAGTCACGTTCGGCAGTCATGTCTGGCATCTGGGTGTCGAGGAACACGAGATCAGGACGCGCAGACGGGTACTCCCTCCTGAGCCTCAGTCGAGGAGTACGGCAAGTTCAGCTCTACAACGCACCCACCGTTGTCAGGCCAACGCACCGCGAGCTGGTGGTCGCTGCCGTAGAGAACGCCGAGCCGCTCCATCGTGTTTCTCAAACCCAGTCCTCGGCGCGTGGTTCCGCCCGATAACGCCGGACGGCCCGCCCCATTGTCAGAAACGCGAATTCGAATACGCGGCCCGGCTCGTTCTGCACGGATCGCGACGACACCTCCCGCCGGACGAGGGGTGATGCCATGCCGAACCGCGTTTTCCACGATTGGTTGGAGCAGCAGTGCGGGCACGAGCGCGCGCTCAGCGTCGGCCGCGATGGAGATGTCGACCTCCAGTCGCTCGCCCAGGCGTGCCTGTTCAATGGATAGATAGTCGCGTGTATTTGCGATTTCCCGCGCGAGCGAGATCTCCGATGCGCCTGACTCGTTCAGTGCCACCCGTAAGAAACCGGCCAGCTGTCCGACCATGCGATTCGCCGCGCCCGCGTCACCTTCAACGATGAGCGTGGAGATGGCATTGAGGGTATTGAACAGAAAATGTGGGTGAAGCTGCAATCGCAGTGCTTCCAATTGCGCGCGACGAGCGAGCGACTCCGCTCGCTGCGCTCGCTCGCGCTGCGCTTCGAACAGTTGGTAGTGCTTGATCCCCAGGTACAACCCGCTCCACGAGACCAACAGGATGGCGGCATAGATAGCGGCTCCCCATGCGCGCGCCAGCAGGAGGAATGCATCGAACGGAGTTCCTCGCGCCGACAAGAAGGCCCATTCAGCGCCGACGGCGCACGGGATCGCCAGGGTACAGGCGGCCAGCAGTGCGCATGCCATGCCGCTCAGCCAAGTGGCTTCGCGTCGAAAGGACGATCGGCAGACCGCACGAAGCACGCAGCTCGCGCCGAACAGGCTCGCGATGAACACGGACTCGTAAACGAGCCGCAGCCAGGCGTCCGTCGCATCGGCATAGACGAGGCGCGGGAGGATACCGAAAAAGATTCCCGCCGCGTAGACGCCCCATCCTAGAAACTGCGCGATCCAGAAGCTCTTCAAGCGCAGGTGTTGAATCTCGAGGAAACGCATGGGTTTTTCGCAATGTCGAGTACAGCCGGAGTTCCTCTGAGTGCGATCCTGCGTCGTCAACGTCTGTACTCTTGCTTGCCTGCGGGAAAAGATTGTATCGGATCGCATCATGATGAAATCGGCTGGCGTCCGTTTGTCGAGCACGCCTCCGCGCGATCCGCCGTTATTGAACGACGGCTCGTCGCAAGAACGGGTCGCTTCATCGCAAACGCACCGCAGCCGCGATAGCATGCCGACGACCTGGCGCGACGATTCGACGCGTATAGTGCCGTGGCGTGCTCTTTGCCGCGCGCTTCAAGCTCCGTTCGGCAGTTCGAGACCGAATCGAGCGCGCATTTCGCGGCGTCCCGCCTTGGTGACCCTGAGGATCCGACTGTCGAGATCCTGAACCACCCACTTTCTGCGGAGGGCGACGGCCAACACTGCTGCACCGAGCGCTCCCCCGAGATGGGGCTGCCGTTCGCTCCAGTCGAGACACGCGCACGCGAAGCGGCGGCGCAGCATGCGAGTCGCTTCGAGATCGATCCCAAGCGCTTCGAACGCGGTGGATCCACTTGGGGTCACGTGGTAGCCCTTGTCACCCGCGGCGTCCGCCGACAGCCATCGCAGCGCCTTGAACCGATCGTGCAGCGACACGCCCAGCATGCCGGCGATGTGGTCGTAGCAGGTCCGCGCGCCGCGTAGCGCGCTTGGCGTGCGGGGCACAAACGGACTCCGAGGACGGCCCGCGAGGACGGCGAGCGCTTCAAGGGCGGCGGCGACGTCAGGGCCCTCGAGACTGTAGTAGCGATGCTTGCCTTGCGCGAACACCTTGACCAAGCGCTGCGTCTGAAGGCAGTTCAAGTGCGCACTCGCGGTTGACGGGCTCACGCCAGCGACGACTGCGAGTTCGGTGCTCGTTCGGGCATGACCGTCGACAAGGCAGTCGAGGATGCGGGCCCGCGCCGCCACGCCGATGGCGGCGGCAATCGACGAGACCGTGAGATCGGCAGCGCCAGTATCAACATTCATATTTTTATGGTAAGCGAATTATCGATGTTCCACAACGGCTATCGTGCTCGCACATGCACCGCGCGAACCAGGAGGAGCACAGTGACGATAACTTGCGTGATCCGCTACGTAATCGATCCATTCCAACGGGCGGCGTTCAAGGAGTACGCCGAGAAGTGGGGCCACATCATCCCTCGATGCGGTGGCCATCTCGTCGGGTACTTTCTTCCTTATGAAGGGACCAACGACGTGGCCTGGGGTCTGGTCAGCTTCGACAGCCTCGCGAGCTATGAGACTTACCGCGCGCGCGCGCAATCCGATCCGGAAGGGCGCGAGAATCTCGCGATGGCTCAGGCGAAGCGGTTTATTCTTCACGAAGAACGGCACTTCGTCGAAGTCGTCGACGGAACGTTCGGCATCCCAGCTCACACTCCCTGATAGAAAGAAGGTCCGACATGAAGACGCTGAAGAGCGCTGCGACTGCATCTCTATTCGCGCTTCTAGCATCGATGCCAGCACTGGCACAACAGCCGGCCCCGCCGCCCACGACACCGTACGGAACGCCGATCACACTCGAAACGGCGAAGAAAGTCATGGCCGCCGCCGAGGCGGAGGCCATGAAGAACAACTGGCCATTGGCGATCGCCATCGTCAGCAGCACCGGCCATCTCGTCATGCTCCACACGATGGACAACACGCAATACGGTTCGATTCGCGTGGCGCAAGGCAAGGCGCTCACCGCGCTCGATTTCCGCCGACCGACGGTGGTGTTTGAAGAGGGACTTGCGGCTGGCGGCATCGGCCTCAGGGCGCTGAGCTTCGGCGCGACGTTGGCCGAAGGCGGCTTGCCGATCGTTGTCGACGGGAAGATCGTCGGCGCGATTGGGGCATCTGGGGCGCTCTCGACGCAGGACGCGCGAGCGGCCAAGGCGGGAGCAGACGCGATCAAGTGAACCGCGCCGCTGGTCGGTTCGGCCATATTTCGATCGCCGACGAAGTATGGGCCTTTCCCCCGCTCTATCGTGCTCCGCAGAGGAGGGCAACGATGAACGAAGTGATCAAGCGAGTCGCCCTTGTGGCTGTCGGCGCATGCGTCGGTGTACTGGCCGGTCCGCACATCGGAGTGCGGGCGGCGCCGACACGGAGGTACATCAACGTGCCGCACTTGATCGAGGCGCCGTTCAGCGACGCGGTCCAGGTTGGAGACACCCTCTATCTCGCCGGACGGCTGGGCCACGACGCGTCGCTCCAGGTACCGGCTGATCCCGCCGGCGAAGCCAAAGTCATCCTCGATGGCGTCAAGTCCGTTCTCGCAGCCGCGGATATGACGATGGACGATCTGGTGTCGGTGCAGGTGTTCTGCACCGATCTATCGCTGTTCGACACCTGGAATCGCGTCTATCGCGGCTACTTCGGCAGAGATCCGCCGGCGCGCGCTTTCATCGGAGCCGGAGCGCTCTTGCGTGGCGCTCGCTTCGAGATGCAGGCGATCGCGGTCAGGAGATAGGTTCGGACGCCGACGGCGTGCGGTTCGCGAGCGGGCAAAGCGGAATGCCGACGTCATCCGAGACCTGTTGCAACATGGCGTCGACGAGCGTGAAATTTGCAAGAACCTCGATCCTCGCCTTGGGGCCGCCAGTCTCGTGAGGATGGTCCTGTTTGCCGCAACATCGCCGGTCTTATGCTCGGCAACGTCACTGCAGGCCGAACCGAAGTGCCAATCAGTGTTCTGTTCACGATGATCAGGACGCCGACGGGATGGGGAATGGGTCCGCCGTCTTTGAGGATCGCAACAGCGCAACCAGATCTAATCGTAGCGGGTGCTCAGCCCAAACCGCAGCGCTGGAGACGGGTGCTGTCTTGAATGCGATGACGAGACTCGTCTGCGCGATGAGCTGCGTGTCTGCGCCGACGAGCCGCCTAATCCTCGCGACCTTGTTGACGCTCTACGATCGCCTGCTGTATTACACTCCGTGGGACACGTGTTGGACACCGGTACTTGCTCGACAGACGTCGTGCGCCAGCATATCGCGCGATCTAGATGACAATCTCCAGCAATCGAGCAACGGGGCGTTCCTCAGGAGAGGAGTAATGCTTCAACTGACCGCAGTGCTTACGGTGTTAGTGTTTCAGGCGATGGCGCCGTCAGCTGCGACGTCGCAGTCGGTCGTCTTCGTTTGCGAGCACGGTGCGGCCAAGAGTGTCATTGCGACCGCGTACTTCAACAAGCTGGCGGCCGAACGCGGCCTGCCGTATCGGGCGACGTTTCGTGGCACGTCGCCGCAGGACGAGTTGTCGGTACGTGCTGTTGCAGGGCTGAAAGCCGACGGGATTGCCGTGCCCTCGGGGAAGCCTGCTGCAATCACCGATGAGGACGTCCAGAACGCCACACACATCTTCGCAATCGGCTGCACGTTGCCGGAAAAGGCGCTGCGCTCGGGCAAGGCTGACGACTGGTCTGACGTGCCAGATGATCAGGGCTACGGTCCGATGCGCGACGCCATCGTGCGGCACGTCAACCAGCTGCTGGACAGGTTGGTGGCCGCTCGACGGCCTGAGTCGTAACCAGCACGCTTGCCCACTCAAGGCAGCGCAGGTGTTCAGCCTCATCCGCTCGTTGACGTGATCGGAGGCAATATCCTGTCGTCCGTCTCGAACTGGCTCGCCGCATTCGGCGCCGCCCTCGCCGACGAGGTACGGTTGACGCGGTGATCCTGCACTGAGAGGGGGCGAATGTCTCGCATGGTCCATTTCGTTTGGCTCGCCCTGCTGGCCATCGCTGTCACTCAAGGGGTGGCGGAGCGGCAGGCTCCAACGGTGGT
>JBKPAJ010000015.1:0-13594 GCA_046726375.1 Acidobacteriota bacterium
CTCGGATTGCAGACGACGTGGTCGTTCTCGATCTCCGGACGGTTGACGAGAGCGAGGACGAGCAGCTTGCACGTTTGCTCGCCGGCATCGCGAGCGGGCCTGGCAGCCCGTGCTAAAAGTGGCGACGGCATTCGACCGGCGTGCATCCCCGATGGAAGCGTTGCTCCCCGACTCGTAACCCAAAGCGCCACCCGTTGCGATGCGGCGAGTGCCTCGAGCTGCTTCCGTCCGACTTCTTCGCGGCGGTCTCGCATCGCTGCGACAGCCGCGTCGCGGTCGGCAATCGCGTTCGCTTCCTCGGGCCAATCGACCACGTGCAGCAGTGTGAGCGAGGCGTCAGCCTCCGATGCGATCGAGAGCGCGTAGTTCACAGCGGCGTCGGATTCCGGCGAGAAGTCCACCGCGCACAGCACGCGTCTGAACGGGATGACCGTGCCGCCGCCGCTCCGCGGCGGGACCGTCAGCACAGGACACGCAGCGCGGTGCACGACTTTTTCCGCAACCGAACCCAGCATGACGCGCTCGAAGCCGCTTCTCCCGTGCGTGCCGAGCACGATCAGCCCGTTGGCGAAGCGCTCTGTCGCCGCGATGATGAGGCTGGCCGGGTCGCCCAATTCCACGGCGATGTCGCAACTCGTCGCGGGGATTTCTGCCGCTGTCGCCCAGTCCCGCAATTCGTTTTCAAGGTGGGCGATCGCGTAGTCGGAAACACCCGCAGCGTGGGCGAGGCCGGGAGCGACGGCAAGCGAGCCGCGCACGAACAACGGAGAGACCGCGTGCATCAGCGTGACGTGCGCGTGGTGCCAACGCGCAAGCGCCGCGGCATGACGTAGCGCCTGTCGCGAAGCAGCGGAGAAATCGACGGGAACCAGAATTCGACGGACGTCAACCATGGCGACCTCCAGGCGCGGTGCCGCATGACCGTCGAAGCGCCGCCCGAGTTTCCTGCTACCGCAAGCGACATGCGACGACATGCGCGCGGGATTTCGGCACATCCGCTGCGATGTCGGCGTCAGATTGACGTGATTCCCGCGGCAGACCCGATGAGACGAAGACTCGCGCGCTTTCTCGAGTCTTGGTCTTGCCGGATGTTCCGAGGGGCCTCGAATACCGGCTGCTCGTCGCGACTTGGCGCTGTGGGGCGAACACGCAGCGATGATCATCGACTTCATCCCAAACGCTGTCCCAGAGCCATCGCTGGCGCGGAAATTCCCCGACATTTGTTTACGATTCTGTTATTGATGCGTGAGAGTGCACGTATCACAATAGGGACTCCCAGCAAGCAACCACTGCTCAGGTTGCAGAGGAGGCGGCCATGACGCAATGCGCGCTCCCTCGCGAAGGACTGCTTCAACGCATCTCTGGCGAGTATCTCGAAATGCCTGGATTGCGACTCACTTGCGAACAGGCGCAACGCTTGTGGGGGCTCGATCACGACACGTGCACTGAGTTGCTCGGCGCGTTGGTCGCATCCGCCTTCCTCACGCGCACCGCCGACGGCCGATATGCGCGCATGAGTGAAGGCGCGCAGTTTTCGCGTTCGCGCATGGCGCGTGCATCGCTCGATCCCAAGCCATTCGAAGTGAAGCGGATCGTGGGCATCTAGCCCTCAATTCACTTGTGTTCGCAATCGTGGCATCGAACCGATTCCAACGCTCGGGCCGAAACCGGCATTGTTCGAGCGTCTCGCGCCGTTGGCGCTCCGAATTCAAGTGAGCGAACGCCACATTCAGATCTCATTCGGGTTGGCGGCGCCAACGGCGCGCGAGAGACCCCGACGCGTTCCGCTTTCAGCCCATATCGTCGCATTACATCGATCCTACGCTTACCCCCCTCAAGGCAATTGACGGTTACGTCTGCTTCGATCGGACGAGGAGAACCGGAATCGTCACGATATGCCGCAGCCGATCAGCGGTGGCGCCAAGCAGCAGGTCCTTCACAAACCGGTGACCGTGCGTGGACATGGCAATCAAGTCCACGTCCTCCTGTTTCGCAACGCGCGCAATTTCGGTCGCGGGATCGCCGAGACCAAGACGGATCTCGACGTCGAATCCGCGACCGGCGAGTTCCTGCCGCAACTGTTCGAGGTACGCGCGATCCTCGCGCATCTCCTCCGACTCGCGAAGTTCAAACTCGTAAAAGTGGCGTGCGACCCAGCCGTCCGCAACATGCACGATCACAAGGCTGGCGCCGGTGAGTCGCGCCAGTTGCTGAATGTGGTCGAGCACCGCGCGATCCGCGGGCGAGTTTTCCGCCGCGACGAGAATGCGCTTATACATCGGTAACCACCTGATACAGCAGCCAGGCGTTGAGGGCTGCGATGATAACCGCAACTGGCCACGCGAGCGCGAGCACCCAGGCGGGCGCGGCGAGCTCGCCGAGGCGCTTGCGGTCTCCCGAAAACTGGACGAGTGGAAAGACCGCAAACGGCAGCTGCAAGCTCAAGATGACCTGGCTGAGAATCAGCAATGATCCCGTGCCGCTCTCCCCGTAGAGGACGACCGTTATCAACGCTGGAATCACCGCAATCAGACGGGTGATCAAACGCCGGAGCCAGGGCCGCAAGCGGATATTGAGAAAGCCTTCCATAACGATTTGCCCCGCGAGGGTGCCGGTCAGCGTGGAGTTCTGCCCAGACATCAGCAGCGCCACCGCAAAAACGGTCGCGGCAATTGCCGATCCCAGGAGCGGCGTGAGCAGCTGATATGCGTCCGCAATGTCCGCGACGTTTTCGTGGCCGGCGCCGTGAAACGTCGCGGCGGCCATCATCAGAATCGCGCTGTTGATAAAGAGCGCCGAGCTCAACGCAACTGTAGAGTCGACCGTGGCAAAACGAATCGCTTCACGGCGGCTTGCGAGGACGTCGTCGTAACGCCGCGTCTGCACGATGGATGAATGCAGGTAGAGATTGTGCGGCATGACCGTCGCGCCGAGGATACCAAGCGCGATGTAGAGCATCTCGGGATTGCGCGCGATCTCCAGGGTCGGCAGGTACCCGAGGAGTACGGCGCGGTGATCCGGGCGCGCAAGCCACAGCTCAATCGCGAAGCACACGCCGATGCCGATGATCAACGCCACGACAAAGGCTTCGAGCGCGCGAAAGCGGTAGTGCTGCAGCATGAGTATCACGAGGACATCGACCACGGTCAGCACGACGCCCCACACGAGCGGGAGCCCAAACAGCAGATTGAGCGCGATCGCCGACCCGATGACCTCCGCCAGATCGCAGGCCGCGATCGCGACCTCCGCAAGTATCCACAAGATAAACGAGACCGGCCTGCTGTAGTGGTCGCGGCAGCTTTGCGCGAGATCTCTACCGCTGGCGATCCCCAATCGTGCCGATAGCGACTGCAGCAGGATCGCCATCAGGTTGGAGATCATGACGACGCTCAGGAGCGTGTAGCCGTAGCGCGCGCCGCCGGCGAGATCCGTCGCCCAGTTGCCCGGATCCATGTAGCCGACGGCAACCAGGTAGCCGGGACCGGTAAACGCAAACAGCTTGCGCCAAAAGCCCGGCGGGATGGGAATCGTGCGATGGACCTCTGGCAGGCTCGGCCGACGTGTTTCGATGCTCACCGAGAAGATCTTATCGGGTCAGCTGGAAACAACGGTGGGCGACGGTGCTTTGTGGCTTGTTCGAATGCGTATGCCAGCTGCATCAGCAACCGTTCGCTCCACGCGCGGCCGATGAACGAAATGCCTACCGGCAACCCCGACACATAGCCGGCGGGCACGGTGATTGATGGATAACCGGCAACGGCCGCCGCAGTCGCGCTCGAGCCACTATAGTGGTCCCCGTTGACGAGATCGGTCGTCCACGGCGGACCACCGGTGGGCGCAACCAGCGCGTCGAGCTTGAAACGATCCATCACGGCGTCGATTCCTTCGGCGCGCGAGAGTCGCAGGTTTCGCGCCAACGCGTCGCGATATCGCTTGTCAGACAACGGCCGTCGCTTTTGCGCTTCGAGAAACAGTTCCTGACCAAAGAACGGCATCTCGCGATCGCGGTTCGCTTCGTTGAACGCAATCAGCTCGTCCAGCGAGTGGACGTTCGCAGACGGGCCGAGGCCGCTCAAATATTTGTTCAGGTCGGCCTTGAACTCGTATAGCAGCACGTCGAGCTCGCTCTCGTCATAAGTACCGGCGTTGGGGATATCCGCCGGATCGATGATGACGGCGCCCAGCTGCTTCATCCGTTCTATCGCTGCAATCGTCACGCGATCGGCTGGTTCGCTGTACCCGAAGAACTTCGCTCGCGCAACCCCGATGCGCGCGCCACGCATGCCGTTTGCGTCGAACGGCCCACGGTCCGGCAGTGGCTGCGCTGGCCGGCGACGAGTTGTGGCCTCATCGCGACCATCGACACCGGCGAGAACAGACAGCACGAGCTCCGCGTCCTGTACGGTGCGCGCCATCGGACCGGCAGTGTCCTGGCTGTGCGCGATAGGGATGATTCCCGAGCGGCTCACGAAGCCAATCGTTGGCTTGATCCCGACCAGCGATGTCGCAGCCGCTGGACACACGATCGATCCATCGGTTTCCGTGCCGATACCGACGGTGGCAAAGTTGGCGGCAATCGCGGCGCCGGTTCCCGAGCTCGATCCACACGCGTTCCGATTGAGCGCATAGGGGTTCAGCACGAGTCCGCCCCGCGCGCTCCATCCGCTGGTCGAGTGAGTGGAACGGAAATTCGCCCACTCGCTCATATTGGTTTTGCCCAGAATCACCGCGCCGGCGGCGCGGAGGCGTTCGACGATGAAGGCATCGCGTGCGGCGATCGATCCTTCGAGCGCAAGCGACCCGGCCGTCGTGGACATCTTGTCCGCCGTCTCGATGTTGTCTTTGAGCAGAACGGGAATGCCATGCAGCGGTCCGCGAAGACCGCGTCCTTTGCGCTCGGCGTCGAGCGCATCTGCAATCGTCAATGCGTCGGGATTGAGCTCGATAACGGAGCGGAGCATGGGACCACTCCGGTCGAACGCTGCGATGCGCGCGAGATATTCCTCAGCGACCTGGCGCGCCGTCCGTCGCCCCAACTGTTGGGCCTGCAGGAGCTGATCGATCGTGACCTCTTCGAGCGTAAAACCACCACTCTGTGGTTGCGTGTGTGGAGAGACCACCGCTGCACAACACGCGAACACCAAAATCGCAAAGAAGTATCTCAAGATGTTTTGTCCCGCCGGCGCATTCGATAATGCAAACGGAGAAAGATCGTCCGCCAGATCTCGAGCTCGTGTGTCGCGCGCAGCTCCTGACGGCTGTCCACGAACACGCGGATGCTCGCGCGCATCGTCCGCACGTAGCGAGCCCAGCCGCGGCCCGGCTCGGATTCAACGTAAAAGTAAAACCCAGGGTCGCCAAACGTGCGTCCACTCGACCGCAGCACCAGCGTTCCGTCCGCTTCGGCCTTTGCTTTCATAAAGACGGTCGCGCTGCCGTTTGGGAGGGAAGACACCACTTTCACGCAAGGCGCAGGATGACCGGCACTCGACAGATCGAATCCGCCATCACTGCATAGAGTCCGATCGCGGCAAGCAGCAACGCAGCAACCCATCTCACTCGCGCCGCCTGCCAAACTTGCGCTCGAGGTGCGGCCATGCCGTGGACCAGTGGAGGTCGCCATAATACTGCGCCGCACGGTCCGGACTGGGATACTCGTAGCTGCCCGCGTCGTGTTCGTTGTGTGCGCCGGACAGTCCGACCATTTGGTGCGTGAGCTCGTGAACCGCCACTCTGCCGATGCCGCGTCCAATGCCGGTGATGACGACCTCGCGCGTCGTTTGCGAAGGCGCGAAGAGCACGGCACGACGCGCGACCAAACCAAAATCAACCGATCCGAGGCCGCCGAACGGACCGAGCGCAATGGATTCGCCAGCGCTCGGAAGCGGCCCGCGCGGGCGGATCGTTTGCAGCACCTGGACCTTCCAGAAGGCCTTGCGACTGCTTGTGATCTCGATGTTCAAGGAAGAAAACGCCCTTTCGACTTCTTGCCGCGACAATTGCTCGATCGTCGTGAGCTCGCCGGCGCTAAGCGGCCCGCCAAGCCGCGCCGCGAGATCGTCGGCAAGCGTCAAAGAGTCGCTTTCGTACCAGAACCCGGCCGTGGACGGCACCGACCACCCGGAATCGACTGCACACGCAGGAGCAACGGCGCAGGAGGCGCTGAGAAGTATTCGAAACAGCGTGGTCGCCATCTTCCAGCCGCCGCGTCGGTGCATAGCGATTGTGTTCTTACAATGATTGCGGCGATCGACCAACTACTTTCGTTGTTCTGATGCGTGGGTGTCGGCCTGCCCTCGGTTGAGCGCGATGTAAATGACGGAATCCCACGCGTTGTGAATGCCAATAAACAAGAGCAGCACCGCCGCCGCCCCGATTGCAAACAGTGCGCGCTCTGCCGCGGTGGGAAGTGCCACGGCACCGCTCAGTAGCGCAACGTATGCCACGATGGGCAGCACGACGTGCCAAATCCAGTCCTCGAGGACCGGCGCGTACTGCGTCTGGCGCCGCGTATGTCGAATCACGGTGATGCCGTAGGCTATGCCGAGCACGCCGGAGGTGCCGAGTGCGAGCGCCGGGTTGAAGAGTGTATGCCATGGAGCGCTGATGACCGCGGAGACAAACAGCACGGCACAGAAATGAACAATCGTGGGAGTAGCAAATGCGCGCGTCGTCGGCGCGGCCATGGTTTGCACCTCCGCGCCGAGTGCAATGACGACAAACTGCAGTCCGGTCAGCGCGGCCGCGGAGGAGCCGACAATGACGTAGAAGCTTTCCCAGGCTACGAGCGGCGAGATGTGCTCCACGAAGGCCTCACTTTGTGTGCGTTATCCGGGATGGCGCGCTACTCCGCAGCGATCGCGCCACAAGCCCAATCCCGCCGGCGATGAGGCCGAACATCACGAGCGTGTCGAACAACGAGCTGCGCTGGAAATAGATCTGAAGATTGGCGAGGATGCCGACGACGATGATGATCGCGCCGGCGCTGGTCAGAATCCAGCCAAGCAGTGAACGGCCATTAAAGAACAGTACGCCGATGCCAATCAGGAGCGGCACAAGCGACAGGCCGAAGGCGTTAAAGCCATAGAAGTACCAGCCACCGCTTGTCACCGTGACGCGGGTGAGCAACAAGTAACCACCTGCGATCACCATGGCAAGCCCTGCGACGAACGTGCCCAGCCCGCCAGGCGTTCCGCCGGCGCCTTCGATCGGACGAGTCACCATGACGCCGATTGTAGCCGCAGCACCTCGTCGAGCCATTGCTCGATCTGCGTCCAAACCTCGGGGATCAGCGACCCGTTGTGTCCCGCGTGCGGCGCGAGGATGAGACGCTTCGGCCCTGCAAGTGCCGCGTAGACACGCTGCGAATGGGCAGGCGGAGTGTTGACATCGGCTTCTCCGTGCACGAGCAGCACCGGAACGCTGATCTGCGCGGCTGCACGCAGCGGGCTCACGGCGTCGACCTGGAACGCGCCCTGCGCTTCGGCAAGCTCGAACGCCCGCCGGATAGCCTCCGGCGTGAAGAAGAACGGCGCCCGTTCGGTCGCCACCGTGCGTAGGTCCGAAAACGTCTCCGCCGCGACGACAGCGCTCGCGCGCGTATCACGCGCGGCATGCTGCAAGGCCACTGCGGCGCCGAGCGACGTGCCGATGAGGACGACTTGCCCAGCCTCAATCGTATCGACTACCGATCGCAAATCGTCTCGCTCGAAGAAACCATAGGTGCAGACAGTACCCTCGGACTCACCATGTGCGCGGCTGTCGTATGCGATCACGTCGAACCCGCGCGGGACGAATCGCTCGATCACGCCAACAGCACTCGCGCGGTTGTCCGCGACGCCGTGCAGATAGACAATCGCGCCGCGGCGCGGCGCAGTGGCTCGGCACCGCCACCCTTTCAAGTTCACGCCCGCGCCGTGAAACAGAGCCTCCTCACACGGCGCCGGCGGCGCCACATTGGCGGTTCTTCGCAGCGGATAAAGGAGACCACCCGCGCCGAGCGCAGGAAGCTGGTTGTTCGCGACGATAGCTCCCACCGCAAACAGCACGAGGGCAACAGCAACAAAGGAGCGCCAGCGGCGTCGCAGCATGCGGAGTTTATGGTGTGTCGCGCGCCAAACGTCTCAACCGCACGGCAAGTCGAAGCGCCAGCGGCAGAAGGCCGAGCGCGGTGATCACACCGGGCGTGTATGCGCGCTGTACCATCGACCACGCCGGGTGCACGATGCCGTTGATCGACTCAACCGCGACCCAGAGCCACGCCAAAGGCCGGCCCACGCGCCACGCGCGCCGCACCGGCCACAGATAACACCACGCCGCAAACGTGACGATGGCGATATTGAGAATGACGAAGCCGAGCCGCAGATCGTTCGATACCAGGCCACTGGCGAAGCGAGCAGGCGAAAAGACTTCGTAGAGACGAAACGTGTATTCCTCGATTGAGTGGAGTGCCTGAAGCACGATGAGCGCCAGGAACGCTGATTTCACGCTCGACGTCGGAGTTGGCGACATCAACGAGTCGGTATTTTAGGCACGGTCAGCGTCCATGTCGCCTGGACGATCGATGGCTTCGCCCCGGCAGCCGTTTCGTTTCGAAATGGTCCATACGCGTCGGACAGTCACGAAACCGCTTTTCCAGGGTGTCGGAGCAATCCGATGCCGGTCAGAATGACGGCGAGCGCCAGCGCCAGCGCACCGACATACAGAAGCAGACGAAATGCGGGAATAAAGGCGACAGCGAAGAAGCCCCCGGCCATTGTCGCTGCCGCTACGGGCGCGCTGATCCGCGCCAGCCACTTCGATGCGGGCGCCAGCGTCGCAGAATCGAGCAGCACCTGGATCACCAATGACAGGATCACCCACACACCGGCGTGCGCGTGCCCGGCACGAAAGAGCGCCCATTGCGTAGCGTTCAACTCGAGTCCAGGCGGCGCAAGGCCGGCGGCGCCATTCGTCAGAAGGCCCAGGATGGTCAGTCCGCCGTACTGAATCGTCGGAACCGTCAGCAGCGTAATGCCCGCAACAATTCTCGCTTCGCGTGAGAGCGGCACGGTAAGCCTCCCTTCTGCAGTCTCGCGTGGTCCGAATTCTCTTATCATCACCAGATGTTTTCGAGTGAGGAGCACTATCGCAAGCTGGAGCGGATGTACGCGGCGGCGCCGGTCAACGCGTACTTTCGGCCCGAACTCAAAGTTTCGGAGGGGAAAGCCGAAGTCGTCATTCCGGTGCGCCCCGAGTTCTTTCATGCGGCGCACGCAGTGCACGGTGCCGTCTACTTCAAGGCGCTCGACGACGCATCGTTTTTCGCCGTCAGCTCTGTTGTGACCGATGTGTTCGTCGTACGGTGACCTACAACGTCTCTCTCACGCGTCCAGTGTCAGAAGGGAGCATGCGCGCCATTGGACGCGTGGTGCACCGGTCGCGTCAGCTGTTCCTCGCAGAGGCCGAGCTCGTCGACGATCGTGGCAAACAAGTTGGGCGAGGCAGCGGCTCATTTATGCGCAGTACCATCCAGCTCTGCTCTCTTGCCTACGCGTGATCGGGTGTGGCGGCGGGGCTACTTCTGATATTTCGGCTGATACAGCTGGATGCTGAAACCTCCCGGAACCTTGAAGTGCGTGACGAATCCGTAGCCCTGATCGGCAACGTCGTCGACGAACTCCACGCCGCGTGCGCGCAGATCGCGCACCGTGGCATGAATGTCGTCGCAATAGAACGAGATGTCGGCGGTGCCGGACGCCGCATCTTTGCCGTCGGTGGGATGCACACCGAGGTCCGCTTCAGGCGGATTGAAGATCAGCCATCCGCCGCCCACGTCGCTCCCCTGCAACCCGAGCTTGTCCCTGAGAAACGCCCGCAGCTTCTCGGCTTCGGACGAGTAAAACATCGCATGCAGCCCACGAATCATCGCTTGTGCTCCTGAAAACCAGACCCGTAGTATGAACCGGCTGCACGCAGCAGAGGAGGAATTTCATTGGCCCGCAAGACGACCGCCTTCGACACGGTCCGCACGATGGGCCTTGCGCTGCCTGGCGTCGAGGAAGGCATGACCTGGGGCTCGCCGTGCCTGAAAGTAAAGGGCAAGATGTTCGCGTGCATCGCCATTCACAAGTCGGCCGAGCCCAATACCCTCGCGGTTCGCATCGACTTCCGCGAGCGCGACGAGCTGATCGCGGCAGAGCCGCAGACCTACTACCTCAAGGATCACTACGTGAACTATCCGTGTGTGCTCGTGCGGTTGTCCCGCATCCACCCGGACGCGCTGCGCGACCTGCTCAGCGCATCATGGCGGTTTGTATCGACTACGCGTCGTTCTCGCGCGACGAAAAGCCGTGCAATCAATGCCGTAGGGTCAACAGGAAGCCGAAGGCGACCTCGTTCGTCGTGAAGTTGCAGTGACCACAGCGAAACACCGCAACGGAATGAACAGGCAGCGCTCTATCTGCGTTCTCTCTGCGTCCGCCTTAAACTGCGGTTTCATCTGCGTTATTGGATCGTCGAAACCGACTCGCCGGCAAAGTACATGATCTGCGTCGGCAAGATCCCGAGATAGAGAATGCCGATCACCGACAGCGCCAGCGCCGCGAGCGCGACCGCGGTGAGTGGCGCGGGTACCGGACGGGCATCGCGCTCGTGCATATACATCATCACCACGATACGCAGATAGAAGAACACCGAGACGACGCTCGAAAGCACACCGATGATCGCGAGCCAGTAGTAGCCGTACGAGATCGCCGCGCTGAAGATGTACCACTTGCCGATGAATCCGGCAGTGGGCGGAAAGCCGCCGAGAGAGAGCAGACAGATCGTCATCAGCGTGGCGAGGCTCGGATGCGAATACCAGAGACCGGCGTAGTCACGCAAATCGTCGTTGGCGCGATCGTGTGAGCCGATCAGCGCGATCACGCCGAAGGCGCCGAGATTGGTGAGCGCATAGGCCGCGAGATAATACAGAATCGCCGCTTTCCCGATGTCGTGACCGGCAACGAGACCGACCAACAGATAGCCGCCGTGCGCGATGCTGGAATACGCCAGCATCCGCTTGAGGCTTGTCTGAGCCACGCCCAGCACCGTACCGACGATCATCGTCGCCGCCGCAATGACCCAAAGCACGGGCCACCATTCACCGCTCATCGGCTCGAGGGCGGAGAGAAAGACGCGCGCGAAGCCGGCAATCGCGGCGGCCTTGACGCCCGTGGACATGAATCCAGTGACCACGGCCGGCGCGCCCTCATACGCGTCCGGCGACCACATGTGAAACGGCACCGCGGCGATCTTGAAGCCGAAGCCGACGATTAACAGGCCGAGCGCGAGCAGGATCATCGGATTGCGGCTCATCGACTGCGCCGCAATCACCGAGCCAATCCGATCAAGATGCGTGCTGCCCGTAATGCCATAGAGGAAGGCAATTCCATACAGGAAGAACGAGCTGGCAAACGCACCAAGCAGGAAATACTTGAACGCCGCTTCCGTGCTCGCCGGCTGGTCGCGACGGATGCCGGTCAACACATACACCGCGATCGACATCGTCTCGAGCGCGAGAAACAGGAGCAGCAGATCGGTGGCCTGCACCATCAGCATCATGCCGACGATGGCAAACAGCATCAGCGCGTAGAACTCACCGCTCGGCAGCCGGTCGCGATCGAGCGTTTGCGACGCGAAGAACACCGTCAGGATGCCAACCGCGATGAGCACGAGATTGACGAACAACGCGAAGTTGTCCGCGATGACCACACCGAAACTGGTTCGGTTGTCGTTCCAGAGCAGCACGCTGGCGACCCCCGCGCCCACCAACCCAATGATGGCGAGGCCGCCAATCGGCATGCGCTCGTTGCGCAGGCGAAACGCTTCCGCCAGCATCGAGACGAGGCCGGCGAGGCTGACACAAATGACCGGAATCACCGCATCGAAGCTGTCGAGCGTCAACGTGAGACCTCCGGGTTCTGCGTCGGCGGCTGCTCAGTTTGTACGGACGCAAATGTCTGGCGCTGTTCGATGCGTTGCACGATGCGGCCGACCGCCGGCTCCATCGGCTTCAAGAAGACGTTCGGAAACACACCCATGAAGATCGCGGCCGCAGCGAGCGGTCCAAGGATGGCCCACTCTCTAAACGACAGATCGGGCAGATGACGATTGTGTTCGTTCGTGACCTCGCCGTAGAACACCCGCTGGAACATCCACAGCATGTAGACGGCGGAGAGGATGACGCCGAGGCCGGCCACGACGACGAATCGAGGATCCCACAGGAAACCGCCGAGCATGATCAGGAACTCGCCGATAAACCCGTTCAGGCCGGGCAAGCCGATCGACGCGAGCGTGATCAAAAGTGACGCCGCCGTCAGTCGCGGGATGATCCGCTTGATTCCGCCGTACTCGCTAATCAAGCGGGTGTGGCACCGGTCGGAGAGCATGCCCACGATGCAGAACAGTCCGCCGGTGCTCACGCCGTGCGCCAGCATCTGATACACCGCCCCCTGCACGCCTTGCAGATTCATCGCGGCGGTGCCCAAGACGACGAAGCCCATGTGACTCACCGACGAGTACGCCACCAGCTTCTTCATGTCGGGCTGCACCATCGCCACCAGCGCGCCGTAGACGATCGCGATCGCGGCAAGCGTGGCGAGCCATGGCGCCATCTCCAGCGCGGCATCGGGAAACAACGGAAAAGCAAACCGCACGAGGCCGTAGCTTCCCAGTTTCAGCATGACGCCCGCCAGAATGACGGAGCCCGCCGTGGGCGCCTCGACGTGCGCATCGGGCAGCCAGGTATGGAAGGGGAAGAGCGGGACTTTGATCGCGAACGCCACCGCGAACGCGAGGAAGAACCATCGCTGGGTGTTGAGGTCGAGCGTCAGTCCATAGAGCCGCTGCAGATCGAAGCTGTAGCCGCCGCCCGAGGGATCATTCGCATAGATCGTCGCCAGGCCGATGATGGCGACGAGCATCAGCACGCTGCCGGCCATCGTGTAGAGAATGAATTTGATCGCCGCGTAAATCCGCCGCTCGTAGCCCCAGATGCCGATGATGAAGTACATCGGGATGAGGACGAAGTCCCAGAACACGTAAAACAGGAAGAGATCGAGCGACGCAAACACGCCGAGCATCGCGGTCTCGAGCAGCAACATGAAGATCGCAAACTCTTTGACCTTCCTGTGGATCCCTTCCCACGAGGAGAGCAGCGCGATGGGCGTCAGAAACGCCGTGAGGACAATCAGCATCAGGCTGATGCCGTCGATACCGAGTGAGTACTCGATCCCGAAGTCCGGAATCCATCGAAGGCGTTCGAGAAACTGGAACTCCGCGCTGCTCGTCGGGTCAAAGAAAGCCCACAACACGAGCGTGGCGACAAACGTCAGAATCGACGCAGCGAGCGCGAGATTGCGAATCAGGGAATCACGCGATCCATCGCGATTGCCGATGAGGAGCAGGAGCAGCGCCCCTGCCGTCGGCAGCCAGATCACAATCGACAGGAGCGGCCAGCCAGCCACGCTATCTCCACACGTAATAGGCGAGGATGACCACCACGCCGAGGAAAGTTGAGGCCGCGTACGCCTTGACCGATCCGTTTTGCAGCAGCCGCAGCACCGCACTCATG
>JBKPAJ010000016.1:0-56194 GCA_046726375.1 Acidobacteriota bacterium
AATGCGCATGTGAGTGTCGACACTTTCAGGTAGTTGATCGCGCGCGCTTCATCGATTGGTCCCAGGCGTTGAGCGCAATGCCGTTGACAAGCCTCGCGGCGCTCATCAAGATCCAACAAAGAATCTGTGCAATCTGTGGAATCTGTGGTTCCTATTCTTGTCAGTAATCTGTGCAATCTCGGGCGGCGTTCAGGGGACCAAGCGCCGCCACTCGAGACTCTTCGCGCCGAAGTTGATCACTAATGCGCGTGTGAGTGTCGACACTTTCAGGTAGTTGATCGCGCGCGCTCCATCGATTGGTCCCAGGCGTTGAGCGCAATGCCGTTGACAAGTCTCGCGGCGCTCATCAAGATCCAACAAAGAATCTGTGTAATCTGTGGAATCTGTGGTTCCGATTCTTGTCAGTAATCTGTGCAATCTCGGGCGCGCTCAAAGCACCAAGCGCCGCCACTCGAGACTCTTCGCGCCGAAGTTGATCACCAATGCGCGTCTGAGTTTCGACACTTTCAGGTAGTTGATCGCTTGCGCTTCGTCGATTGGTCCCAGGCTCTTGACCGCCTTGAGTTCGACGACGATCTCGCCGAAGCAGACAAAGTCGGCGCGGTAGCACAAACCGATTGGTTCGCCCTTGTAAATCACTTCATAAGGGACTTCTCTCGCGAAAGGGATCTTTCTTGCGGCGAGCTCGATCGCGAGCGGACGGTGATAGACGGGTTCAAGGAATCCCGGACCGAGCTCGCAGTGCACCTCCATGGCACCGCCGATGATGTCGTACGTCTGTGGATCGCGCGTGTCGTCGGGCTGAGTGAGTGTTGTCATGGTGCGCCTGTAACGCACGCGCCATGCCGCTAGAGAAATCGAATAATTGCGCGATTCTTTTGAGTGGCCTCGCCGCGAGTACGCAATTTCTTCAGATGTGCAATCGGTGGAACGTGTGGTTTTCTGCGATCGAGCGAGTCCGGCGGAGGGCGCGTTAGTCCGGCCGCCGCTTCTGTTTGATCTCGTTCCACCCGTCCAGTCGGCGCTTGATCTCTTTCTCGAATCCGCGCTCCGTCGGTTGATAGAAACGCCGGCCTCGGAGGTTTTCCGGGAGGCACTCCATGTCGGCAATCGCCTCGTCTTCGTCGTGTGCGTAGCGGTAGCCTTTGCCGTAATCCAGCTGTTTCATCAAGCGCGTCGGCGCATTGCGCAAGTGCAGCGGCACCGGCTGCGCGATGTCGTGTTCGGCCGCTTCGGCCGCGGCACCGTACGCCGTGTAAATGGCGTTGCTCTTGGGCGCGGTCGCGAGGTAAATCGCGGCCTGCGCCAGCGCGGTGTTGCCTTCCGGCATTCCGATGAAGTGCACCGCGTCCTTGGCGGCCACGGCGACGACGAGCGCCTGCGGATCAGCGTTGCCGATGTCTTCTGAAGCGAATCGCACCAGCCGGCGGGCAATGTAGAGCGGGTCTTCTCCGGCTTCGAGCATCCGCGCGAGCCAGTACACCGACGCATCGGGATCGGAGTTGCGCATCGATTTGTGCAGCGCCGAGATGATGTTGTAATGCTCTTCGCCGGATTTGTCGTAGAGCAGCGCCTTCTTTTGAATGGTCTGCTCGACTACGGTCATGTCGATGACGGGCCGGCCGGTCGGCTGCGGCGCAGTCGCAACCGCCAGCTGCAACAGGTTGAGCGCCGATCGCGCATCGCCGTTTGCGTAGCGCGCAATCGCAGCGAGGATGTCGTCCGCCGCTACAGCCCCGTGTTTGCCCAAGCCGCGCTCCGGATCCGTGAGCGCACGGCGCAGAATGCGAACGATCTCCGCCTCGTCGAGCGGCTTGAGCACAAACACTTTGGAGCGCGACAGAAGCGCCGCGTTGACCTCGAACGAAGGGTTTTCAGTGGTCGCGCCGATCAGGATGATGTCGCCGGCTTCGACGCGTGGAAGAAACGCGTCCTGCTGCGCCTTGTTGAAACGGTGAATCTCGTCGACAAACACGATCGTGCGCCGGCCAGTGCGGCGCCGGCGGTCCTCGGCCGCGGCCATGACCTCTTTGACTTCTTTGATTCCCGACAATACGGCGCTGAATGCGATGAACTCAGCTTCCGTGAGATCGGCGATCAAGCGCGCGAGCGTCGTCTTACCCGTTCCTGGCGGCCCCCAGAAGATAATTGATTGCAGCAGATCCCGCTCGATCGCTTCGCGCAACGGGCGGCCGCGGCCAATGAGCTCTTGCTGACCTTCGACTTCGTCGAGCGTGCGCGGACGCACTCGCTCCGGCAGAGGGATTGTGCGTGGATCGACGGGCTTGTCGGGTTCGTCGAAGAGCGAGGGCATAGCCGCGTCAGGTGCGATGCGTGCGATCGGTGCGATGGGTGCCGTGCGCTGCGATGAGTGCGATCGGTGCGGTGCGCCGCACCGGCACCGTCCGTTCGCACCTTCCGCACCCAAGCAACCGGTTCTAAGGGAGCTTACAGGACAGACGCGCCAGCGTGCCACCGCGCGTGCCGTCGCCGCTCTCGCCGGCCAGAAAGACCGTGCCGTCGCGGTCGAACCCGAGTGCTTCGCCCTGTGGCTCCCGCAGGTTGGTCACGTCCACGACAATCGGGGTTCCGGGTTCACCTCGTAACAACGTGTCGGCACGATAGAACTCCACCGCCTCGAGCGTCCGCAGCGCCACCCACTTGCCGTCGGGGCTCAGGTCAGCGTCGGTGACACGCTGCTTCTTGCTGACGTTGCCGGTGAGCGTGGCGACGCGCTGCAGCTGCATAACGGTTCCGGGGGTGAGCGATGTCGGAAAGCGATAGATGCTGATCGGGGACTCTTCACCTTTCGTCACAACGTAGAGGGCGGCGCCGTCTGATCCAACGAAAAACCCCTCCGCGTCTTGCGGCCCGTCGGGATACGTCGCAGCGAACGCTTCCGCGCGGGCAGTGACCTTGTCGGTCAATGCCGGTTCGGGAATACGATAAATGGTGATGTTGCGCCTCGACGCTTTGTTGTCACCGATGTCGGCGATATACACGCACGAGCCCGATGAGCAGGGGGCGACCGCGACATCTTCCCAGTCATCCACTTCCGCGCCTGCAACCTGAAGTCGCCCGCGCTGTTGCCCGTCCGTGCCAACGGCGTAGAGCAGCGGTTGTCCGGAATCGTTGTGCGTCCAGAGCACGCCGCTCGTGCGTCGCGAGACGGCGACGCCGCTTGCCTCGTTTACGCCGGTGAGTCTGGCGAGCATCGTGCCGCTCGCGCAAACGCTCGATGTGCTGCCGGCCACACCGAGCTGCACCGGCTGCGAATTCTCGTCGCTTCCGTTCGCCGGAATCAGGTTCGTCGTCAGCAGCAGCCAACCGACGCCGGCTGCAAACGCGATCAACGATGGAGCAAACCTTTGCATTTACAACCCCGTTTCACGCTGCCGCCGCGCTTCGTACACAAGCAACGCGGCCGCCACGGCGGCGTTCAATGATTCAACATGTGGCGTCATCGGAATCGAGACGCGCTCGACCGCGGCCGCAAGCGCCGCATCGGGTAAGCCAGAGCCTTCGCCGCCCAGAATGAAGGCGACTGGGCCACGCAGGTCCACGTGATACATGTCGTCGCCTCCGCGCGGCACCGTCGCAACGACCTTCACAGCGGCTCCCTTCAACGCCATGACGAGCGGCGTCACATCCTTCTCTTGCAAAATCGGTACGCGGAGGGTGCTGCCCATTCCGGCGCGAAGCGCTTTCCAACCCCATGGATCGGAAGACGAGCCGGCAAAGGCCACTCCTGTGGCCCCGCCGGCTTCCGCGGACCGGACGATGGCGCCCACATTGCCAGGGTTCTGCATGTCAACAGCCACGACAATGAGCGGAGCTGGTCCTTTCAGCAAATGCTGAACTGACGCGCTGCGTTTGTTGACCAGCGCGACCACACCGCTCGGTGTCCGCACCGGGGACAACGCCTCCATCACGGCGGTCGAGACCTCGACAATCTGCGCGCCGCTGTGTTGCGCTCGATCCAACAGTACGCGCGCGGTCAACGCATCGCGCGCGATGGCCACCGTCTCGATCGTCGTGTTCGTGCGAAGCGCCTCCTCGAGCAGGTGCCAGCCATCAAGCACCGCGAGCTTCTGATCGCCGCGCGCGACACGCCGAAACGTTTTGACGAGCGTGTGATGCCGGCTCGTAATGGTCGCCATGGTTCGGTATGGTACACTCCGAAATTTGGAGCAATGAAGGAAAGGCTACTCAAGCGGTTCGAAGACGAAGTTGGTGCGCTCGAGCGCGAGCTCAAGATGGAGCTGCCGAAGGAGATCCAACGCGCCCGCGAGCTCGGCGACTTGCGCGAGAATGCGGAATACCAAGCCGCCAAGGAGCGACAGAGTTACGTGCAGGCGCGCATCTCCATGCTCAAGCGTCGCATGCACGAGATCGCGCTCATGAACCTCGACCGCATCCCGCAGGGCAAGGCTGGATTCGGGTCCACGGTGACGTTGCGCGAATCGACGGGTGCCGAACTCGTTTACCAACTCGTCATGCCGGAAGATGCTGACGCGGAAAAAGGTCTGATCTCCACGTCTTCGCCGATCGGCAAAGCGATCCTGAACAAGGAAGAAGGCGACGAAGTCTCCGTCGCGACTCCCGCCGGCGCACGCCGCTTCGAGATCATCAAACTGGTCACCATCCATGACGAGTAGCGATCCCTCGACGAGCTCCGGGCCGCCCCGACCTCTCGACAGGCTCGGGGTCGCCCCGAGCGGCGTCGAGGGACGCGCCGCCTCGCGAGGCGACAGCTACTCTCCGGATCGGCGTACCGCGCTCGTTCTGACCGGCACTGGCGCAGACGGCGTTTATCATGCCGGCGTGCTGCGGGCGGTTCACGAAGCCGGCATCAAAATCGACATGGTGTGCGGCCGGGGCATCGGTGCGGCTGGTGCGCTGCTCACGGCGATCGATGGCGCCGCGCGCTTGTGGGAAGGCAAAGGGCTGTGGCGCGGGGCCGCGGTGCCGCACCTTTATCGCTGGCGATGGCCGGTTCGCACATTGATCGTGCTGTTTGCGGCGATTGCGGGGCTTCTCGCCAGTCCGCTATTCTATTTCGCGCTCGCCTTGGTCATCTATCCGGTCGGCTTGCTGCTCGGCATGGCGGGGCTCGATGCCGGGTCGCAGCTGATCGCGCGCTACGTCGGCATCTTGAGCGCGGCGTTCGGCCCGGGGGCGTTGCCCACGTGGCTGCCGCGGCTCGTGGCTGCAGTCGTGACGCTGGCGCTCCTCGCGCTCATCACTGGTGCGATTCTGGCGTGGCGTGCGGCGCCGTTGCGGCGTCGCTCGCGGGGAGTGTTTGCGTGGTCGCTCCTTGGCGCTCCACTCGACGCATCGAGCGCCGTCGCCCACTTCACCAGTGGGATTTGGGATCTGCTGAAGGGCGGTGCCGCGCTGAAATCGCCGGCACCCGACGAACTCAGCCGCCGGTATAGCGAATTGCTCGCAGAGAATCTCGGTCAACCCGGATTTCGCGAGCTGCTCATCGTGGTGCACGATCTCGACGCGCGTCGCGATCTCGTGTTCGGCCTGGTCCGCGAACCGTTTCGCCGCGCGTTGTTTCCGCCCCCCACGGCCGCCGGCGCGCGCCGCTCCGAGGCGTTCGATCTCGCCGGCCTCGCGCGCGATCATGTGATTGACGTTCTGAGTGCCGCGCTGAGTGTGCCGGGTCTCACCGAGCCGGCGCTGATGGCGTTTGCGCCTGCCGCATATTGGCGCGGCGAGGCGCATCGACTGCTCGATCGTCCGGCCAGTCTCGGCAGGCTGCTCGAAGAGGCCGCAGCCGCCGGAGCCGAGCAAGTGGTGATCGTCTCGGGCGCGCCTGAGTTGCCAGGCCCGCACGAGCTCGCGCGCCCGCGCGTCGATCCGATTGGACGCCTGAGCGAGCATGGCGCTTCCACCGAAGCGGCGGCGCTGCGCGACGCGATCACACATGTTCAACACCGCTTTCGCGCGGTCTATCTGATTCGACCGCAGCACAACCCGGTTGGCGCCTTCGACCTGCAGGGCGCCTACGACGAGAAATCCGATCGCCTTCATCCCTTATCGGAGTTGATGGAACGCGGCTACGAGGACGCGTATCGCGAGTTCATCGAACCTGTCGTGGCCGCGTCTGGAGAAAACCTTCACGCGTAACCTGCATGTGTCGAACCGACGTCGAACTTCCGTAAGGAACCCAGGTCAGGAATGTCGTGAACTTACGTGAGGAGCGCGTGAGAGGAGCGCACGTGAAGAACCGACCTCTGGAATCACCTCGGCGGGGCAAGTAGTCCGACGTAGAGAAAGACGAGCGAAACCGCCAGGTGCGCAATTGCGTCGGCTCGCGCGATCTGCATGAAGCCGAGCAGGTCGGGACTGACGAGGGCGATGACGCCCAGCACGAGATAAGCCACTCCCATCAGCTTCCCCCATGTCCGCATGCGGCCGATTCCCTGCGTTGCGGCCAGCAAAGTCGCGACGCCAATGACGATGTGAACCGCGTTGTGAAATACTGCCGTCCCAGCGACGATCAACACGGTGCCGAGCACCAGGTAAACCCTTCTCATGGCCTCACATACCAGACTGATTCACGGCGGCGAGCGGCCCAATGATTCCGGGTCGCGATCACTCACGACGCCGATCTATGAGACATCCACCTTTGTCTTCAAGTCGGCCGCCGACGTCGAGCGGTATCAGCAGGGAACGCTGCCGGCGTATCTCTACTCCCGCTATGAAAACCCCACGATCGTCGCGGCGGAGGAGAAGCTGGCCGCCGCCGACGAAGCCGAAATGGCGCTCGCCTTCAGTTCCGGCATGGCGGCGACGTCCACCGCGCTCATGACGCTGCTGAGCGCCGGCGACGAAGTGGTTTGCGCCTCAGCCATTTACGGCGGCACGTTCCATTTGATCGAGCATCTCTTGCCACGCTTCGGGATCGAGCGCCGGTTTGTGTCGCTCGAAGATCTCGCGAATCCGTCGACGGTGCTCGGCCCGAAGACACGGCTTCTCTGGTTTGAATCGCCGATCAATCCAACCTTGCGATGTGTGGACGTCCGCAAGGTGGCCGCGGCGTGCCGCGGCGCGCACGTGATCTCCGGGATCGACAACACGTTTGCGAGTCCTGCAAATCAGCAGCCACTCGCGCTCGGCATCGATTTGTCGATGCAGAGCACGACGAAGTATCTGAACGGCCACAGCGACGTAACCGGCGGTGTCTTGTCGGGATCGCGAAAGCTGCTCGAACCGATTGCCAAAACGCGACGGCTGTTGGGCGGCATCATGGATCCGCAGCCCGCGTACGCGCTCGGCCGCGGTCTCAAGACGCTGCCGCTGCGCATCGTCCGGCACAACGCCAACGCGACCGCGGTCGCACAGTTCCTGGAGACGCACCCGGCGGTGGGTCGCGTGTATTACCCAGGGCTGCCATCACACCCCGACCATCACATCGCGAAACGACAAATGCGCGGCTTTGGCGGCATGGTGTGCGTCGATCTCAAAGGTGGTCAAACAGCCGCATATCGCGCGTTTGATCGGCTGAAGGTGATTCAGCGGGCGGCGAGCCTTGGCGGAGTCGAGAGCCTGTGCAGCCTGCCGATTTTGACGTCGCAATATGGACTGACCGACGAAGAGCTCGAGAAGGCGGGAGTGACGAAAGGGATGATGCGACTGTCAATCGGACTTGAGGAACCTGAAGACTTGATACGTGATCTGGAACAAGCGCTCGACAGTTGATATCCGAATCTGGAGATCTAGCGATTTGGAGATTTGGAGCAAATCTGGAGATTTTGAAATGTTGAGATTTCGACATCTGGAGATCGCTAAATCTGGCGATCTCTAAATGTGGAGATCGCCAAGCTTGGAGATCTCCAAATCAGCTCCAGATCTCGAGATCGCGAGTTCTCGAAATTCACGATTCAGTCACCCGCGCACAGGTTGTTCTTTGTGCTCTTTCGCGGCGCTCTTGTCGTATTCGTGCAGAAACGCGAGCACCAGTTCGAGCATACGCTGGTTGATGCGGCTGCCTTCGTAGGTCCCGAACTTCTGTTGAAACTTCTCGAGCGGCACCACCGCTTTGGCCATGGTGCGATGGCCGCCGGCGCTGCCGATGTCGCTGAACCAGCGGCGCACGAAGTCGCCGGCGTTGCGTGAATAACCGAGATTCCGTACCGACACGATGAACGTGTCGTTGACCACGCCCGAAATGACCGACCACTGCACGTTCTCGAGCTGCAGGTAGAAATCCGCGACGTAGGGAATGAAATCCTCGCGCGACGGCTCGCCGATGAACGCGCAGAAGACATGCTCCACCATTCGGCCGTGCTGCCATGCCTTGATCACGAAATCCAGCCGCTCGCCGGTGATTTCCGATCCCTCCATCTTGCGGATCATCGTCGCGTCCGAGAGCGGATAGAGATACGAGAACGCGTCGAGGTCGGCGCGATTGGCCTGCCGGTTGAAGAAGAGCGTGTCGGATTTGATCGCGTAGAGCATGGCGGTCGCCGTCCGCTCCGAGATGTCGATGTCAACCGCGCGCAAATGCTCCGTGAGGATCGTCGACGTCGATCCGTAGTCTGGACGAATGTCCTTGAATACGGCGTTGTAACCGGGCTGTTCCGGATGGTGATCAATGACGAGATCGACCTGCGGCAGCAGTCCCGCGAAGTAATGCGGCTGGACATCGACGAGGGCGACGCGATCGAACGACTTGATCTGCCCGGCCGTCATGACCTCGATCTGCAGATCGAGGAGCTTGAGCATGCGCAGGTTTTCGGGCCGGCTCACGCCATACATGCACCCGATAATCGCCGTTTGGCGCGTGCGCCGCAGAATGTTGCGCAGCGCGAGGCCGCTCGCGATGGCGTCGGGATCAGGATCGTTGTGCAGGAGGATGAGAATGCGGTCGGCGTCGGACAGAAAGCGCTGGTATTGCTGGACGCGCTGGCGCGTGACCGATCGGCCCAGCTCGACGAGCAGCGGCGGGCCCGTGAGCTCCGCCAGCGTCAAACTCGTAATCTCGGGAAACGACTCGCGCAGTTCGTCCGCGCGTCGCGCGTCCTCGGGCGTCGTGCCGAACACCCAGACCAGCGTCCCGCCCGCGGCGCGCACCGCCTGCAGGACTTTGCGCAGCGATCGTCGGCCGTTGTCTTCGATGATGAGGCACGTCGCCGGCGTGAGATCGGCTTTGACGAATGTGTCGAGCCGTTTGGGGTCGCCTACACTGACGCCAAAGCGGGCCTCGTCAAATCGGCGCGCCAGCGCGGGACTTTCAACCAGGACGTCGAGCTCGGCGCTGGGTGTGAGCACGGCGTCGAGCAGCCTCACAACCAGCTCCGTGTGACAGACCGCGAGACACCTCATTCGTTAAAGGCCCCGCGCCCCGTCTCGGGGATCTCCATACCGAAAAACCTATTATAGGCCCCGGCGCCCACCGAAGTGCTTGTATTTGGGCGATGAAAGCCGTACCTTCTCGCCAGTGCGACGAGCAATTGTTCTCGCGGCGTGTCTTCTGGCCACCATGGCTGTGACCAACGGGCAGCAGCCCACGTTTCGCACCGGTGTCGACCTGGTGACGTTTGGAGTCACGGTGCTCGATAAAAAGGGCAATCTCGTCGCTGATCTCTCGCAGGAAGATTTCACGGTCATCGAGGACGGCAAGCCGCAGACCGTCCAGTATTTCGCGCGCGGCGACGGCGAGAGCGCGCCGCCCACACACCTCGGTCTGCTGCTCGACACCAGCGGCAGCATGGAGCAGGACATCAGCCTGGCGCGCGGCGCCGCCATCAAGTTCCTCAATCTGTTGCCGCAGGCCGAAGACATCACGCTGGTCGATTTCGACAATGAGGTGCGCGTCACCCGTTACCCGCAGCGCGACTTCGCCCGCCTGGTCGAACGCATCCGCCGGCGCAAGCCCGAAGGGTTCACGGCGCTCTATGACGCCGTCGGTGTGTATCTCGATGGCGCCGATCAGCAGAATGGCCGGTCCGTACTCGTGATGTACACGGACGGCGCCGACAGCCGTTCGACCATGACGTTCAACGATGCGATCGACTTGCTCAAAGCGTCACAAACGACCGTATACGCAGTCGGCCTGCTGGAAAACACCGGCTCGTACAAAAACGAGTTGCGCATGCGTCTGCAGCAGATGGTCGACGCGACCGGCGGCCAGGCGTTTTTCCCCTACGCGCTCAAGGACCTGGACAGCGCGTACGAAAAGGTGCTCGCCGAAATCAAAGCGCAGTACCACCTGGGATACCTTCCCACCAACCTGGCACAGGATGGCAACTGGCGGAAGGTCGACATCAAACTGAATCGGTCCGACCTCAAGGTGCGCACGCGCAAGGGCTATTTCGCGCCCTACAAAGCCTCCGATAAAGGCCGCTAGCTCCGTCGTCTGAGCCCAACCGTCTTCAGTTCGCACATTTCAGGCTGTGGTACGATCAGAGATTCGGACCAGCGCGAAAATGCCATCTGTTTACGACCGGTTCAATCTCATCTCCGATTTCGAGCTGCGCGGCGATCAGGTGCAGGCCGTGCCGGAGCTCGTGGAGGGATTGAACCGCGGCGACAAGCACCAGGTCCTGCTCGGCGTCACCGGGTCGGGCAAGACCTACACGATGGCTCAGACCATCGCGCGCGTGAACCGGCCGACGCTCGTGATGGCGCACAACAAGACGCTCGCGGCGCAGCTCTTTCAGGAGTTCCGGCGGTTCTTCCCCGAAAACGCCGTCGAGTACTTCGTCAGCTATTACGACTATTACCAGCCCGAGGCCTACGTGCCGGCGAGCGACACCTACATCGAGAAGGAAGCCACGATCAACGACGAGATCGATCGCATGCGTCTTTCGGCCACGCGTTCGCTCTTCGAGCGCCGCGACGTCATCATCGTCGCGAGCGTGTCGTGCATCTACGGCTTGGGCTCGCCGGAAGCCTATTACGGCATGCTGCTGCCGCTCGAGCGCGGCATGCGCATGGACCGCGATCAGATTCTCCGCAAGCTCGTCGAAATACAGTACGAGCGCAACGACCACGAGTTCGGCCGCGGCACCTTCCGCGTTCGCGGCGACGTCGTGGAGGTGTATCCGTCGTACGAAGAGTCGGCGCTGCGCATCTGCCTCTTTGGCGACGAGGTGGACGAGCTGGTGTCGTTCGATCCGATCACCGGCAAGTCGTCGCGCAAACACGATCGCGTTGCCGTCTATCCGAAGTCGCACTTCGTCACGTCGCGCGATCGGCTGAAAGCAGCGGTCGAAACCATCAAAGCGGAGCTCGTCGAACGCCGCGGCCAGCTCGAAGCGGAGGGGAAGCTGCTCGAGGCGCAACGTCTTCATCAGCGCACGATGTTCGACCTCGAGATGATTCGCGAGATCGGCTACTGCCACGGGATCGAGAACTACTCGCGCCATCTCACCGGCCGCCGTCCTGGCCAACCGCCGCCGACGCTGCTCGATTACCTGCCCGCCGATGCGCTGGTGATCGTCGACGAAAGTCATCAAACGGTTCCGCAGATCCGCGGCATGTATCACGGCGACCGTTCACGCAAAGAAGTGCTGGTGGAGTACGGATTCCGGCTGCCGTCTGCGCTCGACAACCGGCCGCTAAACTTCGAGGAGTGGGAGGCGCGCGTCCCGCAGCTGGTGTACGTGTC
Organism: Acidobacteriota bacterium; assembly: GCA_046726375.1. Lineage (GTDB taxonomy): Bacteria > Acidobacteriota > Vicinamibacteria > Vicinamibacterales > UBA2999 > DASPWV01. Next base: position 11,627 of record JBKPAJ010000016.1, read on the forward strand.
GGCCACGCCTGGCCCGTACGAACTGCACAAGGCGGGCGGAGTGGTTGTCGAGCAGGTCATCCGGCCCACCGGGCTCATGGATCCCCCGATCGAGGTCAGGCCGGTCAAGGGCCAGGTCGACGACTTGCTCAAGGAGATTCGCGACCGGGCGGAGCGACGCGAGCGTGTCCTGGTGACCACGCTCACCAAGCGGATGGCGGAGGACCTGACGCAGTACTACCAGGAACTCGGCGTCAAGGTGCGCTATCTGCACTCCGATATCGACACACTGCAGCGCGTCGAGATCCTGCGCGATCTGCGCCGCGGCGAGTTCGACGTCCTGGTCGGCATCAATTTGCTCCGCGAAGGACTGGATCTGCCCGAGGTCTCGCTGGTGGCGATTCTCGATGCGGACAAAGAGGGCTTCCTCCGCTCGGCCGGCGCCTTGATCCAGACCTCGGGCCGCGCCGCCCGCAACATCAACGGCCGCGTCATGATGTACGCCGACGTCGTCACCGAATCGATGCGGGGCGCGCTGCACGAAACCGATCGGCGCCGCGCGCGCCAACAGGCGTACAACGAGGAACATGGCATTACGCCCACCAGCATCATCAAGTCGATAGACGATGTGCTGTCGAGCGTGTACGAACGGGATTACATGGCGGTACCCGAAGTGCGCGAAGAGCGTGTGCAGTTCCACACGCAAGCGGAGCTCGACGCGCACATCGTCAAGCTCGAAAAAGAAATGCGGGCCGCGGCCGCGAACCTGGACTTCGAACGGGCGGCGTCGCTGCGTGATCAAGTGCGCGCGCTCAAGACCCGCGAGCTCGGAGTGGGCACCTCAGGGAGGGCGGGACTGTAGTCCCGCACCTCGTGCTGACGCTGTTCTCCGACTGGCTGAAGAAAGCGGCCCTGGAAGTCCAGGAATACGTCAAGCTCTGCGCAGCGGCGCTACGCGGCACGGTGACGCCGCCGTTTTATCGCCACGATGTCGTCGAGCAGTTCGACACGATCGGCCTTGGCTCGCTGACCGTGGTGCTGCTCACCGGCTTCTTCACTGGCGCGGTGCTGGCGCTCAACACCGGAATCACCCTCGACCAGTTCGGTGCGCGCGATTTCGTCGGCCGCCTGATCAGCGCGTCGATGGTGAAAGAACTGGGGCCGGTGCTGACCGGCCTGATGCTGGCCGGGCGCGTCGGATCAGGTATAGCCGCCGAGCTCGGTTCGATGATGGTCACGGATCAGATCAACGCCTTGCGCGCGCTGGGGACCGATCCGGTTCGCAAGCTGGTCGTGCCGCGGATGCTTGCCGGATTTGTGATGACACCGGTGCTCACGATTATTGCAAACGGCGTCGGCATCTTCGGCGGCTGGATCATCGCGGTCTTCCAACTGCGGGTCGCGTCGAGCCTTTACTGGACGTCAATCCTCGAAGGTCTGTACATCCAGGACGCGTGGATGGGGTTGATCAAGCCGTTTATTCTCGGGTTTGTGATTGTCACGATTGGGTGTCACGTTGGATTGCGCGCCGCGGGCGGTACGCAGGGCGTTGGACGCGCGACCACCAACGCGGTGGTGGCGGCGTCTGTGGCGGTGATCGCGGTCGATTTCTTCGTCACGCGCCTGCTGATTACGTTGATGTACTGATGAAAGCCTTCGCCGATCGATCACCGGCAGTCGACGCCGCGCTCGCCGGGCCGAACGCGCCGATCGTGGTGTTCGAGAAAGTCTCGCTCGCGTTCGACGACAAGGTGGTTCTGCGCGAGGTCAGCTTCACGCTGCTCGCCGGGCATACCAAGATTTTTCTCGGCGCGAGCGGCGCCGGCAAGTCGACCATCTTGAAACTGGCGTTGGGTCTGCTGCGCGCAGACTCCGGCGTGATCTGGGTGAACGGCGAGCGTGTCGATTTGATGTCGGAAGAGGAGCTGATGCACCTGCGCGCCGATCTCGGCATGGTGTTCCAGGAAGGGGCGCTATTCGACTCGCTGACGGTGGCCGAAAACGTCGGCTACAAGCTGTATGAAGAAACCGACATGCCGCTCGAGGATGTTCGGCGGCGCGTCGAGGAGGTGCTCGGTTTTATTGGGTTGGCCGAGCACATCGACAAGATGCCATCGGAATTGTCCGGCGGGCAGCGGCGCCGCGTCGCGATCGCGCGCGCGATGGCTTATAAGCCGCGAATTCTGTTGTACGACGAGCCCACGACCGGTCTCGATCCGATCACCGCGAACACCGTCGTCGACGAAATCCTCAAGCTGCGCGATCTCGAAAACGTCAGCTCCATCGTGGTGACGCATCAGTTGCGCGATGCGTTCCGCGTGGCGACCTATGAAGCCGTGCGTCGCAACAGCGACATTCACATCGAGCCGGCGGACGAGAAGAAAGCCGAAGAGGCGGAATTCATCATGCTCAAGGACGGGGGTATTCATTTCGAAGGGCATGCGGCGGAGCTGCGCGCGTCCCGCGACCCGTACTTGGGAACATTCTTGTCATAAGGGAAAAGTCCATGCCCCGGACGCGTTCATTGGCCTGGTCGGAACTGAAAATCGGCGTCATTACTGTGGTCGCCCTGCTGCTCGCGGCCACGCTGATCTTCCTGCTCAGCGGCGACACCGGTTTCTTCTGGGAGCGTTATTCGATCAAAACGATCTTCGACAACATCGCGGGTCTCAAGGAGGGCGCACCAGTGCGCGTGGCCGGCGTCGAAGTCGGCGCGGTGAGCGACATCAAGTTCGTTGGCGAGCGCGTCGAAGTGACGATGGAGCTGAAGAAAGAGAACCGCGAGCGCATTACGACGGAATCGCAGGCGATGTTGGGGTCGGTTTCACTACTCGGTGAGGCGGCCGTTGACATCACGTCCTCGAGCAAAGGGACGCCTATCCCCGACTGGGGATATGTGCGGAGTGGACCCACAGCGCAATCGATCGCGGAGGCCACGGCGAAGGTGAGTGCCGGCCTGGAGGAAGCCACTGGCTTGCTCAAGGATATCCGCGCAGGCCGAGGAACGGTGGGCCAGCTCTTTACCAACGAAGCGATCTATCGCGATCTCGAGCGCTTCATTAACTCGGCGGAGCAGGTCACCGACACGATCAATCGCGGCCGCGGAACACTCGGGCGGCTCAACACCGATCCGCGCGTATACAACGAGTTGGAAGGCGCGACGCGCAATCTCAATCAGGTGATTGCCCGAATTCGCAGCGGCGAAGGATCCTTGGGGAAGTTGCTGAACGATCCGGCGCTGGCCAATTCGCTCACCGGGACGACGCAAAACCTCGAAAACATTACCGGCAGGCTCGATCGCGGCGAGGGGACGGCGGGGAAGTTGGTGACCGATACGCAGTTGTACGACCGCTTGAACGCCGTGGCGCAGCGGCTTGACACGCTCACCACGCGCCTCAACGCGGGCGAGGGCACTGCCGGCCGGCTTCTGCAGGACAAGCAGTTATATGAGAACATGACGCAAGCGGTCGCCGAAATGCGCGACCTCTTCGCGCAGATCAAGAAAGATCCCAAGAAGTACCTGAATGTGAAAGTCAGCATCTTCTAGGTAACGACCATGACCAACGACAACAACATCGGTGCCGGCGCCATCCTGGTTGCCTTCGTCGTGGGTGCGTTCACCGGCGCTGCCGTCGCGCTGCTGTTTGCTCCGGCCTCAGGTGAGGAGACCCGTGAATACCTCGAACAGCGGGCGCGCGAAGGGCGCGCCAAGGCACGCGAAGCGTTCAATCAGGGACGCGAGTTCTACGAGCAGCAGCGTGACGCGGTGACCGGCGCTGTAGAGCGCGGGCGCGAGGCGTTTCAGGATGCGCGCGACGTTGCGACAGGCTCACCTTCGCCCCGAGCGGAGTCGAGGGGCGAACGGGGGAGCCAGCAGGCGTGAGCGGCACGGCGGAAGTGCTGCTCGGCATCATCGCGGTTGCTGTAGCCGTGATAGCGATCGCGCAGGTGGGCGCGATCGTTGCCGGTGTGCGCGTGGCGCGGCGCGTCGAGCAGCTCGCCTCGGACCTTGAAACAACCGTCAAGCCTTTGTTGGCGAATCTCACCGCGATGAGCGCCGAGGCTTCACGCGCCGCCGCGCTGGCGGCGGGGCAGGTCCAGCGCATCGACTATCTGTTCAACGAGCTTCTGTCGCGCGTCGATCAAACGCTTGCCACCGCGCAGGCGTTCATCGCCAGGCCCGCGAAAGAAGGCATGGCGATCGTGGCCGGCGTCAAAGCGGCCATTGGCGCGCTCAGAACGCTGCGGGAAGCGTCGCACCGGCGCTCGGCTCCCCGCACCATCGTGGAAGAAGAGGAAGATTCTCTGTTTATCGGGTAGCACGGTTTATCGGGTAGCGCATCGACAGGATTGACGGCGCGGGGAAGCGGTGGTAGTTAAGGCGTACTTGCAAAGGGGATCCCCATGAGCATTCGCTTCTCCCGCGCGGCGATCGCACTGCTCGCCGTCGCCTTGTTCGCCTCACCTTTCGTTGCGGCGGCTTCGGCGCAGGACTCCCGCTCGGCGGCGCTTGCGAAGGAGCTCTTGACATTACTGCAGGAAAAAAAACTCGACAGCATTGCCGCCCGGTCGCCAAAGGGCGCCGACCAGTTCGTGGCGGCGTTGTTTTTCCCGGGACAGCTCCTGGTCGTGTCGGCGCGCTACCCGGCGCCGCCGGTGTTGAATGAGAAGATCGCGCGCAGCGAATACAAAGACGTCTACATCGATTTGAACGCGGCATCGATTCCCGATTCCAAGATTCTGATTACGGATCTCGGTGCCGACGGGCTCAAGGCGAAGCGCGAGCCCAACCAGCCGTTCGACGCGCAGGATACCAATAGCAAGGGCATTCGCTTCGACGGCAACTGGCGCGAAGCCAAGATGTCCGAGCAGGACTATATGAACGCGTTTGCACAGGCGGAGCAGACCTACAACGCGGCGCTCGAAGTGCTCATCGGCGCGCTGAAGAAAGGATCGACTCGCTGAATCAGCTGCGTACAGAGCAGATGAACACTTCTTCCTCCGGCCTCTACAGGATGCGGAATGCGGCGGAGCGCAGCGGGTAATCCGGCGCCTCGAACACCGCTTCATCGGCGAACGCGCGGTCCTGCGCCGGCTGGACGACATCCCGCGACCCACGCAACATCGACTGCACAACGACGAGATCGCCGGCAACGTGCTGGCGAATCAGATCGAGCGCGAGCAGTGGATGCCGCAGGTGATACAGCACGCCCATGAACATGACGACGTCGAAGCGCTCGCTCAGGCTCGGCACTTCATACACGGACATCTGCTGCAGTTCGATCTCCACGCCTGACAATGCCGCGGCCAGGCGGGCCTGATCGAGATAGCGCTCGTCGACGTCGATTTCGCGTTGTCAACGGCGCCGAGGCCATCACCGCATTGCGCGACCTTATGAACAACGCGCCGCGGCGCGACACGGCCTCGCCACCATCCTCGCCTGCCATACCTGCGCGCACCGGGTTGATGAATTACTCGCAATCGTGCGGCCGCGTCTTCACCGTGGCGCCGCGCCGAGTATCGTCGCCGAACCACCGCGGATCAGCCACCGCCCGGTTTCGACGAAGCCAGGCGCGCCGCCGCCGCCGTAATCCGGGTGCTCGGAATGCCACATCGGCTGCCACTGGTGCTTCGGAGGCGGCGCGAAGAGCGCGTCGTTCATCGATGACAGAACGTCGTGTGAAAGGTTGACGATGATCAGCCGATGGCCAGCTGCGGCGCTATAGCGAATGAGCACGAGCCCGCTCGTGGGCGCGGCGCTTTCGACCTCCACGTCCCTGGTGCCGAGGCGCGCGAGAACGGGATCCGACCTGCGGAGCTTGAGCAGGTCACGATGCAGCGTAATGGCGCAGGCGCTGGTCGCCCGGCTGGTGTCGCGCTGTAATTTGCACGCGTGATATGCCGCCGGATCGTTTGGCCGCGTGATCAGGGATTGCATCTCCGGGTCTGCCAGCGCCGGAAACTGCGAAAGAAATTCGAGCCGGCCCTTGCGCACGGCCTCGGCCAGATCGCCTTCGTGATCGGCGAAGTACGTGAACGGTTGCTGCGACGCGAATTCCTGTCCCTGAAAGAGCATCGGCAGCTGAGGGCCCGCGAGCAACAGGGTCGTCAACGCGCGCCAGCGGGCATCATCGACGTGTTGATACAAGCGCAATCCGAGGCCGGTATTGGCGACCTGGTCGTGGTTTTCAAGAAAGCACACGAAGGAGGCGCCAGGAAGGCCGAAGGCATAGCCGCCGCGTGGGTGCCGCTGCCAGGAGTACCACTGCCCTTGGTACAACGTGCCGTGGCGCGCCATCGATGCAAATTCGCTTGCAGTGCCTTCGTAATCCGTGAAATATGCCTGCCGCCGCCCGGTCAGCGCCACGAACGCGGCATGATGCCAGTCTTCGTTCCAGAGCGCGTCGAGGCCGTCACCGTAGAGACCGCCGTCTCTCAAAAGCCGCGTATCCTGCGTTTCGCTTTCGGCGACGAGGAACACGCGCCGTGACCCCGCGGCCGCGCGCGCGGCGCGACATATCTCCGACACGACATGCTCCGGCGATTCGTCGTGGATGCCGTGAATTGCGTCGAAGCGCAGCCCGTCAAAGTGGAACTCGCTAATCCAGTACGCTGCGCTTTCGATCACAAATGCCCGCACCGGAGCGGAATCCTTGCCGTCGTAATTGATCGTCTCGCCCCACTCGCCGGGTTTGCCGAAAAACGCGGGAGCAAAATCGTGCAGGAAGTTGCCGACGGGCCCAAAATGGTTGTAAACGACGTCGAGAATTACGGCCAGGCCCAGGGTGTGCGCGACATCAACGAATCGACGTGCATCGTCCGGCGTTCCGTACAGATGTGACGGCGCAAAGAAGTTGACGCCGTCGTAGCCCCAACCGAATCGACCGGCGAACTCGGCGAGCGGCATCACCTCCAACGTCGTAATGCCCAGGTCCGCGAGATCGGTCAGATGACGCTCGGCCGCCTGCCATGTGCCTTCTGTCGTGAACGTGCCGATGTGCATCTCGTAAATCGCCTGCTCATGTGGCGCGCGCGCACCCGGCCATGTGTCATCGGTCCACCGATAAGCGTGAGGATCGACGATCACGGACGGACCCAGCGGTCCCTCCGGTTGAAAGCGCGACGCCGGATCTGGACGGAGGCCTTCGCGCAGCCGGTACCAGTAGCGCTGCCCGGCTACCGTTTCAGGAACGAAACCGCTGAAGTATCCCTTGTCGTTTTTCGAGAGCGGCACTTCGCCGCGATTCTCGATGACCACGCTGACGTGCTTCTGTGCGGGTGCCCAAGTACGAAACGTGGTGCCGCCATCGCCCACGATGGCACCGAATGTGGGGACAAACACGGACTTTTGATTATGAACGACCGCCACGCGCTCCCAGGGTGCAAGCCGGGTGCCGCTGGGGTTGCTTGTGGCCCCACGTTTGCTCACGCGACCTGTGCTCCAAGCTCGTCAACGCACGCCCTGAAGGGAGCGCATGGCTGCAGCGCAGGTCGTGTTTTTCGGATCGAGCATTCTGTCGGCGTACTGCAATGGCGCGGCAACGTACTATTGCGGCATCGTTCGCGCACTGCACGCACACGGCATTGACGTGACCTTCTTACGAACCTGAAGCAGCCGGCCACTCGCCAAGTGTGCGTTATTCGAAGCGGCGGCGCGCGGCCCGCCGATCATTTCTGATCAGTGGGCGGGCCTCGACACATTCTTTGAGCCGGTAAAGAAATCCTGGTCACCCGTTCGGCCGAAGAGACGCTCAGTTATCTGCGAGAACTGCCCGCGGCCGAACGCACTGCCATCGCCGCGCAGGCGCGCAAACGGGTGCTCGCCTCGCACACCGCAGCTCATCGCGCGCAGCAATTCGAGGAATATCTGTCTCAGGTCCGGAACTGAGTTACGCGGCTCTCTTCGCGCGGCGGGCGGCCGTGGCGGCTGCTTCGAGCTGTTGCCGCCAGGAGCGTTGGCTCTCGAGGAGCGCGAGCACAGCGGCCTCGTCGACAGCCAGGCCGGCGACGCGACGAGCACGCGACAGGCGCGACGTGAGCATTCCGTCACCAAATGCCTCGAGTACGGCTGGATGGATATAGCAGGCGCGACAAACTGCTGGTGTGTTGCGGAGATCGTGCGCGACAGCCTTGATGACCTCGACCACGATCGCCTTGGTGCGCCGTTCGGACGAACCAGGTTTGCGCCCGCTCAGGTCGCGTGCGGCGAGCAGCGTCCCTGCCCAGGTGCGGAAGTCTTTTGCCGAAAACGCTTCGCCCGCGGCTTGTCGCAAATAGTTGTTCACATCCGCCGAAGTGATCGATCGCCTGCGGCCATCGTCATCCACATACTGAAACAGCTCCTGTCCAGGGAGCTCCTGACACCGGCGGACGATTTTGGCGAGTCGCGCATTGTTGAGCGTGATCGCGTTCTTGATCCCGCTTTTGCCCCTGAACTCGAAACAGATCGCCTCGCCTCGAATCTTGACGTGACGATCCCGCAGCGTGGTGAGGCCAAACGACCCGTTGGCGCGCCGGTATTCTTCGTTGCCGATGCGTATCAATGTCTTTTCGAGCAACTGAACGATCGCCGCGAGCACTTTTTCCTTGCAGAGCGCCGGGGCTCGCAGGTCGCGGGCGATCTGCCGGCGAATTTTGGGCAGCGCGTATGCAAAAGCCACGAGCCGCGAGTACTTGGATTGATGGCTCAATTCTCGCCATCGTGGGTGATATCGATACTGCTTGCGGCGCCGCGCGTCGCGCCCTGTTGCCTGTAGATGTGTTCTTGGATGCGGCGAGATCCACACGTCGGTCCAAGCCGGCGGGATCACGAGCGATTTGATTCGTGCAAGCGTTGCTTTGTCTCTAACCGGGCGGCCGTGCGGATCGATATATCGAAAGCCGCCGTGAGCGCGTACGCGGCGAATGCCGGGTTCAGTATCTGTGCCGTAACGCAATCCGGCCGCGCGCGCCGTTGGTTCGAGCGTCGGTCCCATCGTTACCCAGCTGATGCAAGCGGAGTGCCCGCGCATCGGCTGGCAAGTGCCTTGCGTCCGACGTTCGCATTCCGATTAGCATCACATTACGGAGGCCACGATGACTGATGAGCTTTTTTGGCTGAATATGGCCGCGGACGACGAGCAGCTCGACGAGACGGACGACGAAGACGAACTCGATGATGACGATACGGAAGACGAAGACAACGTTGCCGACGACGACGAAGGCGGTGAGCTCGAAGACGAGGACGATGACGAAGATGAGGACGAAGAGGAGAAAGAAGAGGAGGTGGAGGACGAAGAATGACACCTGCGCGCCCAGCCACGCCCGAGGAACTGCTCAAGGCGGTCTTCTCAGATGAGCCGCCGCCTGACATTCACGCGGCTGTTGTCGTGTCTCATTCCGGCGACGAATGTATGGGTGCGTCGTGGCTGCTGTCGCGTTTGCACGACCGCGCCTCGGTGTTTCGGGTGACGCGCGGCGCACACGGCGGCCTCAGCCCGGACGCCGTAGCGATGACGGGATTGCCGGCTGAGCGCTGCTACGACCTCGGGCTCGAAGCCGGCACGCTCGGACGCGACCTCGAGACGCTGACGTGGTTGATCACAGCGGCGGTGAAAGACCTGACACCGCGATTGCTGATTACGCATGCGTGGGAGGGCCTCAACCTCGATCACGACGCTGTGGCGTTTGCCGTGCAGCTGACGGCGCAACTGCTTCCGCGATTCGGCTGCGCTCGACCGCCGGTGGTGGAGTTTCAGTGTCACCACGAGAGTCAAGAAGCTGTACACCGTCGTAATTCCACACTGGCCTGGGAGAAAGGCGTACGCGTCGACTTCAGCGCCGAGTCGCGTCGTTTAAAGGAACAAATCCTGCGCTGCCAGGGCGGACCTTCGCGTCGGATCGCTCCTGCCTCGTTGCGCTCCGAGATCTATCGACCGCAGCACGCCAGCAACAATCGACAAAGCGCACGCGATTCCGCGCAGCGATATCCGGACGCGGCGTGGTGCACGCCTCGTGAATTTCTCGTCACCGCAACGCTCGCGACGCGGAGCTTCGCTCACGTTGGCCTCATCGGAGCTGCGATCGTCTAAGCGCCGCTTTCGCATCTATGCGACTCGTACCTTGCTGGTACGTCGGTTGCACTTGCGGCTCGCACGACGCCACATGTGCTCATCACTGGCGGCGCGGGATTCATCGGATCACATGTCCGCCGACGCGTTAATCGCGCGCGGCGATCGCGTTCGTGTGCTCGATGGACTCGCGAAGTTACCGGCTGCCCGCCGTCGTGTTTCGAATGAGTTGTATTTACGGGCCACATCAGTGCGGCAACGGGGATCAGGGCTGGGTGGCTGACTTCGTCGCGCGCTCGCTGACCGCACAGGCGCTCATGATCTACGGCGACGGCCGCCAAGGTACGCAATTTGCTGTTCGTCGACGAACTGGTCGATGCGTTCATGCGAGCACGCGATCACATCGACACGATTGCCGGTCATGCTTACAACATCGGTGGAGGTCCTGCACCTGCAACCAGCCTGCTCGAATTGCGGGAGCTCCTCGAGCCGATCGTGGGCACAAGCGTCAACGTGCGCTTCGAAGGCTGGCGTACTGGCGATCAGAGGTACTACGTATCGGATACGAGGCGTTTCGCGGCGGCAACCGTCTGGCGTCCGGCGGTCGCCGTCGCCGATGGCGTGCAGCGCCTCGCCACCTGGCTGATTGCGTCCGGCCGTCTCATCGCCGCAGAGCGGCTGGCGTCGTGAAGGCCGGCCCGAGTCCTTCGTTCTTAGTTCCTTTGTGCCTCCAGCGTCAGTCCAGGCATGGCTGCGCCGTGTGCCGCCAGTTGCTCGGCGCCGCGCTCCGCCTGACGCGCGGTGGCAGTTTTGACCCAACACCGCAGCGCTTCCGCGACGCTCCACGCTTGAGCGACACAACCGCGCGGGGTGTAGGGCTCCTCCGCGTCGAAAATCTCACTAATCGATCCGATGCAGGCTTCGTCGAGATGCGGCAGGAAGCCGAGCAGAAACCGACGCGCCTGCTCCCGTCGATCGGGATGTGCGTTGACCCAGGCATCGATGAACGGTCCAATCAGCCACGCCCACACGGTGCCCTGATGGTAGGCCGCATCGCGCGCGCGAAGGTCGCCGTAGTACTTCGGCTTGTAGTCGGGATGCGAAGGGTCCAGGGATCGCAGACCCACCGGCGTGAGCAGTCGCTCCTGCACGACGGACAGGACCGTTTCCCACCGTTCGCGCGCGAGCACGGGATAACGCAGCGAGAACGACAGAATCTGATTCGGGCGGCACGCCGGGTCGTCGCCCTCGGTGCCGTCGACGACATCGTAGAGATACCCGCCCTTCTCGTACCAGAACCGGCGGTTGAACGACTCGTACACGCGATCCGCGAGTGTCTGCAGCTCCAGCGCGCGGTCAGCGCCTTCGGCGCGGGCGTGCCATTCGCCCATGAGTCGTAGCGCGTTGTACCAGAGGGCGTTGATTTCCACGGGTTTGCCCCGGCGCGGAGTGACCACCCAGTTGTCCATCTTCGCGTCCATCCAGGTGAGCGCGAGGTTCTCGGCGCCCTCTCGCAGGAGGCCGTCGGCCGGATCCATGCCGATGTTGAAGCGCGTGCCACCGACGTGATGGGCAATCGAGTCGTCGAGCTTCGGCAGCAGAAGCTGCACCGTCGCCCAGTCTTCTGTCATTGCCAGATAGCGATGCATGGCGTGAAAAAACCACAGCGTCGCATCCGCTGTGTGGTAGAGACCCTCCTTGTTGCCCTCAGGAAACAAATTGGGGATCAAGCCATCGCGGAAGTAATACGCGAACGTGCGCAGGATGTCGCGCGCTTCGGCTGTGCGTCCCGTTGTCAATGTCAGACCTTCAAGGCTGATCATCGTGTCGCGACCCCAGTCGGTGAACCAGTGGTAGCCGGCAATCACTGTGCGCGCCTCGTCGCCCGCCGCGTGCGCCCTGGCTTCGTCCTCGACACGGCCGGCAGGCGTGATCACGAATTGATCGGCGGCCAGCACCAGTTCCGCGGTGGCGTGATCGGCCAGCGCCGGATGGGCCGCGAGCAGCAGACGACGGCGGCGTTCGAGCTCCGCGAACCGTGCTTCCTCCGGAGGCAACGCGGTCATCGTTTCAAGCGGTTCTGTCGAGACAATCAACGACACCGATTCGCCTCGTCTCAGATCGGTGCGGAAATAACCCGGACTCCACCCATCGCCGCTTGCCTGATACCCGCGGCTCTCTTCGAGGCGGTAGTGCAGGTGTCGAACGGTGATCGCGTCCATCGTAAAGGCACACGACGCCCCGCGCGTGACCAGCCGCAACGCCGGGATGTTCGGCGCAAGGTGAACTTCAAGATGCGCGTCGCGCGCGAGCAGCGAGGGCATGGCTGGCAGCGGATGATCGACCGGCGCTTCGTGCGGCCGCGCGTTGAGCAATGGTCGAAGTCCGAGCCGCAGCGAGCCGTCGCCGGTGAGCAGCTGGTAAGTGATGACGACGGTGTTTTGAAAGCGGGGCAGGAGCAGCCGCTTTTCAAGCGTGTAGCCCTCGATCTCGAAGACCCATACCGGCAGGCCCGCCTCGAGTCTGAATTCGCGCAGACGATTGGCGCCGCCCAGATGCAGCTCGCCGCCTTCTCGTTCCTCGCCGCTGAGCCAATGCACCGCGCCGTCGGGTAAGCGCACGCGCTCGCCGAGTTGGCTCATCATCAGCAGACGTCCCAGGGGCGCTGGTAGCGCGGCGATTAATAGCCCGTGGTAACGGCGCGTGATGACGCTCGCGAGTGTCCCCGCAGCGTAACCGCCCAGTCCGTTCGTAACGAGCCATTCGCGCGAAAGCAACTCGCCCGGTTGGCGCAGATGATCTGGCTCGAATCGCACGCAACGAACGAGTCCACGCGGATCGAGCAGGTCCTTTTCGGCCATTCGGTCCCTCCACTACACCGGCGCGAGGGCGACGTCCAGTATGCGCACGGGTTGATCGGGGCTCGACTGCATCAGCAGCGGCAGCGACACGTTATAGACAGGCGATCCGGCCGCGGTGCGTCCTTCCGCGCGGCCGTGATGGGCATGGCCGTGAAAGACAGCGCTGACCGTGTAGCGCGAGAGCGGCTCCTCGAGCCGACTGCATCCAAGATACGGAAAAATCTCGCGCGGCTCGCCTTCAACGGTTTCCACGATCGGCGCATAGTGGAGCAGCGCGACCCGCGTCGCGGTTCGCAGGCGTGCCAGCGCGGACTCGAGTTTCAGCGCTTCTTGCACGGCTTCGTGTACGAAGCGCTTGATCGCCTCTTCGCCCCACGGACCCAATACCCCACGTCCAAACCCGCCGGCGAAGCCTTTGACACCGGCGAAGCCGACGCCGTGCACTTCAACGGTCTCACCATCGAGCAGACGGATGCCGCCGTCGGTCACGATTCGGCGGACCTCCGTGACGGCGCCGGCTTCGTAGTCGTGATTGCCGAGGACGCCAACGATTGGAATCTTCACGCCACTGACGAGTTCGCGGACGAGCTCCGTTGCTTCCTCAGGGAGACCGTAATCGGTGAGATCGCCGCACAAGAGAAGGATATCCGCCTCTAAACGCGCAACGGCCGCGATAACGGGCTGTAATGAGCCGCGCGACTCTCGCCCATAGTGCAAATCGCCGACGGCCGCCAGCCGGACCGACTCCTTTACCGCCGCCATCGACACCCCGCTGGTACCGCCTTTGCGTCAGGGCAGGCGTGGATCAAGCTGTTCTTCACGCGCCCGACGATCTCGGCGCAGGCGAAATGTATCGCTCGGTCGTCTGGCATCTCCGTGAAGCGGGCATTCCGTATCTCGTGGGCGGCACCTACGCGCTCGAGCACTACGCCGACGTGCGCCGCGACACCAAAGACCTCGATCTTTTCGTGCGCCGCGCTGACTGGACCCGGATCTCCAAGACGTTGGGCGCGCAGGGATTGCGCTGCGAACTGGTGTTCACGCACTGGCTTGGCAAGGCGAAAGACAACGGTCACTTCGTCGACATGATCTTCGCCGGAGGCAACGGGTTCGTGGAAGTGGACGACGAGTGGCTGGCGCACGGCGTGCCGTCGGTCGTGCTCGACGTGCCGGTGCACCTGGTGCCGGCGGAGGAAATGATCTGGTCCAAGGCGTTCGTCATGGAACGCGAACGCTATGACGGCGCCGACGTGCTGCACATTCTGCGCAAGTCGGCGCGCGATCTCGATTGGAATCGACTGTTGCGCCGCTTCGATCCGCATCCGGCCGTTCTTCTGTCCCACCTTGTGCTGTTCGAGTTCGCGTATCCCGACGAGCGCGACGCGATTCCACCCGACGTGATGGACGTGCTTTGGCGCCGGACGCGCGGGCACGAAGCGCGGCCTCCCAAGCTTTGCCGCGGTACGCTCCTTTCGCGCGAACAATACCTCATCGACATCGACGCGTGGGGCTACCACGACGCGCGCGAGATGCCGCATGGCCGTATGACCCCTCAACAGATCCGGGAATGGAGTGACGCCATTCCTCATGACAAGTGATTGGTGAACCGGCGGCATCTCACGGTTGGTAGTCTGCTGCCTTTTCAGCCGCCGTGGCCACATGGTCGGCGCCCGACTGCCGCAGGATGTTTTTGGCGCGATCAGCCCACTCGCTGTCGTCGCAATGAACCGATAACAGGATGCCGCCTTCGCGTAGTCGTCCCTCGTACCGCTTCGCTTCGTACTCGGGAACACCAAGCCCGACGAGCGCGCCGATGAGACCACCAGCGGCGCCGGCCGCACCGATGCCCGCCAGCGCCGCGACGATTGGACCAGCGGCCAGAAATGGGCCGATTCCGGGAATCGTCAGCAGTCCAATGCCCGCGAGATAGCCGAGCACGCCGCCAACCGTCGCGCCTGTCGCGGCGCCGGCCGCCGCGCCTTCAGGCGCTTTCGTGTGTGCCTCGTGAGCGAATTCTTTCGAGCCGGACTGATCGGAATAGAGAACCGAAATATCCGTTTCGCGGAACCCAGCGGCCTTGAGCGCTTCCGCACCGATCTGAAGCGCCGACATCGAGGGATAGATGCCGTAGGTCGAAAGATTTCGAGCCATAGGATATGAGACTCCTTTGGATGACCTGCGTGTGCGGAGCAAGCGGGATGCCAGAGCTGAGCGCGATAGTCGCGGCACAACGTGCAACTCGGCCGCAGTCGGGCATACGCTTGCTGCAACAAGCGCGTGGCTCAGCCATTGAACGGCGAGGCATTCGGTACGCGCGTTATGTGGAGAATGTGCGCGCCGGCCTCGCCAGTGCGACTCGCATTGCGGCGCCAACACGCGCGATGCCTGACGCCCTGGGGCGCTGCTACGGCCTTGGCCACGACGCGGCGATCGTGCCCAATGCGCGCGCCGATCTTCGCGCATCCAGCTCGTGACGAACCGTTTGATCTCTCCCGTGCTCGAAGCCGCGCTCTCAGGCTGCGCCCTGGTGCTCGGCGACGTCGACGCGCTGCCTGAGAACTGGTCTGGTTCTGCGCGATTCGTTTCGCCGGACGACTCGCGCGCTGTGCATCGCGATCAACGAGTTGATCGAAAACCCGGCGAGCGCGAGGGCCTCGCCGCGGCGGGACGCCGCCGGACGGAGCTCTTTTCCCCCCGCACAGCATCGCGATCGTTACTACAGCCTTTACCTGGAAATGATTGAGGCCCGGGTCGGCAGCGTTACCCGACCAGCTGCAACACGACCATAGATCGAGGCTCGAGCGTGATGGTTGCGCCCGGTTCGAGATCGCCGACCGGCTGATCCAGATCGGGGTCCGCGGTGTCGATCACGCGATACCAGCGGGCGCCGAACGACTTGTCGGGCATCGTGAACGGCAACTGCTCGTAGTGGGCGTTGAAACAGAGCAGAAACGAGTCGTCGGTCATTGCCTCCCCGCGCGGACCGCGGCTTGGAATGGCCTTGCCGTTCATGAAGAGCATCAAGGACTTGGCGAAGCCGACCGACCAGTCATGATCGGACATCTCCTGGCCTACCGGCGTCAGCCACGCAACGTCGCGCACATCGTGCCCGTGCGGCTGAAACCAGCTGCGGCGCCTGAACACTGGATGCGCGCGCCGGAACGCGAGGAGTTGGCCTGTAAAGAGCATCAATTCGTGTTGGGCGCTCGACCAGTCGATCCAGGAGACCTCGTTGTCCTGACAATACGCATTGTTGTTGCCCTGCTGCGTGCGGCCAAGCTCGTCGCCGGCCTGCAGCATCGGCACGCCTTGCGACAAAAACAGCGTTGCCAGGAAGTTGCGCTGCTGACGCGCGCGCAGCGCCTCGATGGCCGGATCGTCGGTGGGCCCTTCGGCGCCATGGTTCCAGGAGCGGTTGTGGTTCTCGCCGTCGCGACTGCCTTCGCCGTTCGCCTCGTTGTGCTTTTCGTTGTACGAAACCAGATCGCGGAGCGTGAAGCCGTCGTGCGCGCAGACGAAGTTGACGCTCGCGGACGGCCGTCGGCCGTTGGTGGCGTACAGATCGGGGCTG
The DNA here is from genome assembly GCA_046726375.1 of Acidobacteriota bacterium. Classification (GTDB taxonomy): domain Bacteria; phylum Acidobacteriota; class Vicinamibacteria; order Vicinamibacterales; family UBA2999; genus DASPWV01. Next base: position 28,087 of record JBKPAJ010000016.1, read on the forward strand.
CCGGCGAGCCGGTTCGCAAACTCCGCTAGGGTCTGGTCGGCGCCGCGCCAGTAATCGCGCACCGAATCGCGATACTTTCCGTTCCACTCCGACCAGAGTGCGGGGAAGTTGCCAACCTGGTAACCGCCTTCGCCAATGTCCCACGGCTCGGCGATCAACTTGACCTGACTGACGACCGGGTCCTGCTGAATCAGGTCGAAGAACGACGACAGGCGATCGACTTCGTGCAGCTCGCGCGCGAGTGTCGCCGCGAGATCAAACCGGAATCCGTCGACGTGCATCTCGATGACCCAGTAACGGAGCGAGTCCATCAGCAGTTGCAGGACGTGCGGGTGCCGCATGTTGAGGCTGTTGCCGGTGCCGGTGTAGTCCATGTAATAGCGCGCGTCGTTGGGGAGCACGCGGTAGTAGGCCGGGTTGTCGAGTCCCTTGAACGAGAGCACGGGTCCGAGATGGTTGCCTTCCGCCGTGTGGTTATAGACCACATCGAGAATGACCTCGATGCCGGCGGCGTGCAGCGCCTTCACCATCTGCTTGAATTCGCGCACCTGCTGCCCGCGCTGTCCTGTGCTCGAGTACTCGTTGTGCGGCGCAAAGAACCCGATGGAGTTATAGCCCCAGTAATTCCGCAGCCCGCGCTCGATCAAGTGCCCGTCGTGCACGAACTGATGCACAGGCATCAACTCCACCGCGCTGACGCCGAGGCTGCGCAGGTAGTTGACGGCGGTCGGGTGCGCCAGGCCGGCGTACGTGCCGCGCAGTTCGGCAGGCAGGTTGGGCATGCGCGCGGTGAAGCCTTTGACGTGCAGTTCGTAAATCTCGGTTTCGTGCAGCGGTGTGTTGGGACGTCGATCGTCACTCCAGTCGAACGTGTCGTCCACGACAATCGATCGGGGTACGAACGGACCACTGTCGAGCGTGCCGGGTTGATGTTCGTCGCGCGAACCGTCGGGATCGACGTGGTAGGGAAACAGTCCCGGACCCCACTTCACGCTGCCCTCGATCGCGCGCGCGTACGGATCGAGCAGCAGCTTGTTCGGATTGCAGCGGTAACCGCGCGCCGGATCCCACGGGCCATGCACGCGAAACCCGTAGCGCTGACCAGGCTTGATGTCGGGTACATAACCGTGCCAGCAAAACGTGCGCGACTCGGGCAGGTCCACGCGCTGATCGCGGCCCTCGTCGTCGAAGAGGCAGAGTTCTACGCGCGTCGCAACCTCCGAAAAGACGGAGAAGTTGACCCCCTGCCCATCGAACGTGGCGCCAAGGGGATACCAGCTCCCGCGCCAGATCTCAACAGATCCTGTTTGTTTCTCGGTGGTTTCTGTTGCTTCTGCTACGCTCACACCGTTACCTCGCTCGCCGGAACGTTGACGCCAAGTACACGGCGCACGCCGGAGGTGATGCCGATCGCCGAGATGTGCGCCGGTTTGATCTCGACGGCCATGACCTCATTGAGCGAGGTGTCGCCGAACGCCGCCAACGCGCAGCGAATCGGTTCGGCGTGCGTCACGATGGCCACCACCTCGCCCGGGTGTGTTTTTCCCAGCGCGAGCAATTCGTCCACGATGCGTCGTTGCACGTCGGCGAGCGCCTCGCCACCGGGAGGGCATGCGTGATTGCGGTCGCTGTTGAAGCGCTGCCACTCCAGGTCGGTGGAGAGGTCCTCCAGCGTCCGGCCGGTCCAGGCGCCGAAATCGATGTCAGTGAAGGCCGGTCGCACCCGCACATCGAGGCCGTGATCGTACGCGAGGGGGTGCGCCGTTTGCACTGCGCGCTCCAAAGGACTCGTGTAGACCGCCGACAGCGGCGCCCAGGTCAGGGCTTGCACCAGTTGCGATGTCTGCTCCCACCCGGCCTCATCGAGCGACACACCGGGCTGTCGTCCGGCCAGCCAACGTCCAATCGGCTCCGCGTGTCCATGTCGAATCAGAAGCCCGATCATCGCCGCTCCTCGCGCATAGCTCAGCTGTGGCGTTGCCCAAGTTCGGCATCAGCTTTCCACCTCGGGCGAACGTCGCCCTCGACGAGAGCAATCGGTCTGCCATGACCCTGCCGTCGGTGACTTTCGTGCGCAACTTTTCAGCGCGACCCTTCGGCACTGCGTCTGCATGCGGCAACGCGCCGTGAAGCAACAGCGAGGGAGCTATGACACCAAGCGTCGGTAATCGGTCTGACCTGAGGGTGCTCGTCGTCGACGACGATCCGGAGATCGGCGACCACATGGACGCGTTGCTGCGCGATTGGCAATTCGAGCCGCGCGTGGCGATCAATGGGCACGACGCGATCGCGATCAATCGCGAGTGGAAACCGCACATTGCGGTGGTGGATTTGCGGCTGCCCGACATGATCGGCACCGAACTGCTGCAGGAATTGCGAAGCGTCACGCCCACGCTCGACGCCGTCATCATCTCGGGAGATCGGCGCCTGCAAGTCGCGGTCGACGCGGCGATATCGGGCGCGCTGTGTTTCCTGGAAAAACCGGTCAGCCCCTTGACCCTGCGGAGCATCCTCGCACAGGCGGAACAGCGGCGGACGTTGCAAGCGAATGGCCCGACAGACGCCGACGAAGTACGACTCGGCGACCTGATCACCAGAAGCGCGCGGATGAAGGATGCGTTCGAGCTGGTCCGGTGCGTCGCCCCGACCGACGCCAACGTCCTCATTGCCGGCGAGAACGGAACAGGCAAGGAGCTCGTCGCCGACGCGCTGCATACTCTGAGCCCGCGCACGGATAAACCGTTCATCAAAGTGAACTGCGCCGCTATTCCCGAAGAATTGATGGAGGCCGAGCTCTTTGGCCATCGTCGCGGCGCATTTACGGGCGCGGTCGCGGACCGCGTCGGGCTGTTAGAAGCGGCGCGCGGCGGCACCTTGCTGCTGGATGAAATCGGCGAGATGCCCGGGCATCTTCAAACCAAGCTGCTGCGGGTGCTGCAGGATCGGCAGGCGCGCCCGCTCGGCGGCGGACCGGTGGTCAATCTCGATTTCCGGTTGATCTGCGCCACCAACTGCGACCTGCGTGCGGCGACGACCGAGGGACGATTCCGGCAGGATCTGTATTTCCGGATCAACACCATCATGATTGCGCTGCCGCCGCTGCGCGAACGGCCCGAAGACATCCTGTTGCTGACCGAGTCGTTCCTTCACCGCTTTGCCATGCAGTACGGCCACGGCAGCCTCACGCTGGACGATCGGGTCAAGGAGCGCTTGCTTGCCTGTGAGTGGCGCGGCAACGTGCGCGAGCTCGAACACGCGATCGAGCGCGCGGTGATCGTCGCGCGCAACGGCCGCATCGCGCTCGACGATCTCCCGGATCACCTCCAACCCAGCCATCGTCACGAGGCGCGCGCGTTCAGCGACGGCGCAATGCCGGTGCTGCCGCTTGCAGAAATGGAGCGCTTGGCGATCGTCCGGGCTTTGGAGCATACGCGTGGCAACAAGCGGGCCGCAGCGGCGCTCCTGGGCATTTACCGGCCGACGCTTTACAGCAAACTGCGCAAGTACGGAATCATTGAGCCGCCAGCGTCACTGCGTGAGAGCGATCGGGATCACGCGCGCGAACGCGATCACGGCCGTAAAGGCGGTCCAGCGTACGGGCTGCAGTGATCGCCGATTGAACGTCCGCGCGAAAGCGGTTCGATTGCCGCAGCTGCTGCACCCAGACAACCGCTGCGCGTCCGCCCACGCATCTGGCGGCGCACACAAGCATTCCGCTGACGTGCCACGGTACTGCTCGGCGACGAAATCGCAGAACGAGCCGCCGACGTTTGCGAAACGCCGCGCCGCCTTTGGTTCCGTGTACGGTTATTGCAATCTGCGCGTCGCACCCGGGTGCTAAAACGCCACGAACACACCAACCGCGCCGCGGTGCCGGTGTCGAGCTCAATGGCTGCCGCGGCGAAGTCCTCGACGATGCCGCTGTCGGACTGCAACCGCGCCCCACCGACATAGAGCTGCGACGAGGTACTTCGCACAGATGCTGCAAACGTCCAGTGCAGGAAGTCGACGAGGTGCGTCACGTCGAAATCGTCGAGCGCCGCCATCTGTTGATCGAACCATGCGAGCGCGCCGTCGCGATGGCTGTCGGCCCAACTGAGCCCGGTCCGCAGGTATTTGACGCCAAGCTGCTTCAGCTACTTGACACCGTGATCGAGGCGCGGATCCTCGAAGTGGAACCACTGACAGATGCCGAGCGATGGTGCATACGCGATTCAACACACCCTGCTGCTTCCTGTTCTGCATGAACGCGGCATCGATCGGTGATATCCCGCCGAGCACACGGGTGAGCCGCCGCCGCTCGGCGCGAATCGCTTGACAGGCGAGTCGAGCCATTTCCGCAAACGCGGTCCAGCCCCGATCGAGTTCGAAGTCCCAATGGGAGAGGTTGTTCGGCTCATTCCAGATCATCACGGCTTCGACCATGCGCCCCGCCGAGAGCGAAAGTGCGTGCTCGACCTGCCGCGGGGTCATCCTTACAACCGCTTGTCGGGCAAGTACTTGCCAATTGTCGAGCCTCGACGTGGCAATTTGGTTGCACGCATTCGGCCAGTCGCGAGAAATTCCTCGCGAACCTACGCTCGCGCAGGGCGGGTCGGTGACTCGTCCGTGTACAGACGGGGGCGGATCATGCAAGATGTACAGACATACGCCAGGGCGCCGGTGACGAGGGTCACCGATTTGGTGGGACTTATTCGTGCCGAATATGACGAAATGCCGGGTCTTTGCTTGACGCGTGCGCAGGCTCAGCGGTTGTGGCGGCTCGAGGCAGATGTATGCGAAAACGTGTTGCGAGCGATGGTGGACGCCGGCTTCTTGCGCTTGACCCCCTTCGGCTACGTCCGAGGCTGACGGCCCGGTGACCGTGGCGGGGAATTCTGTACGGTCACTCGACGAGACTCGCGCGCGCCGCGTGACGGCGCCGTTTCCTGATACCCCTCTTCGCGCACCGGTCAACACGTACCGCGTCCAGCTGCATCATGCGTTTACACTGCGTCAACTCGACGCAGTGTGTCCATATCTCCACACGCTCGGGGTCACCGACTGCTATACGTCGCCCGTGCTCACCGCGCGGCAGGGGAGCACACACGGTTACGACATCTGCAACCACCACGAGCTCAATCCCGAGATCGGCGATCGCGAGGACTTGCGCTCGCTCAGTTTGATGCTGAGAGCGCACGACATGGGCCTGGTGCTCGACTTCGTTCCGAATCACATGGGCATCGACGCGTCCACGAACCTCTGGTGGCGTGACGTGCTCGAGAACGGACAGAGCTCACCGTACGCGCGCTATTTCGACATTGATTGGACTCCGGTGAAGGCGGAGCTTCGCGACAAGGTCCTCCTGCCAATCCTCGGCGATCAGTACGGACAGGTGCTCGAACGCGCGGAGCTGCAGGTGGCCTTCGACGCTGGCGCGTTGACGCTGCGCTATTTCGAACGCACGCTGCCGCTCAATCCGAAGCACAACCCGATGCTGCTCGGACACAATCTGGAGCAACTCGCTGGCAGACTTGGCGAGGACGATCCAGACCTCGCCGAGTTCCGCGACGTGCTGTCGACGCTGTCGAGCCTTCCGCCGACGAACGAACGCGACGAAACGCGAATCGCGGAGCGTCACCGCAATAAGGAGATCGCTCGGTCGCGACTTGCCGTGCTCGCGGCGCGTTCGAGCGCGATTCAGGCACACATCGACGCCGCGATCGCCGAGTTCAACGGCCAGCCCGGCAACGCCGGCAGCTTCGATCGTTTGCACGGGCTGCTCGAGGTGCAGGCCTACCGGCTGGCCTACTGGCGGACGGCGTTCGACGAAATCAATTACCGCCGGTTCTTCGACATCAACGATCTGGCCGGATTGCGGATGGAAGATCCGCGCGTGTTTGCCGATACCCACACGTTGCTGCTCGATCTCATTGGCGAAGGGATTGTCACTGGCATCCGCATCGACCATCCGGACGGGTTGTTCGATCCGGCGGCATATTTCGAGTCGTTACAAGCCGCGGTGCGCGAGCGCGCCGGCGGAACCGGACGCCGCATCTATGTCGTCGCGGAAAAGATTCTTGCGAGAGGCGAACGCCTGCGCGACGACTGGCAGGTACACGGGACCACCGGATATGGATTTCTCAACACGCTCAACGGCCTCTTCGTCCATCCGGAAGGCCTCAGCGATGTGCGCCGCTTTTATCGCCGCTACACTGCACAAACGGCGTCGCCAGCGGATACGGGATACGACAGCAAGAAGTTCATGATGCGCACGGCGATGGCGAGCGAACTCAACGTGCTCTCGCGCGCGCTCAACCGCCTTTCCGAGGGCGACCGTCGATCGCGCGATTTCACGCTCAACGGCCTGCGGCGGGCCATCGTCGAAGTGATTTCGTGTTTCCCGGTCTATCGCACCTATATCACGGAGCGCGGCGCGAGCAGCGAGGACATCGCGGTCCTCGACGGGGCGATCAGCGATGCGCGGCGCCGCAATCCCGTGCAGGAGCCGTCGATCTTCGATTTCATTCGCCGCGCGATTGTGCCTGATGGCGATTCCACGCAGGCCGGCGCGGCGCGCGATCGTACGGTGGCGTTTGCCCAGAGGTTCCAGCAGTACACCGCGCCGGTCGTCGCCAAAGGGCTCGAAGACACGGCCTTTTACCGTGACGTGCTGTTGCTGTCCGCGAACGAGGTCGGGGGAGACTTGCGCTATCGCACTCGCACGGTCTCGGAGTTCCACACCGAGAACCAGTACCGGCTTTCGCGCTGGCCGTACGAAATCACGGCGGGCTCGACGCACGACACCAAGCGCGGCGAAGATGCACGCGCGCGCATTCGCGTCATCGCGGAGCAGGCGGCGGAGTGGCGCGCGCACGTTCGCCGCTGGTCGGTGCTGAACGAATCGGCTCGCGCGGCGAGTCAAGGATCGCCGGCGCCAGACCGCCTCGACGAGTGGATGTTCTATCAGGCGCTCGTTGGCGCCTGGCCGGCCGAGCATCTCGCGGCGCCGATTCCGGGAGCGGTGCCGCCGGAGTTTGTCGACCGCATGATCGGCTTCATGACCAAGGCGGTGAAGGAAGCCAAACGGCGCACCTCCTGGCTGAGCGAGAACATCGAGTACGAAGAGGGCGTGCGTAATTTCGTGCACTCGGTGCTGGCCGGGGACTCGGCCCGCACGTTTCTGGAAGCGTTCGTGCCGTTCCAGCGGCGGCTGGCCTGGTTCGGCATGCTCGGTTCGCTCGCCGAGCTCGTGCTGCGCCTGGGATCGCCCGGCGTTCCCGACGTGTATCAAGGATCCGAGCTGTGGAACCTCGCGCTCGTCGATCCCGACAATCGCCGCCCTGTGGACTTCGCGCTGCGGCAACGAGTCCTGATGGACATGCTGCCGATGATCGAGCTCGCCGAAGAGTCTCGTGACATCGCCCGGCACGCCGCAATCGGTCCGTTTCTCGGCGAGTTGCTGTCGTCGTGGCCGGACGGACGGATCAAGTTCTACACACTCGCGATCGCACTGCGTCTGCGGCGCGCGTATCCCGATCTCTTCCTGCGCGGCGATTACGAGCCGTTAGGCAGCGACCTCGACGACCCGCATCTGGTTGGCTTCACCCGCCGCGCCGGCGACCACGAGCTCGTCGTGCTCGTGCCGCGATTCCTCTCGGCGCTCATGCGCGGAGTGCCGCACGCGCCGTTGGGGATGGAGCGATGGCGCACGGCGAGCGTGCGGCTGCCGTCGCGTCTTGCGGATGCGAAGCTGGTGAATGTGTTTACGGGTGAACGTGTCGAGCCGGTCGTGTATCGCGACGCGCCATGGCTGCTCGCGGGGAGCGCGTTTCAAACCTGGCCCGTCGCAATGTTGTGGGCTTCGTGAAGCCGTCGACAGTCGACGGTCGACCGGCGATCGACTGTCAGCCGCTTTCAACCGCCGACGCCATCGACGGATGACCCGCGACTGTCGACCTCACGTCAGAATCCCGGTCTCACGCCAAACACAAACTGCCAGTTATCGTTCGGCCGATCGAGCGCGCGCACGGCAGCAAACTCCAGAATCATGTAACCCAGGGCGTTCACGCGAACACCGGCGCCGAAGCTTCGCGCCCACGGCCGGGTCCCGCTGCCAATGCCTCTTGGTCGCGAGTCGCGGCTCCACGCCACGCCAGCATCGAAAAACCCGATCAACTCGGCGGGAACAACCCCGTACTCAAGCTTGCCTGTGAACGCGCCCAACATTGGCGCGCGCAGCTCGACACCGGTGACGAGAATACGGCTGCCGATCAAGTCCTCGACGAGCCGGCAGCGTTGCGCGGCCGAGAAGTCGCATTCATCGACATCGAAGGATCCGACATCGTAGCCGCGAACTAGATTCGGAAAGCCCAGATAGAGCGGCGACAGGCGCAGCGACTCAGCGTCGTTACCGTAGCGTCCGACGTGAAGCAGCCGGCCCGCGATCGTCCACGCGCCAAACGGCATCACGTAATGGCGGACGTCCACGATGGCCTGCGTAAAGCGCAGATCGCCAAAGGACGGCGCCAATTCAAACCGCGAGCGATGGCCGAGGACCGGCCCGGTCGCTCCGAAGACCGTGGTGTCCTGGACGAGGCCAACAGTCAGCTCGGCGAGGGAGAGAGGCTCTCCGAGCTCGATCTTCTCGCGCTCCTCCGACAGCACTTCCCCGGTGATCGGTGACAACACGAACGTATCGATTCGCCGATCGAAGGTGAGGCGCCGCAGTGCCGCGCCCACCTCGAATCGTCGCGCGCGGCTGAATGGATAGGCGGCCATGCCCAGCACGCGTCGATCGACCTGTCGGTCGCGCACTTCCTGCTCCACGACGACGGTTTGCCCCCCAATGTTCGTCACGCCTCCGATGACGCCGCCGGTAATGTACGGCACCTGCTCGACAAACGCGCCGTAGTTCCATCGCCGCTTGCGGTTGATGTAGCCGACCTGGCCGCCGAAGTCTTCGAAGTTCCCGTTCACCTGCAGCAACGACGTGACCACGTGATCGCCGAGCGTGTCGCTGAAATTGAAGGCGATGCCGCCGCCCATGTACGACCCGAGGCTGTTGGCCGTCGTGATGCCGATCTCCTGACCGATGTAATCGAGCGCGAGCTTCGGACGATATTCGTCCGCTGGAGGCAGCGCCGCGGCAGGCAGGCCAAACTGCGCATTGCTCAGCAGTGTATCGACCTGCGTGCCACGCCTCGTGTCTGGCGCCAACTGCGCCGCGGCAAGTGTCACACCCGTCGGCGCCGGCTCCCCTCGGCGCAAGCGCTCGCCCTCAATCGCCTGGATTTCGTACGTCTGGTTGCGATAGATCACGGCGGCTAACCGGCTTCCGTTCGCCGCTACAGCGAGCGCTGCGCTCGATGGCGTGATGCCCGTCGCGCCGGTAATGAGCCGAGTAAGGCGTGTGATCGCACGAGATTCCGTGTCGTAGCGATACACATCGGGCACGCCGTCCGGGTTGGCGATGAAGTAGATCGCCCCGTCGCGCGCCCATTGCGGCGAAATGTGGTGTGCGCCGTCGAACGCGAACGTAGGCGTCACCCGCCCACTCTCCATCTCGAGCGTCGCGAGTTGGTAGTCGCCGTAGTTCAGGCTCGCGAGTTCAGTCGTGAAGCGATCGGTGCTCCAGACAAAACGCCGGCTGTCGGGTGCCCACGACGGCGAGAGGTCGGTGAACACGTCATTGGTGAGCCGGCGGACACTGCCTCCAGGAAGGTCGACGACGAAGAGATCGCTCAACCCTCCGGAGAGGGCTGAAAACGCAATGTGGCGGCCATCAGGCGACCAGGCGGGATGGAACACTTCGTCCACGCCGGGTAGCTCGATCTCGCGCACACGGCGGCCATTGGTTGCGTCCATGATGGCGATAGCGGGACGGCCTTCGCGGATGACGGCGATTGCGAGTTGCTGGCCTGTGGGATCCCACGATCCCGCTGAAGCAATGAATTGAAGGCTGTCGAAATGCGGATTGGCAGCAGTCGAGATCAGTTTCCGCTGAATGCGCCCCGTTGCCGCATCGGCGATGAACAAATCGATCGACAGCCGATCGCGCGACGAGAGAAACGCCATGCGCGAGCCATCGGGACTGAGCGCCGGTCCGACGTTGAGCTCGTTCTCATCATCGGGATCGACGATCCGTCGTCCCGCATCTTCCGCGCGATCGCCGAGCGGCCGAACCATTGTCGTCAGGATCGATTGGTGCCACTCGGCGCCAAGCTGCTCCTTGTCTATCCCGAGAATCTCTTGAATCAAACCCACAGCATCGCCGCCGCCGCCTCCTCCCGTGGATCCGGATCGTGCACGCGCGCCGCTGTGGAGAATATCCGCGACCGCCGCGTCACCGTAGCGTCCACCGACGTACGCCCAGAAGGCGTGTCCGAAACGATAGGGGAAGTAGCGGGGATCGTTCAGATCGTCGATGTCGGGGAGCTTCTCGTTCACCGCGGCATCACGCAGCCACACGGCAGTGTGCGAATCGACGGATCCAATCGACAGGTACTCAGCCATACCTTCGATGAACCAAAGCGGATAGTTCAGGTTGGGTCCGAGGATGTCGTATTGAAACGCGTGCACGAGCTCGTGGCCGAGCACATGGTCGGTCTCAGGTAATCCCGCGCCGACCGGCATCACAATCCTACGTTTTAACGACTCCGTGACACCCCCTGTGCCTTCACCAAGTACACCTTCGATGACGTTTGTCTGCTCGAAATGAGGGTGCGCGGCGTAAAGGACGAGCGTCTGTCGCCCGGAAAGCCGGTGGTCGAGCACACGTGAGAGCCGCGCGTACCAACGCTCCGCCATCCGCGCCGCCTCGCGCGCGGCCTGCGCTTCTTCGGGATAGAAGTGGATGTCGAAGTGCTCGGTCTTCAACACCTCGAATTTGAATGTCCGGTATTGGACCTTGTTCTGTCCGAAGTACTGCGCGGCCGCCGGCTGCGCCGTGATCGCGAGCATCAGAAGACTTGCAAGTGCCGGCAGAATGAATCGATTGAGCGTTGCCATGGCGGCAAAGAGAGAGCAATAACCGCACCGATTCGTACACCGAAGCTGTTCAGTTTGCTTTGCGTAAAAACGCCATGACCGATGTGAAGACGGACCCGCCATCCGTCACGACCATGTTGGGAGTCTGGTAGGGATTGCGGCGAATATCGACGGGCGCGCACTCATATCGACTCCACACACCCTCGTCGATCGGCTGAACGAGCGACAACGCAGGGTGTCGAAGTAGCTCGTGCACCTGTTCGGGTTGGAACGCCTCGTGATGCGGCGGGCCCGAGAGTAAGTACTCGGTGGCAAGCGCAAGCATTCCGCCGGGCTTCAATACGCGAGCCATCTCGTCCATCGCAAGGCGCGCTCCCCGAAAGCCATCGAAGTGTTCAATCGAGGAAAGTGAGTACACCACATCGAAGGACGCGTCCTCGAATGCGAGAAACCGTCCGTCCATTTTCAGAAAGATGAGCCGATCCTTGCTGTAGGGGAATGGCGCAAACCGCGCGGCGTTCGAAAGGACAGAGGCGTCTCCTTCCCGTGCCCCGGCTTCTTGCCACACGCCGCCGTACATGTCGGTGGCAATCACACGCTTGACTCGATTTGCGAGCCAGTACAACACAGCTTCGTGTCCGGCGCCAACGCTCAGAACGTCCACATCGTCGCGTATGAAACCGAGTCGCGTCAGGCCGAAGAGCAGCTGCGTAAATTCGTACCCCTTGCGATGCATCGATGGTTTGTCGAGTGGGACGACGGCGAGCGACGCCAGCAGATCCATCCACTCCGGGTTGTTCCACTTTGCAGGGTTCGCGAGTTCGCAGAGCTGTATGTCGCGCGGCAGAAATCCCGCTTGCGGGCAGACTGTCGCAAACCGCTTCTTGAACTCGTCAGAGCGCATGAGGATTTGCAGCAGCAAGGCACGCCAATGGCCTTCGGTCAGCATCGAGAGGTAAGCAGCATGACCCGACGGGTCCGCCGGACGTCCCAGAAGAACGCGATACGCGAACTCGACGAACTCGGAGTCATCGCCGAACTGCGCGAGTGCGGCCTCGACAGTTTTGAGCGACCGTCTAGGGTCCAATCCGTCCCACAACGCGTAGGCGAGCCTGCGAAATTCGACCGAGGCGAGCAGACGCAGGTAGAGATGGTCGCGGCCCTGAGGAGATTCAAGTGTCTCCATTCCGCAGCGAATGTCAGCATCGCTCGGCGCTCGCCATAGCAGGAGCCAATACGCGAGTTCAATGGGATTCGGCGCGGTCGCCGCGACCCTCAGCGGCGTCTGTTCTGGCGGCACGACTGGCGGCGTACCGTCGGATGTGTGTTTTCCGCGCCAAAGACGTTGGAACATCAGCTCAGAGGTCGATCGAACCCGCGACTGGACAATGCGGAGGGTCGATGGCTGTCGTGATCAAACGCAAGCGTTGGTGCGCGCTGGTGGATTCGAACCACCGACCCCCGCCGTGTGAAGGCGATGCTCTACCGCTGAGCCAAGCGCGCGATTGGGACTGAGTGTAGCGGGCGTTCCCTGGCCCGAGCGACTCGGAACTCACCGCAGTCGCACGCGGGCCCGCGAGAACGTCTAGTGTACTACGTCGTTCCATAAAGCCGATCCCCGAAATCTCCCAGCCCCGGCACGATGAACTTGTGCGCGTTCAATCGCTGGTCGATCACCGGCGTGTAGATCGGGACGTCCGGATACGCCTTTTCAACCGCCGCCACACCTTCAGGGGCGGCAACGATGCAGACCAGACGAACGTGACGGGCACCCGCGCTGCGCAGCAAGTCGAGCGCAGCGACGGCGCTGCCACCCGTCGCCAGCATCGGATCGATCATCAGCACATAGCTGTCTTCGAGATGCGCCGGCAGCTTGGAATAGTAGCGGGACGCCTGCGCCGTCACTTCATCGCGCTGTAGACCGATATGACCGACCCGCGCGCCCGGGACGAGTTCGAGCATGCCGGGCAGCATTCCGAGGCCTGCTCGCAGCACCGGCACCAACACGACATCCACCCCGATGTGACGCCCTCGCGCCGGGCCGAGTGGTGTTGTGACCGTCATTTCGATCACCGGCAAGTCGCGCAACGCTTCGGCCGCGAGCAGCACGCTGATGCGGCCCGCCAATTGGCGGAAACGCTCCGCGTCCGTCGTTGCGTCGCGCAGATTCGTGAGAATGTCGTGAACGAGTGGATGGTCGACGAGGCGCACCACGGCGTTCAGAGCTTAGCCGAAAAGAGCCAGGCCGGTGTAAAGACCGGCCTCCACGGGTGGAACCGGCCGCAGGTGAGCGCGTACAATGCAGCGCAGTGGTCGCTGCCCGAATAAGCCTGCTCGCGCTCGCAGCGGTCGCGATCGTCTCGGCTCAACAAGCGCGCGCCGTGGATGTCGTGATCGCAAACGGCATCGTTGTCACCATGGATGGCGGCCGGCGAGTCATCAACCCGGGATCAGTTGCAATCAGCGGCACGACCATTACGGCGGTTGATGAATCCGCGGCGGTAGCGGCGCAGTATCAGGCCCGCACCATGATCGATGCACGGGGTCGAGTGGTAATGCCAGGACTGATCAACACACACACACATGCACCGATGGTGATGTATCGCGGCCTCGCCGACGATTTGGCGCTGATGGAGTGGCTGGAGAAATACATTTTCCCAGCCGAGGCGAAAACCGTATCGCCTGCGTTTGTCAGAACCGGCACCCGGCTTGCCGCGCTCGAGATGATTCGATCCGGCACGACGACCTATGCCGACATGTATTACTTCGAGGAAGAGATCGCGCGCGCGACCAAAGAAGCCGGGCTGCGCGGCATCCTCGGACAAACGGTCATCGAGTTTCCGGTTCCCGACGCCAAAACGCCCGCCGAGGCGCTGGCGCGAGCCGAAGCCTTTATCAAACAGTTCATCAAAGACGACCTCATCGTTCCGGCGGTCGCGCCGCACTCGGTCTATACACTGGATGCGTCGACGCTGACCGCCGCGCGCGACCTCGCGGTTAAATACGGCGTTCCAGTTCTGATCCACCTCGGCGAAACACAGGACGAGATCAAGATGGCGCTCGATCGCCACAAGATGCGCCCGGTTGCGCTCCTCGAACAGCTGGCGTTCTGGAAGCCGCGCGTCATCGCGGCGCATGGGGTGTGGATGAACGCGGACGAAATCGCGGTGCTGAAAAAGAACAACGTCGGCGTGTCACACAATCCTGAGAGCAACATGAAGCTTGCCAGCGGCACGGCGCCGGTTCCGGAGTATCTCAAGGCCGGCATCGCGCTCGGTCTAGGCACCGACAGCGCGGCCAGCAACAACGACCTCGACATGTTCGAAGCCATGCGTCAGGCGGCTTTTCTCCACAAGCTGGTGTCTGGTGATCCACGCGCGGTGAGCGCGCAAACCGCGCTCGAAATGGCCACAATCGGCGGCGCACGCGTAATCGGTCGCGCCGACCGGCTCGGCTCCCTGGAAGCGGGCAAACTCGCTGACGTGCTCGTGATCCGGATGGATCAGGCGCGCCAGACGCCGATGTACGACGCGGTTTCACATCTCGTGTATGTGACGCGAGGCGACGACGTCGAGACGACGATTGTGAATGGCAAAGTGTTGATGCGCGACCAGAAGGTGTTGACGCTCAACGAAGCTGATGTGCTGGCCGAGGCCCGCAAGGCGGCGCAACAGGTCAGAAGCGCGGTCAACCGATAGTGACGTGGCGGCGGGGCTTTCGCCCCCGCCCCGCAATCCTTATTGCAAGACGCCGATGTACGGCAGATTGCGGTACTGCTCCGAATAATCCAACCCGTAGCCGACCACAAACCGGTCCTCGATCGTGAACCCGATGTGATCCACCTTCACATCGATCTGTCGTCGCGACGGTTTGCTCAGCAAACAGGCCGTGCGCAGCGACTTGGGATTGCGCGCGCGCAGGATCTCCTGCAGGTAATGCAGTGTCAGCCCGGTGTCGACGATGTCCTCGACGATCACCACGTTGCGCCCTTCGAGACCGTGGTCGAGGTCCTTGATCAATCGCACCTCGCCGGACGACGTGGTGCCGCCGCCGTAGCTCGATAGCGCGATGAAATCGATCGTGACGCGGCCATCCATGGCGCGAAGCAGATCGGCGAGAAAAAGAAACGCTCCCTTCAGGACGCAGACCAGGTGCAGATCCTCGCCCTGAAAGCCCGCGCGGATCTCGTGCGCCATTTCGAGGATGCGATCTCGCAAAACTTCTGGTGAAATGAGCGGAGGAATGGCGGCTGACATGAAGCGTTACGACATTATCACGGAGGCGGACGCCCGCCTGCTGGAGGTTGGCAGCACGGTCACGCTCAATCCAGGCGGCAAGATCACGCCTCTTGCCGAAGACACGCTCAAGACTCGGCGAATTGCGGTGCTGCGTGATATTCCGGACCGCGCCTCCAGCGATCTCGCGCCCGCCGCCGACGTGCGTCGCGTGGCGATCGGAAGCGATCACTCGGGTCTCGCGCTCAAGGCGGTGCTGCGTGACTATCTGCGCGGTCGCGGGCTGGCGGTCGAGGATGTCGGGACGCACACGCCCGATCCGGTTGATTATCCAGACATCGCGGCACGGGTCGGCAGGCTTGTTGCCCACAAGCAAGCCGACGCAGGCATCGTGATCGATGGCGCTGGCCTGGGCTCGGCGATTGCGGCCAACAAGATCGACGGGGTGCGCGCGGCGATGTGCACCGACCCCACACTGGCGCGTTATTCACGAGAGCACAATGGCGCGAACGTGCTGTCACTCGGTGCCACACTCATTGCCACCGACGACGCGACGTGCATCGTCGACACATGGCTGGCGACGCCGATGCGCGAGGCGCGTTATATCCAACGACTCGCGAAGATCAGGAATCTCGAAAAGACAAGGTAGAATCAACAACTCTTGTCGGACATTCGCCGGGTCATCGACATCATCCTGCAGGAACTCGCCGCGGCCGGGGCTGTTGCGCCGGCCCGCTGTGCCTGTCACGGATTCTCCACTGACTGTTGTCCCAATCAGGTGAGCGGCGTGCTCGCGGCGGGCGCCTGCCGGCTTGGCCTGCACGCCGCCGGCGGCGGGGCGGGTGAGGTGGCCGGACTGATTGATCACACGCTCCTGAAGCCGGACGCGACCGCGAAAGACATCGACAAGCTGTGCCGTGAAGCCGCGGAATTTCACTTTGCAACGGTGTGTGTCAATCCCACATGGGTGGCATTCTGCCACCGGCTGTTACGCGGAACCGGCGTTGGTGTTTGCTCGGTTGTGGGATTCCCTCTTGGCGCCACGACCCCGGATGTGAAGCACTATGAAACCCGTCGCGCCATCTTCGACGGTGCCAATGAAATCGACATGGTGATCAACATCGGCGCGCTGAAGTCCGGCGATCTTCGTCTGGTAGAGCGGGACATCGAAGCGGTGACCGGCCCATGCCAGCAGCATGCCGTCGTGAGCAAGGCCATCATTGAAGCCGCGCTGCTCACCGACGAGGAAAAGGTGACAGCGAGCGCATTGACCAAGGCAGGCGGGGCCGATTTCGTCAAAACGTCAACCGGTTTTGGTCCCGGAGGGGCGACGGTTGCCGACGTCATGCTGATGCGCAAAGTCGTCGGCGACGCGATGGGCGTGAAGGCGGCTGGCGGCGTGCGCGACTTGGAGCAGATGAAGGCGATGGTGGCGGCTGGCGCCAGCCGTGTGGGGGCGAGCGCAGGCGTGCGCATTGTGAAGGAGTCAAAGGGAGAAAGCGTAGCGGAAGCGCGCAGCGGGTACTGAGGAACTAATACTGAGAAGTAAGAACTAAGAACGAAGTAAGAATGACGAATTAGAACACGAAGCACTGGGAACGAGCAACGAGCAACTAAGAACGAACTAAGCACGAACAAGAACAAAGAACGAAGGTTTGAGAGGGAACAACCAAGCACGAAGAACGAAGAACTAAAAAAACGAAGGATGAAGCAAAGGACCGAAAACTGCGTCGTCGTTAGCGCAAGCCAGACTAGAATGACGTCGTCCAAGTCTGCGGTCCCGGTGGGAGCTCGCCGTTCTTCGTTCGGCGTTCTTGTTCCGGGGTTCTTGGTTCTTTAGCTCGTCGTCTTCGTTCTTCGTTCCGACGGCGAAGTAAGCGACATATCCCCCCGGAGGTAAAGACAGTGCCGAGATCGTTACATGCTGATACGTTGCGCGCGTATGCGCGGATTGGCGCGATGAGAAGGCTCGAGGAGTTGCGCCAGGAAGAAGCGTCGATTCGAGCGGCGTTTCCGGAATTGTTTCGCGGACGCCCCGCGCGTGCGGCGGGCGCGGCGACAGCGGCGGCCACCTCGAACGACGGGCCGCGCAGACGCCGCCGGTGGAAGATGTCGGCGGCGCAGAAGCGTGCCGTGTCGGAGCGGATGCGCAAGTATTGGGCGGCGCGGCGTAAAGCCAAGAGCGGATGATCGCTCGCACGCCGGTGCTCGCCGCGATGATGTTGTGTGCGGCGGGCGCCAGTTTCGCGCAAGACACTACACAGAACAGGTTGTTGCCGCGGGCGGTTGCCGATGTCCGCGTGGCCTCCGTTGGCTTGCCAACCGGCCCGGGATGGACGCCTGCAGTACCGGCGGGCACGACGGTTCCCGGACGCGCGTTGGGATTCGAGGCCGGTGGCCATCTCTACGCTGTCAGATTCAAGGTCGGCGCAATTGGATTCGGGGGGACGTACGTCTTCGGCCGGAGCCATACGTCGCCTCCGGCGGGTACCGCCAGCCAGACGGCTGAACCAGGCATCACAACGCGCCTCGGCATGTTGTCGCCGCAGGTGTCGTTGAACTTCGGTCATCGTCTTGGTTGGAGTTACATCGGCGGCGGACTCGGGCGCGCTCGCGCTACCAGTGAAGTCAGCGAGCCTGTTGCCGGCGTCCCCACGCCGGCGCCGGCAGAGAGCGGGTGGCAGCGCGCCATCAACTACGGCGTCGGCGTGCGCTGGTTCTTCAGGGATCGCGTCGCCTTGAGTCTGGACTTGCGCTGGTACAAACTCGCAGCGGTCGATGCAACCGCCACAAGAGGCGCACTCCCACGCCAATCACTGCTCGTGGCGGGCGGTGGAATTTCAATCAAGTAATTGGAACTTACGTCAGGAACCCCGTTAGGAACCAACGCGACGGCGAAGTGGTTTGGAGCGGGAGACGGGGATCGAACCCGCGACCAACAGCTTGGGAAGCTGTGACTCTACCACTGAGTTACTCCCGCTCGGACCCCCATCTTACCGTAAGCGGTGGCGCGATGCTTTCAGTTCTCGGTTTTCAGCTGTCAGTTTCAACCTGGTTGACGACCACCGACAGCCGGCGCTGAAAGCTGCGGCCCTCCATGATTAGCCGCGAATGATCGACAGGACTTCGTCGCGGCGGCTTTCCATGATTTCCGGCGTCAGCCCCTCGAGATTCAGCCGCAGTAGCGGTTCTGTATTCGACGGCCGCACGTTGAAATGCCAGTCGTCGAATTCGACCGACACGCCGTCGAGGCGATAGACATTGCCGTGACCGTACTCCCGCGCGAGCGTCTCTAACTTCTGCTCCGCCAATTCCATACTCGAGACCTTGGTGTTGATCTCGCCGGAGATGAAGTACTGATGGCGGAACGGCTCGAGCAGATCGCGAAGCGACTTGCCCTTTTTCGACATCAGTTCGAGGATCAGGAGTGCCGGGATGAACCCATTGTCGGCGTAGAAGTTGTCCTTGAAGTAGTAATGCCCCGTGACTTCGCCGCCGAACACTGCGTCTTCCTCGCGCATGCGTCGCTTGATAAACGCGTGCCCCACACGATTCATCAATGCTTTGCCGCCGTAGCGTGCCACCGTGTCCTTCACCGCATAGCTCGCCCGCACGTCGTAGATGATCGTCGCGCCAGGCTGTTTCATCAGGAACGATTCCGCGAGCAGCGCGGTGATGAAATCACCGGCAATGAACTCGCCGGTGCCATCGAGAAAGAAGCAGCGATCGGCATCGCCGTCCCATGCGATTCCGGCGTCGGCGCGCTCGGCGATCACCTTCGCAGTGATGTCACGGCGGTTCTCTTCGATCAAGGGATTGGCTTCGTGATTTGGGAACGTGCCGTCCACTTCGAAGCAAAGCCGCGTCGTGCGGCAAGGGAGCTGATCGAACAGCTTTGGGGCGATGAATCCAGCCACACCGCTTCCCGCGTCGAGCACCACGTTGAATGGCGCGATCAGCGTCGGATCGATGAACGACATCACGTGATCGACATAGCGATTCAGGATGTCGCGCTTTTCAATGCGGCCGGGCGCGGCGGGCACGGGCGGCAGCGTGCCGCTGAGGATCATCTCCTTGATCTCCTTGATGCCCGATTCACCGCTCAGTGGAAAGGCTTCGCGCCGGACCAGCTTGCAACCGTTGTATTGCCTGGGATTGTGCGAGGCTGTGATTTGCGCGCCGCCGTCCAGGTGATCGGCGGCCACGGCGAAATACATCATGTCGGTGGCCGTGAGGCCGTAGTCGAAGATCGCCCCGCCTTGTTGGCGCGCTCCCGCGATGAACGCCGCCGTCAACGACGGAGACGAGACGCGCATGTCGCGCGTCACGGCGTAGCGTCCCGGTCCCAGGTACGCGACAAAGGCGCGGCCGAGCGCGTGGAAGAGATCGTCGGTGATCTCTGATGGGTAGAGCCCACGCACGTCGTAGGCCTTGAAGACATCGGGATTTACCTTGGTCGTCGCCATGCTGCTCCGCTAGAACGCGGACCTGAAGGTCCGCGCTACGTGATCATTGCAAAAAGGCCGCGCCAAATGGTGACTTAGCCCCTCAATTCACTTGTGTTCGCAATCGTGGCATCGAGCCGATTCCAACGCTCGCGCCGAAACCGGCATGGTTCGAGCGTTTCGCGCCGTTGGCGTTCCGAATCCAAGTGTAGCTTTGGGGTTAAACGCTGCGCGGTACATGATGATTCAAAACGCTCCGCGATTCAGATCTTCGTGTAATCAGTGAGCACGGTCTTGTCGCCGAGCACGACCGGCGCGCGAAGCGTGACGTTGCGGCCAACATGGCAGTTACGCGCCAGAATCGCGCCGTCGATTTCCGCGTGCTGGCCCAACCGGGTGTTGGGCCAGATGATGCTGTTTCGCACCTCCGCCTCTTCCTCGAGCACGGCGCCGCGGCCGATGACCGCGTATTGGCCCACGACGGCACCTGCCTTGACATGGGCTCCACTGTCGACGAAGCACGGCGCTTCGAGTCTGGCGCCTTGTTCGATGCGCGCGTCGGGCGCCACGATCGGCTTACTGCGATCGGCGGTCGCAAACCGGCCGCCGTTGAACCTGCCGTCGAACATGTCGCGATGGACCTGCATGTACTTCTCAGGTGTGCCGATGTCGATCCAATAGCCGGCGTCGATATATGCAAAAAACGGCTCCCCGCGTTCGATCAGTGACGGAAAATACGCGCGCTCGATCGAATACGCCACGTTGGGGGGAATACGGTCGAACGTGTCTGGCTCGAGCACGTAGATGCCGGCATTGATCGTGTCGCAGGTAATCTCGTCCGCTTTGGGCTTCTCGAGAAAGCGTCGCACGGCACCGTCTGGCGCGGTCTCGACCAGCCCGTAGGCACGCGGGTTTCCCACCGGCGTCAACACGATGGTGGCTTTGGCGCGGCGCTCGCGATGCACGGCGATGACCATGTTGACGTCGATCGAGGTCATCACGTCGCCGTTGAACACCACGAGCGTCTCGGTTGCGCCCTGGGCCGCAAAGCGAATCGCGCCTCCGGTGCCGAGTGGCGAGGGCTCGACGACGTAGCGAAGACGAACGCCCATGCTTTCGCCGCTGCCAAATACCTCTTCGATACGGCGCGGCTGATAGTTGAGGCTGCAGATCACCTCGTCGATTTCCGGCACGCGTCTCAGCAGGTCGATCTGGTAGTGGAGAAACGCGCGGTCGAAAATCGGAACAATCGGTTTGGGGGTGTGGATGGTCAGCGGACGCAACCGCGTCCCTTTGCCCCCTGCCAGCAATATTGCTTTCATCGCAAACCTATCGATATTACCCCAGCTGCGATCGCTATAATCGCGCAGGAGTTCCTCATGCGCCGATCCACTGCCGTCCTTGTCGCTCTCTTCATGGTGTTGCTCGTCGCCGGGCGGCCCTCATCTCAGGAGTTCGGAACCATCACGTTCCCGACGTCCGGCGTTGCGGCCGCGCAAGACGCGTTTCTGACGGGCGTCAAAGCGCTCCACAACTTCCAGTTCGACGAAGCGGCCGAAGCCTTCCGCAAGGCGCAACAAGCAGACGGCGCGTTTGCGATGGCGTACTGGGGCGAAGCGATGAGCTACAACCATCCGCTCTGGGCGCAGCAGGACATCGAGGCCGCGACCAAGGTTCTCTCGCAACTTGATCCGACCCCCGCCGGCCGCGTGGCAAAAACCAAACTTCCGAAAGAAAAGGCGTACTTCGAGGCCATCCATCAGCTTTACTTGGCGCCCGGTGACAAGCTCGCACGAGACCATGCGTACTCACAGGCAATGGCCCGCATGTACGCTCAATGGCCGGACGATCACGAGATCGCTGTGTTCTACGCGCTGTCGCTGCTCGGGACGGTGCGGCCTGGCGACACTGGCTTCCGGCGCCAAGCGCTGGCGGCGTCGATCGCGCAATTGGTGTTTCAGCAGAATCCAAGACATCCGGGTGCGGCGCACTTCATCATTCACGCCTTCGACGATCCGGATCACGCTCCGCTTGCTCTTCCGGCCGCACGCGCCTACGCGAAGATTGCACCATCGGCCGCGCACGCCTTGCACATGCCGTCGCACATCTTTGTTCAGCTCGGTATGTGGCAGGACGTGGCGCTCTCGAACATCGAGGCCTACAAGGCCGCGGTCGACCTGAACACGCGGATGAAGCTCGCGGAAGGGCGCGAGGATTTCCACACACTCTCGTGGCTGGCGTATGCAAATGTGATGTTGGGCAAGCTCGATGATGCGAAGAAAAACATCGAGCTCGCAAAACAGGCGGCCGACAGGAATCCCAACAACCGCGCCATCCGAGACGGGTACCTCGCGATGCGTGCGCGATACATTTCCGATACCGCGCAGTGGGAGAAGCTTTCGCTCACGACCGACGCAGTCCCGAGCCAGGGCGGCGACCACGTGAATATGCCGGGAATGCAGATGGGCAACTACGACGGTTCCGCGACCTGGACCTACATCGTTGGCGTGAGCGCCGCCAAGGCCGGCGACCCTACCACTGCCGAAGCCGCCGAGGCGCAGCTCAAAGGCGTGACGGCGCGCACTGCTGGCGGCCCGACCTCGTACGCCGCAAAGCCGCATTTAATCCGCGAGAAAGAGCTCGGCGCGGTGATTCGCTGGGCGAAAGGGCAAAAGGAAGAAGCGCTGCAGCTCGCCAAGGAGGCGACGGAGATCGAGGCCACGATGTCCGCGCCGTCGGGCCCGCCCGATCCAATCAAGCCCGCGTTCGAGTTGTACGGCGAAATGCTGCTCGACGCCGGTCGCAGCAAGGAAGCTGCGCAGGCGTTTGAGCAGGCGTTGCTTCGCACGCCGAAGCGGACACCTTCCGTCAACGGCCTCGCGCGCGCGTCGGCTGCCGCAACTGACTCGGCGAGACCGCGAAACTTATTTCCTCAGCGCTGACCTAGGTGAGGGCACGGTGATCGACGTCGCATCGTAGCACCCGTGTTGTACCGGCGGCAGCTTCGCCGGTGCTCGTCTTGCGGTTTTTCACACCAAACCATCATTGCATGAGCGTATGATGCGGTCCGCCGGCGTGTCGGCCGGAGACAGCTCCACTCCACATCGGAGGTTCGGGATGAACACACGCAATCGAATCGTGCTTCCAGCCTTGACCGCGCTGCTCGTCGGGAGCCTCTCGTCGGCCGATCCACTCGTACAGCCGCAGCTGATTGTTCGTGCTACCTACGACACCGGCCTCGCTGAAAACGGCGCCGAGGTGATCAGCATTCGGCATCGCGACGCGATTGCGGCACTCACCAACGTCGCAGGCAGCGTCGATATTCTGGACTTATCCGACCCGCTGTCGCCCGAACTGCTGCGACGCGTGCCGATCGATACCACGACCGGAACGCCGAACTCGGTGGCGCTGCATCCGCAACACGATTACTTTCTTGTCGTAACCGGGCGAGCGGGGCTGACCGGAAGCGTGCTCGCGTACCGGATCTCCGACGGAACGCTTTTGGATTCTGCTTCGGTTGGGATCCAGCCGGACTCGATTGCGATTTCGCCAAACGGGCAACATGCGGTGATCGCGAACGAGGCGGAGGCCACGGGCCTGGGGGCCAACGGTGGCCCGGGATCCATTTCGATCGTCGATCTCGGTGGGTCTAACGGCGTCGCGCCGACCGAACTCGCGGTGACAACGCTCGCGTTGCCGTCGCTCGCGGGCGTTGGCGGGGTCAGCAGCGGTCGCACCGATGACCTCGCACGGTTACCGGTCGACAACAGTCCGGCGACGCTCGAACCCGAGAACGTCGCCTTCACCGCGAACAGCCGTTTCGCGTACATCACGCTGCAGGAAAACAACGCCGTCATGCGTCTTGACGTACGCACACACCAGCTCGACGTCGTTGGTCTGGGGCAAGTCAATCATGCAGCTGACCTGACGGTGAATGGCGCCTATCAGCCAGTGGAAACGCTGGTCGCGTTTCGCGAACCGGACGGTCTGGCGATCGATAAGACGGGCCAATTCTTCGTGACCGCGGATGAGGGCGATACGCGAAATGCGGCCGGCGCCGCCGGACCACGCGGCGGGAGGACATTAAGTGTCTTCGACGCCCGGACGGGAGGCTTTGTCGCTGACACCGGCTCGCAACTCGATGACGTGGCAGCCGCGGCGGCGCTGTATCCCGACGCACGCAGCGATCGCGGCAGTATCGAACCGGAAGGCGTTGATCTGACCGATTACCGCGGCCGCACCCTTGTGGTGGTCGCGCTCGAGCGCGCGAATGCCGTGGCGCTCGTCGACGTCTCCAATCCGACCGCGCCCATGGTCGTCAATATTGCCGCTGTCGGTGTTGGCCCTGAGGCAGTCAAATTCTTTCGGCACGGGTCGCGTTTGTTCGTGGCGAGCGCCAACGAAGTGTCCGGTACGGTGTCGATCCTCGAAGTGATCCCGTAAGCGATGACAGCAAGCGCGCCTCCGCGCGTGCTCGGGTTCTGGTCCGCCGTGTCGCTCGTTATGGGCAACATGATAGGGTCTGGCGTGTTTCTCCTTCCCGCCTCACTCGCGAGTTACCGCGGATTCAGTCTCGTGGGATGGCTGATCTCGGCGACCGGCGCAGTGATGTTGGCGTTGGTGTTCGCGAGACTCGCCCGGCAACTGCCCGCCACCGGAGGTCCGTACGCGTACACACGTGCGGCGTTCGGCGACTTGCCGGGCTTTCTCGTGGCCTGGGGCTACTGGCTGTCGATTGTGGCCACGCTCGGCGCGTTGGCGGTCGCGTTTGTCGGCTATCTCGATCCGTTCGTGCCGGGGCTCGTGCGCACGCCGGCGGCGGCGGCGGCGCTCGCCATAGCCACGATTTGGGTGCTCACAGCCGTCAATGTGGCCGGCGTCGCACAGGCCGCTCGCGTGCAAGTGCTCACCACTGCGCTGAAGATCTTGCCGCTGATTCTCATTGGCGTGGGGGGCCTCTGGTTCTTCAACCCGGCAGCCTTTTCAATGCCGGTGAACGAGGCGCCCGCGGGCGGACAAATCGTCTCGGCTGTGACGCTCACACTTTGGGCCTTCCTCGGCCTGGAGTGCGCGACGATTCCGGCGAGCAGCGTGCGCGATCCTGAGCAGACGATTCCACGCGCGACGGTCACAGGAACTCTGCTGACCGCGGTGATCTACGTCGCGGCCACCGTCGGCGTGATGAGCCTCGTCGCGCCCGACACACTTGCCACCTCCACCGCACCGTTTGCGGACGCGGCGCGCGCCTGGCTTGGCGAGACTGCCGCCGCCGTGGTCGCAATCGGCGCGGCAATCTCCTGCTTCGGGGCGCTGAACGGGTGGGTGCTTGCCGCGGGCCAGGTGCCGATGGCCGCGGCGGCGGATCGACTGTTTCCGCCGGTCTTCGCCCGCCTGTCGCTGCGCGGCACTCCCGCGCAGGGCATGGTGATCGCCTCGGGATTGGGGTCGGTGCTTGTCGCGATGAACTATGCACGTGGTCTTGTCGAGCTGTACACGTTCATCATTCTGCTCGCCACGCTCAGCACGCTGATTCCGTATGTATTCTGCGCGCTCGCCGTGTGGCTGGTGCCTGGCCAGCCACCTCCGACCGGTCGAGACGCGATCGTGGGCGCGCTCGCATTCCTGTACGCGATGTTCGCCATTGGCGGCGCGGGCGCGGAGACCGTGTTTTACGGGTTTCTGCTGCTGTTCGCGGGGTTGCCGTTGTACGTCTGGATGCGGCGCACGGGTGAACTTGCGACGTGAGCGCGATGAACGAGTACGGAACGCTGCGCCGCGTGGCGCTGCGATCGCCGCAGGTCGCATTCGCCAACGAGCGTGATGTGGCGGAACAGTGGCAGGCCCTCAACTTCACAGCACCGCCGGATACCGCGCGTGCGCTCGACCAGTATGCGGTCTTCGAAGATCTCATTCGCGCGTCGGGCGCCACGATCGACCATCTCCCGGCGGACACCGCCCTTACCCTCGACGCCATCTACGTTCGCGACGCGTCGGTTGTCATCCCGCGCGGCGTGGTGCTTTGTCGGATGGGAAAAGACGCGCGACAGCAGGAGCCCTACGCGCAGGGTCGCGCGCTCGCAAGCCTCGGTCATGTGATTGCGGGATGCATCAACGCCCCCGGCCGGCTCGAGGGCGGCGATGTCGTATGGTTCAACGCGCTGACCGTCGCGATCGGCCGCGGCTATCGCACGGACGACAACGGTATTCGGCAATTTCGACGGATGTTGCCCGTCGGCGCCGAAGTGATTGTCGTGTCTCTTCCTCATTACCGTGGTTCGGCCGACGTGTTTCACTTGATGTCCATCCTCAGCCCGGTTGATAAAGACCTCGCCGTTGTCTTTTCACCGCTCATGCCGGTGCCGTTCCGCGAGTGGCTGCAAGATCGCGGCATTCGATTCGTGGAGGTGCCCGACGAGGAATTTACGTCGATGGGCGCCAATGTTCTCGCCATCGCGCCGCGTCGATGCATCATGCTCGAGGGCAATCCCATCACACGCGCGCGGCTCGAATCCGAAGGCGTCGAGGTGCTCACTTACGACGGATCTGAAATCAGTGTGAAAGGCGGCGGGGGGCCGACGTGTTTGACCCGTCCGCTCGTCCGCGACCCGAGCGGTTGAGCGGCGGCGTGCTCCGCGGTGGTTTGCGGGAACGCGCGCCTTGCTCGAAAGCGTACGCGAGCTTCAACAGCGTCATTTCGGTCCACTCAGGTCCGAGGAACTCGAGGCCGATCGGGACGCCAATGGGCGCGTCGCCGGTTGGAGGCGAGAATCCGCCGGGGAACGTCAATGCCGGAAAGCCGGTGCTGTTCGACAACACGCCGTTCCGTTCGGCCTGGTCCTCGCCGATCGGGACGACCAGACGACGCTGATGCGGATAGAGAAGCGCATCGAGCCGGTTAGCCGCCATGACCGTCATCAGCGCTTGCCTCAAGGCTGCGCGTCGTCGCAGTTGTTCTGGGTACTCGGGCTGCTCCGGCCCGTCGACGACCCGCAGATAGCCTTCGAGAATCGTTTTTAGCGACGGATGAAACTCGCCGCGTGTCATGAACTCGGCGAACGTCTTGACAGGGGCATTCGGACCGAGGCTCGCGAGATAACGATTGAATGTCGGCTGGAATTCGAGCGACATGAGACTGAGATTGCGCGTGAGCGCCGCGAGGTCAGGGATGCTCACGCGGACGACTGTGGCTCCCATGATGATCATCTTCGCGACCGCATCTTCGACTACGCGATTAACCGGAGCGTGGATGGTTTCGCTGCCCATGAAGTCCGTGAGAAGCCCAAGGCGAGTATCCTTCAGGCCGTCAGCCGCCAATGCCGTGGTGTAGCTCTTCGGAATATGACCGGCACCGAAGGCCGTGATCGGATCGGCCGCGTCGTATCCCGCCATCACATCCAGCATGCGCGCGGCGTCCTCGACAGTGCGGGTGATGGGACCGATTTCATCCTGCGTCGCGCTGAACGGCATGATCCCGTCACGGCTAATCAAGCCGCGCGTCGGCCGCAGGCCGACAAGACTCGTCGCCGACGAGGGTGAGCGGATCGACTGCCCAGTGTCGCTGCCGGTTCCGAGCACGCCGAAGTTTGCGGCAATGGCCGCGCCCGTACCCCCGCTCGATCCGCCGGCAGTACGGGTCAGATCGTACGGATTCTTCGTCTGCCCACCGAGAGAGCTCACGGTCGTCCCGGTGAGCGCCAGCTCGGTGAGATTGGCTTTGGCGATGATTATTGCGCCGGCTTCCCGGAACCGCTTGACCACGAACGCGTCGTCCGGCGGTATCGAGCGGGCGAGCGTGAGCGAACCACCGGTCGTCGGCATGTCGGCTGTATCGAAGTTGTCTTTGAGGACGATCGGAATGCAGTGAAGCGGCCGGAGTGCAGTGCCTGCGACGTAATCACGATCCATCGCGTCGGCCAGGGCCATCGCTCGCGGATTGACGTTGATGATCGCACGAAGCGCGGGTCCCTGATCGTCGTACGCCTCAATCCGATTGAGATACCCGCGCACAAGTTGGCTGCAGGTGATGAGACGTGCAGTAAGGGCAGCGTGAATCCCGCTCACCGTCGCCTCTTCGAGCGCAAACGTCTGCGCTGACGTTTGCGCGGTCGCGCGTGGGATTGCCCACACCCCGCATACCGCAACCAGCAGCCCGCACAGGATATTAACCCCTCGATTCACTTGTGTTCGCAATCGTGGCATCGAGCCGACTCCAACACTCGGGCCGAAACCGGCATTGTTCGAGCGTTTCCCGCCGTTGGCGTTCCGAATTCAAGCGAGTTTTGGGGTTAGGAAGACGCATGATGGTTCCGTCGCGATTCTGCTACGATGCGCGCGTTCCGTGCCACTCGCCGCTGGTACACGGCTTTGGACCGTGCCAGATTATGGCACCGCTCGGCGCGGGCGGGATGGGTGAGGTTTACCGCCGGCGCGACACTCAGCCTCAATCGCGAGGTGGCGATC
>JBKPAJ010000017.1:0-138999 GCA_046726375.1 Acidobacteriota bacterium
CGAGCCGTCAGGCTCGCACGTGCTAATCTCTTGCCGCTTCCGTCCGCGACCTTACGGTAACGCACCACCTATCAAGGAATCGGCCATGCGTATCACGCTGGTGCTCGTCTTGGTGCTGTTCGTTGCCCTTCCTGCGTCCGCGCAGCCTCAGGCGTGGGTGTTGCATCGATATATCGGGTCCACGCCCTGGCAGTCGCTGTTTGTGGTGAACCTGGCGACCGGTCGCAGCGACACGCGGTTCGACCTCACCGGCGTGACGATTGGAGGGGGCGACGTGACCCCGGACGGGCAGTTCTACCTCCTCGCGACGTCGTTCGGCGTCGTGCGGTTCAGCACCGCAACGCGCTCCATCGTTGGGCTATTTGGACCGGCGATGAATGCCGGCGGGGTGCGCGTCTCACCGTCGGGCAGATGGGTTTACGTGCTTGCTGATACTCCGCGTCGCATCGTCACACTCGACGCGAATACGGGTGCAGTCGTCTCCGAACGATCGGACCCGCCCTTCCAACCGGTGTTCTCGCCAGATGGCGCCATGCGCTACGAAGTGATCCAGGACTTCGCGCTATCGCGCACGGTGATTACGGCCTACCCCGACGCCCCGGATGCACCGCCGCTCTGGCAGAAGACGTTGATGGCGATCGTCGGCGGTTTCGCCGCCAGCGACCAGGAATTCATCTACAGCGAAGCGGCAGCGACCGTCGTCCTTGCTGCCGCGACCGGACAAGAGCGTGGGCGTGTCGCGCTGCGTGCCGGATTCACCGCGATTCATTCACGAACGCTGTACGTCACCACGACAGCGCCGCCGTCGGCACCGGTGACCCAGGTGATGCGGATAGATCTCGACACGCTCGCGTCCACGGTGCTTCGCGAATTCCCGGCGCTCATCGCAACGTTTCCGAACGGGCCGACGGGGTTGCGCGTTTCATCAGACGGCAGGGTTGTGTACTTGCTGCACCACTATTCCGTGTTAGGGATTACCGTGTCACGGACGTCTTACTACGCAATCGACACGGCGACAGGAGAGCTTGTCGCAACGGGAGTCCTGAATAGTCAATACACGGATGACTTCGACGTTGAACCCGGACCGGCGTGCATATTTCGAAAGCCGCCTATCGCCGGGTCAGTTGTACCTCCCCAGGGAGGGCTTGTGGATCTGCCGGTGGTCGCCGACGGCCCGTGCTTACCCTGGACCGTCCTTCCGAATGATGTAGCAGCCGCGGTCAATGCCGGCCCACACACTGGCAGCGCAACACTATTCATGATCGTTGCGCCGATCCTCAGCTCCACATCACGCGCCGTGGCCCTTCCCGTTCCCGGCGGGGGCACCACCGTCACTCAGACCGGAGCGCTGCCGGCCGCACCTCGCCTCACGGGAAACATCAATGGTGGACGTCTCACTCTGTCCTGGACGCCGACGTTCGGCGCCGGGCAGAGTCTGTTCACTGTCTATGGTGGGTTGTGTGGAGGGGCGCTCGTGCCGGTTGCGTTGCCGTTATCTGGCAGCGCCAGGACCTGGAGCATCGACGGCTTGCCAGCCGGGTCGTATCAAGTACGTATCGCGGCGAGTAACGGCGACGGGATTGGCGCGATGTCGAATCCGTTTGAGTTCAGTGTGGGCGTGACGGAACTGCCCGACGCACCTGTCAGCCTGCAGGTGATCGTTGCGGATGATGACGTCCAGCTGCGATGGCAGCAGGCTCCGACCGGTCCGGCGCCGGCGGCGTACGATATCGAAGCATCGCCAGCCGGCGCGGGCACCTTCGTGGCAGTGCGGCGCGTGAGCTCCCCGGAGTTGGCGGCGACCAATGTGCCGTCAGGCAGTTGGGATGTCCGCGTGCGTGCCGTCACTGATGGTGGAACGAGCGCTCCTTCAAACACCGTGAGGATCGCAACCGCGCCATGCACTGCCGCACCAAGTGCGCCGACATCCCTGAGCTCCGTGGGAGCAACTGTGAACCATCGCACCGCACACCTCGAGTGGAACGCGCCGGCAACGAGCAGCGCTGACGAGTACGTCATCGAAGCCGGGCTCGCGAGTGCTGCCACTGCCGTCCGAATCGTGTCGCCGGGATCGGGTCGTGTTTTCGAGACGCGCGTCCCGCCCGGCGTCTACTTTGCGCGCGTGCGTGCGCGCAATGCCTGCGGCGAGAGCGCGCCGTCAAATGAGGTAATCGTCTTCATTCCCTAACGATTTGCTCCGGCAAGTGGCTACCCGCTACGATCAGCGCCTATGGCTCACGTTCCGGACAAGCCCGCGCTCGAGGGGCTCGAAGAGAAATGGCAGGCGCGATGGGAGGCGGATGGCACCTATCGCTTCGATCGGAAGCACTCGCGTGACGAGGTGTACTCGATCGACACGCCGCCTCCCACGGTCAGCGGATCCCTGCACGTCGGCCACGTCTTTTCGTTCACGCACACAGACTTCATTGCGCGGTTTCAACGGATGCGAGGCAAGGCAGTCTTCTACCCGATGGGGTGGGACGACAACGGCCTGCCGACCGAGCGGCGGGTGCAGAACTACTTTGGCGTGCGCTGCGACCCGTCGCTGCCGTACGACCCAGATTTCAAGCCACCGGCGAAACACGACAAATCGATCGCTGTTTCCCGTCCCAACTTCATTGAACTCTGCAATCAGCTCACGGTCGAAGACGAGAAAGCCTTCGAGCATCTGTGGCGCTATCTCGGGCTGTCGGTCGACTGGTCGATGACTTATGCGACCATCGGCAAAGCGTCGCAGCGCGTGTCGCAGATCATGTTTCTGCGCCTGCTCAAGCGAGGTCTGGCGTATCAGCTCGAGGCGCCGACGCTCTGGGACGTGGACTTTCGCACCGCCGTCGCGCAAGCCGAGCTCGAGGATCGCGAACAGTCCGCCGCCTATCACCGCGTGCGTTTTCACAAACCGGACGGCGGCTCGGTGGAAATCGAGACCACGCGGCCGGAACTGCTGCCCGCGTGCGTCGCACTGGTGGCGCATCCAGATGATGAGCGATATCAGCCGTTGTTCGGCAGCGAAGTCATCACGCCGCTCTTCGGCGCGCGCGTGCCGGTCAAGGCGCATCCGCTCGCCGCGCCGGACAAGGGTACCGGCATCGCGATGATCTGCACGTTCGGCGATATCACCGACGTGACCTGGTGGCGCGAGCTGCGGCTTCCGGTTCGCGCCGTGATTCAGTCCAATGGCACGCTCGGGCCGGTCAAGTGGGGCTCGCCCGGTTGGGAGTCGGTTGACGCAGCAAAGGCGCAGGCAGCGTACGACCAGCTTGCCGGTCTGTCCGTGAGAAAAGCGCAAGCCGTGGTTGCGCAGCAACTCCGTCAAAGCGGCGAGCTGCTGGGCGACCCGAAGCCGATCGCGCACCACGTCAAGTTCTACGAAAAGGGCGATCGACCGCTCGAGATCGTGACGAGCCGTCAGTGGTTCATCAGGACAATGGACTTTCGCGAAGAGTTCCTGGCGCGTGGGCGTGAGATCGAGTGGCACCCGCCCTACATGCGCATACGATACGAGAATTGGATCAACGGTCTGAACGGTGACTGGTGTATCAGCCGGCAACGCTTCTTTGGCGTGGCGTTTCCGGTTTGGTATCCGATCGGGGCGGACGGCGTCGTTGATTATCAGCACCCGCTCTTGCCTGAGGAATCGCGTTTGCCGCTCGACCC
Source organism: Acidobacteriota bacterium (assembly GCA_046726375.1). Classification (GTDB taxonomy): domain Bacteria; phylum Acidobacteriota; class Vicinamibacteria; order Vicinamibacterales; family UBA2999; genus DASPWV01. The sequence continues at coordinate 3,658 of JBKPAJ010000017.1, forward strand.
GTCAACCGATGTACCCGACGGCTACACCGAAATACAGCGCGGCCAAACGGGTGGATTCGTCGGCGACCCGGACGTGATGGACACCTGGGCGACGTCTTCGGTAACGCCGCAGATCGTGTCTGGATACGAAGGCGATCCCGATCTGTTCGCGCGCACGTTCCCGATGGATCTGCGCCCACAGGCGCACGACATCATTCGCACCTGGCTCTTCTCGAGCGTCGTGCGCAGCTACTTCGAGCACGGCACGATTCCGTGGAAGCACGCGGCGATCTCGGGTTTTGTCCTCGATCCGGATCGCAAGAAGATGTCGAAGTCGAAGGGCAACGTCGTGACGCCACTCGGACTGCTGCAGGAATACGGCTCAGACGGCGTCCGCTACTGGGCCGCGCGCGGCGGTCCGGGCGTGGACACGGCGTTTGATGTCGGGCAGATGAAGATCGGCCGGCGACTCGCGATCAAGCTCCTCAACGCGTCGAAGTTTGCCCTCACCGCCGCTAGCGGGGAGGGCGAGGTGACGCATCCACTCGATCGTGGAATGCTGACGGATCTCGCCGCGCTCGTGAGCGAAGCCACCGACGCGCTCGACGACTACGAATACGCACGGGTAATTGATCGCACGGAAGCGTTCTTCTGGAGCTTCTGCGACAACTATCTCGAGTTAATCAAGTCGCGGCGCTACGGCGATCACGGCCCCGAGCAGGCGGCATCCGCGAATCGCGCCTTGCAGGCGGCGTTATCGGTGATGCTCCGGCTGTTTGCGCCTTATTTGCCTTTCGTGACCGAAGAGGTCTGGTCATGGTGGCGCGAAGGCTCGGTCCACCGCGCGCCGTGGCCGGCGGCGAGCGATCTCGCCGCACTCGCGCCGCCCGATTCCGACGCATCCGCGGCGCTCGCCGTAACGACCGACGTGCTCGGCGAAGTGCGGCGCCTCAAATCGGAAGCGAAGCGGCCGCTGAAAGTCGAGATCACGCGGGCGCTGGTGCGAGACGCCCCTGAACGGCTCGCGCGTCTCGAGCTGGGCCGAATCGATCTCTGCGCGGCCGCCAACATCAGCAGCCTCGTGCTCGAACCGGCGGCGGCGTTCTCCATCGAGCTCGAATTCGCCGAAGCGGCCTGACCATGGACCCGCTGCCGCCGGACGCGTATCGCGATCTCGTTGCGCGCGCACTCGCCGAAGACATCGGCGCCGGCGACATCACCAGCGCGGCAACGATCACGACGGAGCAGCGCGCCCGCGGGATCATGCTCACCAGGAGCAATCTCGTGCTCGCAGGTCTCGACATAGCCGCCGAGACGTTTCGCCAGCGCGACGGCGACGTCATCTTCAGCGCTCACCTGCGAGACGGGCAACAGTGCGCGGCGGGAACGGTGGTCGCCGAAGTTGCCGGTTCGGCGCGCGCGCTGCTCGCGGCGGAACGCACCGCCCTCAATTTCATTCAGCGGTTGAGCGGCATTGCCACCGAGACGCATCGCTATGTGGCTGCAGCTGCCGGAAAGATCATCGTGCTCGACACGCGCAAAACGACGCCGACGTTCCGCGTGCTGGAGAAATACGCGGTGCGCTGCGGGGGCGGCACCAATCATCGTTATCGCCTCGATGACGGCGTTCTGATCAAGGACAACCACAAACGGCTTGCGGGAGGCATTACGGCGGTGCTGACGCGTGCACGAGCGGCCGGCGTCGGGCTGCCGATCGAGGTCGAAGTCGAAACCCTCGACGAGCTCGATCAAGCGCTTGCAGCCGGCGCCGAGCGAATTCTGCTCGACAACTTCGATGGATCGCACATGCGCGACGCCGTGCAGCGCTGTCGTGGCCGCGCCGTGGTGGAAGTCTCCGGCGGGGTCACACTCGACCGTCTCCACGAGATCGCTGAGATCGGTGCGGACTTTGTGTCGGTTGGCGCACTCACCCATTCCGTTCGCGCCGCCGACATGAGTTTTGAGCTCGAGCCGATCGAGTGATTCCCGCATCGTCACCGCTGCCGCCGGAGATTGCCGCCGGCTACCACACCGCGGTGGCACGGATGCCGCCGCTGCAACTCGATCTGCGGTGGTTTCCATCTGTCGGATCGACGATGGACCTTGCGGCGCAAGCCGCTCGGGACGGCGCTTCGGAAGGCTTGGTGATTTGCGCCGATGAACAGACCGTGGGGCGCGGGCGGCGCGGGCGATCGTGGAGCTCGCCGGCCGGGGCAGGTCTCTATCTGTCGATCATTCTGCGCCCGGCGCACGACGCTGCCGGCGATCCGCGAGCGCTGACCTTGACTACCCTCGCCGCCGGCGTGGCAGTGCGGGAGGCCATCTTGCGCGCGGCCGGTGTTGACGCCGAACTCAAATGGCCCAACGACATCATGATCGGCGGCCGGAAGCTCGCCGGCATTCTCGCCGAAGCACACGATATTGGCACCGTAGAGCAGGCCGTCATACTGGGCGTTGGCGTCAATGTCCTTCGCTCGTCGTATCCACCTGACGTCGAATTACGGGCGACCTCGCTCCAAACCGAGTTGGGCCGCGCGATCGATCGTGCGCGCCTGCTCGAGGAGCTGCTCGTGTCGATCGCAACCTGCTATGACCGTCTGCGCACCGGCGATACGAATGGTATTCTGCGGGCCTGGCGCGACCGATCGCCATCGGCGCGTGGGGCACGTGTGGAATCGCGGGATCGACAAGTGTCGGGGGTAACGGCCGACGTGGACGAAACGGGGGCGCTGTTGATCAGAACTGCGTCAGGTACGGTGCGAGTCGTATCGGGTGAGCTCACATGGTTGTGACGGGGGTCGCGTGCTCTTAGCCATCGACATCGGCAACACCAACATCGTTCTCGGTGTGTTTCGCGACGGCGATCTCGTTCACAGCTGGCGGCTCACGACACTGCGCGAACGGACGTCGGACGAGCTCGGAATCCTGATCACGAGCGTGTGTGAGCACCACGGCATTCGCCCGAGTGACATCTCGGGGATCGTGATGGCGTCGGTCGTGCCGCCGCAGACTGGAACGATGATTGCCATGGCGCGCGCGTATTTCGAGCGCGAGCCGCTCAACCTCGAACCGGGCGTCAACACGGGGATGCCGGTGCTGTACGACAATCCAAAGGAGGTTGGCGCCGATCGCGTGGTCAACGGCATTGCCGCGTACGAGCAATTTGGGCGTGCGCAGAAGTGCGCGGTGATCGTGGTCGATTTCGGTACTGCGACGACGTTCGATGCCGTGTCAGCGAAAGGAGAGTACCTAGGCGGCGTGATTTGTCCTGGTCCGCAGATTTCTGCCGACGCGTTGTTCCAACGCGCGGCGAGGCTGCCGCGCATCGACGTCCGCAAACCGGAGCGCGTGATTGGTACCAACACCGTGGCATCGATGCAGGCGGGTCTCTTCTGGGGTTACGTTGACATGGTTGAGGGCCTGGTCCGCCGCATACGCGCCGAGCTCGGCGGCGCCGTCGCCGTCGTGGCGACCGGTGGTCTTGCGTCGATGGTTGCACCGGAAACGACGTGCATCGAGCATGTTGACGCTGAGTTGACGCTGCGGGGACTGCGAATCGTGTGGGAACGGAATACGTGATTGCTCCAGAAGACTACTGCCGCGAGATCGAAGCCTACCTGTGCCGCAAAAACGACGGTCATCTCATCCGCATCGTTGGCCCCGCATTCGAGCGGGTTTCAGGGTGGGCGCGTGAAGGCATTCCACTGAAGGTCGCCTGCAGCGGTGTCGATCGCTATTTCGAACGTTACTACCGCAAAGGACCGCGGCGCCGCCCCGTGCGAATCGAATTCTGCGAGGCCGATGTACGCGATGCGTTCGACGACTGGCGGCGCGCGGTCGGCGTGGTGCGTGTCGTTGAGGGAGACGCGAGTGCAGACGCGCGCGAATCCCGACACTCATCGCTCGCTGCCCACGTCGAGCGCGTGCTCGGCCGTTTGACGGTTCGGCGCGGAAGCACCCAGGCCGCAAGTGCTTTGAGCGGCACCATCGGTCGAATCGGCAGGCGTCTCGACGCGATGCAAGCCGACGCCAGGCGCGCCCGCGGCGGAGCCCGCGCGGCGCTGCTTCTCGAGCTCGAGTCGCTCGATCGAGAGCTCGCGGTGGCCGCCGTTGAGGCTCTTTCCGAGAGCGACCGGCAACAGCTCGTGGCGGATGCCGAACGAGAGCTCGCGCCGTTCCGCGGCCGCATGCAACCGGAGAGCTTTACCAAGGCGAGGGCCGCAGCGTTCGAGCGTCTGGTCCGCGAAACGTTCGCGCTGCCGTCGCTCAGGTATGAGTGATGCGGCCAGGCGATCGCCTCACGCTGCGTCTCGAGAAAGCCGTTGCGGGTGGCCGCATGCTCGCACGACACGATGGCGCCATCGTGCTCGTTGCGGCAGGAATTCCTGGCGAAACCGTCGAAGCTGAAGTCGAGAAGACGCAGCGCAACACGATCTGGGCGACGACCCGCCGCGTCCTCGAAGCGTCACCCGATCGCGTCGAGCCGTTTTGCGACGGCGCGTGCGGAGGCAGCGTGTATGCACATGTCACCTACGCCCGGCAACTCGATCTCAAACGCGACGTCCTACGCGACGCGTTTGCGCGTCTCGCGCGCATGCCGTGGGACGACGCGTTGCCGGTGACGCCGTCGCCCCCTGAGGGTTACCGGATGCGCGCGCGGCTGCACGTGCGCAGTGGCCGCCTCGGGTTTTTTCGCGAAGGGACACACGAACTGTGCGATGCCGGCGCCACGCGGCAGCTGTTGCCCGAAACGATCGAGGCCGTGCGTCGGCTGGAGGCGTCTATCGCTGCGGCTCCGCGCGGCGCGATCAGCGAGGTCGCGATCGCCGAGAACTGCGCCGGCACTGAACGAGCCAGTCATCTCGAGCTCGACGCCAACGCGGATCCTTCTCGGCTTGAAAACGTCACGCATGTAGATGGTCTCACCGGCGTGACCTGTGGCGCACTGCATCACGCACGAGCGCTCACGCTCTGGGGATCAGCGACGGTGAGCGACACCATCCGAGGCGTTCGACTCACACGTCAGGCGCGCGCCTTCTTCCAAGGCAACCGCTACCTGCTCGAGGCGCTGGTATCGCGTGTCGTGCAGGACGTCGCGCCCGGCCAGGTGGCCGACCTCTACGCAGGTGTCGGCCTCTTTGCGACGGCGCTTGCCGCTCGTGGCGACACACAGGTGACGGCGGTCGAGGGTGACGCCGTGGCGGCCGAGGACTTGAAGCACAACGCCGCCGGCTTCGGCGGCACGATCACTGCGCGGCATCAATCGGTCGAAGTGTTTCTGTCGTCGCGTCGGCCGGCGAAGCGGCTGGACTGTGTGGTTGTCGATCCGCCACGCACGGGGATGACACGGGAGGCGTTGCAAGGCCTGATCGCGCTCGGCGCCGCGCGCGTCGTGTATGTCTCATGCGACGTGGCCACGCTCGCACGCGACACCCGCACGCTCGTGGATCGCGGCTATCGGCTCACCAGTCTCGAGGCCTTCGACATGTTTCCCAACACCGCGCACGTCGAGAGCCTTGCAATAGTTGACAGAGTCAACTAATCGGCAGGAGAATCCCACGTATGCCGACCATGCAGATCACACGCACCAGTGCGCCGCGACTCACCGTCGAGCTGCGCGAACAATCGCCCTTCGGGACGACGTTTGCCGATCACATGCTGGTCGCGACGTGCCGCGACGGGCGATGGAGCGAGCCGGAGATTCTGCCGTTTCGCGAGCTGCCGATGTCGCCCGCGGCCAGTGTACTGCACTACGGGCAGGCGATTTTTGAGGGCTTCAAAGCGCATCGGACGGCGGACGGTCGCATCGCCGTGTTCCGGCCGATGGAGAATTTTGCGCGCATGAACCGATCGGCGGCGAGGCTGTCGATGGCCGCGATTCCGCAGGAGGTCTTCATCGGCGGCCTTCTCGAGTTGCTTCGTCTGGATAGGGAGTGGGTGCCGTTCGGCGAGGGCGGCGCGTTGTACATCCGTCCGGTCTACGTGGCCTCCGAACCGCTCCTGCAAGTGCGCCCTTCGGCCGCGTATCAGTTCATGATCATGACCAGCCCTTCTGGTCCGTACTTTTCCGGCGCAGTGGATTTGCTCGCCGAGCCGCAGTTTGCGCGCGCCTGCCCTGGCGGCACGGGCGACGTCAAAGCAGCCGGCAACTACGCCGGAAGTCTCCTCGCCGCGCAGCACGCGCAGAAGCAAGGCTGCCATACCGTGCTCTGGCTCGACTCGACGGAGCATCGCTACATCGAAGAGTGCGGGCTGATGAATATCGTCTTTGTGATGGACGGCCGGGTTGTGACGCCGCCGCTCTCAGGCACGATTCTGCCCGGCATCACACGCGATTCCGTGTTGACGCTGTGCCGCGCAATGGGCGTGCCGGTCGAAGAGCGACGCATCGCGATCGATGAGCTGTTCGAGCGGGATGCGGCAGGCAGGCACACGCAGGCGGCGGGTGTAGGCACCGCGGCGACCGTCGCGCCGATCCGCAAAATCACATTCCAGCAACGCGAGATCGAGCTGACGCCGCATGATGAGCAATCGCCGCTCGAACGAGCCCGCCGCGCACTCGAAGGCATCCGCACCGGCAACGCAGCCGATAGCCACAATTGGCTGATGTTCATCTGAACGATCGAGCCATGCCTTACTACGTGCTGACTTATGAGACCGTCGAGAATTTTACCGAACGGCGCACGCCGTATCGGCCTGCGCACATCACTCAGGTACGCGATGCGCACGCGCGCGGCGAACTGGTGATGGCGGGCGCGACCGGCGACCCGCCGAACGGTGCGCTCCTCGTCTTCCGCGCACCGGATCGCTCCGTCGCCGAAAACTTTGCGACGCGTGACCCGTACGTAAAGGAAGGGCTCGTGCGGCGCTGGGACGTGCGGCCCTGGATCGTCGTGGTTGGCAACGATCCCTCCGAACCGCCGCCGGCCGGCCTGCCGCGATGAAAAACGGCAACGCCAACACGGTTGATGCGGTCCGCCGATTCAATCGCTTCTACACCCGACGCATCGGCGCGCTGGACGAGGGACATTTGCATAGTGCGTATTCGCTCGCCGAAGTCCGCGTCATGTACGAGCTTGCCCACCGCGCGCCAGCCAGCGCACGCGAGCTGGCGCGCGATCTCTCGCTCGACGCCGGCTACCTCAGTCGCATTCTGCGCCGCTTCAGCAGGGAAGGATTGTTGCGCCGCGCGCCGGCGAAGTCCGATCGGCGCCGGGCGCTCCTTTCGCTCACTCCGAAAGGCGATCGTGTCTTCGCGCCCCTCAACGCCGGCGCGCGCGATCAAGTGAAGGCACTGCTCAAGCCGCTATCTGCCGAAGAGCGAAAGGCGCTTGTCGCAGCGATGCGGCGAATAGAGTCGCTGTTGACTCATCCGCGGTAGCGGGCTGAAAGTGCGAATTGTAGATTTGGGATTGCAGATTGGAGATTTGCGATTGCAGATTCGATTGCATGGGTGAATCCTGCAATCCAATCAGCGATCGGCAATCTGCGATCGGCAATCCTCAATCTACAATCCCACTCTATCTACAATCCCACTTCTTGCGTTACGAGCGCTTACTTGCGGCCTCGACGAATCCTTCAAAGAGCGGCCTGAACTCGCCGGTGCGGAAAAAATTCTCCGGGTGCCATTGCACTGCCAGGCGGAAAGTGTCTCCGGGCTGCTCAATGGCCTCGATCACGCCGTCGGGTGCCGTGCCGGATACTTCCCAGCCGGGGGCGACCTGTTTGACGGCCTGGTGGTGGCGGCTGTTCACCTGGCAAATCTCGCCTTCGAGCTTTTCCTTCATCAACTGATACAACTGCGATCCGTTGGCCACCCAGACCTCGTGCGCGATGTGATAGCGCGGCTCCGGAACGGAATGCGGCAGCGCGCCGTTCACCATCGACGGAATGTCCTGGATGAGCGTGCCGCCCAACGCCACGTTGAGCACCTGCATGCCGCGGCAGATGGCGAAGATCGGAAGGTCCGCCTTGATAGCCTCGTGAATCAGGGCAATCTCGTACTGATCGCGGCCGGCTTCCGAGGGCTGAAAGGTGGGGTGTGGTTGTTCGCCGTACAACGACGGGTCCACGTCCCCGCCGCCCGTCAGCATCAACCCGCCCGAGCGGCGAACGACATCACCCGGTTGATCGCGGTCGTAATGCAACTCGACGGGCTCGCCGCCGGCGCGGCGCACCGACTCCAGGTAATCCGCCAATGCGCGGCAGGGCGCGATTGCAATCGTTGCCATTGACAGCTCACATTCTCTGAGGAACGCCCACGCCCATCAAGTCCAGAACGCGCGTCAATTGCCGGCGCACGTAGATGACCGCGGCGGCGCGCCACCGGCGCACCTCCTGCCGTTCCTCGTTCAGGACCGACTGCCGCGGATTCTGATAAAACGCGCTGAACATCTGCGCCAGCCCGAACCCGTACTTGGCGAGGGCGGCAAACTCGAGCGACCGCACGACCTGCTCGACCACTTCGTCGAGGCGCGCCGCTTCGAGCACCAGATTCCAGAGCTCATGATCGTCCTCGCTGCCCAGCAGTGCCGTCGGCGGCGCCGATCTCAACGTGGCGAGGATGTCGGCTTCGCTGAGGCCGTCGCGCTCCTGCACGTTCCGGAAAATCTTGTTGGCGCGCACAACGGCATACTGCAGATACGGACCGCTCTCGCCGACGAAGCTGATCGCCTCGTCGATATCGAAGGCGATGACCTTGGTTCGCGAGTATTTGATCATGAAGTAGCGGACAGCGGCGACGGCGATTTGCTCCGCGATCCCGCGGCGCTCGCGCTCGGGCGCGTCTTCGTTGCGACGCGTGACTTCGGCGAGCGCCTTATCGATGACGCGATCGAGCAGGTCGTCGGCCTTCACGCCGAGACCTTTGCGTCCTGAGACTTCGACAAACGGCCGCTTCGCCTCTTCTGAATCCGGCGGCGGCGCGAAGCCGAGCTCGCGTGCGGTCGCATGCGACAGGGCCACCATCTCGTACGAGAAGTGAGTGAGGCGTTCCGCTTCCTGTGGGTGTCCGATCGCCGTCAGCGCCTGCTTCAAAAGCTTCTGCAGATAGGCCTGGCGCACGTCGATGACGTTGAACGTCGCGCGCGCGGCGCCGAACGGCGGATGCTGCGCCTCCGCTTCCTCGGGCCGGCTGGTCGTCGCCCACAGATCCGAGCCGTCGAGCCGCTTCGCAAACCGTCGATACCAAAAGTCGCGCCCCAGCAGTCCCGACTTCCAGAACTGGTAGGCCATGTCTTTGCCGACGTACGTCACCGTGCCATTCGATCGGACGATGACCTTCTCGCGTTCGTCTTCGGCGTCGGTGTCGCGCCCTTCATTATCCGCGTCGCTCTGCGGCTCGTCGTCGATTTTCATCACCCAACAGCCCGCATGCCGCCCTTCTGTCTGCAGGTACACCGCGCCCGTTTCCTTCAGCACCTCGAACGCGCGCGCCCAGAAGTGCAGGCGCAGGATGTCGCCCTCCCACGTGAGCAGGTGATAGTCGATATTGAGCCGCGCCATCGTTTTGAGATGGGCACGAACGACGCGATCCGCGACCAAGGCAGCGACGTCCGCTGCCGCGTTGCCGCCCTGTTCGATGTCGTGCAGCGTTCGGGCTCGCACCTGCAGCCGTCCTTTGTCGTCTTCATACCACTCCGTGACGCGGGCGTAGAGGTCCCAGCAGTAGTAATCGAAGCGCGTCGTTTCGGCGATCGTCCGGACACCGGCAAGATCGAGTCTCTCCAATTCGCGGAATCCGACGACGACGTCGGCCACCTGCACGCCCGTATCGTCGATGTAGTTCTGTACTTCAACCGCCGTGCCTCTGAACTGCAGCACGCGGACGAGCGTGTCACCGAGCGCGGCGTTGCGCAGATGGCCGATATGCGCCGCCTTGTTCGGGTTGATCGCGGTGTGCTCGACGATCGTCTTGCCCGTATCAGGGGTGCGGGGCGTTGGAAGGTCCAATACACCGAGCCGCTGGAGCAGAAAGGCCGGACGATCGAGAAAAACGTTGAGATAACCGTTCGGCGCCGCTTCGACGCGCGCGATACCGTCCACGGCGTCAAAGCGGCCGGCGACCGCCTGAGCGATCAGCCGCGGGGCCTTGCGCAGGCGGCGAGCGAGATCGAAGGCGGCCGGCGATCCGAGATCGCCGAGCGTGCGATTGGGGGGATATTCGATCGGGATCGCCGCGCTTTCGGCAATTTCTCGTCCGTACAGTTCCGTGAGCACGGCGCGGACACGGTCCCTGACCCGATCGTGAAGGGAAAGAATCATGATGAAAGAGGTAGAAGCTACGCGCGGTGACGCGCCAGCTCACAGGCGCGCTCGTAATCAGCGGGGGTGTTGATGTTCATCAGCATCGTGTCATCTACGCCGAACCGAGCGAGCTCGGCGCGTTCCAGTTCCATGACGCGAAGGTCCTCGAGCGCTTCGCGGACGCGCAAGGCACCGCGATCGATGCGCGTCTTGAGGCGGCCGGCTACCGCGCGACGATAGATCGCGCACAGAGGATGAAGCCCTGCTGCCGTGCGCGGAACCGCGGCGTCGCCGGCAAGCGGCATGCGCGCCAGCGCCGCGATGAGCGGCGGCGCCACAAACGGCATGTCTGCCGCCAGTACTATAGTGCGGTTCGCCGAAGTGATGAGCAGCGCCGTATAGAGTGCGCCCAATGATCCGCCATTTTCGATCGCGTCCGCAAATACTGGAACCGGAGGTCGCACTTCGGCGTTCCATCGGCCGACGAGCGCGATATTCTCTACGCCGGCGGCGGCGAGCGCTTCGAGCTGTCGGGCCAGCACGGCGCGTCCGCCGACCGGCAACAACGGCTTGAATCGACCCTCGAGCCGGCGAGCTCGTCCGCCGATAAGAATGGCCGCGTCCAACACTTGGGAACCGACTAGCTTGTCTGTTACGTTATCAAAACTAGCGAGGGTTCGCCCCAGACCGCCGAGAAGAATAGCGGTGCGGCTTGGCCTCGCTAGTGGCAGCATCGTCTTGCCTCGCCTGCGGCGGGGCGGGCCGTCTGGAAGGCCGGACGAAAACTAAATAGGCAACGAATCTCGGCCTTCAAGACGTCCTCACCACACTGCGTTATGGTTGATGCCGGCATCGGTCGCCTTCTTATTGCAAGTCTTCACGAGGGGATAGCAGACGTCGCGCCCGCGCGACTCGACTTTTACGAGAACTGGCTGACGCCGCCGGGATTGCGCGACGGAAAATTCGGGCTGGCGCCGCTTCACGCGGTGCTCAGCTTCCTGCGTCTCGAAGGCCAGCACACCTACGATTGCATCATGACGAAAGCGGGTCAGCACACGGCGGACTGGGCGTACGCCGAGCTGTCAGCCTTGCAGCGCGCGCTTGTGCGCAGTCTCCCCGCCGGGCTACGCGCGCGCTGGACGCTGAGGTTGAGCAAGCGGCTCATTTCGCAAACCTTCAAAGGCTCAAAAGCGACAACACGGATGCGCAAAGGAAAAGGGACGGTCGGCATTCGCGCGTCGATCTTTTGTTCGGTGCGCGAAACCGCGGCGTGGCCGATGTGCGTCTTTTATTCCGCCGCGGTCGAACGTTTCCTGCACCGCTTCGATCTCACCGCGCGCGTGGAGATCACGGAATGCCGAGCCCACGGAGGCGCTGGTTGCACGCTCGCAGTGATCATCGGCAGCGCGCAAACGACCGCCGCCGCCGCATGATCCCGCGCGCGGCTGCAGCCCTCGGTTTCGCAGTCACTCTGGTCGCGGCGCTCCCTGCGATGGCGGTCGCAGGCGTGCAGGATGCCGCACCGTCGCCGTATGAAACGCTGTTGATGCCGTTCGAAAACCCGCAGACCGAGCCGCGCTTGTACTGGCTCGGCGAAGGGTCGGCGGTACTGCTCGCCGATTACTTCGAGCTCTTTGGGACGGCAACCATTCCGCGCGATGCGCGCATCGGCGCGTTCGAACGGCTGCAGCTGCCGCCGGCCGCCGCGCTGAGTCACGCGACCGTGATCAAGGTGGCGCAGTTTGTCGGCGCGTCCGATGTCGTGGTGGGCTCGTACGAGCTTGCCGGCGATTATCTGACCGTGCGGGCGCGGCGCATCAGGATTGCCGCCGGCCGCCTCTCGCCCGAAGTCACGGAACGTGGTCCGCTCGGCGAGTTGTTTGCGATTTACCAACGCGTGGCACGCCGCCTCCTGGATGCCACAACCGCGTTGCCTCGCGGCGCGAGCGACACTGTCCTTGCTTCGCCTGCTGCGCTCGAGGCGTATGTCAAAGGGCTTGTTGCCGAGACGCCGGCAACGCAGCGTTCCTATCTGGAGCAGGCCGCGAAGCTCGCGCCGCGTGATGAGCGCGTACAGATTGCGCTCTGGCAGGCGCTCACCGATCTCGGTGATCACCTCAAGGCGCTCGACGCAGCCACGTCGGCTGCATCCAGTCGCTACGGGCATCAGGCGCGATACCTCGCTGCGCTCTCGCAGATCGATCTCAAGCGCTACGATCAGGCGTTCGATGGATTAAAGGCGTTGGCGAGCGAGACCCGCGCGCCGGAAGTGCTCAATGCCATCGGTGTCGTACAGCTTGTGCGCGGCAGCACCCCTCAAACAGGCAAACCAACCTATTACTTCAATCAAGCGGCGCAGATCGACAGCAACGATCCCGATTACTTCTTCAATCTCGGATACGCCTATTGGCTCGATCGCGATCCCCCGGCGGCGATTTACTGGCTTCGAGAAGCGGTCCGTCGCGATCCCGCTGATGGCGATGCGCACTACGTTCTCGGCGCGGCGCTGCAGCAAACGGGCGCCAGCGCCGAAGCCGCGCGCGAGAAGGAGTTGGCGCGCCGTTTGTCATCGAGTTATGCGGACTGGGACAAGCGTGCAACCGGCGGGGTCGAGGGTGTGCCGAAAGGGCTCGAGCGATTGAAAGACCGGCTCGCTCGCGGCGGTAGGCGGGTCGAATCAATCATCACCGCAAGTGGTCAGCGCGATCAGGCCGAGCTGGCCGCGTTTCACTTGGATGCCGGACGCCGCGCGTTTCTTCGCGAGGCCGACCGCGAAGCGGAGCAGGCGTTGCGGCGTGCGTTGTTCCTGTCGCCCTATCTCGCCGAGGCGCATGTGCTGCTCGGACGCATTTATCTCCGCGGTGGACGCACGGCCGAAGCAGTACAGGAACTCAAAATCGCGTTGTGGAGCGAGGAATCCGTGGCCGCGCACCTCGCGCTCGCAGAGGCCTACTTTCAGACCAAGGACCTCGTGGCCGCCCGCGTTGAAGTCGACCGGGCGCTCGCCCTAAATCCGTCGTCTACCGACGCGCAAGCGCTCCGGGAACGCATTGCGCGTGCTAAAATGTGACAACTCAGGGGGTTAGCCAGATCGCATGGCCACCACGACCACAGACGAAGCCTTTCGCGAGATCCAGCTGAACGGGAAGCAGCTTTTTTTTCTCTTCATGGCAGTGGTCGTCGTCTCGGTCGTCATCTTTCTCTGTGGCGTCCTGGTCGGGCGCGGCGTTCGCGCCGAACGCGGTGCCGTCGACGCGCTCGCGACGCCTCCAGCCGCCACCAGCGGCGCCACCGCAGATGCGGTGGTTCCCGCGGGGCCACCGTCGGGTACGCCAAGTACGGCCAACGAAGATTTGAGCTATCCAAGCCGGCTCGCCGGGAGCGAACCTGCTCGCGAGAAGCTTCGCGCGCCGGATTCCGCTCCAGCAGCGGCGCCGACCGCTCGGACTCAACCACCAACCCCTGCGAAAATCACGACGCCGGCCCCGGTTCCGGCGGCCCGTGCGGCGGCGACGAACGCGGCGGCAGCGCGCGCCGCCGAACCGGCGGGCGGCGGCTTTGCCATCCAAGTGGCTGCGCTGCGTCAACGCGCGGAAGCCGATTCGGTTGCCCGCGGACTCACCGGCAAGGGGTATCCCGCCTACGTCATGAACCCTGATGCTGGCGCACCCGCCGTGTTCCGCGTGCGCGTGGGCAAGTTCAAGGACCGTCGCGAAGCCGAATCGATTGCGGCGAAGCTGCAAAAAGAAGAGCAGTTCAAGCCCTGGATCGTTCGCTAGCTCTCCTCTCGGGTGCGCTGCTCGCGCTCTCGTTCCCGCGCTACGGCCATCCCGCAGTGGGCTTCATCGCTCTGACGCCCCTGTTTGTCGCCCTCGCAGGGCGCCAGTGCAAGGGCGTCCCTGCGCGACAGGGATTTCTACTCGGCTTGATCACTGGCCTTGTCTACTTCGGTGGCACCGTGTACTGGACCGGCGGCACCGTGACAACTTATGGCGGCTTACCGCCAATCCTCGGCGTCATCGTCGCAGCGATTCTCGCCTTTTACCTCGCGCTGTTCGTGGCGCTCGCCGGGGCGGCGAGCGGCGTGATCATCCGGCGGTTTGGCGCGACGGGTCTGATGCTGGCGCCGACGGCATGGGTTGCCACGGAATACCTGCGCGGCAATCTCTTTGGCGGTTTTCCGTGGATCCCCTTGGGCAACGCGGTGGTCACGCTGTTGCCGTTGGCGCAGGTTGCGAGTCTCGTCGGCGTGTACGGTTTGTCGTGGCTCCTTGCGACGCTTCATGCGTGCGTCGCGCTCGCAGCGATTTCGACCGGCCGCACGCGCATCTCGGCTGCTGTCGCCGCGCTCGTGATCGTGACAGGTCCTTCGCTGTGGGGCTCGGCGCGGATGAACGAAGGGCATCTGGTGCGCAGCGGCTCGGAAACACGCGTTGGACTGATTCAGGCCAACATCCCGCAGGAAGAGAAGTGGAAGCGGGGCAGCGCCGCGGCGATCTTCGGTCGCTACGTCAGGATGACGCGTCAGGCGGTCGCCGAGGGCGCCCAGTTCGTGATGTGGCCCGAATCGGCGACGCCGTTCTACTTCGAAGAGGATCCGATCGGCGAGGAGCGCTTGCGAACGCTTGTGCGCGAGCTGGGCGTCCCCCTGCTGTTCGGGTCCGATCAGATCGAACGCGGCAGTCAGGAGCGCTACTACAACTCGGCGTTCATGCTCGATCCTGCCGGCGCGACCGCCGCTGTGTATCGAAAGATGTACCTCGTGCCGTTCGGCGAATACGTGCCGTTCAAGGACGTGCTCTTTTTTGTCGGCCCGCTCGTCGAGGCCGTATCGGACTTCTCACCCGGCCACACCGTCACCATGCTGCCGGTGCTCGGACACATGATTGGCACGGCGATTTGCTACGAAGTGGTGTATCCGGATCTGATGCGCAAAACCGTGCAGGCCGGCAGTGAGTTGTTGACGACGATCACCAACGACGCGTGGTATGGGACGACGTCGGCGCCGTATCAGCACTTCGAGCTCGCGGCCATGCGCGCGATTGAACAGGGCCGCTACCTCGCGCGCGCGGCAAATACCGGGATCAGCGGCATCGTCGATCCGTACGGACGCGTACTCGCCAAAACGAATCTGTTCGAGACCGCGGTGCTCGTTGGCCAGGTGCGGTTCCTGCAGGAGCGCACGGTGTATGCCACAATTGGGGACGTCGCGCCGCAGTGCGCGGCGTTGCTGACGCTGATGGCGCTGGCCGCGGCGCCATGGCAATTCCGGAGGTTTCGTGTCTCTCGTATTGGATGATCTGATTCGCCGCTCCGAAGGTCTGTTGCAGCGTGCTAAAGAACTGCGGAGCTATCTTTGACTCCTCCCACTCGCCGACGGAGCTGACCGAACTCGAAGCCCGCATCTCCGCCGCTGATTTCTGGAAAGACCAGGCGGAAGCGCAAAAGGCGCTTCAGCGCCGGCGCCGCATTACCGACGATCTCGAGCTGCGCGATTCGCTCGCGCGCAAGATCGACGATCTCGGTGTGCTGCTCGAGTGGGCTGAACAGGGCGAGGACGTCGCCGTCGATCTCGAGCGGTCGTTGGACACGCTCGAAGGCGAAGTGGAAAGCGCCGAAATCAAGAAGATGCTCGGCGGCGAGCACGATCGCGCCAACGCCATCGTCACCATCCATCCCGGAGCCGGCGGCACCGAATCGCAGGACTGGGCCGAAATGCTGCTCCGCATGTATTTGAAGTGGGCGGAGCGCCGCGGATTGAAGCGTGAAGTGCTCGATTACCAGCCAGGGGACGAGGCCGGCATCAAGAGCGCCACCATCACGCTCAGCGGCGAACACGCGTTCGGCCTGATGTCGGCCGAAGCCGGCGTGCACCGCCTGGTGCGAATCTCACCGTTCGATCAAGCCGCCCGTCGTCATACCTCGTTTGCCTCGGTGTACGTGTGGCCCGAGCTCGAAGAAGATGTTGACATCGAGATTCCTGAGAAGGATCTCCGCATCGACACCTATCGCTCGAGCGGTGCCGGCGGACAGCACGTCAACGTCACCGATTCAGCGGTGCGCATCACGCACCTGCCAACAGGCATCGTCGTCTCCTGTCAGAACGAGCGCTCGCAGCACAAAAACCGCGACGTCGCGATGAAGGTGCTGAAGGCGAAGCTGTACGATCAAAGGCAGAAGGAGCAGCAGGCAAAGCTCGAACAGATCGGTGGCGCCAAGAAAGACATCGCGTTTGGAAGTCAAATTCGAAGCTATGTGCTGCAGCCGTACCAGATGATCAAAGACCACCGCACCAAGATGCAGGTCGGTGACGTCAATCGCGTACTGGACGGGGATATTGACGCGTTCGTCAAGACGTACTTGATGCAAAAGGCGTCAGGGACGTTGGGAACGGGGACGGGGGATGAGGACGTGTAAGTGCAGATTTGAGATTGGAGATTGCAGATTGAATTGCGGGATTTGAGGATCGAAAGCCTCCAATGCAATCTGCAATTGCAATCTGCAATCTGCAATCCTTAGATCCGCAATCTCAATGTCCTGTGGCGGTGTTCCGCGACGCGACGAAGATCGCGGTTAGTTCGTCAGCTTCCTTCATCAACTTCTCAACCCGCGCCTTTGAGGTGATGCCGGCTTCCACCATCAATTCGAGCCAAAACAGCGACTCGTCCGCTTCTTCGACGACGATGCCTAAGTTGGAAACGAATTCAGCGCGTGAACGGCCCCGACAGGCGGCTCGGTAATTGGCGGCGAGGGACGTGGCGGAATCGAGTAGTTGCGAACCGCAACGGCGGGCGTTCGAGTGTCGTTGGCAGTTCACGACAAAAGCTGATGACGTCGACGGCGAATCGTTTGGTGCGGTCTTTGAGCTGTTGGGGATTCATGTGGATGCTCTGGTGCATCCCACGTGCCCGGCTAGCGGTTCAACTAAATCAACAACTTACTTCCAATCGCGGACGTGCCAGTCGCAAAATCTTCCAATCAATCTGCAATCGCCAATCTCAAAATCTGCAATCTCACTTACACGGCATCACTGTGACGATTGCCTGGCAGGTTGCGTCCCCGAGATAAACGCTTCAGTGATCCCGCCCTCACCTTCGTCCACAGGTTCTCCATTTTCGCGACTTACCGGAATGAAGACGATGTTCCCCGGCGGCTCGAAGGTCGGCGGGTTTTTGCGGTCGCCTCGTGATTCGATGTACGCCTTCATGAACTCGATCCAGATCGGCAGCGCTGCCGTGGCGCCGGTTTCGCCCGGACCGATCGATTTCTTTTCGTCGTAACCGACCCACACGCCAACGGTGATGTTCGGATCGAAGCCGACGAACCAGGCATCGGTGTAGTCGTCGACCGTTCCTGTTTTCCCCGCGAGCGGCCAGTCGAGCGACGCGGCGTTGGCCGCCGTGCCGCGCAGCACAACGCCGCGCAACAGATTAGTCATGACGAATGCCGTATCGGCGCGAATCGCATCGCGCGGAACCGGGCGGTGATCCTCGAGCAGATTGCCGGCGCGATCGACCACGGAGATCACCTGATAAGGCTGCAATCGGATGCCGCGATTGGGAAACGCAGAAAACGCGCTCGTGACTTCGAGCAGAGTCGCTTCCGCGGCGCCGAGCGCCGTTGAGAGATACGGCGGAAAGTCTTCGGGGAAGCCGAACCGCTTGGCATAGGTGACGACCTGGCGCGGTCCCAGCATCTCCATGACCCGCACCGCGGGGATATTGCGCGACTGCTCGATTGCCGCGCGCAGCGTCAAGGGACCGACGTAGCGGCCATCGTAGTTGCGCGGCGTGTATGGCGGCTGTCCTTCGCCCGCGTTGAACGCGGCGGGGGTATCTACCAGCATCGTGGACGGCGTCAGGCCCCGATCGATCGCCGCGGTGTACAACAACGGCTTGAACGTCGATCCCATCTGACGATAAGCCTGCGTCGCGCGATTGAACTTGCTGCGGCCGAAACTGAAGCCGCCCACCATCGCGAGGATTTGTCCGGTGCGATTGTCGAGCGCGACGAGCGCGCCATCGAGGAGGGGCGGCTGTTCGAGGCTGACCGTCGCCGTGCCGGCCGCGTCGTCGATTTTGTTGATCTGCACCTCGACCAGGTCTCCGGTCTGCACGAGGTCCGCAGAATGGGCGCGCCGCGTCCACTGATAACTTGCCTTGGTGAGCTCTGCGGTATAGCGGCCAAACCGCACGCGTGCGGCCGCCGCCTTGCTGTCGCGCGAGTCCACGCTCGTGACCACAGCCGGCACGACGTCCCCGGCGACGATCGGCCGGCTCCACCGATCGTGCTTGAAGACTTCAATCCTGTGCCCTTCCGTCAACACATTGCGCGACGGCTTGCGCCAGCCGCCGCGGCGATGTGAGATCTGGCGAAGCCCGTGGTCGAGCGCCACGTTGGCGACCTTCTGGAGTTCGGGGTCGAGGGACGTCCGCACCGTCAGTCCGCTTTCGTAAAGCGCTTTCGCGCCGTACTTGGCTTCAACGTACTTCCGTACTTCCTCGAGGTAGTACGGTGCGATGGTCGACTCCTGTCCTGGCTCGCCGCGCGTCACGATCGGCTTCTGCTGAGCAGCTTGCGCTTCTTGGCGCGAAATGAAGCCTTCTTCCGCCATCCGCTCGAGGGCGTAATTGCGGCGTCGGCGCGCTGCCTCGGGATTGACGAACGGGCTTTGCCGAACGTTGCCTTGCAGGATGCCGGCGATGAGTGCGGCTTCCTCGAGCGCGAGGTCCTTTGCCGGCTTCTTGAAATACAGCTGCGATGCGGCCTCGACACCGTACGCGCCGTGCCCGAAGTACATCTGATTGCAGTAGAAGGTGAAGATCTCTTCCTTGGTGTAGCGCTTTTCGATCTGAATCGCGAGAAGCGCTTCCTTCACTTTTCGTTCCCACGTCTTTTCGTCCGTGAGGAACAGCTTGCGCGTGAGCTGCTGCGTCAACGTGCTCGCGCCCGCGGCGAGCCGGCGTTCCATGACGTCGTGCAACAGCGTGAGGACGATGCGCTGCACGCTCAGCCCGACATGTTCGAAGAACTGCGCGTCTTCTGCGGCGAGAATCGCCTGCCGCAGGCGCACTGGGATGTCCGTGTAACCAATGACCACTCGCCTTTCAGTGGCGAACTCGCCGAAGACGGCGCCATCCCGTCCCAGCACGCGCGTAATGGTGTTTGGCTGGTAGTCGTCAAGCGCGGAGATTTGCGGCAGATCGTCGGCGTACCCAAACAACACGCCGCTCAAGGTCCCGAGGAGCGCCGCGACGATGAACAGCGCGGCAAGACCGGCTTGCCGCGCGATTTTGATGACGTAGCGCCGAGACTGCTGCGGCGGCGGAGATTCGTCGCCGGCTTTGGTGGGCCGTGGCCGAGTAGGTCGCGCCAAGGGTTATTGCGGACGGCGGCGCGCTCCGCCGGAGCCGCCGGCGGCCGCCGCGGGCCGGCCCGCGTCGCGTGTCGCGGAAGGTGACTGCGCAGAGTCGCTCGAGCCCCGCGGCACCGCGACATTCCCGGACGGTTGCCGGCCGCCGTCGTTCGACGAGTCCTGCCGCTGTGGGCGAGACGATTCCGGACGCGGCGCATACGCAGGCGGCACAGCGGTGCGATCGCTGTCGCGCGCCGCAGGTGCTCGCCGTGCCTCGCTGCCGTAGTCACGCCGGGGCATGGCGTAGTTGGGCGGTGGCTGATATTCCGGCGGTACGTCATAGGCGCGTGGTGCGCGATACGCAGGCGGCGGTTGGTAGGTCCGTGTCGGCGTCGTGATGCCCTGCGCGGGCATGGTGCCCCCTTGCGCACCTCCTGCCGGTGGTGCATTCGGATTGCGTACGTTGCCGCGCGGACGATACTCCTGAGGATACGGATTGTTGTCGCGCCTGGTCGTCCCCGGCAGTTGCGGCACAACAGCACCCGGCGGAATCGCGCCACCACCGGGGCCGACCGGCGTCAGTCGAACGTTGCCGCTCCCGGCAGACAACGCCGCCGCGGCCCGCGGCACCGCAAACGTCGTCATTGCGCGCCGGGTTTCTTCCGGCAAACGACCCGGATCAATCGCGTGCGTGCGCACCGCCCCGCGGCTGCCAAACGAATCGCGCGGGACGACGGTCCATGCGCGCCACGGATCGTGTCGAGGCCAGTACGCGGGATGATCGCCGGGGCGTCCGCCGAATGCGAGCACAGGTCTTCCGTCAAATCCGAGCGGGCACCAGCTCACAAATCCGGGGACGAAGGACCAGCTGACCCACGCTGGTCCCCACACTCGATTTGGAATCCAGAACCAGGACGCTCCGGTAAAGCCCCAGCGGCCGAAGTGATGTGTGGGCCACGCCCACGGGTCATGGCCGATCCACGTCCAGCCGTAGCGCGTGAGCCTCCACGATCCCGTGTAGTAGGGGCGCCAGTTCACGCCGACAGCAGGGAACCACACGTTTCCGTAGGGCGAGATGTAGTCCCAACGGCCGTAGTTATCGAGCACATTGCCGTACGGACGCAGTTCCGAGGGCAGAAGCGGCGCGGACGTGGCGGCGGAGAATCCGTTGGTGCGATCGTTCGACCACAGCTCGAACGCGTCCCAGCGCGCAGAGTTGAAGGCCTGCAGCAACGGACGTCCGCCGGCGCCGAGGATAGTGACCATTTCGCCGCCGCGCACAACCGTGCGTGCGTTGCCGTCGTCGAGCTCTGCCACACCGCGCGTGACCGTGAGTTCGAGACGTTCGAAACGACCGTCGGCGCTGAGTCCGTATTCGCCTCGCGGCTCCAAGCGCACCGCCGCTGCCCGCGTGTCGATCGCGTAAGGCGTGGTTGCCGCAGCCGAGACACGCAGCATCAGGCGGCCGCCGCTCAGACGCATACGCACCGGGGAAAGGATTTCAAGTCCCGTGTCGTGATCGAGATGGAGGAGTGTGCCGTCGGCGAACACGATTTCCGCACGGCCGTTGGCGGTTCGGACGAGATCGCCATCGCCGAGCATGACGCCAGCGGTCGCGCGCTCGGCGGCTCCCTCATGTACGAGGTCAACGCTGCCGTCGACGAAGGTCAGATTCGCCGGTGGTGGCGCCGCCGACGCGAGGGGCATGTCTTGAGCGGCTGCGGGAAGGGCAGCCAGGCAGTAGACGAGTGCTGCGGTACCCAGCGACGTGCGTGGCCTGGACATGAGCGACCCCTTGAGCGACTGGCAACTCTCAGTATAGCCACGTCTCCGGCTTCCCCCCGTGGACAAAGGTAGGGGCGAGCGTGGGCGTCCCGCAGACTTTGACAAGACCTCACTCAGATTTCATACTACGACCATGAGCAAAATCATCGGCATGGACCTGGGCACCACCAACTCCGTCGTCGCTGTGATGGAGGGCGATCAGCCCACGGTCATCCAAAACGCCGAGGGCAGCCGTCTTACACCCTCCGTTGTCGCCTTCAGCAAAACGGGCGAGCGTCTCGTCGGTCAGGTTGCCAAGCGCCAGGCCGTCACCAATCCTGAAAACACCATCTTCTCCATCAAACGCTTCATGGGTCGCCGCTTCGATGAAGTGAGCGAGGAAATGAAAATGGTCCCCTACGAAGTGGTGCGCGCATCAAACGGCGATGTGCGCGTCAAAGCGGGTGGAACCGAGTACGCGCCGCCGCAGATTTCCGCCATGATCCTCCAAAAGCTCAAGCAAGCGGCTGAGGATTATCTCGGACAGCCGGTCACGAAAGCCGTGATTACGGTGCCCGCCTACTTCAATGACGCGCAGCGCCAGGCGACGAAGGAAGCCGGGCAAATCGCAGGGCTCGAAGTGATGCGCATCGTCAACGAGCCGACGGCTGCCGCGCTCGCCTACGGTCTCGACAAGAAGAAAGACGAGACTATCGCGGTCTACGACTTTGGCGGCGGCACCTTCGACATCTCGATACTGGAGGTTGGCGAGGGCGTTGTTGAAGTGAAATCGACCCACGGCGACACCCATCTCGGCGGCGACAACCTCGATCAACGCATCATCGAGTGGATCACGTCGGAATTCCGCAAGAGCGACGGCATCGACTTGAGCAAGGACCGCATGGCGCTGCAGCGGCTGCGCGAGGCGGCTGAGAAAGCCAAGATGGAGCTGTCGTCCGTGATGGAGACGGAGATCAATCTGCCGTTCATCACAGCGGATGCGAGCGGGCCCAAACATCTCGCGATGAAGCTCACGCGCGCCAAGCTCGAGTCGCTGATCGAAGATCTTTTGCAGAAGACGGTTGGTCCAACGAAGCAGGCGCTGAGCGACGCGGGCATCGACGCATCCAAGATCGACGAGGTCGTGCTCGTCGGCGGCTCCACGCGCATCCCGCGGGTCCAGGCGATCGTCAAGGATCTGTTCAAGAAGGAACCGCACAAAGGCGTCAACCCGGACGAGGTCGTCGCCGTCGGTGCCGCCATTCAGGCCGGCGTGCTCGGCGGCGAAGTGAAAGATCTGCTGCTCCTCGACGTGACGCCGCTGTCGCTCGGCATCGAAACGCTCGGCGGCGTGATGACGACCCTTATCCCGCGAAATACGACCATCCCGACGCGTAAGAGTGAGGTGTTTTCCACGGCGGCGGACAGTCAAACGAGCGTCGAAGTGCACGTGCTGCAGGGCGAGCGTCCGCTCGCGCGCGACAACCGCACGCTCGGGCGCTTTCACCTGGTCGGTTTGCCGCCCGCGCCGCGCGGCGTGCCGCAGATCGACGTGACCTTCGACATCGATGCCAACGGCATCGTCAATGTCTCGGCCAAAGACCTCGGTACTCAGAAAGAGCAGAAGATCACGATCACGGCCTCGTCCGGTCTCAGCAAGGACGAAGTCGATCGCATGATGCGCGAGGCGGAATCGCACGCCGAGGACGACAAAAAGCGGCGTGAAGAGATCGAAGCGCGCAATAAGGCCGATCAATCGGTCTACACCGCCGAGCGCATGTTGCACGACACCGGTGACAAACTTTCCAGCGCCGATCGCGGCGCGATCGAGTCGGCGATCGCTGACGTGAAGAAAGCGATCGAGAGCAACGATACGGCCGCGATGAACCGCGCCATGGAGGCGTTGATGTCGGCACAGCACCGCGCAGCCGAGTCACTCTATCGCCAACAGCAGCAGGGCGGCGGCCCGACACCTGGTGGTGCATCCGAAGCAGGCGCCGGCCAGGGGCAGACGAGCGGCGGTCAGTCGAGCACGGGAGACGTCATCGACGCCGAAGTCGTTGATGAAGAGAAAAAGTGAACTGAGAACTGACACTCACGAACGAAAAGCCTGCCCGGCCGACGCTCGAGGAGAGTTGAGCGAGCGGAAGGCGGGCTTGCCCCGCCGAAGCGGGGAACAAGTGCAGCGAGCGAAGGCGGGAACTGGAACAAATTCCAGTCATGGACCTCTACATCATTCTCGGCGTGCAGCGTGGCGCAACGCCCGGCGACATCAAGCGGGCGTATCGTCGTCTTGCGCGCCGATACCACCCGGACATCAACCCAGGCGACCGCGAGGCGGCTGCCCGTTTCCGCCAGATACTCGAAGCGTACGAAACCCTCATCGACCCCGATCGGCGCCGGCGCTACGACTCGGGCAGCGTCACGCGCCAGCAAGACGACGCGCCGGCGTATGGCTTCGCGGGGTTTGATTTTTCCGCGTCGACTCCCGGCGAGCGCGCCACCACGTTCGGCGACCTGTTCGAGGACGTCTTTGTGCGGCGCGGCGGCCGCGGCCGCAGCGACTCGGCCGAGGCCGGCGCCGATCTTCATCTCAAGGTCACCCTCGCGTTCGAGCAAGCGTGGACCGGCGTGCAGTGGCCCGTGACCGTGAGCCGCCAGGAAGCGTGTCGATCTTGTGCCGGCAGCGGGTTCCATCGCACGGTCGAATCGCGGTGCGTCGCGTGCGAGGGCTCCGGGGTCGTGCGCTCAGTCCGCGGCCACATGGTGTTCTCGAAAAACTGCCGGCACTGCGGTGGCACCGGACGGCTGCGCCAGCTCACTTGCGACCACTGTCACGGCCAAGGCGTTGAAACGCGCGTCGAATCGATTAATGTGCGCATTCCTCCAGGGGTGGGTGATGGCTCGCGCGTGCGCGTCGCCGGCAAGGGGCACGCGGGCGTTCGCGGCGGTCAGCCGGGCGACTTGTACATCGACGTGCAGGTCATGCCTCACAACATTTATCAACGCGTTGACGACGACATTCATATGGTCGTGCCTATCGCGATTCACGAAGCGGCACTCGGTACGCGGGTCGAGATTCCGACGCCAGACGGTCCCCTACGACTGCGGGTGCCGCCTAGTACGCAATCCGGTCAACGGTTCCGTCTGCGCGAGCGCGGCATGCCCTCGCCGAAGGGACATGCGCCTGGCGATCTCGTCGTGGAAGTCCGCATTGTGCTCCCGCGTGTGCTTGACGAGCGATCGAAGGAACTGCTGCAAGAGTTTGGTCGCATCAATGGTGAAAACGTCAGGCACGACATGCTCGGTGAGGAACTAAGAACCAAGAACGAAGAGCTAAGAACGAAGAACGAGGACGTAGGCGCGAGGAACGAAGCACGGACAACAAACAGCGACGAACTGAGAGCAAACGGTAAAGGCCTGCCTGGCCGTTCCTCGACGGAGCGCGGGACAGCCGCCCACTCGTCGAAGCGCGACAGCTCGAGGCATATCTAGCGAGCGCAGGCGGGCTGTATGGCGAAAAAGACCGGCAAGGCGTACTACATGATCAGCGCGGTGGCGCAGAAGTACAACATCCACCCGCAAACGCTGCGGCTGTACGAACGCGAAGGGTTGCTGGCGCCCTCGCGCACCGACGGCAACACGCGTCTTTATTCGGAAGAGGATCTCGAACAGCTCGAGACGATCTTGTCGCTCACGCGCGATCTCGGCGTCAATCTGGCGGGCGTCGAGATCATCCTCAACATGCGGCGCAAGATGGAGCGCATGCAGGGCGAGGTGAACGAGTTCATGGAATACGTCAAGCGCGAGCTCGCGCGCGGCATCGACGACTGGGAGCAGCGCCTCGGCACCGCGCTCGTCAAGTCGTCACCCACCGATCTGGTGCGCGCGACACCAGCGGCACAGTCGGCGATCAGCGATGAAGCGAAGGGCGAACGGGCGAAGAAAAAGAGTTCCTGAATCTGGAGATTTCGAGCTCTGGAGATTGGGAGTTGATTTGGTGATTCGCCAAATCACAACCCTCCAGATTCACTGGTCGCGTGTTCTGCTAAGATCCACCTCCCACGCTCATGCCTTGCCCGATCTGTAACGACACTCGCTGGCGATCGATCGAGGACAACGGTGTCGAACGCGTGGTGCGATGCGAATGCTGGCGCGACACGCTCATCGATCGGTTGCTCGAAGCCGCGCGTATTCCGCAGCGGTTTGCGCGCACCGAACTCGACATGTACCTGCCCGATACCGATTCGCAACGCGTCGCTCTCAAGAAGGCCAGACAGTTCGTGGAGATGTTCCCGGTGGTCGACAAAGGATTGCTGTTTTACGGACCGTTCGGCGTCGGCAAAACGCATCTCGCGGTCGCCACGCTCAAAGCCGTGATCCGCAAATCCGGGGCGAAGGGCTTCTTCTTTGAAACGCCAGACCTGCTGCGCCAGGTGCGCAATACCTACAACATGCGCGTGGATGAGACGGAGATGGGCATCCTGAAGCCGATCATCAACGCTGACATCCTCGTCCTCGACGATCTCGGCACCGAAAAGACATCCGAGTGGGTGCAGGAAACGCTGGGCCTCGTCATCAACTCGCGCTACAACACGCGTCGGCCGACCATTCTCACGAGCAATCTCCACGATCCGATGGAGAGCGACGATCCAAATTCCTTCATGTTTCAAATCGGCGCGCGGACGCGCTCGCGGCTACTCGAGATGTGCGATTGGATCGAGATTCAAGCCAGCGATATCCGCGATCCGGAGCGGCACACCGCAGCGGCAGAGTCGGGCCAATGGCCGGCACCGCCTGATAACATCAAGAAAGGCGGCCTCCCGGGGAAATCGCGCGGCCAGGTTCGCGCGCAACTGCGCAACAAAGGGGCTGTTGACCTGAAGTGGAGTGGGGGGAAAGGCGGATCTTCGTAATCATCGATTTGCGATTGAAGATTGCAGATTGATCGTTGGATGACGCCTACAATCCGAAATCAAATCTGCAATCTTTCAATCTGCAATCACCAAATCTCAGGTGTTAGGTCTCTACCTTCACATTCCTTTCTGTTCTGCCATTTGCAACTACTGCAACTTCAACCGGGGGCTGCTCGACCAAGCGCTCAAGGAGCGTTACGTAGCGGCGCTCGAACGCGAGATTCGGCGAGCGGCGGAGCCCGCGACGCCCACCGACACCGTGTATTTCGGCGGCGGCACGCCGTCCCTGCTCACCGCCGACGAGGTCGGGCGCCTCATCAACGCGTGCCGTGAAAGCTTCTCCTTCACCCCCACCGAGGTGACGCTCGAGGCAAACCCGGAATCGGTCACGGTTGAGACGCTGGAAAAATATCGCGAGGCGGGTGTCAACCGAGTGAGTTTCGGTGTCCAATCGTTTCGGGACGAGGAACTGCGCCGCCTGGGGCGGTTGCACACGGCGGATTCAGCGCGCGGCGCGTTTCGGGCCGCACGCCAGGCCGGCTACGACAACGTCAGTCTCGACCTGATGATGTGGTTGCCGCAGCAGCGCCGCGACGACTGGCTGACCTCGGTAAACGCGCTCATCGACGTTGGTCCCGACCACGCGTCGCTGTATCTGCTGGAACTCTACCCAAACGCGCCGCTGCGTGAGGACATGGCGCGGGCCGGCTGGTCACAGGCCCCGGACGACGACGCAGCGGCGATGTACGACGACGCGCTCGATCGGCTCGATCGCGCCGGCTACGAGCAGTATGAGATTTCGAACGTCGCGCGGCCCGGGCATCGCGCCGTGCACAACGTCAAGTACTGGCAGGACGGCGAGTGGCTCGGCTTTGGATGCGGCGCGCATGCGACCCGCGACGGTCAGCGATGGCGCAACGTTCCTGCTACGATGGAGTACGTTCTTCGGATTGAGCGCGGCGACTCACCGGTCGCGGAACGGCGGGTGCTCTCGCGCGAAGAGCGGCTCGAGGAGGCGCTCTTCACCGGTTTGCGTGTCAGCGAAGGGCTCGACCTGACGGCCATCGCGATGCGCTACGGTGTCGACGTCTGGGCTCGCTACGGGCAGGATCTCGCCCGCTACGTCGACGCGGGTCTGCTTGTCCACGAGCCGGGTCAGCGACTACGGCTCACGCGGTCTGGAATGCTCCTGGCCAACGAGGTCATGGCGGTTTTCATTGGACCGACAGTACGGTAGAGTAAACGACCTTTCGGTAAGGAGGCTGCTCAATGCTTCGAGGGTTTCAGGGAATTCTGTCGGGAATGGCCGTTGCGGCGTTAATGCTCACAGGGGCTTCGGTCGCGCAGGCGCAGGATCCGGCGAAGCCGGCGCAGGATCCGGCGAAGCCGGCGCAGGATCCGGCGAAGCCGGCGCAGCCGCCAGCGCAGCCGGAGGCGCCGGTGTTGACGCTCGACGGCGACGCGTCGATCGTTACCATCCTGATCAAGCCCGATAAGACGGCGGATTTCGAAGCCGTCCTCAACAAGTTGAAGGAAGCGCTCGCCAAGAGCGAGAAGGCCGAGCGGAAACAGCAGGCCGCGGGCTGGAAGGTGTTCAAGTCGTCGCAGCCGGCGCAAGGCAACGCCGTCTACATCTTCCTGATCAGCCCCGTCGTCAAGGGGCAGGAATACGATATCAGCCGTCTCATCGCGGAAGTCTTCCCGGTGGAAGTGCAGGAAGTGTTCGCGAAGTACAAGGACGCGTTTGCCGGTCGCGCGATCACGTCGCTGCAAACCTTGATGAGCATGCAGTAAGGTGACGGCCCCGGGGCGCGCCTGACCCCGGGGCGTCGGTGATGCCCGCGCCTCGCCCCATGTCGTGAGCCGTTACTTCCTCTTCTTCCTGCTTCTGCAAGCCGCTGCTCCGACGAGCCCGCAGGTGCCGGGCAACGCGTCTCCTGCTGCTCCGCCGCCTTCAATCGATCCCGCGTCGGCAACCTTCAAGGCCGACGCCGGTCTGCTGGTGGTCACCGTCAAGCCTGACAAAACAGCCGACTACGAAGACGTGATTCGCGCGCTGCAGGAAGCGCTATCGAAGGCGAGCGACGAGAAGCACCGCCAAATCGCGAAGGGCTGGCGCGTCTACAAATCGGTCGAGGCTGCCGATCCCAAAGCGAGTGTGGTCTACGTGCACGTGATTCAGCCGACGGTTGCCGGCGTCGATTACCGGCCGTCGTTGCTCCTCGACGAGTTGCTGGCGGGCGCCTCGGCGGAGATGCTCGCGAAATACCGCGACGCGATCGCGGGTGCGCCGAGCAAATTGGGGATGACGGAGTTTGCGAATATGAGCGTGGCGCCGCTGCCGAAGAAGCAGTGAATCTGGAGACTTGGCGATCTGGAGATGTGGAGTAAATCTGGAGATCCGCAGACTGTAAATCTCCAGATTTTCAAATCTCCGAATTTGCTCCAGATCTCCAGATCTCCGAGTTTGCTCCAGATCTCCAGATCGCGAAATCTCTAGATTCAGAATGACAGATTGGCCCCGGCATAAAACCGCTGATAGGTGTCGTTCAGCGGCTCGCCATGGAGTCGAAAAAGCCGGTAATCCAGTCGCACTCGCAACGGACCTGCCAGGCGAATCTTTGCGCCCCCTCCGAGATTCGTCGAGAAGTGCGTCTCCTGCCGAATGTCGAGTCGCTCGCGGTAGACTCCTCCGCCCGTCGTGCCGTAAAACTGCATCCCATGCACTTCGATCGGCGTTTGGATCAGGACATTGCCCGAACCTGTCTGCAGCGACGGCAACCCGTCGAGCAGGTCCTCTCCTGCGTTCGCATACTCGAACTCGAAGCCGATGACGAGCAGTCCCATCCCCAACGCAAAACCGCGGACCCCGTGATTTTCCGGGGTCGGCGTGATGCCGATGAAGGCGGTCACGTCGGCCGATGCGCTTTGTGCGCAAGCAAGCAACAAAACACACAACACGATGGAAATCGTCAAGCTCCGGCGCATGCGTTCTATTGTAATCTTGGCTCAGCGCCTAGCCGGAGGCACCGTGAACACAGTCCCTCGCTTGCGGTCGTTGCAGCGGCTTTTGTACTAGGTACGAAGCTCAGGACGGTTGTATCTGGGCGTAAACGACGATGTGCTGAACGACAATCGCGGGCCTTTCCGAGTTATCGTGTACTACTGACAGGAATTTCTGGTCCTCCATTCCAACCTCCACCTCGAGCACCATTATTTTCCTGGTGTGCCGTTCTACAACCTGCCGCGCGTGCCGCGCGCGCGCTGATCCCGTTTTACGAACGGCACCGGATCCGGTGGCGTAGTTACACTTCGCTCGTGCGCGGTTGGCTGTTCCACAACAAAGCGCCTCACTCGAACTGGGATCTGGCGTAAGAAGCACGCCTCACGAACCCACGAACCACGGGGGTTCCTCCCGTCGGTTCCTTACACGCGTTCCTCACGTGCGTGCACGTGAGTTCCTGACGTACGTTCCTTCCACGAGGTTCGCGACAGTCTCGAACATCCGTGAACTTCCCGTAGAACTTTCGTGAGGAACCTCCGTGAACTTCCGTGAGGAACCCACGTAAGGAACCCACGTAGGGAACCCACGAGGGAACCCCCGGTTAAGGACGTGGTAGATTTCAGTTATGCACTTTCAGTTAAGCGACGAACAGAATCTTTTGCGTCGCTCCATTCGCGAATTCGCGGAAACTGAAATTCGCCCGCACGTTCGCGAGTGGGACGAGGCACAGCAGTTTCCGAGGTTGCTGTTTTCGCAGCTCGCTGATCTCGGCGTGATGGGGATCCAGTTCCCGCCGGAGTACGGCGGCTCCGGCATGTCGGCGGTCGATTACTGCATTTGCATCGAGGAGCTCGCGCGCGTGGACCCGAGCGTGGCGCTGTCGGTAGCAGCGCACAACGGGCTCGGGGCGGCTCACATATCGATGTTCGGCAACGCGGAACAGAAGGCGACGTTCCTGGCCCCGCTCGCGAAGGGTGAAAAACTCGCCGCCTGGGGATTGACCGAGCCCGGCTCGGGAAGCGATGCGGCGGCAATGCGCACCACTGCCGTGCGCGACGGCAATCAGTGGGTCCTCAACGGCAGCAAGGCCTTCATTACCCACGGCCAGTCGTCCGACATCATGGTCGTGATGGCGGTCACCGACAAAACCAAAGGCAGCAAGGGAATCTCCGCGTTCGTGATCGTGCGCGGCACGCCTGGTCTCGTCGCCGGCAGGAAAGAGGACAAGCTGGGCATGCGCGCGAGCGAGACGAGCGAAGTGATTCTCACCAGCTGCTGCGTGCCCGCGTCGCAATTGATTGGCGATGAGGGCCAGGGTTTCATCCAGACGTTGCGGGTTCTCGACGCCGGCCGAATCGGAATCGCGGCGCTCGCCGTGGGTCTGGCGCAGGGGGCGTATGAGGCGGCGCGCTCGTATGCCTTTCAGCGTAAGCAGTTCGGCCGTCCGATCGGCACCTTTCAATCGATCCGCTGGAAGCTCGTGGACAACGCGATGCGGATCGAGGCCGCTCGGCTGCTCACGTATCGCGCCGCGTGGATGAAGGATCGCGGTCAACGGATGACGCTCGAGTCGTCGATGGCGAAGCTGTATGCGAGCGAGATTGCGGTGCGCGCGTCGGAAGACGGCGTGCAGATTCACGGCGGCTACGGCTTCGTCAAGGATTATCCGGCGGAGAAGTTCTTCCGTGACGTCAAGCTCACAACCATCGGGGAAGGCACCAGCGAAGTGCAGCGGCTCGTCATCGCGCGCCAGCTGCTCGCCGCCGATCAACCCGCTGTGGCCGCGCCTGCGCGCGTGGGAAGTGGAGCTGGTACCGCGGCGTGACCCGCCCTGCTCTCGCCGATCGCGTGCTGACCGGCGACCCGCGCGCCATCGCCCGCGCGATTTCCCTCATCGAAGACGAAGCGCCGCTTGCCGCCGATGTGGTCCGCGCCATTTTCCCGCAGACCGGCCGCGCCTTTCTGGTTGGTGTCACCGGTCCGCCCGGCGCCGGCAAGAGCACGCTGGTCGATCGGCTCACCACCGAGGTTCGCACCCACGGCCAATCGGTCGGCGTGATCGCCGTTGACCCGACCAGTCCGTTCACCGGCGGCGCCATTCTTGGCGATCGCCTGCGGATGCAAACGCATGCCGCCGATCCCGGCGTGTTCATCCGCAGCATGGCCACGCGCGGGCATCTTGGCGGCCTGGCGCCGGCCACAACCGACGCGGCGCTCGTGCTCGATGCGGCCGGCAAGTCAGTGGTGATCATCGAAACCGTCGGCGTCGGGCAGGACGAAGTCGATATCGTGCGCACTGCGGACGTATCGGTGTTGATGCTCGTGCCGGGAACGGGCGACGATGTACAGGCGCTCAAAGCCGGCATCATGGAAATAGCCGACATCTTCGTCATCAACAAAGCGGATCGCGAAGGCGCCGATCGGATGGTCACGGCCGTTGAATCGACTCTCGCGCTGCAGTCGTTCGCCGAAGGCGAGTGGCGGCCGCCGATTGTGAAGACGAGTGCCACCACCGGCCATGGCGTGCCAGAGCTCTGGGCCGCGATCGAGCGTTTTCGCGTCCACACCGAACCCGCGCGCGCGCGCCGCGTGCGCGCGCGCAGCGAGTTCAGGCTGCGCGAGCTGCTCACACACCGGTTTCTTCAACACCTCGAGGACGAGGTGCTTGCGCCGGGCGAATTCGACGCGATCTTGTCGCGTATCGCGAGTCGCACCCTCGATCCCTATTCCGCCGCGGCCGAAATCCTCGGCCGCACATTGGCGCGGACAAAGGCACACCGTTGAAAGCGCGGCTCGATCACATCGGTATCGCGGTCAAGGATCTGAAGGAAGCGTTGGCGTTCTACCGCGACGCGCTGGGGCTGCACGTCGAAGCGCCCGAGGAGGTCGCGTCACAGCGCGTCCGCGCGCAGTTCATCCCGGTTGGCGAGCCGGCGCTGGAGCTGCTCGAGGCGACGGCACCGGACTCCGCGATCGCGAAGTACATCGAGAAGCGCGGGCCCGGCATTCATCACATCACGCTGCGAGTCGAAGACATCTACGCGGCGTTGGCGCAGCTCAAAGCCAAAGGCGTGCGGCTCGTCGATGAACAACCACGCGCCGGCGCCGAAGGCGCGTTGGTTGCCTTCGTTCATCCGTCCTCCGCGCACGGTGTGCTGGTGGAGCTCAAGCAGAATGGTGGCGCGGCGTTCCCCCCGTCGCCCCCGGCTATGGCCACGCCGCGCTTCAAAACACCCACTCGGCTTGCTCTCGGCGATCTCGAGCTCGTTACTCTGTCGGACGGCTTCTTCCGTCTCGACGGCGGCGCAATGTTTGGTGTCGTCCCTCGCACGCTGTGGGAAAAACGGTTGCCGCCTGACGATCGCAATCGCATCACGCTCGGCTTGCGGCCGCTCGTCGTTCGCGGCGAAAAGACCCTGATTATCGATGCGGGGTGCGGCGACAAGATGGATGCCAAGAGCGGCGACATTTACGGCCTGGAGCGCGAATACCATCTCGATCACTCGCTGCGCGAGGCCGGCCTCGCTGCCGAGGACATCGATATCGCGATCGCCAGCCACCTTCACTTCGATCACGTTGGCGGGTTTACCGCGCGCGCGGCCGACGGCCGCCTCGTGCCGCGTTTTCCTCGCGCGCGCTATGTTGTCCATCGCGGCGAGTGGGACGATGCGACGCATCCACATGAGAGAAATCGCGCCAGTTACTTGGAGGAGAATTTCGTGCCGCTTGCCGATGCCGGCGTGCTCGACCTCGTCGACGATGACGTGGAGGTGATGCCGGGCGTTCGCCTTCGCCGGTCGGGAGGACATACCGGGCACCACCAGGTAGTCATGATGAAGTCGGGTGGTCGTACCGCCGTGTTTACCGCCGACATGTTTCCCACCTCAGCGCACGTGCCCGATCCGTGGATCATGGGCTATGACCTCTATCCGATGGACACGCTCGGATTCAAACGCGCGTTCGCACGCGAGGCGATCGATCTTGAGTACCTGATCTTTTTCGAGCACGACCCGTCGCTCGCCGCGGGCGTCTTGCGCGAGCGCGACGGCAAACGCACGGTCGAAAGGATCATCTAGTGGTGCGGCATATTGATGCGTCCTGCGGCCGGCTCCGTGGTCGCGGGCCCAATCCGTGAGGAAGATCACTTTTAACACGTTCCAATTCATTTCAGAGGGTGCACTAACCCAAGCTCACTCACTTGAATTCGGAACGCCAACGGCGCGAAACGCTCGAACAATGCCGGTTTCGCCCCGAGCGTTGGAATCGGCTCGATGCCACGATTGCGAACACAAGTGAATTGAGGGGCTAGATGTCAGCGCAGATTGGAATCATTGGCGGGAGTGGTTTGTACGAAATGGCGGAGTTGACCGATCGCGACGAGCGAACGATCGAGACGCCGTTTGGCGATCCATCCGGCGCGTACGTGCTCGGCACGCTGCGCGGTAAGCGCGTCGCCTTTTTGCCGCGGCATGACGTCGGACATCGGTTGATGCCGTCGGAGTTGAACTTCCGCGCGAATATCTACGGATTCAAGGTGCTCGGAGTCGAGGCCATCATCTCGGCGAGTGCGGTTGGCAGCCTGCGGGAAGACTATCAACCGCTCGACCTCGTGTTTCCCGATCAGTTCATCGATCGCACGTTCAACCGCCACGCCACATTCTTCGGCAACGGGATTGTGGCGCACGTCGGCTTTGCGCATCCGGTTTGCGATCGGGTGCGGTTGCTGACCGCGCGCTGCGCCGAGCAAGTCGGCGCCACGGTGCATCGGGAAGGCACGTATGTCTGTATGGAAGGCCCGCAGTTTTCGACGCTCGCCGAATCGAAGCTCTACCGATCATGGGGCGCTCACATCATCGGTATGACCAACCTGCAGGAAGCGAAACTGGCACGTGAGGCCGAGATCTGTTACACGACCATGGCGCTGGTGACGGACTTCGACTGCTGGCATCCCGACCACGACAGCGTGACCGTCGAGTTGATCGTGCAAAATCTCACGCAGAATGCGCGCATGGCGCAACGTGTCATTGCCGCGGCGGTGGAGGCCTATGCCGGGCCTCGCAATTGCGGGTGTGTCAGCGCGCTGGCGACGGCCATCATCACCAGCCCAAATGCCATTTCCGCCTCACTCAAGAAGGAGCTCGCGCCCATCATCGGAAAGTACGTGAAATGAAACTCATCGTCACCGGCTCGATCGCGTTCGATTACTTGATGTCGTTTCCCGGCAAGTTCACCGACCACTTCCTGCCGGAGCACATGCATCGTGTCAGTCTGAGTTTTCTCGTCGACACCATGGACAAGCGGCGTGGCGGATGCGCGCCCAACATCGCCTACACGCTCGCGCTCCTGGGTGAGAAGCCGTTGCTCATGGGGACGGCGGGGCAGGACTTCGGCGATTACCGCGCCTGGCTCGACGCGGCCGGCATCGACACGTCGCTGGTGAAAATCATCGAGGGTAAGTTTTGCGCGTCGTTTTTCTGCAGCACGGACGAGGCCAACAACCAAATCGCCTCTTTTTATACGGGCGCCATGGCCAACGCCGGGGAATTGTCGTTTCGCACGGTGGACGGCGCACGCCGCGACACGCTGGTGACCATCTCGCCCAACGATCCGGGCGCGATGGTGCAGTACGCGGAGGAGTGCAGCACCCTCGGGATCCGCTACATCTGGGATCCGGGCCAACAGTGCGCGCGCATGGATGGTCCGCAGCTCGCCGACGGCGTCAAAGGCGCGTACATGGTGATCGTCAACGATTACGAGTTCGAACTGCTGC
Source organism: Acidobacteriota bacterium (assembly GCA_046726375.1). Lineage (GTDB taxonomy): Bacteria > Acidobacteriota > Vicinamibacteria > Vicinamibacterales > UBA2999 > DASPWV01. Next base: position 38,691 of record JBKPAJ010000017.1, read on the forward strand.
GACAGAAGACCGGCATGGATGAAGCGCAGATCGTCGACGAAACGGAGCTGTTGGTGGTGACGCGGGGCGAACAGGGTTGCTCGGTATTGACCAAGAACGGTCGCTCGGATGTGAAGGCAGTGACGCCCGACCGGATCGAAGACCCAACCGGTGTGGGCGACGCGTTTCGCGGCGGGTTCATGAAGGGGCTGGCGATTGACGCGCCGTTCGAAGTCTGTGCGCGGATCGGGAGTGTCGCGGCGACGTACGCCCTGGAGCATCTCGGCGGCACGAGCCACGCGTATACCAAGCGGCAGTTCGCGGACCGTTATGAGAAGCACTTCGGGCCGCTGACCGTGTCGCTGTAGGAACGCAGGCTGGGCAGGTGGCACGGGTGGGGCAGGGAGGGCAGCGGCGGCGGCCGAACGGCCGCCGCTGGCGATCGCGGACCTAACCCCACGCTCTCATGCACTTGCTCCTCTGTGACCTTCAGTGCCTGGTTGTTCTTCATGGCTTGGGCAAGCGCCTGGTCGAAGGCGAGCTCGAACACCGCGGCACCGGGTGCGGACTTCTGGCCGGCCGAGTTCGCCGGCAATTCCTGTCCGAATGCCGTCGCCGCGGACACAAACCATCCAAGCACCGCGATGATGATCACCACGCTCGTCACGCGCACGGCGGTTCGGAGCGCGGGCGATGGCTCGCGTTTGGTGACTTTGAACCACGTCAGGAACCGCGAGAGCAGCAGATACGCCACTGGAACGACGATGAGCGTCAGACCTGTGGACGTGATCAATCCGCCAATCGTCGCAATCGAGATCGGCGCGCGGAATTCGCCACCTTCCCCACGCCCGAGGGCGGACGGCAACATGCCGAGAATCATGGCGAAGGTCGTCATCAAGATCGGACGCAGGCGGATCGGACCCGCTGTCAGAATGGCGTCCTCGACCGCCATCCCTTCGCTGACGTAGTGGTTGGTCATGTCGATGAGCAGAATCGCGTTCTTCGTGACGAGACCCATCAACATGACCATGCCGATCATGGCCGGCATGCCGATGTTGTTGCCGGTGACCAGGATCGCCAGCAGCGCGCCGACGACCGCCAGCGGCAGCGACAGCATGATCAGGAACGGCTCGGCAAACGACTCGAATTGCGACGCCAGGACGATGTAGATGAACGCGATCGCCAGAATCATCGCGAGGCCCATCGCCGCCGCCGATTCCTGCATCAACTCGACGTCGCCGGCGAAGCCCCACTCGATGCTCGGGGGCAGCCCCATCGACTCCATCACCTTCTGGACGTCGGCGCTGACGTCGCCCAGCGGTCGATCGGTGAGCTCGATGCCGATTTTGGCCTGCCGCCGGCGCTGCTCACGATCGATGTTGGTCGGACCGATGCCCGGTTCCATCGACACGATGTCGGAGGTGCGCACGAGCGCGCCGCGCGGCGAATAGAGCGGCGCTCGCGCGATGGCCTGAAAGTCGTTGCGGAACTCGGGCGCGAGCCGGACACGGATGTCGTACTCCTTGTCTCCTTCGCGCAGGCGCGTGGGAACAACACCCTCGACCATAGCGCGCAGTTGCATGGCCACGCTGCTCACGTCGAAGCCCAGGTCCGCGGCCACAGCCCGATTGACCCGTGCCACCATCTCCGGCTGACCGCTTTCGAGCGTGCTGTCGACGTCGACAGCTCCCGGCACCTGTCGAATCTTCGCGACGATTTCATCGCTATAGCGCTGCAGCTCCGCGATGTCGTCGCCGCGCAGAAAGACATTGAGCGGCGCTTCGGTCGGCGCACCCTGCATGAACTCTGGATCCGTGACGATGGACTTCGTCAGCGGCACTTCAGCGACACGCCGCCGCGCGTCGGCCTTGATATCGAGCAGACCTCGCTCGCGTTCGTGCTTCGGCGACGTCTTCACCTTCAGGTTGGCCCTGAGCGGATCGTCGTTGACGCCAACGGTCGAGAAAATCTGACGCACTTCCGGAATCGACTTGACCTGACGCTCGATCGCCGCGATGAGCTCCACGCTTTGCTCGAACGACGTCCCAGCCGGCAGCTCCGTGATGACCTCGAACTCGCCGCGATCTTCCTGCGGCACGAATTCCGTGCCGATGATGCCAAGGGTGGAGAGGCTGGCGAAGAACACGACCGCCGCTACACCGATCACTTTCCACGGGTTGCGCACCGCCCATCCGAGCACCCTGTGGTAGCCCCGATCAATGCGATCGTAGAATCGTCCCCACGCCTCGAGCACGCGGCCGACTCGCGTCCGCGCACGTTCCTCTGGCGGGATGTAGCGCACGAAACGCGACGAGAGCATCGGATCGAGCGTGAACGCCACCAGCAGCGACATTGCTACCGCGAAGGCGATCGTCAGGGCGAACGATTTGAAGAACTGGCCGACGATGCCGGTCATGAAGCCCACCGGGAGGAACACGGCAAGAATGGTGAACGTCGTGGCCATGACCGCGAGGCCGATCTCGGCGGTGCCTCTGCGCGCCGCGGTAAACGCATCCTCGCCGTGCTCCATGTGGCGATAGATGTTCTCGCGCACGACCACTGCGTCGTCGATGAGAATGCCGATGACGAGCGACAGTGCCATCAGCGTCATCATGTTGATCGTGAAGCCCACCGCCCACATGAAGAAGAACGTCGCAATCACTGACGTTGGCAGCGCAAGCGCCGAGATCAGCGTCGAGCGCCAGTCGCGCATGAAGACGAAGATGATCAGAACGGCCATCAACCCGCCGAACACGATGTGGCTGCGGACGTCCTTGACGTTTTCCTTGATGAAGTCGGCGTCGTTGTGCACCGGCCGAATCTGCAGCGCCGGAAATTTCGGTGCGAGCTTCGCGAGCGTGCTGTCGACGCGGTCGGCAATCTCCACGGTATTCGCGCCCGACTGCTTGCGCACTGAGAACGACACCGCATCCGCACCGTCGAGACGCGTCGTGCTGGTCTTGTCCTCGTAGCCGTCGACTACCGTGCCGACGTGGCGCAGACGTACCGCGGAGCCCGCGTCGGAGCGCAAGATGACGTCCTCGATTTCCGACAGCGTGTCGAACTCGCCTTTGGTGCGAATCGAGATGGCGCGCCCTTCGCGCTTGACCTGACCGCCGGGCACGTCGAGGTTCTCGGCCGCCAGCTTTGCCGCCACCTGGCTGAGTGGCAGGTTGAGCGCTTCCAGCCGGCGCGGATCGAGGTTGATCTGGATCTCGCGCACTTCGCCGCCGTTGACTTCGACCGCCGCCACGCCGTCAATTTGCTCGAGCAGCGGCTTGAGATCGTCCTCAACCTGTCGGCGAGTCACATCCGACGGTTGCGATGATCCAACCGCGTACACCATGATCGGCAGGGCCGCGACGTCGAAGCGCTGGATCGTCGGGTCCTCGATTTCCTGCGGCAGCTTGTAGCGAATCGCCGCCACCTTCTCGCGCACTTCTGCCGTCGCCGCTTGTGGATCGACTTCGAGGCGAAGCTCCACACCGACGCGCGCGATTCCTTCGGTGGAGGTCGAAACCACGCGCTTGACGCCGTTAATACCCACCACCGCGTCTTCGATGGGACGCGTGACGAGCGTTTCCACTTCCTCCGGTCCCGCACCGGGATAGACCACGTTGACATTCACGAACGGGAAGTTGACGTCGGGAAACAAGTCGATGCCGAGGCGTGTCATCGACACGATCCCCAGCACCATGAAACTCATGATGACCATCGTCGCGAAGACGGGCCGCTTGATTGAGGTGTCAGAGATCCACATTTACCGAACCTCCACCGCCTTGACGCGGGAGCCCGCGGGCAGCTGACGACGAGCATCCGCGAGGACCTGCTCGCCGGCGGTAAGGCCAGAGACGATCTGCACTTGCCGGCCGTCGCTGAGTCCCTCGCTCACGGGCACCGCCGTCACTTTGTCGCCGTCGATCTTGAACACCACGCGTTGTCCGTTCTGCGTCGTCACTGCGTCGCGCGGAATCGTGACGGCTTTATCGGCGGCCTGCAGGACGATCCGCGCCGTCGCGAACATTCCCGCCAGGAGCGTGCCCTTGGAGTTGTCGACGCGCACTTCGATCTGGAAGTGGCGGTTGCGCGCGTCGACTTCCGGCGCGATCGCGGCGAGCTGACCCGAAAACTCTTCGCCGGGCTTGGCTTGGACGGCGACGGACGCGGGCAGGCCGGTCCGCAACCGCCCGGCTTCGAGTTCGGAGACGCCGGCTTCCAGCTTCAGTTGCCAGATGTCGGCGACCACGACCACCGGCAGATCTCCGGGAATCGCGCCCGCGTCGTAATTGCGTTCGACGATGAAGCCGGCCACAGGCGCGGTGAGCGTGGCGTCGCGCTGCACTTCGCGAGCGCGCCGCAGTGCAGCTTGTGCCTGTGCGAGGTTGGCCTGCGCCAGGTTTCGCTGCGCCGTCGCGGCGCGTTGCGCCGTTTCAGCGGCGTCGAGCTGCTGGCGCGGCACCGCCCCGCCTTCGTACAGCGTTTTTGCGCGCGCATGCTCCGTCACCGCGTTCGAGAGCGACGCTTCGGCGCTTTCGATCGACGCTTGCGCTACTGCGATGGAGGCCTCCGCCGCGTCAACCTGCGCGTCGAGCTCGCGGCGATCAAGCGTGGCGACAACCTGTCCCGCCGTCACGCGATCGCCGATGTCGACGAGCACGCGCTCGAGACGCCCCGGCAATTTCGGCTTCACACCCACGCGCGTACGCGGCGCGAGCGTGCCGGAGATTTCCAACGTGGACTGAATGGTGCCCAACGTCGCGCGGGCAGCCGCAACATCGACCACCGGAGCCGTCGCTTGAGTCGCGGACGGGTTTTCCGCAGCGGCCGACGCGGTTGTCGAATCGCTGCTGCACGCGGGGGAGAGAAACGTGCCGAGCAAAACGGCAACGAGAACGAGGGCGTTACGCGTCATGAATGCCGACTCCATCGACGGGTGAATGAAGAGCTGCTGGTGCATGGGGAGCGCAGGGGACGAAGGTCGTGACAGTTCCTGTTTTGAGACCTGCGATGACAAGTTCGAGAACGTCGCGTGCGAGGGCGTCAGGATCTTCTCCGGGCGCGAGGCGACATCCACTGCCAAGCACTGAGGGGCCTGTCAGCGCGCCCCAGATCAGATGCATGGCGACCATGGCGTCCGTGCCGGGAGCGAAGATGCCGGCATCGACGCAGCGTTGAATCCGTTTGGCGGCAATCGCGAGCATGTCGTGGACGACGGCCATGCCGGCCCACTGCTCGGTGATTTGCGGCACCGAGCGATCGACGAACATCAGCTGAAAAAATTCGCGGTGTTCCTTGGAGAACTCGTAGTACGCCCACCATCCGCGGCGGACATCCTCGAGCGGATCGTCGGTGGGCAGCAGATCGCGATACTTCAGGTCGAGACGGCGGAAGCCTTCTTCGGCGAGGGCGAAGAAGATGTCGTCCTTGCTGGGGAAGTAGCTGTATATCGCCGCAGGGCTGTATTCGATGCGCTCGGCGATTTTGCGAATGGAGACGTTGCGATACCCTTCGGAAACGAAGAGGTCGCGCGCCGCCTCCAGAATGGCTTGCCGGACGGCCAGTCGCTCTCGATCCTGACGTTCTTTGATTCCCATAGCGCGCACACGTGTGGCCCGGCGACGGGCCAAAACCGGTTAGGGTTGAACAGTGTTCAAAGAACTAATGGTGTTAGACGACGGGGGTGCTTGGCAAGTTCGGAAGAATTTCGGCCCAAAATGAACTGACAACGACCAACGGCAAATTAAGAACCAAGGACGAAGAACAAGGACGAAGAACCGTGACCCTCGGAACTCAGCAACTCGGGACCCCCGGCACCCCGGAATCTCCGGAACGCCCGGAACCCCTGAACCTCGGGACCCCCCGAACCGCGGAACCCGGAACCTCGGAACCCTGGAACCCGGAACCCCGGAACCTCGGAACCCCGGAACGAGTGCTGCCATCCGCTTGGCGCGCTCGCTTCGCACGAACGATCGCGCTGCCAATCATGAGAATCTCGAGCGGCCTGCGCGTGCTGCAAAGTCTCACGAGTGATCCCGCGGCGATCGAAAGCGCGATCAAGTCGACGAGAGACGCACGCCCGCTACTCGCTCGGGTATCAAATCATCGAATGCCGGCCGCGACGGCCGCTTCCGCCGCGTCGCTCTGAAGATCACAGCGCCTGGCTTCACATGGCGGAGTCGCGACGGCTACATTGCCGACCGCGAGTCCGCCGCCGGCGGCGGCGATGAACGACTCTGGCGGCGGGCTTTCAGCTGTCACAACTGACAGCCGATCGCTGATCGCTGAGAGCCTTTAGAATGGGGCGGTGGCTTACGTCACCGCCTTCCTGTACGCGGCCGGTTCCTTCGTCTGTCATCAGATCCCGGAACGTTCCTTTCACCTCGCGGGCGCACAGCTGCCCGTCTGCGCGCGCTGCACTGGTCTTTATGCCGGCGGACTAATCGGTGTCATCGCCTGGCTTGCGCGCACGCGTAGGCCGCTTGCGCCTGCAGCCGCTCGTCGAGCGTTGCTGATCGCGGCGCTGCCGACCGTAGTCACGGCCACCACCGCGGCGCTCGGTTGGTGGGATCCCGGCAATGCGACGCGCGCGATGTTTGCGCTGCCATTCGGACTCGCGCTCGGTGCGATCGTCGCAGCCGTGTTCACGCGCGAGTTGAGATAGACTATCGAATCCGCACTCTTATCTGTCTTGCTGCGTGGATCGTCCCCGGCGCGGGTCACTTGTGGCAGCGGCGCTGGGAAAAGGGCCTCGTTTTTCTCGTCACCGTGCCGCTGATGTTTGCCGTCGGCTTGATGCTCGACGGTCGTCTGTTTCCCTTCCAGCTGTCGCAGCCGCTCGTGGCCGCCGCCGCGTTTGCGACGTGGGGAAATGGCCTGCCGTATGTGATCGCCAAACTTCTCGGGCTCGGAGAAGGCGTCGTCACCGCGGCGTCGTACGAATACGGCAACACCTTCATGATCGTGTCGGGCCTCCTGAACATGCTGGTGATGCTTGACGCGTACGATATTGCGGTGGGTCGGAAGTAATGACGTCACACCTCGGGCTACTGCTTTTGTTCGCGTTGTTCGTCTCGGTGGTGTTTGCCACACTCATGCGCGATGAGCCGCGTGATCAACTGCTCTTTGGATTGCGCCTCTTCGCTGGGTTCGTCGCCGCCGCTCTCGTCATCGGGTGGCTGATGTATCCCCTCCCGCTTTGAGCCGTCGGTTCGCGTCGCTGTGGGCGCCGGTGGCGCTCTGCATGGCGGCGATCTTCTACGTGTCCTCACTGCCGGATCCGCCGGTGCCCGGCGGCGTGTCCGACGTCAACCTTCACGCGATCGCGTACTCGGGATTGATGCTCCTTGTGGTGCGCGCCGTTGCCCGGGCCGAGTGGTCGCGTGTGACACTCGGCGCGCTCGCGCTCGCGTGGTTCATCACCGCCCTGTACGGCGCGACCGACGAGTGGCATCAGATGTTCGTGCCGACGCGTCATGCCGAACTGCGCGACCTCGGTGCCGACGCGATCGGCGCGCTCATCGCGGGAATCGGCCTGAAAGCGTGGGTTATAATCAGACGTTTATGAGCTTTGAAAATCTTCTCGTCGAACGAGAAGGTGCGGTCGCAATCGTCACAATCAATCGTGCCCACGTGCGCAACGCACTCAACGGTCCCACGATTCGCGATCTGCAGCGTGCGATGGAAGAACTCAAAGCCGACCCGGCGGTGCGTGCGATCGTCCTCACCGGCGCTGGCGACAAGGCGTTTGTCGCGGGCGCGGATATCAACGAGCTCGCGGTGCTGTCGCCGGTCGAAGGCAAGGAGCACGCGCGACACGGACAAGCGGTGTTTGATTACATCGAGCATCTCGGCAAGCCGGTCATCGCCGCGATCAACGGGTTTGCGCTTGGCGGCGGGTGCGAGCTGGCCATGGCCTGCACCATCCGCCTGGCCGCCGACAGCGCCCGTCTCGGACAACCGGAAATCAATCTTGGAATCATCCCGGGCTATGCCGGTAGTCAGCGGCTTCCGCGCCTGGTGGGCAAGGGCATCGCGCTGGAAATTCTGCTGACCGGCGACATGATTCCAGCTTCACGCGCCTACGAAATCGGTCTGGTCAACCGGGTGGTCGCGGCCGCCGACCTGTTGAGCGAAGCGAAGAAGCTCGCCGAACTCCTGGCGTCGAAGGCCCCCGTCGCTGCGCGATACATCATCGAAGCCGTCAATCACGGGTTCGAGATGCCGCAGCGCCACGCGCAGTTTCTCGAAAGCTCGCTCTTTGGTCTCGTCGCGACAACCAGCGACATGAAGGAAGGCACGCGCGCGTTTCTCGAAAAACGGAAGCCCGAGTGGAAGGGCCAGTAGGTGCGCGTTGCCATCGTCGTTTCGCGATTCAACGATCTCGTCACCGATCGCCTGCTCGCCGGCGCCGAAGAGGCGTTGCGCGAAGCGGGCGTTGCCGCCAGCGATGTCTCGGTTGTGCGCGTGCCCGGCGCATTTGAGATTCCGATCACCGCGCAGCGTGTCGCCGAAAGCGCACGGGTCGATGCGGTCGTCTGCCTCGGCTGTCTGATCCGCGGCGCGACGCCGCATTTCGACTTCATCGCATCAGCGTGCGCACACGGCATTACCGCCGCCGCCGCGGCCACCGGCGTCCCGATGACATTTGGGGTGCTCACGACCAACACGCTGGACGAAGCGCTCGAGCGTGCCGCGTCGGGCGACGCGAACAAGGGGCGCGAAGCCGCGCTCGCCGCGATCGATCTCGCTCGCACACTGAAGGCGTTTGACGACAGCAGGCGATAGGCATGGCCGCGGAGGGAGGCGAATCGCGATGGGCGAGCCGCAGTCGGGCGCGGGAAGCCGCGTTGCAGATCCTTTACCAAGTCGAGGTTGGTCAGCTCAGCATCGCCGATGCCGCCTGCGTGCAGGGAGTCGTCGGCGCGCCTGATGTTGCGGCGCTCGACGATGAAGCGCGGCAGTATTCGACCACGCTGGCGCGCGGCACGTGGGACAACCGCGGCGTACTGGATGACCGCATCGCCGACGCGACACTCAACTGGCGCGTCGAGCGGATGACGGTCCTCGATCGCACCGTGCTCCGGCTGGCCGTCCACGAGATCATGAGCCATCCGGAAACGCCGCCGCGGGTCGTCATCGACGAGGCGATCGATCTCGCGCGGAGCTACAGCGGCGACGAGGCGGCCAGGTTCGTGAACGGCGTGCTCGATGGAGTGTTCCGGAAGCTGAAAGAGGAGGGAACCATCATTGATTAGTTTCCAGTTGTTGTCAGTTCGTGAGTTGAACTGGGAACTGGACACTTTCCCGTGACCATGTCCAACGAAGAATCTCAGATCCAGCAGCGTCGCGCCAACCTCGAGGCGATCATCAAGCTCGGGATCGGTCCGTACCCGCACAAGTTCGACACCACCGAGTCTGTCAGCGATCTCGTGTCCAGGCACGGGTCGAAGACCAAAGACGAGCTCGAGGCTGCGCGTATGGCGACGATCACCGCCGGGCGGATCGTCAGCATCCGCAGCTTCGGCAAGGCCAGCTTCTTCGTGCTGTCGGACGGGCGCAGCCGCATTCAGGTGTATGTGCGTCAGGACGCGCTGTCGGAACGTGATTTCGCTCTGTCGCGATTGCTCGACTACGGCGATTACATCGGTGTGGCGGGACATCTCTTCCGCACCAAGACCAACGAGTTGTCGATCTGGGCGTCGCGCCTCGAGTTTCTCGCCAAGTGTTTCATTCCGCTGCCCGAGAAGTGGCACGGCCTGCAGGACGTCGAGCTCCGCTACCGCCAACGCTATCTCGATCTCATCGTCAACCCGGATGTTCGGCAGGTTTTCGAGGTTCGTAGTCGAACCGTGACCGCGATGCGCGAATTTCTCACGGCGCGCGGCTTTCTCGAAGTCGAGACACCCATGATGCAGCCACTCGCCGGAGGCGCGCTTGCCCGGCCGTTCGTCACCCATCACAACGCGCTCGACATGAAGCTCTACTTGCGCATCGCGCCCGAGCTCTACCTCAAGCGCCTCGTGGTCGGCGGCATCGAACGCGTGTTCGAGATCAACCGTAATTTTAGAAATGAGGGAATCGGCTATCGCTGGAACCCTGAGTTCACGATGCTCGAGTTCTACTGGGCGTACGCCGACTATCACGACCTCATGGCGCTGACGGAGGAGCTGCTCACCTACGTCGTCCACGCGGCTTTGGGGAAACACGAAACGACGTTTGGCGATCACACGATCTCGTTCACGCCGCCTTTCGCCCATATGCCGTTTCGTAAGCTCGTCGCGGACACCGCGGCGAAGCGTCTTGGTGTCAGCGTGGACGAACAGAGCATCCGATCGCTTGATACCGTCACGGGCCTGGCGCAACGCCTGGGCATCGAACTGGAGGCCGGCTTTGGGCCGGGAAAAATCGCTGCCGAGATCTTCGAAAAGTTGGTTGAAGACGGCTTGATCCAGCCGACGTTCGTCTACGACTACCCGACCGAGATCTCGCCTCTTTCAAAGCAGCGTGCGGACGATCCGGACACGGTGGAGCGGTTCGAGCTGTATATCGCCGGCATGGAGATCGCCAACGCCTTCAGCGAGCTGAACGATCCGCTCGAGCAGCGGCGCCGGTTCGAGGCGCAACTCACGGACCGCGCGCGCGGCGATCAGGCGGCGCATGCGATGGACGAGGATTACCTCCGCGCGCTCGAATACGGCCTGCCGCCAACAGGCGGGGAGGGCATCGGGATCGACCGTCTCGTCATGCTGTTCACCAACTCGCCATCCATTCGCGACGTCATTCTCTTCCCGCTGATGCGACCGGCGGAGCGCTAATGCCATTCGAGGTGCAGATCGCGCTGCGTTACCTGCTCGCCAAGCGGCGACAGGTCTTCATCTCCGTGATCACGCTCGTGTCGACGCTCGGCGTCACGGTTGGCGTGATGGCGCTCGTCATTGCGCTTGCGTTTATGACCGGCCTGCAGCAGGAGCTGCGCGATCGCATTCTGGGCTCCACCGCGCACATCTTCGTCTTCAAGCGCACCGGCATCACCGACTACCACACTGAGATCGAACGGCTGAAAACGGTTCCCGGAGTTGTCGGCGCCGCGCCGGCGATTCTGGGGAAGGCGCTCATCACGAGCGGGACTGGCGAGGGGTTCGCCACGTTGAAGGGCATCGATCCCGCACTCGAGCCCGAAGTCACCGATCTTGGGCGCGCGATGACCGAAGGGTCGCTTTCGGGACTTGCCTCGACGTCGGAAGACGACACGCCCGGGATCCTGATCGGCCGCGATCTTGCGACCGCGCTCGGCGCGTCGCTCGGCGAATCCGTGACGCTCGTCACGCCGCAGGGGCCGCTTACGCCGTTTGGGATGATGCCGCGAACCCGGCGTTTTCAGGTGGCCGGCATTTTCCGATTCGGGTTGCTCGAGTTCGATTCCGCCTACGCGTACGTCTCGCTCGATATGGCCGCCCGCCTGACCGGCCACGGCGCAGTCGATCATCTGGAGCTCCGGGTCAACGATCTGTACGCCGCGCCCGCAATCGCGGATGCGATCCCCCAGCGCCTCGGCAGTGACTACTTGACCTCGGATTGGGCAGATCTGAACCGCTCGCTGTACTCGGCGTTGTGGCTCGAGAAGATCGCCATGGGAATCGGCATCGGTCTCATCGTGGCCGTTGCGGCGCTCAACATCATTGCCTCGCTGGTGCTGCTGGTGATGGAAAAGACGCGCGACATCGCGATCCTGAAAACGATGGGCGCGTCTGCCAGGAGCGTGATGCTGATCTTCCTTTTGCAGGGCATCGTGATCGGCGTGATCGGCACGCTGGTCGGGGCGGTTGGGGGCGTGATCGTCTCAGAACTGCTCGATCGCTACCGCGTGATCAGCATGCCCAGTGACGTGTATCAGATCACGTATCTTCCATTCCGTGTGCTTCCAACGGATCTCACGTTCGTGATTCTTGGCGCGCTCGTGGTCTGCTTCGTCGCGACCCTCTATCCGTCTCGGCAGGCGGCGAGGCTCGATCCAGCGCAGGCGCTCCGCTACGAGTAGCCGATGGCATTTGTCGAGGTTCGCGCGCTGAACAAGTCGTATCCGCTGTCAGGACGCCGCCTGCACGTGCTGCGCGATCTCGATTTGTCGGTCGACCAGGGTGAAATGGTCGCCGTCATGGGCGCGTCAGGCGTCGGCAAAAGCACGCTGCTGCACGTGCTCGGCGGACTCGATCGACCCGACAACGGCCAGGTCCGCGTGCGCGATGTCGATGTGGCGCGAGTGAATGACGCGGAGCTCGTCGCGTTTCGCAATCGACATGTCGGCTTTGTTTTCCAGTTTCACCATCTGCTGCCCGAGTTCAACGCGATCGAAAACGCGGAAATGCCGTTGCGCATCGCGCGCGTGCCGGTAGAGACCGCCCGCCCGCGCGCCCGATTGCTACTCGAGCGTGTGGGTCTCGGCGAGCGCCTCGATCATCGTCCCGGCACCCTGTCAGGTGGCGAACAGCAGCGGGTTGCGGTCGCGCGTGCGCTGGTCATGCAACCGGCGCTCCTCCTCGCCGACGAGCCGACCGGGGACCTCGACGAAACAACGGCCGATGCGCTGCATCAACTGCTGCGCGACATGCACACCGAGTTTGGCCTCACTGCCATCATCGCCACCCACAATCCTCGCCTGGCGCGGCAGTGCGATCGCGTGTTGCGTCTCGAGGGCGGCCAGCTGCACCCGAATGGCCGGTAACCGCCAACGTTTCGCCCGTCTCCGCGTCGCAAGCCATTGATTCTTGAGAACCTCAGGCACATAAACCACTGCGATGCCGGAGCGCGCGCGAGACACTCGCCGGCCGGACCTTTGTCCCGCCCTTGAGATCGAGCGTCGCGGTCGAGCCGAGCCTATCCGCTAAAACGCGCGCGCCATTGCCTTGCCGCGCGATTGACGATTACAATCCGCGCTTCATGCGCCCGGATCCCCGGGCTGCTGGAGATGTGCCAATGGAGCTTTCGCGACGTGATCTCGGGAAGGTGACGATTCTGGATATTTCGGGCAAGCTGACGACCACCGACGGCGGCGGTCAACTGAAAGAACGCGTGAGCAGTCTCATCGCGGAAGGTCACAAGAACATCATCCTGAACCTCGCGAACCTGAGTTACATGGACAGCGCGGGACTTGGTGAAATGGTGGCCTGCCACTCGACCGCGGCTAAGAACGGCGGCGTCGTCAAACTTGCGAACACCACGAGCCGCATGAAGGACTTGCTCACGATCACCAAGCTGGTGACGGTGTTCGACGCGCACGACACCGAGGCGCAGGCGGTCAGTAGTTTCAACCAGTAATGCCGCGGAGGATCTTGCCGGGACGGTTCAGTCGGACCGTCGCGGTCGCGGCGGTGTGTGTGCTCGCGCGCGATCTCCCGCGCGCGCAAACTCCAGTCGACGCCCGCTTCGAGGCGCTGGCAGCGCTCGCGCAGGACAAAATGCGCGAGTTTGGCGTCCCCGGCGTCGCGCTCGGCATCGTGGATCACGGCAAGGTGACGCTCCGCGCGCTGGGCGTCACCAATGTCGACGATCCGTTGCCGGTGACGGAACACACCGTTTTTCCGATCGCCTCGATTTCGAAAACGTTCGCCGCGACCGCGATGATGCGCCTGGTCGAGCAGGGCAAGGTCGACCTGCGTGCGCCAGTACGAAAGTATCTGCCCGACTTCCGCGTGAAGGATGAAACCGTTAGCGCCGAGGTCACCGTGTGGCATCTGCTGACGCACACGAGCGGATGGGAAGGACAGATCTCAGGGCCTGAGCGCGGCGAAGACACGCTGCGCAATTTCGTTTCGACCATCAGCGACTTGATGCAGGTGGCGCCGCCTGGCGCGGCGTGGAGCTATAACAACGCAGGGTTCAGCGTCGGCGGACGCGTCATCGAAGCGGTGACGGGACAGTCCATCAATCGCGCGATGCGCGAACTGGTCTTTACGCCGCTCGGACTGGTTCACACCGGGACAACCGCAGGGGAATTCATCGTCAATCGCTTTGCGGCTGGTCACGGCAGTCGCGATGGCATGCCGACCCTGCAACGTCCGTTTTCACCGTCCACAAGCGTCACCGCCGGCGGCGTTGGCTTGTGCATCGCGGATCTGATGACGTATGCCCGTTTCCATTTGGGGGACGGTAGGAGCGACAAAGGCGAACACCTCTTGAGCCGCGCGTCGCTCGATCTGATGCGAACGCCGCAAATGCGCAAACAGAGCACGGACGATGACATCGGGATTGCCTGGCATTTGCGAAACGTCGGCGCGCTTCGCGTCGCGGCGCATGGCGGAACGCTGGCGGGGCACATTCTGCTGCTCGAACTGGCGCCTGAGCAGGACTTCGCCATCGGAATTCTGACCAACTCGAACAACGGATGGCGGTTGATTCAGGACGTCGAACGTGCGGCGCTCAAGAGCTATCACGGAGCGACGTTCGCGGTAAATCAGGCGATTGCACACCGCGGTCTGGTCGAAACATTGCCGCTCGTCGAGCCGCTTGCGAAGCAGCCCGATCCGTCGCCTTACGTTGGCCGCTACCTGCGGCCGATGAATTCGGTGGTGGTGCGCGTGGATCGCGAACGCACGATCGTGCAGGTCCATCCCAACTCTGGCGATCCGCAACCCGAAATGCCGATCGCTTTCTATGGTCCCGACCGCGCCGTGGTGATGGACGGGCCCGATCGTGGACAGTCGATCGAATTCATCCGCACATCAACCGCTGAGGTTCGTTGGATTCGCGTCGTCGGCCGCGTCGCGGTTCGCGGTAATTAGCGGTGACTGCAATTTGGGTGCATGCAGTTGCAGTGCAGCTCGATCTCAGGCGCCTTCTTGCAGTAATCACTGCAGTATTTCGTGCCCGCCGGCACATTGCAGTTGCAGCTCGGATGCGCGCATTTGCGCTCGGTCTTGGCCTCTGCCATTGACGTCCCCCTTGGGCGAATTATGCGCCTCTCGGCTGACCTGATATAAGGTCGAGATGCACTACTCATCCGTAGCTCGCCCTACGCTTGTTCTCGCACTACTGCTGGGCCTGCAAGCGCCCGCCATCGGACAGGCCCCGACACTCCGCGGCTTCACGGACGACAGTGTGTCCGCGCAACGCGCGCGCGAAGCGGCATTTCGTGCCATCCCGGATTCGGCGCGGCTGCGCGACTACATGCTGGCGATGGCGGGCGAACCCCACGTCGCTGGTCAGCCCGCGTCACAGAAGGTCGCCGAGTATGCCCTCGACAAGTTCAAGTCCTGGGGACTCAACGCCTCAATTGAAACCTTCGAAGCGTTGATGCCCTGGCCAACAGAGCGCGTCGTGGAAATGGTTGCCCCTACGCGCCACGCGTTGACGCTCAAAGAGCCTGTCATCGCCGACGATCCGGACTCCGGAGACAAAGACTCCACGCCAACGTTCAATGCGTACTCGGGCGATGGCGATGCCACCGGTGAAGTTGTCTACGTCAATTACGGAATGCCCGCCGATTACGAGCGCCTCAAGACGCTCGGTATCGAGGTGAAAGGAAAGATCGTCATCGCGCGTTACGGGGGCGGCTGGCGCGGAATCAAACCCAAGGTCGCGTACGAACACGGTGCGATCGGGTGCTTGATCTACTCGGATCCTCGCGACGACGGCTACTACGCGGGTGACGTGTATCCGGCGGGGCCGTTTCGGCCCGAACAGGGTGTGCAGCGCGGAAGCGTGATGGATATGCCGGTGCACCCGGGCGATCCTCTCAGCCCGGGCTGGGCGTCGGAGCCTGGCGCGCGAAAACTTGCGCAAAGCGACGCCGCAACGATTTTGAAAATTCCGGTGCTGCCGATTTCCTATGGCGACGCGCTGCCGATCCTGCGATCGCTCAAAGGCCCGGTGGCACCCGAAGCCTGGCGTGGTGCGTTGCCGCTTACATATCACGTCGGTCCGGGCCCGGCGAGCGTTCACCTGAAGCTGGCGTTCGACTGGCGCTCGCGTCCACTGCACGACGTCGTCGTTCGGATCGAGGGTACCGACTTACGGGACGAGTGGATCATCCTCGGCAATCATCACGACGCATGGGTCAATGGCGCGGACGATCCGATCAGCGGCGCTGTCGCGCTCATGGAGATGGCTCGCGGGCTGTCAGACCTGCTGAAGAGCGGATGGCGTCCAAAGCGGACGATCATCCTCGCGCTCTGGGACGGCGAAGAGTGGGGACTTCTCGGATCCACTGAGTGGGCCGAAAAACACGCCGCGGAACTGCGCGACCACGCCGCTGTCTACATCAATACCGACAGCAGTGGTAAGGGGTGGCTGAGCGCCGGCGGTTCGCATGGGTTGGAGCTTTTCCTCAACGAAGTCGCGAAGGATATTCCCGATCCGCGCACTGGCAAGCCGATATTCGAGGAAGCCCGGCGGCGCGCCGTCATGAATACGCCGGAAGCGAGCCGCGCAGACGCGGAGGCAGACCAGGCCTATCGCATTCAGCCGCTCGGATCGGGCTCCGACTACACACCGTTCTTGCAGCACCTCACGATTTCGGCGTTGAACCTCGGGTTCGGCGGCGAGAGTGATGGCGGCATCTATCACTCGATCTACGACTCGGTGAATTGGTATACGAAGTTCTCTGATACTGACTTTGCATACGGCCGGACGCTCGCGCAAACGACAGGGACGTTGGCGCTTCGGCTGGCCGATGCTCCCGTGCTGCCGTTTCGGTTCAGCGACACCGCCGACACCCTGGCGCGTTACGTCGCCGAGTTGGAAAAGCTCGCCGCGTCAAAGCCCGATGCGAAGGTCGATCTGGCACCCGTTCGATCCGCAGTCGAGTCGCTCAAACAGGCTAGTGAAGCATACGAGCGCGCCTACAACGGCATCAGCCGTGTGCCGGAGGCGACGCTCATTGGCCGCAAGGAACTCCGCGAGCTGAATACGCGCTTGCTTGGTTCCGAACGTCG
The DNA here is from genome assembly GCA_046726375.1 of Acidobacteriota bacterium. Lineage (GTDB taxonomy): Bacteria > Acidobacteriota > Vicinamibacteria > Vicinamibacterales > UBA2999 > DASPWV01. Next base: position 55,598 of record JBKPAJ010000017.1, read on the forward strand.
TCTCGGTAACAGCGACGGGCTTCCGCGGCGGACGTGGTTCAAGCATCAAATTTACGCGCCGGGCTTTTACACCGGTTACGGCGTGAAAACGATGCCGCAGATTCGCGAAGGGCTGGAGGAAGGTCGTTACGTCGAAGCGCAGGGCGGTACGAGAACTGTCGCCGCCGCCGTGAGGGCACTGGCGCAGGAGGTGCAGGCCGCAACAGAGACTTTGCAGCGATTGCAATGAATTCGGGATCGCTATCGCGGCACCGCGAAGGCGTACAACGTCGTCCCTGAGGGCATCACGACATACTGCCGCCCATCCAGCATGTATGTGATCGGCGCGGCATACACCGGTGCGCCGGTCTGGAAGTGCCACAGGTTCTTCCCAGACCTGGCGTCAAACGCCATCACGTTGCCGTCCATGTCGCCGCCAAATACGAGATCGGATGCCGTCGTCAGCACTCCCGCCATCGACGGCGTGAAATACTTGAACTCCCATTTCACACCAGCCACTTTGGGATCGATCGCGCGCATGGCGCCGTAGCCGCGATCGCGGAGGCGCTGCGCGGCGCCGCCGAAGTAGTACTCGCCCGCGACGAACTCCTGCTCCCAGCCGTAGTAGGTCGCGCACACTTCGCGTGTGGTGACGTAGAACAGCCCCGTCTTGGGATTGAACGCCGGCGACATCCAGTTCGTCCCGCCGGTGATGTCGGGACACACATCGTTGCCCTTTTCGTTCGGCGCGGTGTTCGGCAGCACCACCGGTCTGCCGTTGTCGCCGATCTTCTCCGCCCACGTCGTGCGAATGAACGAGCGAGACGTGATGATCGACCCGTTGCTGCGATCGAGCGTGTAGAAAAAACCGTTGCGATTGGCCAGCATCAGCGTTTTTCGCGGCTCGCCGTTGATCGTCATGTCGGCGAGCACCGGCACCTGCGTCGCGTCCCAGTCATGGACGTCGTGCGGTGTGAACTGGTAGTACCACTTCAACGTCCCGGTGTCCGGATCGAGCGCGACAACAGCGTCCGTATAGAGGTTGTCGCCGATGCGATCCTTACCGTACAAGTCGGGGCCGGGATTGCCAGTGCCCCAGTAAATGAGGTCGAGCGTGGGATCATAAGTGCCAGTCACCCACGTGGATCCGCCGCCGCGCTCCCATGAAGTGCCGGTCCACGTCTCGCTGCCTTTCTCGCCGGGGCCAGGCACGGTCCAGAAGCGCCAGACCTTTTTGCCAGTCGCCGCATCGAACGCGTCGATGAATCCGCGGATGCCGTATTCCGCGCCCGCGATCCCCACCACGACTTTGTCTTTCACGATGAGAGGTGCGGCAGTGCCGGAGTAGCCCTGTTTGTAGTCGTCGATCACCGAGTCCCACACCACGGAACCGGTTTTCATGTCCAGGGCGACGAGGTGCGCGTCGAGCGTTGTCATATACAGGCGATTGCCGAGCGCCGCAAAGCCGCGATTGACTCGCCCGCAGCAGATGTCGAGACTCTCAGGCAGCTGCCGCTGATGGCGCCAGATCTGCCGCCCCGTGCGCGCGTCGAGCGCCCAGGCCGTGTTTTCCGGTCCCGTGACGTACATGACGCCGTCGATCACGAGCGGCGTGGTTTCGAACTTGCCGAGCACGCCCGTCTGGAATGCCCACTGCACCGACAGCTGCCCGACGTTGGCTGCCGTGAGTTGCATCAACGGACTGTGACGCTGCCCGCTGTAGTCACCTGAGTAGTGCAGCCACCGCGTCGGATCCGCGCCAAGCGGGGCGGCAAGGTGGTCGCTCGTCACCTGCTGTCCCATCGCAGAGTCCTGCGCGACCGTCGTCGTACCTTTGAGCGTCCGCAGATAGCGAACGACGTCCGCGAGATCGGTGTCGGGCAACCGCTCGGGACTGTAGGCCGGCATCAGCGACTCGTCGGGATGCGCAATCACCTCGTTGAGGTCGCGTTTGAAGAACGACAGGATGTCCTCGTTACCTGTCATGAACTGAATCGAAAACGCATCCTCGCTTTTGCGGGTCCCGCGCAGCTTGCGTCCATCGCGCGTGACCACGGTCACGGCTTCGAAGCCGACGGGAATCACTTCGGCAGGCGTTCTGACCTCGCGTTCGAGCGCGGCAGGGGAGCGCGCCGCGCCGATGCGGGACAGATTGGGTCCGAGCCGGCCACCTCGCCCGTTGACCATGTGACATTGTCCGCAATTGCCCTTGTCTTTTGCCCAGAACAATTGCTCGCCGCGGGTGGCGTCGCCGCGCTCGCCGGCGGCGGATGCGGGCACCGCGAGCGTCCGCAAATACGCGAGCACCATCCAAACCTCGTCCTCCGACAGATTCACGTGGGCCGGCATCTCCGTTCCCGGCACGCCGCGCGCGATCGTGCGAAACAACTGTGCGTCGGTGCCGCCATGCTGCCATTCGCCGGTCGTGAGGTCGGTGCCGCGATAGCCTTTCGCATCCATGCCGTGACACACGGCACACCGGCCGCGATACACCATGCGCCCCTGCTCGATGGCCTTTGCGTTGCCAGCGAGAGGATTCGTTTCGCGATCGGTTTGCGGTTGCGCCGCCGCCGGAACCGCGGCTGCCATCACCACGAACACACATGCCAGAATCTTCATGCGCCCTCGCTCAAATGGAACGTGCGTATTCTGCTCCCCGTCGCATCCGCCTGACAATGGAAACATGGCGCGCCTGACTCGGCGTCGCTTCGTGCTGGTCTTGGTGGTCGCCATCGGCGCGGGGGTGCTCGCATGGCTGTCGTGGCGCGAGCTCCCGCTGTCGATTCCGGACGGCGTCGCACGAGGCGCCACTCTGTTCGTCAAGCCGTATCTCGTGGCGCGCGACGTCCCCTATCGCCAGGTCGGCGGCTGGATTGGCCGCGCTGACATCTATCGCCCCGACGGCGATGGTCCCTTTCCGATCATTCTGTTCTTCCATGGCGGCGGCTGGGCCTACGGCAGTCAACGCGACGTTGATGTGTGGGCGATGCCGTTTCTCGGGTGGGGCTACGCCGTGGTCGCGGTGAGTTACCGGCTGGCGGATGTCGCGCTTGCACCTGGGGCGGTGGAAGATGCGCGCTGCGCGCTTGCCTGGGTCGGCGCGCATGCGGCGGAGTATCGATTGGATTCGGCGCGAATCGTGACCGCCGGCACCTCGTCGGGCGGCCATCTGGCTTTGATGGCCGGCCTTGTGAATGGGTCGAGCGAGTTCGACGGGAACTGCTCGGCCGCGCCCGTCCCAGTTAAGGGGATCCTGAATTTTTCAGGAGTCACGGACGTGGCGGAACTGTTGCAACGCCAGTTGAAAACGGCGCCGGCGGGATGGCCGTTTGCGGTTGATTGGCTGGGGCAGGGCGCCAACCGGCTGGCGGTGGCCGAACATTTGTCACCCCTGGCGTGGATCGATGCAGGTGATCCGGCGGTCTTTTCCATGCATGGCACTGCCGACACGGTCGTCCCGTACCAGCATGCGGTTGCGCTGCATCGCGCGCTCGATCGTGTCGGCGTGGAAAACGAATTGGTCACGCTACCGGGACGCGGCCATGGCGATTTTTCGCTTAGTGAGCTGGCCGACATGGCGCGGCGCATGCAGGTGTTTCTTGATCCAAAACTCCGAAGTGCCCTTGTTCCTATGACTTATGGGCTCGAATCAATTGGAAGCACGGCAGCGTTGCCGTATAATGCTGAAAAGAGCGGGTCGGGTTCCCGTTCACAACTTTCGTTCATGACATAGAAGGCGGCTGGATGTTCGAGCGGTACACAGAAAGAGCGAGGCGAGTGCTCTTCTTCGCCCGCTACGAAGCAAGCCAGCTGGGAAGCATCTCGATCGAGACCGAGCACCTGCTTCTTGGGTTGATCCGGGAAGGCAAGGGCCTGACCAGCCGCATCTTCGCGCGCTCGCACCTCTCGCTCGAAAACATCCGCAAGGAAATCGAAGGCCGCACCGTCTTCCGCGAGAAAGTTTCCACCTCGGTTGAGATTCCCTTCAGCGCAGAAACCAAGCGCGTACTGCAGTTCGCGGCCGAGGAAGCCGATCGCCTTCTGCACAACTACATCGGCACCGAACATCTCCTCCTCGGCATCCTGCGCGAGGAGCGCTCGGTCGCGGCGACCATCCTGATGGAAAAGGGGATGCGGCTCCACCAGGTGCGCGAGGACATCGTCCAGCTGCTCAACGAGAAGACCACGCTCACGCGCGTCAAGGAAACGCCCCTGCTGGCGGAGTTCTCGCGCGACCTGACCGAAGCGGCGATGAAGAATCAGCTCGATCCGCTCGTCGGCCGCGAGTACGAGCTCGAGCGGGTGCAGCAGGTGTTGTGCCGCCGGACGAAGAACAACGCCGTGCTGATCGGCGAGCCAGGCGTCGGGAAGACCGCGATCGTCGAGGGCCTCGCGCAGAAGATCGTGTACGGCGACGTGCCGCATTTCCTCGCCGACAAGCGCATCCTCGCGCTCGACATCTCGTTGATCGTCGCGGGGACGAAATACCGCGGGCAGTTCGAAGAGCGCCTCAAAGCGATCATGAAGGAGCTCACGGACAATCCCAACATCATCGTCTTCATCGACGAGCTGCACACGCTGGTCGGCGCGGGTTCGGCCGAAGGCTCGCTCGACGCCGCGAACATCCTCAAGCCGGCGCTCTCGCGCGGCGAGATCCGCTGCATTGGCGCGACCACGCCGGCGGAGTATCGCAAGTACATCGAGAAGGATCGCTCGCTCGAGCGCCGCTTCCAGGCCATCAAGGTCGATCCGCCGTCGGAGCGTGAGACGATCGAGATCCTCATTGGCATCAAGGATCGCTACGAGACGTTCCATCACGTCGAGTACACGCGCGAAGCCATCGAAGCGGCGGTGTATCAGTCGAGCCGCTACATCACCGATCGCTTCCTGCCCGATAAGGCGATCGATCTCGTCGACGAAGCGGGCGCGCGCGCGAAGCTGCGCGAAGCGGGCTACAGCGAAGAGTTCGGCGAGATCAACAAGAGCATCCGCGTCGCCGTCGAGCAGATGGAAAGCGCGGTCTCGCAGAAAGAGTTCGACAAGGCGCAGTTCTACAAGGAACAGGAGCAGGTGGCGCGCGAGAACCTGCAGCTCGTGCGCGAGAAGTTCGACGTGCGATCGAGCGCGCGCCGCGTGGTGGTCTCGAAAGCGGAGATCGACGAAGTCGTCTCCAAGTGGACCGGCGTGCCGCTGTCGTCGATCAATCAGGACGAAGGCGACAAGCTGCTGCGCATGGAGCAGGAACTGCACAAGCGCGTCATCAGCCAGGAGAAGGCGATCTCCGCCGTGTCGCGCGCGATTCGCCGCTCACGCGCAGGCTTGAAGAATCCGAATCGCCCGGTTGGCAGCTTCATGTTCCTCGGGCCGACCGGTGTTGGCAAAACCGAGCTCGCGCGCGCGCTTGCGCAATTCCTCTTCGGCAGCGAGAATGCGCTCATCCGCTTCGACATGTCCGAGTACATGGAGAAGCACTCCGTCTCGAAGCTGATTGGCTCGCCGCCGGGATACGTGGGACACGAAGAGGGCGGTCAGCTCACGGAAAAGGTCAAGCGCAACCCGTATTCGGTCGTGCTCCTCGACGAGGTCGAGAAGGCGCATCCCGACATCTTCAACATCCTGTTGCAGGTATTCGAGGACGGTCACCTGACCGACGGTCTCGGCAATCGCGTCAACTTCAAGAACGCGATCGTGATCATGACCTCGAACATCGGCGCGCGCTTCATTCAAAAGAAAGCGTCGATGGGCTTCCAGTCGGCCGACGCAGGCGAGCTGCAGAAGAGCGTCCACGACATGGTGCTCGGCGAGGTCAAGCGCACTTTCAATCCCGAGTTCATCAATCGCGTGGATGAGTTGATCGTGTTCGACGCGTTGTCGGACGAGGACCTGCGCAAGATCCTCAGCCTGCTGATGGACAACCTCAACTCCAACCTCGTCGATCGGCGCATGCGGATCCTGCTGACGCAGGAAGTAGCCGACTGGATTATCGACGTCACCTGCAAGGACCGCTCGTACGGCGCCCGTCCCCTGCGCCGGGCTATCCAGCGTTATATCGAAGACCCGCTCGCCGAGGAGCTGATCCGGGGCCATCTGCAGGGCGGCGACATCGAGGTTTACCTCGAAAACGGGTCGCTTGCGTATCGACCGGCCGGCGAGCCGGTAGTGGCAGGCCGCCGTCTGTCGACTAACGTCTGACATCTAAAATGAGCGGGAGATCGGCCCGCAGGTCTGAAAGACGCTAAAATTGCTGGGTTCGGGCCTCTGCAGGGCATTTGCACGTACGTCAATGACATTGAAACCGCTGGCTTTTGCAGTTTTCGCGGCGCTCACTCTGGCCGTCCCAACGGCTGCCACCGACGACCAGCCCCCCGCGCAGGCTGCGCCAGCCGCGCAACCTAGTCTGCCGCCCGCCGGTTCGGCCCCCGTGTTTACCACGCTGGAACTCCAGTTCGAGCCGGTGAACGAGTCGATCATCGAGCCGCAGACCTATCTCTATTACATCCAGAGCGCAAACCTGGTGAGCCGGTCTTCGACGGGCATCTGGTTGCCGTTCAACGAGGACACCGAACGCAGTCTGCGTGAAGATTTCAAGCGGCTGTGGGCGACCAACTTCCTCGACAACCTCTGGATCGAAGTCAAGGATCAGCCCTACGCCAACGGCGTGATCGGCAAGCACGTGATCTTCCACATGGAAGAGCGTCCGCGCGTGAAGATCGTCGACTACACCGGTTCGACCAAGATCGAGCGCACCAAGGTGGACGAGAAGATGAAGGAGGCCAACGTCTCGCTTCGTCTCGATTCGTTCCTCGATCAGGGCGCGATTCGCCGCGTCGAAGGCATTCTCCGCAACATGATGGCGGAGAAGGGCTATCAGTTTGCCGAGGTCAAGTCGCATGTCGAAGCGCTGCCTGGCGGCCCGAAACTGGTCAAGGTCGTGTTCGACGTCAACGAAGGGCCGAAGGTCAAGGTCCGATCGATCGACTTCATCGGCAACAAGGCGTTCGGCGACGGCACGCTGAAACGCAAGATGAAGAACACCAAGAGCCAGTGGATGTTCTCCTGGATCACCGGCCGCGGCACGTTCCAGGAAGCGAAGTTCGAGGAAGACGCCGACAAGGTCGAAACGTTTTACCGCGAGGAAGGCTACATCCAGGCGCGCGTTGGCCAACCCGAAATCAAGACCCTTGAAGACTCCAAGGACAAGGAAACGCGCTGGGTGGAATTGCGCATCCCCGTGACCGAAGGTGAACGCTACCGCGTCGGCGAAGTTGGCTTCCAGGGCAATACCGTCGTCAGTACCGAGTTGCTGCGTCCTCTTCTCAAATTGAAAAAGGGCGACTGGTATTCCGAAAAGGACGTGCGCAAGTTCTTCGAAAAATCGCGCGAGGTCTATGGCGCCGGCGGCTACATGGAGTTCACCGGGTATCCCGAATACAAGTTCATCGATGCCGCGGAAGGACCTGTTGCGGGACCGGCACAATCGAGCGTTGACGTCACGCTCAAGCTCACGGAAGGCGAGCAGTACTTCGTCAACCGTCTCACGTTCACCGGCAACACGACGACGCGCGACAACGTCATCCGGCGCGAGATGCGCGTAATCGAAGGCATGCCGTTCAACACCGAGGCGCTCAAGTACAGCATTCGCCGCCTCAATCAGCTTGGCTACTTTCAGAACCTCGAGCAGTCACCGGACGCCGTCGATGTGCAGAAAACGGCGGGATCGAAAAACGAGGTGGACGTCACGCTCAAGCTGCAGGAGCAGAACCGCAATCAGTTGACGTTCGGCGCTGGTGTGTCGCAGTTCGAAGGCTTCTTCGGGCAGTTGTCGTTCCAGACCTCAAACTTCATGGGCCGCGGCGAGTCGCTCACCGTTTCGCTGCAGGCAGGGTCGCGCGCGGAAAATTATCAGGTCGCCTTCACCGAGCCGTTCCTCTTCGATCGCAACATTACCGGCGGTATCGATATCTACAGGCGCTCGATTCAGTACATCGGGCAGTTCACGCAAAAAGCGGTCGGCGGCAACGTGATGTTCGGCTTCCCGATATCGGGCTTTTCTCGCATGTTCCTGACCTATTCGTATGAAGGCGTCAGGGTCACTGATCTCAACCCGCTCTACCAGGATCCGCGCATCATCCAGAACAACCCGTTCTTGCAGGACTCGCTGCTCGTGGGCCAGGGCGGCAAGCGGCGCGTGAGCAAGATCACGCCGAGCTACGTGTTCAACACGATCGACAACCCGATCTTCCCCACGACGGGCCGGCGGCTGTCGCTCTCCAGCGATTTCGCGGGCATTGGCGGCAACACCAATTTCATCAAGCCGCGCGCCGAAGGCATCCTGATTTTCCGCCACACCGGCCGCACGTCGGTCGCCTTCCGTGGCCTGACCGAGTATGTGCGTCCGTACGGAAACACCGTCGTCCTGCCACTGTTCGAGCGGCTGTTCCTCGGCGGCGAATATAGTGTCCGCGGCTTCGACATCCGCACCATCGGCCCGCGCGACCCGACCAACAACATCGTCATCGGCGGCAACAAGAGTCTGTTGTTCAACGCCGAGTACATGATCACGATCGCGCAGCCGGTACGTCTCATCCTGTTTGCCGACGCCGGCCAGGTGCGCGATTTCGGCGAGTCGTTTGCGTGGTACGAGGACATCACCCAGCTGGTGTTTCCACCGTCGCCCGTTCTCACCGATCCGTTTGCGACGGTGACGCTCAATGCGCCCAACGCGCCTGGACCGGAAAAAGTGGTCGTCGGCCGAGCCAACGCGTTCAAGACGTCAACGGGTGCCGAAATCCGCTTCTTCATGCCGGTTCTCAACGTGCCGTTCCGGTTGATTTTCGCGATGAACCCATCGCGCACCGGTGTGCTGGACAACAGCCTGTTGCCGTCGAAACGGTTCACGTTCCGCTTTGCCGTTGGTTCGACGTTCTAAAGAACGAAGAACGACGCACCAAGACGTAAGAGCCGGGAACAAAACAACGAAGCAGGAACGAAGTATTCAAGGCGGGTTTTTGAGATGGGGGACCGGGAATCGTCGCGATGAAAGCAGCCACTTCCAGAAAGACTTTACGTTCTTTGTTCGTCGTTCTGAGTTCTTCGTTCGTAGTTCTCACCGCGGCGGCGTGTGATGAAAACGTGCCGACGGCACCGGACCGCCCGGATCCCGTCGTCGTGACGGATACCTTCTCCGGCACCCTCGCGAAGAATTCGGCAGCGACCCATAGCTTCACGGCGTCCTCGACCGGCAGCCTCACCGCGACGTTGACCGCGGTTGGTCCCGACGCGAAAGGTGCCGACAATCTGCCGCTGGTGGTGGGGTTCGGCGTCGGGATCTGGAATGGGTTGTTGTGCGATGTGCGGCTGGCGCAGGATCGCGCAATTCAGAGCACTGTGATCCTGGGCAACGTCAACGCCAGCAGCCCGCTGTGCGTGCGGATCTTCGACGTGGGCACCGTCGTCGATCAAGTCGACTACACGATTCGCGTCGATCACCCGTAAGGACCCCAGGGATCACAGAGAGATCGGGGAGATCGGGGAGAATCAAAACGGGAGATCAGGTTGATCAGGGAGAGAAAAACTGGGTTCTCCCCGACCTCTTTGATCTCCCTGTTGTCGACGCAATCAAACGGTTAGAATTGAAGTTTCCTATTGCGTCTTGAAAGGACATAGAGCGATGAAAGGTTTTGTTCTTGGCGCTGCCATGGCACTGGTTCTTGCCGGCGCGCTCACATTTGCACAAACCCAGACGCCGCCCGCGCAGCCTCCGCCCAAGCCCACAGCCCCGGCGCAACCTGCGCCCAAGCCCGGAGCCCCGGCGCAACCGGCACCCGCACCGGCCCCGGCTCCGCGGCCGTTCCCGGAAGGCGCCAAGATGGCGTTTGTGGTGTTGCAGCGGATCGTCAACGAATCGGCGGAGGGCAAAGCCGCGTCGGCACAGATTCAGGCGCTGCAGCAGAAAAGGGCCAATGAGCTGACCGAAAAGAACAAGCAGCTTCAGGGCTTGCAGCAAAAGCTCGAGAAAGAAGCCTCGGTGATGAGCACGAGCGCGCAAGCCGATCTCCAGAAGCAGGCGGAAAAGATTCAAGTGGATATCCAGCGCGGTACTCAGGACGCGCAGCAGGAAATCCAGGATCTCCAGAATCAGCTGCAGCAGCAGTTCCAGCAGAAGATCGATCCGATTCTCGCGCAGGTCGGCCAGGAAAAAGGGCTGCACTTCATCTTCAACGGCCCCGACTCGGGACTGGTGTGGGCTGATCTTGGACTCGACATTTCAGCGGAAGTAATCAAGAGGCTCGACGCAACCTACAAGGGCGCGCCGACGAAGCCTCCTGTGAGGTGAAATTCGAAATTCAAATTGCAAAATGAAGGAGCAGGGCCGGCGTGCACAACGTCCGGTCCTCTTTTTGATTTCGAATTTCGCATTTCGAATTAATCTAGGTCTGGTTTGTCTTCCTTTCACCCCTCCACGCTGGACCGCCTGTCGTTCCGCTATCCATCGTCACTGATCGACACTGTTACCGAACACGATCCCGGTCGCCGCATCGTTGCGGTCAAGAACCTGACCGTCAACGAGGAGTTTTTTTCCGGCCACTTTCCGGGTGCGCCGCTCATGCCCGGCGTGCTGATGATCGAAACGCTGACGCAAGCGGCGACACTGCTGCTGGTCGATCGAGTGCCCGGCCGCGTGGCGTTGCGCGGAGTGGAGAACGCAAAATTCCGCCGCCAGGTCGTGCCGGGCGATCAACTCAGGCTCGAAGTGGCAGTGGCGCGCCGCCGCGGCGGCGTCGTGCGCGCCGTCGGATCGGCCAGCGTGGACGACCAAATCGTGGCTGAAGCAGAGCTGATTCTCGCCGTCACGGACGACGACGCGGCGATCGATCCCACCGCGCGGATTCATTCCAGAGCGCGCGTGGGCGCCGGCACCACGATCGGTCCCAACGCCGTGGTCGGCGCCGATGTCGTCATTGGTCGACGCTGCCGCGTTGGCGCGTCGGCAGTGATCGACGGCCACACCATCATTGGCGACGAAACGGAAATCTACCCGTTCGCGTCGATTGGCCTGCCGCCGCAGGACTTGAAATACAAGGGCGAACCGACGACGCTCGAGATCGGCACACGCAACATCTTTCGCGAGTTCGTGACGATTCATCGCGGCACGGCGGGCGGTGGCGGTCGAACGACCATCGGCGACGGCAACCTGTTCATGGGGTACGTGCACGTGGCGCACGATTGTCATGTCGGCAGCAGCACCATCTTCGGTCCGCACGCCACGCTGGGCGGCCACGTGTCGGTCGAGGACTTCGCGAACATCAGCGCCGGGTCGGCAGTGCATCAGTTTTGCCGTGTCGGCTGTCACGCGTTCATCGGCGGCTACTCGGTTGTTACCAAAGACGCATTGCCGTACGCGCGCACGGTAGGCAGCCGCCCCGCGCGCATTTTCGGTGCGAATACGATCGGGTTGATGCGCCGCGGTTTTTCGAAGGAAACTGTCACGAAGTTGAAGCGGGCGTTTCGCTATCTGCTGCAATCGAAGCTCAACACGAGCCAGGCGCTCGCGCAAATCGAGAACGACCCCGCGCTGGCGTGCCCCGAAGTGTCCTACCTTGTGCGGTTCATTCGCACGGCGCCGCGCGGTGTCACCCTCAGGCGCGGCCGCAAGGCAGAAGACACCTCCACAGAAGACGAATGAAGCTCGGCCTGATTGCCGGAAACGGGCAATTTCCATTTCTCGTTCTCGACGCCGCTCGCTCTCTCGGTCACGACGTCACCGTCGTCGCCGTCAAAGACGAGGCTTTTCCCGATATCGAGACCGCCGCTGCGAAGACGCCCGCGGCGGCCGTGCACTGGGTCGGCCTCGGGCAGCTGGGGAAATGCATCGACCATCTGGAGCGAGCCGGCTGCACCCAGGCCATCATGGCCGGCCAGGTGAAACACACGAAGATTTTTGGCGGCGTTGTCCCCGACATGACGATGCTGTCGGTGTTTACCCGCCTGAGATCGCGCAACACCGATGCACTCATCGCGGCGGTTGCCGATGTCATGCGCGACCACGGGATCGAGTTGCTCGACTCCACGGCGTTCCTGGAGCCGCTGCTGGCGCGGGCCGGTGTGCTGACGCGGCGCGCGCCCAACGCGCAGGAAGCGGCCGACCTCGCGTTCGGCTACCGCATGGCTGATACCATTGCAGGTTTGGACATCGGCCAAACCGTTTGCGTGAAGGATCAAGCGGTTGTTGCGGTAGAAGCCATGGAGGGCACTGACGAAACGATCGCGCGCGCTGGCCGGCTTGCCGGAGCGGGCGTGACCGTCGTGAAAGTAGCCAAGCCAGGTCAGGACATGCGCTTCGACGTGCCCGTCGTCGGCGTTCCCACGATTGAGGCGATGAAAGCGGCTGGAGCGGCGGTGCTATCGATCGATGCAGGGAAGACGCTGGTCCTCGGCCGCGCCGCGATGACTGCGGCGGCCGATGCTGCGGGTATTGTCGTGATAGGCCGCGCGCGATGAGAGTTGGTGTCATCGGCGTCGGTCATCTCGGCCGTCACCACGCGCGGATTCTTGCCGCGCTGCCGCAGGTGCAGCTTGCCGGCGTCGTCGATATCAATCGCGACCGGGCGGAACAGGTTGCCACCGTCCACCGCACGCGCGCGTTTAGCGACTGGCGTGAGCTGCGCCCGCACGTGGATGCGGTCACGGTCGCGACGCCGACCGAAACGCATCTCGCCATCGTGGAACCGCTGCTCGAGAGCGGCGTGCACACGCTGGTTGAGAAGCCGATGACGCGCACGATTGCCGACGCGGACCGGCTGATTGCGGCGGCGAGCAAAAGCGGTGTGGCGTTCGGCGTCGGGCACACGGAGAGCTTCAATCCTGCCGTGGCCGCGGCCCGCGGACTGGTGCACGAACCGCGCTTCATCGAGGTCCATCGGCTCGGAACGTTCCCAGATCGGAGCCTCGACATCGACGTCGTGTTCGATCTGATGATTCACGACCTCGATCTCGTGATCGATTTCGTGAGCGACGAAGTGATGAGCATCGATGCTGTCGGCGTACCCGTCCTTACGCCGAGGATTGACATCGCCAACGTGCGGCTTCGCTTTGCGCGCGGCTGCATCGCCAACCTGACCGCAAGCCGAATCAGCCGCGATCGCGTGCGCAAGATCAGGTTTTTTCAGCGCGACTCGTACGTATCGATCGATTACACCGCGCAGGACGTCGAGGTCTGGCGGCTGGTTTCCCGATCGGGTGCCATGCCATCGATCGAAGGCGGCAAGCTCGACGTCAATCAGGAGGAGCCGCTCAAACGCGAGCTCGAGGACTTTGTCAACGCCGCACGCGAGCGGCGGCAGCCCAGCGTACCGGGCACGCGCGGCCGGGCCGCGCTCGCGCTCGCCGAACAGATCGTGGAGAGACTGGGTTGACGCTCGATACCGAGAACATTCTGACGCTCGGCATGCGAGCGGACGACGCGCGCCGCAGGAGTGGTTCGTCGCGCGTGTATTACCAGCGCGTGCAGGTGCTCGGTATCGCGGAGGTTCGCGACGGGTTGATGATTCCCGCGCCGGCATCGGAAGTGCGGCTCATGGACACGCCGGCAGGCTTCGATGACGCCCTCCACGCGGTGCGGGCGGTAAAGCAGGCCGCAGGCCCACGTCCGGTGTCGGCGTTCTCGCTCGCCGAGATCGCTGCGCGTATTCGGGAGGGTTGGGGCGACTGGCGTACGGCGCTCACGAAATTGTCGGCCGCCGGCATGATGGACTTTGCCGAAACGCCCGTCGACCTGCTGGACGACCTGAACGAGCTGGTGGCGATGGCGCGCTCCGCCGGGTTCAGCGTTCAGCGTCTCACCATTGCTCACGCTGCCGCTGATCGCAAGGCGGAGATTCTCGAACGCATCCGCGACTGCGTGGCGGAGGTTGGCGGCATCGTACGAGTCAGTCCACTGCCGCGCAACGTCCCAGTCGATAAACCGACCACCGGCTACGAAGACGTTCGCATGGTGGCGCTGACGCGCCTCGCGCTCGACAATATCTCCGAAGGCCGGCCCACTTTCGTCGAAGTTGACTGGAGTCTGTACGGGCCCAAGCTCGCGCAGGTCGCGCTCACCTTCGGCGCGGATTTTCTCGATGCGGTACCTGCCACGACGGATGCGTCGCTCGGCCGCCGGCGCGGCACGGTCGAGGACGTGGAGCGTAACATTCGCGCCGCCGGCTTCGAGCCGCAGGAGTACCGCCCCTCTTCATGAACCCCGTTCGCCTCGGCGCCGTTTCCTATCTCAATACCAAACCGCTGGTCGAAGGTCTTGAACGGCATCCCGATCTGTTCACGGTCCGCTTCGATGTACCCGCGCAGTGCGCTGCCCTTCTTCACGAAGGGCGCATCGATGTCGGGTTGATCCCGGCCATCGAGTACCTTCGCGGCAACTATCGCATCGTGCCGGGCATCGCCATCGGCTCCGACGGTCCGGTGTCGTCGGTCGCGGTGTTCTCGGAGGTGCCGGTCGAACAAGTTCGGACGCTGGCGCTCGACATCAGCTCACGCACATCGGTCGCGCTCACGCGCATTCTCTGCGCGCGTAAATGGAAAATCGCGCCCAGGCTGACGCCCGCCGATCCCGATCTCCGCGCGATGCTCGTGCGAGCAGACGCGGCGCTCGTCATTGGCGATCCCGCGCTGGAGATCGACGCGAAGGCAATGGGCGTGAGCAAGATCGACCTTGGTATCGAGTGGAAGGCGTTGACCGGACTGCCGTTTGTTTACGCCGTGTGGAGCGGTCGCGACGGTGCCGTGACGCCCCGGCATGTCGCGGAATTGCAGGCTGCGCGCGATCGCGGCGTGGCGGCCATTCCGGCCATCGCGGCGCGCGTCGCCCACCGCGACCGCCGCCGTACCGCCCGGGTTGAGCAGTACCTGCGTGATAATCTGAAATACCCGTTGAGCGAGCGCGAAATCGCCGGTTTGCGGCTGTTTCACGAACTTGCGGCGGAGCATGGGCTGGTTCCCGGCTTGCGCGATCTGAAGTTCTACTGATGGATTATCGCGACTGTGAATCCCGTATCGAGGACGGCGGCCGTCTGAGTCCGGACGAGGCGCTGTTGCTCTACCGAGACGCGCCTACACACTGGCTTGGGCGCATGGCCGATCGGGTGCGCGCGCGGCGGCATCCCGAAGGCGTCGTCACCTACATCGTCGACCGCAACGTCAACTACACGAACGTGTGTGTGGCGCGCTGCAACTTCTGCGCGTTTTATCGGCCCGTTGGGCACAGCGACGGCTACGTGCTCGGCTTCGAGGAGATCTTCAGGAAGATCGACGAAACCATCGCCGTCGGCGGAGTTCAGTTGTTGCTGCAGGGCGGCCACAATCCCGACCTTCCGATCGAGTGGTATGAGGATCTGTTTCGCGCCGTAAAGACGCGCTATCCGGCCTTCAAGCTGCACGCGCTCTCGCCACCGGAAATCGTCCATCTCTCCCGCATCTCGAAGCTGCCAGTCGAAGCGGTGATCGATCGGCTGATCGCTGCCGGACTCGAC
This sequence comes from Acidobacteriota bacterium, assembly GCA_046726375.1. Lineage (GTDB taxonomy): Bacteria > Acidobacteriota > Vicinamibacteria > Vicinamibacterales > UBA2999 > DASPWV01. The sequence continues at coordinate 71,104 of JBKPAJ010000017.1, forward strand.
AGCATTCCCGGCGGCGGCGCCGAGATACTCGTCGATCGCGTGCGCAGGCTCCTCAACTGCTACGGAAAAGCCACCGCTGACGAATGGCTCGACGTGATGCGCCGCGCACACCGCGCCGGACTGCGCACGACCGCGACCATGATGTACGGAACGGTCGAGACGATGGAGGAGCGGCTCGAGCATATGTTCCGGCTGCGCCAAGTGCAGGACGAAACGGGCGGCTTTACCGCGTTCATCACTTGGAGCTATCAGCCGGAACACACCGAGCGCGGCGGCACGGAAGCGACCGGCATCGAGTACCTGCGCACGCTGGCGATCGCGCGCCTCGTGCTCGACAACTTCGACAACATGCAGGCTTCATGGGTCACGCAGGGCGGCAAGGTCGGTCAACTGAGTCTCGCCTTCGGCGCCAATGATATGGGCAGCGTGATGATCGAAGAAAACGTCGTCCGGGCCGCCGGCGCCAGCTACTGCATGGACGAAGTCGAGATCGTGCGCAACGTCGAGGACGCCGGATTCGTCGCCAAGCGCCGCAACATGCACTACGAGATCCTCGGCGATCCGATCTTCCGCGAGCGTGCCGTGCCGCGCATGCTCGAGCTCGCGACCGCGCGGACCGATGGCGATACTTCGGTGCCGGTCGAGTTGGTCAACTATCCGGCGCGCAGTGTCGCGGGTAAACGCCAGCGCCAGCCAAACTCCTCGTCACAGGCATGATCGTCGCGCGGGCGGCGTGGGTCTGCCCGATTACGCAGCCGCCGATCGAGAACGGATGGGTGGCGATCGACGGCGATCGCATTGTCGCCCTGGGTCGCGACAGTTCCGACGCTCCGTCCGGCACCGTTCGCGATTTCGGCTACGCCGCGATCGTGCCAGGCCTGGTCAATGCGCACACGCACCTCGAACTGTCGTGGCTGCGAGGACGCGTTCCTCCGGCAGCAACGTTTATCGATTGGATCACGCAGCTGTTCATCACCAGGGGCGGGCGACACGAAAGGGCCGATGATCCGTCCGTCCTGAACCCGGCGGCCGAGGCCATCCGCGAGCTGCGCGAGTGCGGCGTTGCGGCGGTCGGCGACATCAGCAACTCGTTGGCGAGCGTCGGTTCGATGCGCGAGGCGGGATTGCGCGGGATCGTGTTTCACGAGCTGCTCGGGTTCAATCTGCCTGACGGCCGGCGCATCGCCGAAACACGGGCGGCGCGAGATGCCGCGCGACAGCTTGGTGGCGATTCGGTGCGGGTGTCCATTGCGCCACACGCGTGTTATTCGGTGTCGCCGGAGATGTTTCGGACAATTCGTGAGGAGCTCGACGAATCGGACCTGCCGATCACGAGCGTGCACATCGGTGAATCGGACAGCGAGATGTTGTTCCTGCAGCATGGCAGCGGCCCGTGGCCCGCACTGCTGCGCTGGGTGGGCTCGTGGGTAGAGGGATGGCAGCCGCCGAGGTGCGGCCCCGTCGAATTTCTCGACTCGCTCGAGTTCCTGGATGCACGCACTCTCGTCGTTCACGGCGTGCACCTTTCCGATGCCAGCCTCCGGCGTGTCGCGGAGATGGGCGCAACACTGGTGACGTGCCCACGAAGCAATCAGTGGGTTGGCGTGGGAGTGCCGCCGATCTCGCGTTTCTACGCGTGCGGTGCGCCGGTCGCCGTCGGCACTGACAGTTTGGCAAGCGTCGCGGACCTGAACATGTGGCTGGAGTTGAAGGAGATGCGCTGGCTGGCACCCGAGATTCCTGCGTCGCGGCTGCTTGAGAGCGCGACGCTGGTTGGTGCTCGCGCTCTTGGTCTCGACGATCAGCTCGGATCGATTGATGCCGGTAAGCGTGCAGCGTTGATCGCTGTGCAGCTGCCCAGACGGCCGGGTGATGTGGAGGAGCATCTCGTCAGCGGCATCCACCCAACGCAGGTCCGCTGGGTTGGCTTGGGTGGGTAGCGCAGGTAGGCAGGTGAGGCAGGCAGGTGAGGGTTCGTGGGGTCGTGGGTTGACGAGTGTCCCTTCGCGAATCGCAACGTACTTGTCGTTCGTGCGATTCTCGCACTCGGTGTTTGCGCTGCCGTTTGCGCTGACCGGTGCGTTACTGGCAGCACGCGAGCATCCCGTCTCGTGGACGCAGGTCGGCTGGATCATCGTGGCCATGGTGAGCGCGCGCAGTGCCGCGATGGGGTTCAATCGCGTGGTCGACGCGCGTTATGACGCACTGAATCCGCGAACCTCCATGCGCGAGCTGCCGCGCGGGGCGATGTCGACCCGGGAAGCGACGCTCTTTGTTGTGGTTTCGGCCATCGCGTTCATCTTCGCGTCGTGGAAGCTGAGCACACTCTGCGCGATCCTCTCTCCGGTCGCGCTGGCGATTGTCTTCTGGTATTCGCTGGCGAAACGCTACACCGTATACACGCAGGCGTTTCTGGGCCTTGCGATGGCGGTGGCGCCGGTTGGTGGATGGCTGGCGGCGGGTGGGCGGGGCGGACTCGAACCCTGGCTGCTGGGCGCAGCCATCGGTTTGTGGGTGGGCGGCTTCGACGTGCTCTACGCCTGCCAGGATCTCGCCGTCGATCGCGCGCACGGCCTGCTCTCGATTCCGGTGCGTTTCGGCGTGCCGCGCGCACTCGTGATCTCACGCGCGATGCACGTCGGCGCGGTGCTCTGCATGATCGCGATCGCACTGATCGTGCCGCTTGGACCGATCTATCTCGTCGGAGTGGCGGTGGTCGCGTTGCTCCTGTTCTACGAACAGTCGCTTGTGTCGGCCGAAGATCTGTCCCAAGTGAAGCGCGCGTTCGACATGAACGGCTATGTCGGGATTTTGTATTTCCTCACGACGGCATCGGCCGTGGTACTCAGCTAGCGGATGCCGGATCTCGACAAGTCGCCACATCGTATCGCTGCGATGTTCGATGCCATCGCAGGACGTTATGATCTTCTCAACACGGTGCTATCGGGCGGTCTCGATCGCTACTGGCGCCGCCGCGCGATCTGCGCACTGCGATTCACAGGACGCGAAACGCTGGTCGATGTGTGCACCGGCACCGGAGATGTGGGGATCGCGAGCGCGCGATCGAAGCGTGGCGCGAGGTACGTGCTCGGTGTCGACTTTGCCGGAGCGATGCTCCGCCACGGCGTAGAAAAAACGCGCCGGGCAGGGCTGGCCTCCCGCATGCCATTCGTGCGCGGAGACGCGATGCAGCTGCCCGTGCGCGACGCATCGGCCGAGGGCGTGACGATCGCGTTTGGCATTCGCAACGTGCAGGATGCAGCTGTCGCCTGCGCCGAGCTGCATCGCGTCCTTAAGCCAGGCGGGCGTCTCGCGATTCTGGAATTCGGCTTGCCTCAGCTGCCGGCCGTGCGGCCGCTGTATCTGTGGTATTTCCGCAATGTGCTTCCGCGCATCGGCCGCGCGGTATCTCATCACTCGGCCGCGTATTCGTACCTGCCTGAGTCGGTTGGCGCGTTTCCCTGGGGAGAGGATTTCGCGACAATCCTGCGCGGGGCTGGATTTAACAATGTGCGCAGCCAGCCATTGACGTTCGGCATCGTCTATCTGTACAGCGCGACGAAGGCCCGGTCGGCTGGTAGGGCTGGTAAGGCTGTTGGGGATGGTAGGCAAGGTGGTTGGATACCGATGGAAAACAAATCTGGGTAATTGCGCGACCTGCCTGACCTGATGAACCCGATACCCACTGCTATACTCACTTAAACCCTTCATGTACTTCGATTTCGACGGCCGTTACGAAGACCACTTGCCAGTGGGCGGCGGTTTGCGGCGGTGGGACGGCCTGCTGCTTTCGGTCGTGGTACACGCGGTTCTGATCGTGCTTGCGCTTACCGTCTCGGCCCTCAATCTTTTCGATCGCAGTCAGCGCCTCGCCGAACTCGAGCAGAAGCTCGCGCAGCAAAAGCAGGAGCATCCACAATTTGTGTTTGTCCAGCCCAAAGTCGATCTCAAGGCGCTGAGAGCGCCCGATCGCGCGGAACTGTCTGACTTGGATCGTAAGGCGCGCACGCCAGAGCCCGCCCCGGCTCCGGCCAATCCGCTGCCGTCCGCGCGCGGCAACTCGCCGAATCGTGTGGAGACATCGCCTGATGAGCGCGCCCGCGGGCGAGGACCAGATCCCGAGCCAAGTCCCGAGCCGCCGAATGTGATTCAGCGTCCGATAGAGCCGCAACAGGATCGTCAGGCACAACTGACGCTTCCACAAGAACAGCCGGTGAAACCCTCCGGTGGATCGCTTGGCGAGGCGTTGAAGAACCTGCAGAAATACGTGCAGCAGGACACATTCAACAATCAACAAGGCAATGTTCAGGATCTCGGGCCGCTGCAGTTCGACACCAAAGGCGTTGAATTCGGTCCCTGGATCCGCCGCTTCGTCGCGCAGGTTCGCCGCAACTGGTTCATCCCGTATGCGGCAATGACGATGAGGGGGCGCGTCGTGCTGACGTTCAATGTGCACCGCAACGGCGCGTTGACCGACGTGCAGATCATCGACCCCTCACCGATCGAATCGTTCAACATCGCGGCGAAAAACGCTCTCCTTGCCTCCAATCCAACGCAGCCGCTGCCGCCCGAATATCCGGACGACAAAGCGTTCTTTACCGTTACGTTCTACTACAACGAATCACCAGGACAGTGATGGCGCTGCCGACCGTTCGAGAGCGTCAGCGTCGTTCCGAACGACGTCGAGAGATCACACGCTCGCAGCAGCTCGGTATGTTGATCCTGACAGGCATACTCGCGCTGTACGTCTTCTGGCGGGTTTTCGTCACGTGAACCACGGATTACGGGCGCAAGTGGTGAATTCGCGGGTTGCACCCGCTCAAGATAATCAGCGTGACGTGCTGGCACGAGGTTCCCGGCTGCGTAGTTAGACTCTAACCCCTCAATTCACTGGAGTTGCGAAGCGTGGCATCGAAGTGATCCGACCGTATGGGTGCAGAACGAGCCGCTTTCGCGTGGTTGGCGGCGTTGGCGCTATCCACTCAAGTGAGCTCAGAGTTTAGTTGTGGCTTCCTTCGCCAAGCCGCTTGTCGCCGTCCTCGGCCCAACAGCGACCGGCAAAAGCTCACTCGCGCTCACGATTGCTGAACGTCTCGGCGGCGAGATCATCAACTGCGATTCAACCGCGGTGTTTCGCGGCTTTGACATTGGCACCGATAAGGTTTCCATCGCCGAACGACGAGGCATACACCATCACCTCATCGACATCGCCGATCCTACCGATGACTACACCGCGGCGCACTTCGCGCGCGATGCGGCCGCGGTGATTGCCGGCTTGCACGCTCGCGGCAAGGTTGCGATTCTTGTTGGCGGCACGGGCTTTTACTACCGTGCACTGACGCGCGGGCTCTTCCCTGGCCCCGGCAAGAACGACGCGTTGAGACAGCGCCTCGATGTTATCGGCGCACGACGCGGCGTGGAGTTCTTGTGGCGCATGGTCAAACGCGTTGACCCGCCGTCGGCGGCGCGCATTCTCCCGCGCGATCGCAAACGGCTTGTGCGCGCGCTCGAAGTGTTCTTCCAAACCGGGAAGCCGCTGACCGACCACTTTGCCGACACCACCTCGCCCTTACCTGGGGACGTGAGCGTGACGGCGATTGCGCTGCGGTTGCCCGCGGAGCCGTTGGCGCAGCGGCTTCGGCGGCGTGTCGACGCTCAATTCGACGCCGGCATCGTGGACGAAGTGAAGCGCCTGCTGGCACAAGGCGTTCCCGAGACGGCTCGGCCGTTCGGCGGTCTCGTATATCGCCAGGTGCTCGAGCATCTGCACGGAATCCGCGACGAGGAGGCCACGCGCGCGTTGATCGTGCGCGAGAACCGGCGCTATGCCCGCCGCCAGTTGATCTGGTTCCGTAAAGAGCCTAACCTAAGCTGGTTTGACGGCCCCGGCGAATCTCCGGAAGTGCAAGCCAGAGTTGTTGGATGGCTGGCTGAACGGGGCCTTTTGATCCACGGGGGACCTGCCGCTCATGGCTGAAACCAAAACTGGTGCGCCTAACATCCAGGATGTCTTCCTCAATTACGCACGCCGCGAAAAACTTCCGGTCACTATTCATCTGCTCGACGGCCGCGAGTTCGAAGCCCGCATCAAGAACTTCGATCGGTTTGCGCTGATTGTCGAACACGCGAGCATGGATCATTTGATCTTCAAGCATGCGATTGCGACGATTCGTACGCCGCGTAGCGTACCGAATTATTTCTCATCGCATCATCCGTGATCGCGGCTAACTGCCTTCGCCAAGGCTACGGCAGTCTCGCCGGAGCTTTAGCGGCGGCGGAAGCCCCCGCGCTACGCACTCTCGGGTGTGTAGCGCGGACCTTTTGGTCCGCGACGACCGCATGTTTACCCGAGCCATTGTCATCGTCCTCGACAGCGTTGGTGTCGGCGAGCTGCCGGACGCTGCCGAGTACGGCGATCAGGGCAGCAACACACTCGGCAACATCGCGCGCGCGGTGCCCCTTCGCATTCCCACCCTCGCCGCGCTCGGCCTCGCCCGCATCGTCCCGCTGCCACAAGTACCGGCACCGGCATCACCGCTCGCCGCGTTTGGCCGAATGGCCGAACGCTCCGCCGGCAAAGATTCCGTCACCGGTCACTGGGAGCTGATGGGTATCGTGCTCGATCGCGCGTTTCCGACGTTTCCTCATGGATTCCCCCCTGGTCTCATCGCCGAGTTCGAGCGTCGCATCGGCCGGCCCGTGTTGGGCAACGTGGTTGCGTCTGGCACCGCAATCATCGACGAGCTCGGCGCGCAGCATGTCGAAACCGGATCGCCGATTGTGTACACCTCGGCCGACAGCGTGTTTCAGATCGCCGCGCACGAAGACGTGGTGCCGATTACTCAGTTATATGACTGGTGCGAAGTCGCCTACGACATCGCAGTCACCGGGTTGGGACTCGGCCGCGTGATCGCGCGTCCGTTTAGCGGCCCGGTCGGTCACTTCGAGCGGACGGCCAACCGTCACGATTACGCCATGCCGCCGCGTGGCGAGACGCTGCTCGATCGCCTCGCCTCGTCGCAGATACCGGTGACGGCGATCGGCAAGATCAAAGATCTGTTCGCCGGCAAGGGCATCGGCGAGTCGCTTCCAACCGCCGGCGACGAGCAAGGTATGGACCGGGTCGACGAACAGATGGCACGCCAGGAACGCGGCCTGATTTTTGCCAATCTCGTGGACTTTGACACGCTTTATGGGCACCGGAACGACGTCCTCGGTTACGCCGCCAATCTCGAGCGCTTTGACGTGCGTTTGTCGCGCCTCATTCCGAAGCTGCGCAGCGACGACCTTCTCGTTGTGACCGCAGACCACGGCAACGATCCGACGACGCCGAGCACGGATCACTCGCGCGAACACGTGCCAATCCTGCTGGCGGGCGAGCGCGTCAAAAAGGGCGTCGATCTCGGAACGCGCACATCGTTTGCCGATCTCGGTCAAACGCTCGCCGACGTGTTCCGCGTGCCGCGGCTGGCCAACGGCACCAGTTTTCTCGCCGAGTTGATGTAAGAATGAATGCCGGATGACGATCCGCGAAGAACTCGAACAGCGGGAGCGCGAGATTCTCGCACCCGCCGCTGCGAAGAGCGCCGAAACGAAGGGGCGTTTTCGCGCCGAGGCCGAGGATCCGATTCGGCCGTCGTTCCAACGCGATCGCGATCGCATCATCCATACCAAGGCGTTCCGCCGGCTCAAACACAAAACGCAGGTCTTCTTCTCGCCGACCGGCGATCACTACCGCACCCGACTCACGCACACGCTCGAGGTTTCGCAGATCGCCCGCACCATCGCGAAAGTTCTGCGTCTCCACGAGGAGTTGACGGAGGCAATCGCTCTTGGCCACGACCTGGGCCATACGCCGTTTGGACACGCGGGCGAACGCGTGTTGAGCTCGCTCGTGCCCGGTGAGTTCAACCACTACGAGCAGAGCCTGCGCATCGTCGATGTACTCGAAAACGATCGCCGGGGTCTCAACCTCACGTGGGAGGTGCGCGACGGCATCGCGCGCCACTCGAAAGGGAAGAGCGGGCTACCCGTCGGTGCCCCGCCGGAACATCGCGCCTCCACGATTGAGGGACAGATCGCGCGCGTCGCCGACATCATTGCCTACGTCAATCACGATACCGACGATGCCATTCGAGCGGGATTGTTGCGCGTAGAGCAGCTGCCGACGGAAGCGGTGCAGACGCTGGGTCGCACGCCGTCGGAGCGCATCGGCGGCATGGTCTCCGATGTCGTACACGAAACGCTCGCCGGCGGACTCACCGAGATCCGAATGAGCGAGCCAATCCTGCAAGCCACGCTGGAGCTGCGCAGTTTCCTGTTCGCCGCGGTGTACGAGAACGATGTCGCGACGGCTGAGTTCAAAAAAGCGGAAGGCATCCTGGGCGGTTTATGGGAAAAGGTCCGGACACAGCCTGAGGAGTTTCTTGACCCCCGCACGGTTGATGCCGAGGGCCTGGACGTGGCCGCGCAGGATTTTCTGGCTGGAATGACTGACCGCTATGCAGTGCGCCTGTTTGAGCGGCTCTTCATACCAAAACCCTGGGTAGAGGTGAGTGTATCGGAATCGTAAGAGGGCGGACCTAAAGGGCCGCCACTACATCGAGACAGTGTAGGCAGTGGAGTGCTATGCAAACCGCGCGGGGAGTGGCGGGACTTTAGGCCCGCCGCTACGTTTAAAACGTGTAGGTAGTGAGGGCCTTTTTAGGCCCGCCAGCCCGTCATGGGTATAATTAGAGGTTCGTACACCGCCGACGATCCCGGAGGTACGACTGCACCATGCTCCTGGACCTCACGCAAATCCGCCAGCCGGAAACCACGCTGGAACGGCGCTACGAGCCGTCGGCATTCGAAGGGCGCAGCAACCAGTTTCGCGTCATCGCATCGGTCGACGTGCAGCTCAGAGTCTACAAGGATCACGCGCGCTTTCGCCTGGTGGGTTCGCTGTCGACCCTGTTGGAGCTGACGTGCAGCCGCTGCCTGGAAGCCTTTCCGCTGCCGATCAACGCGTCGTTCGACCTGCGCTATCTGCCGCAGTCCGAAAACACCGGCGAAGAGCGCGAAGTGGAAGAAGATGATTTGTCGGAAGCGTTCTATCGGGACGACGTGATCGATCTCGGGCAGCTGATCGACGAACAATTCTATCTGGCGCTGCCCATGAAACCATTGTGCGAGGCCGATTGCAAGGGTCTGTGCCCAAACTGCGGCACCAACCTGAACGTCGCGACCTGCGACTGCCAGGTCCGCTGGGAAGATCCGAGGCTCGCGGGTCTGAAAGCGCTCATCAACCGGAACAAAGACAATGCCTAATCCAAAACGTCGCCACTCGAAAACGCGAGGCCGCAAGCGCCGCACGCATGACGCGCTCACTACGGCGAGCGCCGGCTCATGCCCGCAGTGCGGAGAGCCGAAGGCGCCCCATCGCGTCTGCAAATACTGCGGCTACTACCGCCAACGCCAGGTCCGCCCAGTCGACGAAGAGTAGGAGCAACAGGGATCAGGAATCAGGGATCAGGGATCAGGTAGCAGCGGTCAGGCATCGAGTATCAGGAGCTAGGAGCTACCTTTCGGGTAACCGACCTGACATCTGACATCCGAGACCTGATCCTGACCGCTGGCATCCCTGACACCTGACACTGACATGCGAATAGCAGTCGATGCAATGGGCGGCGATTATGCGCCGGCCCGCATTGTGGATGGTGCGCTCGCGGCGGCGCGGCATCAGGGGATCGGCGTCGATCTGGTTGGGCGATCCGACGCCGTTCGTGCCGAGCTCGCTCGGCATCCGGACTCTGAAACACTCGACATTCGCATCGTGGACGCGCCGGAGGTGGTCGAGATGGCGGAATCGCCGGCCCTCGCGCTGCGACGCAAACCGGGCGCGTCGGTGCGTATCGCAGCCGAACATGTCGCCGGCGGTCACGCCGCGGCGCTCGTCACCGCCGGCCATACCGGCGCGGCGGTGGTTGCGGCGCACGCCGCGTTCGGAATGCTCGCCGGGGTAGACCGTCCAGCGCTGGCGCCCACGGTGCCCACACGTGGAGGGTCCGCCGTGCTCATCGACGCCGGCGCCACGGTGGAATGCAAGCCCGCCCATCTGTTGCAGTTTGGGGTGATGGGCAGTGTGTACGCTCGCACGTGGCTGGGGGTGGATCGTCCGCGGGTTGGCCTGTTGTCGATCGGCGAAGAAGAGACGAAAGGAAACGAGTTGACGCGCGACGCCCACAGGCTCTTGAAGAGTTCGCCGTTGCACTTCATCGGCAACATCGAATCGCGCGAGATCTTTTCCGGCGCCGCCGACGTGGTTGTTTGCGACGGCTTCACCGGCAACGTGGCGTTGAAGCTGAGCGAGGGACTCGTCGAGATGGTCGAAGACTTGCTCGGGCAGGAACTGCAGAGCACGTTTTCAAGTCAGGTCGGTTATCTGTTGTCTCGCCGCGCATTCCGCCGCTTCCGTCGGCGGGTGGACTACTCGGAATACGGTGGCGCGCCCCTCATGGGAGTGGCCGGCCTGTGCATCGTTGGTCACGGCCGCTCCTCGGCCAAGGCGGTGCGCAACGCCGTCACGATGGCGGCGCGATTTGTGAGCAGCAGCATGTTGAGCCGGGTCGAGCAGGAAATCGCATCCGCGGCGGTGGCCAACGATTGATCGCATTTCTGTTTCCTGGTCAGGGTTCGCAAGTCGTTGGCATGGGCAAAGCCTTCGCCGAGCAATTTGCCGAATCGCGTGCGGTGTTCGACGAGGCGGATCGCGCCCTTGGCGAGCCGCTCAGCGATCTGATTTTCAACGGTCCCGCCGATCGGCTCACCCTCACGGAGAATACCCAACCGGCGATTCTCACCGCGAGCATCGCGGCGTTTCGCGCGCTCGAAGCGCGCGGCTGTCGTGCGGCGATGGTCGCGGGTCACAGCCTGGGCGAGTACTCCGCGCATGTCGCGGCGGGCACCATCGCCTTCAGCGATGCCGTGCGCATTGTGCGAAATCGAGGGCGTTACATGCAGGAAGCCGTGCCGGTCGGTACCGGCGCGATGGCCGCAATTCTCGGCCTCGAGGCTGAACTGGTGCATCAGGCCTGCCGCGAAGCGGCCGACGGCGACGTCGTGAGTGCCGCTAATCTCAACGCACCAGGTCAGGTTGTCATCGCGGGTACGGCTGCCGCCGTGGCGCGTGCGGCCGCGCGCGCCAAGGCGCTTGGCGCCAGGCGCGCCATTCCGCTCCAGGTGAGCGCGCCCTTCCACTGTGCGTTGATGAAACCGGCGCAGGACCGTCTCACGCCCGAACTGCGCGGTTTGTCGATGCACGATCCTCGCGTTCCGGTTGTCGCGAACGTTGATGCGGAACCAAAACGCGACGCCGCCGCCGCGGTGGATGCGTTGATCCGACAGATCTCCGCTCCGGTACGATGGGACGACGTCATGCGGCGGCTCGTTGCGGAAGGCGCGAAGGCGTTTGTCGAAGTCGGCCCCGGAAAAGTGTTAGCTGGCCTTGCGAAGAAAGCGGCCGGCGACGCCACTGTGCTCAACGTCGCCGAACCGGATGATTTGCCGGCGGTCGAAGCGCTCTCATGATGAGATTCAACGACAGGGTTGCGATCGTTACTGGCGCGTCGCGCGGTATCGGACGTGCGATTGCGACGCGGCTCGCCGCGGAAGGCGCAACGGTCATTGCGGCGGCGCGCGGCGACAATGCCCAAGAGACAGTTGCCGCAATCACCGCGGCGGGCGGCAAAGCGGAAATTGCGACGGCCGACATGACCGATCCGGCGTCGCTCGAGGCGCTGGTTGCAGGCGTGATGCAACGGCACGGACGCATCGATGTGCTCGTGAGCAATGCCGGCATCGCACGCGATCAGTTGATGCTGCGCATGAAGCGTCCGGACTGGGACGAGGTGATCGCGACGAATCTTACGGCGGCGTTCACGCTGTGCCAGGCGGTGCTCAAAGCGATGATCAAACAGCGCAGCGGTCGCATCGTGGCGATCAGCTCCGTGGTGGGCCAAACCGGAAACGCCGGACAGGCAAATTACGCCGCCTCGAAGGCCGGCTTGATCGGGTTCTGCAAATCGCTCGCGCGCGAGGTGGCGTCGCGCAATATCACCGTGAATGTCGTCGCGCCGGGATTGATCGAGACCGACATGACGAAAGCGATCAGCGCGGACGCAGAAAAGGACTGGTCGTCGCAGATTCCGCTTGGCCGAACCGGCTCGGCTGAGGAAGTTGCGTCCGCGGTGTGCTTTCTGGCCTCGGATGAAGCATCGTATATTACAGGGCAGGTTTTGGGTGTGAACGGCGGGATGTACATGTAGCGCAAAAGGGGTCAGACCCCCTTTTTCGTGTACGAGCGGAGGACGAAAAAGGGTCTGACCCCTTTTTCACTGGAGGAGAACACGTGGCCGTAGCCGACAAGGTGAAGAGCATCATCGTTGAGCAGTTAGGCGTGGACGAAGAGGAAGTGACACCGGATGCGTCGTTTGTGGACGACCTCGGCGCCGACTCGCTCGACACTGTGGAGCTCGTGATGGCGTTCGAAGAAGAGTTCGGGATCGAGATCCCGGATGAGGACGCGGAGAAAATCACGCGCGTCAAAGAAGCCATCGAGTACATCGAGGCGCACGCGAAGAAAAAGTAATGAGCAGGCGAGTCGTCGTGACCGGCATCGGCCTGGTGTCGCCGGTAGCCAACGGCACCCAGGCCAACTGGGATGCGCTGTGTGCCGGGACAAGTGGCATCGGGCCCATCACTCGCTTCGACGCGTCCGGCTTCGCCACGCAGTTCGCCGGCGAGGTGAAAGGGTTCGATCCGCTGCAGTTCATCGAGAAGAAAGAGCTGAAGAAGATGGACATCTTCATTCAGTTCGCGCTGGCGGCTTCTCAATACGCTGTCGACGACGCCAGGCTCACGGTCGCGCCGGAGATTGCCACCCGCGTGGGTGTCTTCATCGCGTCGGGCATCGGCGGGTTCACGACCATCGAGCGCGAGCACAAGGCGTATCTCGACGGCGGCCCGCGCAAGATCTCGCCGTTCTTCATTCCCTCGGCCATCATCAACCTGGCGTCGGGTCAGGTCTCGATTCGCTTCGGCGCCAAAGGACCCAACTCCGCGACCTGCACGGCGTGCACGGCGTCGGCGCATGCGATCGGCGATTCCTATGAAATCATCAAGCGCGGTGCGGCCGACGTGATGATCGCGGGCGGCGCGGAAGCGGCGGTCTGCGCCATGGGCGTCGGCGGCTTCGGGGCGCTGCGCGCACTGTCGACGCGCAATGACGATCCGCAAGCCGCGAGCCGCCCGTTCGATCGCGACCGCGATGGCTTCGTGCTCGGCGAAGGCGCGGGGGTGCTGATTCTCGAAGAGCTCCAATTCGCGCGGCAACGCGGCGCGACGATGTACGCCGAAATGGTGGGCTACGGCATGTCGGCCGACGCCTACCACATGACTGCGCCGTCGGAAGACGGCGATGGCGCCTTGCGCGTGATGGAGGAGACCGTGAAGTCGGCCGGGATTGCACCTGAAGAGGTCGACTACATCAACGCGCACGGAACCTCGACGCCGCACAACGATCGCATTGAAACGCACGCCATCAAGCGTGCGTTTGGCGAGCACGCGAAGGAGTTGGCCGTGTCCTCGACCAAGTCGATGACTGGTCACTTGCTCGGCGCGGCGGGAGGTCTCGAGGCCGGCATCACCGCGCTCGCCGTGCACCATCAGCAGGTGCCGCCCACGATCAACCTCGCCAATCCCGATGAGGGACTCGATCTCGACTACGTGCCGAACAAATGCCGGCCGATGCGGATTCGCTACGCGCTCTCAAACTCGTTCGGCTTCGGCGGCACCAACGGCGCACTGTTGTTCAAGCGATTCGAGAAGTGAGGTCAATGACGCGGCTTTAAAGGCATCCGCGGATCGAACTTATGAAGATTGCTGTTTGTATCAAGCAGGTCCCGACGCGCGAGTGGCAGCCGCGTCTGACCGACGACAAGACCTGGATTCGCGAACAGGATGTCTCGTATGAGATGAACGAGCCCGATGCGTACGCGCTTGAAGAGGCGCTGCGCGTGCGCGAAAAACATGGCGGCGAAGTGGTTGTCTGCTCGGCCGGGCCCGCCCGCGTCCAGCAGGTGATTCGCGAAGCGCTGGCACGGGGCGCCGATCGTGCCATCCACGTCGAAGACGCCGCGCTCGGCGTCGCGGACGCGTATGCCGGCGCGGCAGCGCTTGCCGCAGCGATGGCGGAAGAGAAGTTCGATCTGGTCCTTACCGGCTTGCAGTCCGACGATCAGGGCCATGCCCAGTTTGGGCCGATCCTGGCCACGCGCCTTGGGATGCCGCATTCGACGATCATCATGGCGGTCGAGATCGCCGGCGAGAAACTTCGCGTCAAGCGCGAGCTCGAGGGCGGGTGGTTCCAATACGTGTCGATGCCGATGCCGGCGTTGCTGACCATTCAAAGTGGCATCAACCAGCTCCGTTACGCCACGCTCAAAGGCATCATGGCGGCCAAGAAAAAAGAGATCAGAAAGACAACAGCAGCGGGCCCGGTTGCGCCGCGGCAGAAGATCCTCGCGTTGTATGCGCCTGAAAAGAAAAAGCAGACCGTAATGATCGGGGGCGCGCCGGCCGAAGCCGCCAGGGAGCTCGTGCGCCGGTTGCGCGAAGAGGCGCGCGTCCTATGATCCTCGTGGTTGCGGAACAGAAGGACGGAAAGCTCAATCGCGCCACGTGGGAGGCGATTGCAGCCGCGCAACAGTTGTCGCGCGAGGCGAACGCCGGCGACATTCAGGTTGTCGTGCTCGGCAAGAGTGCGTCGAGTGTGGCCAACGAGCTCGCGGCTGCCGCGGTCAGCGCCGTCATCGCTGTGCAGAACGATGCGCTCAGCAGCTACACGCCCGACGCATTTGTGCAGGCGGTACAGCAAATCATCACGCAACAGTCGCCGCAGTTCGTCGTCTTTCCGCACACCTATCAAACGCGCGATTTCGCACCCGCGCTCGCGGCGACGCTCGATCGCGCGCTGATCACGGACGTGATCGGGATTCGCTCCGTCAACGGCGCGCCGGCCTTCTCCCGTCCGATGTTCCAGGGAAAGCTGACGGCGGATGTCGCACCGGAAGGACCAGCTCCCCATCTGATCAGTTTTCAAATCGGGGCGTTCCGCGCCGACGCCGTGCAGCGTGGCTCGAGCGCAGCAAGCGTTACGAGCAGCAACGTCACGATCGACGCTGGCAAGCTGCGTCAAACGCCCGAAGCGCCGTTCCAGGAAGCGAAGCAGGCGGTAGACCTCTCGCAAGCGGAACGGATCGTGGCGGTTGGGCGCGGCATCAAGACCCAGGACAACTTGCCGCTGGCTGAAAGGCTGGCCAAGGCCATGGCCGCGGAACTCGCCGCGTCGCGGCCAATCTGCGACAACGGCTGGCTGCCGATGGAGCGCCAGATCGGCAGCTCCGGCCAGACCGTCGCTCCCAAGCTGTATGTAGCATTGGGCATTTCGGGCGCCATTCAGCATCTCGTTGGCATGAAGGGCGCGCGCACCGTCGTCGCGATCAACAAGGACGCCGAAGCGCCGATCTTCGAGGTCGCCGATTACGGCATCCAGGGCGACTTGTTCGAGATTGCGCCGGCCATCGTCGCCGAGCTCGAGAAATCATGACGCGCGAGCAGATCGAGGTCGACATCCTCATCGTTGGAGGCGGTCCTGGCGGCCTCGCAGCGGCCTTACGTCTTGCACAACTGCAGAAGGAAAAAGGCGGCGAGCCGCTTTTAATTGCCGTCCTCGAGAAAGCGCGCGAGATCGGCGCGCACGAGCTGTCGGGCGCGCTGCTCGATCCGTCGGCACTCCACGACCTGGTGCCCGACTTCAAGGCGAAGGGCGCTCCGATCGAGTGTGAGGTGCGCGAGGACAACATCTACTTCCTCACGCCGCAAAAAGCCTGGCGTTTCCCGATCACACCGCCGCCGTTCCGTAATCACGGCAACTACATCGTGTCGTTGAGCAGACTGGTCAAATGGATGGCGGAGCTCGTCGAAGCAGAGGGCATCGATGTGTTCACCGGCTTTCCCGGTCAGTCCGTTCTGGCGGACGATGCTGGCGTGATCGGTGTGCGGACGGGCGACAACGGGATCGGTAAGAACGGCGAGAAAAAGGCCAATTACGAGCCCGGCGCCGACGTGATCGCGAAGGTCACCATTTTTGCGGATGGCGTCCGCGGCAATCTCACCAAAGAGCTGATTCGCTCACTGCAGATCGGCGACGAAGCGAGTGCGCCGCAGTTTGCGATCGGGATCAAAGAAATCTGGGAACTGCCGAAAAATCGTCTCGCTGCCGGCACCGTGATTCACACGCTAGGATACCCGTTGCGGCAGGAAGAATTCGGCGGCAGCTGGCTCTATGCGATGCCAGGCGATCGTATTTCGATCGGCTTGGTCTCAGGGCTCGACTACCAGGATCCGCTGTTCGATCCGCATGCCGCGTTCCAGCGTTTCAAGCTGCACCCGTTCATCCGCAGCATTCTCGACGGCGGGCAGATGGTGAAGTACGGCGCCAAAGCGTTGCCCGAGGGCGGATGGAATACCCAGCCGCTGCTTTATTTCAATGGCGGCGTGATTGTTGGCGACGCGGCGAACTTCGTCAATTCGCTGCGGCTCAAGGGTATTCATCTCGCGATGCGGAGCGGGATGCTCGCGGCCGAAGCGGCGTTCGACGCCGTTCGCGCCGGTGATTACAGCTCGTCAAAGCTGCGGCGATACAAGCAGCTCGTCGACCAGAGCGCGATCAAAGCCGAGCTCTATCCGGTTCGCAATGTGCATCAGGCCTTTTCGAAAGGGTTGTACGCCGGGTCCTTATTCGCGGGCCTCGCCATGTTGACCGGCGGCCGCATGGTCGAAGACCTCGCCAGCAAGCCGGGGCACAAGCATATGCGCCGTCTCGACGACTACTACGGTCTCGAAAAACGCGACATTCTGACCGGGTCGAACGCGGTCGTACCCGATCGGAAGATCACATTCGACAAGGTCACAGGCGTCCATTTCTCGGGTGTGCAGCACGACGAAGATCAGCCGGTTCATCTCCTCGTCCATACCGAGGTGTGCCACACGATCTGTGGCAACGAGTACGGACATCCGTGCGTGCGTTTTTGCCCGGCGAACGTGTACGAGATCGTGGACGACGGAAACGGCGGGCGGCGGCTGCAGATCAATGCGTCGAACTGCGTGCACTGCAAGACCTGCGACATCATGGATCCATACGGTGTGATCACCTGGGTTCCCCCTGAAGGCGGCGGGGGACCGCAGTACGATGGCCTGTAAACGATCACCTGTGGCGGCCGGCCTTCAAGCCGGCCGATAACGTGAGCTGGCAAAACTCCCGGAGCAAGCGCACGCAACTCTCTTTGATCAGCGGATTGGGCTATCCGCTTGTGGCTGCGCTTGGTTCGACGTATCGCTTTAAGGTGGAGGGCCTGGAGCACCTTCGCGCGGCGGAGGCGATCGGTCAACCCATTCACGCCTTCTGGCATGGACGCATCCTTCCCGCCGCTATCTGGTTTCGCAACCGCGGCATCATCGTCATCACGAGCGAAAACTTCGACGGCGAGTGGATCGCGCGGATCATTCAGAAGCTCGGGTTCGGCACGGCGCGCGGCTCGAGTTCGCGCGGGGCAACGCGCGCCTTGCTGCAGCTCGTGCGCGACATCAGGAACAAGCCGGTCGCGTTTACGGTGGATGGTCCGCGTGGACCCGCGCGCGTCGCGCAGCCGGGCGCGGTGTGGCTGTCGAAAGCGACCGGACAGCCCGTGATACCGTTCCACCTGGAATCGGACCGGCACTGGACGCTGCACAGTTGGGACCGGACGCAGATCCCGAAACCGGGCGCGCGAGTGGCGCTGGTTTTTGCCGAGCCTTTCGTCGTGCCGCGCGAGACACCAGACGATCAGCTGAGCGGCTGGAATCGCCGGCTCGAGCAGGCGATTACGGCCTGCGAAACACGGTGCATGGATGCCCTTAGTCGTCATCACGAGTAAGAGATTCAACGATCACATCACGCCGCCAGGCCATCCCGAGCGTGTCGAGCGGGCGGAGACGATGGAGGTTGCCGCATCGCGCTGGATGAAGAACGGCGGTGCGGTGATCGCGCCGCGGCTCGCAACTGACAGCGATCTGTTGCGGATCCACGAGGCTCAGTACGTAGAGTCGATCAAGGCAATCCGTGGACGCGCGGGCATGCTGGACGCGGATACGTTTACCTCACCCGAGTCGGACGACGTTGCGCGGCTCGCGGCCGGCGCAGTGCTGACCGCCGTCGATCACAGTCTTGAAGGAGCTGGAAGACGCGCATTCGCGCTCGTGCGTCCACCCGGTCATCACGCCGAGAGTGATCGGGCAATGGGGTTCTGCCTCTATAACAACATTGCGATCGGTGCCGCGTGGGCGCGACAGCGAGGGATCGATCGCGTCGCCATCGTCGATTTCGACGTCCATCACGGCAATGGCACGCAGCACTCGTTCGAGAGCGATGCAAGCGTGTTGTTCATCTCCTCGCATCAGTTTCCGTTCTATCCGGGCACGGGCGCGGCACACGAGGTGGGTCGCGGCCGCGGTGCAGGGTTCACGGTCAATCTGCCGATGGAAGCAGGTGGAACCGACGGCGATTTCGATTTCGCGTACCGCGAAGTCGTTGTTCCCGTTCTCCGCGAGTTCAAACCTGGTCTGCTGCTGGTGTCTGCCGGATTCGACGCCCATGAACGCGACCCTCTCGCCGGCATGCGAATAACCACGGAAGGATTCGGGCGCATCACCGCGCAGCTGCTCGCCGTGGCCGACGAAGTGTGCGAGGGGCGCGTGGTGTTTGTCACCGAGGGAGGCTACGACACCCGTGCGCTGCTCGACTGCATCGAAAGAGTGATGGCGGTCGCCTCAGGAGCGGACCGCACGAGCGAGGCGCCACAGGAAGTGAGCGCCGCGAGCACGCGCGGCGCCGAAACGGTGAAGCAGGCCAAGCGCGCGCTCGGGCAGTACTGGAAGAGCCTTTGATATCCTTAAGGGATTCTCCATCCTCGAAAATGTCCGACTATCAGCCGCAGGAAATCGACAAGAAGTGGCAGCAGCGCTGGGCCGAGACGCGTGCGTTCGAGGTCACCGAAGACAGCGCGAAGCCGAAGTTCTATTGCCTGGAAATGTTCGCGTATCCCTCAGGGCACGCACATGTCGGCCACGTCCGCAACTACATCATCGGTGACATCGTCGCGCGCGTGAAACGGCTGCAGGGCCTGAACGTGTTGCATCCGTTCGGCTGGGACGCGTTTGGATTGCCTGCGGAAAACGCCGCGATCCAGAGCGGCATTCATCCAGAGACATCGACGCTCGGCAACATCGCACACATGAAGGGGCAGCTGCAGCGGCTCGGCATCAGCTACGCGTGGGAGCGCGAGGTCGCCACCTGCATGCCTGATTACTACCACTGGAATCAGTGGCTCTTCATCAAGATGTTCGAGCGCGGCCTTGCCTATCGGCGAAGGTCGACGGTCAATTGGTGTCCGAGTTGTCAGACGGTTCTAGCCAACGAGCAGGTCGTGGACGGCGGTTGCTGGCGATGCGGCACCATCGTGACCCAGAAAGAGCTGGAGCAGTGGTTTTTCAAGATCACCGCGTATGCGGACGATCTCCTCGGGGGCATCGAGAGGCTGACGCACTGGCCGGAAAAAGTGCTGACCATGCAGAAGAACTGGATCGGGCGCTCGGAGGGTGCGCGGGTCCACTTCCCGTTGAAGGAGAGCAGCGGCGAGGCCATTGAGGTTTTCACCACGCGTATCGACACCATCTTCGGCGCAACTTTTGTACTGCTCTCGCCCGAGCATCCTCTGGTGGCGCGGTTTGCCGATCAATCGGACAATCCGGGCGCCTTCCGCGAGCGCGCGGCGAAGTTCCGCGCGCAGGATCGCGCGGCGAGGGTGAGCGGAGAAGTGGAAAAGGAAGGTTTCTTCACCGGCCAGTACGCTATCAACCCGTTTACCAATGAACCGGTGCCGATCTGGATCGCGAATTTCGTCCTGGGCGAGTACGGCACTGGCGCGGTCATGGCTGTTCCCGCCCATGATCAGCGCGACTTCGAGTTCGCGCGCAAGTACGATCTCGATATTCGCGTCGTCGTGAAACCAGAAGGCGGCACTGTCGCCGACGTATCGGCGATGACCGAAGCCGTGTCGAACGACGGCGTGCTGGTCAACTCTGGCGTCTGGGACGGGCTTCCCTCGGACGAAACGCGACGCCGCCTCACGGCCGAAGCGAAGCGACGCGGCATCGGCGAGGGGACCGTGCAGTACCGGCTCAAGGACTGGGGGATTTCGCGGCAGCGCTATTGGGGTACGCCAATCCCGATGATCCATTGCCCGACGCACGGCGTCGTGCCGGTGCCCGAAGAGGATTTGCCGGTGACGCTGCCGAAAGTGGCGCAGTTCACTGGCCGCGGTGATTCACCGCTCGCGCAGGTTCCGGAATTCGTTAACGTGACTTGTCCAAAGTGCGGCGGTCCGGCGCGCCGCGAGACCGACACGATGGACACGTTTGTCGATTCGTCGTGGTACTTCTACCGGTTTGCCGATGCCCACAACGCCAGGCTGCCGTTCGACCCGGCGAAAGTGGCGTATTGGTGCCCTGTTGACTTTTACAGCGGCGGCGTCGAGCACGCCATTCTGCACCTGATCTACTCGCGCTTTTTCGCTCGTGTATTTCGCGACCTCGGCATGGTCGATCACTCCGAACCGTTCACGCACCTGCTGACGCAAGGGATGGTGCTCAAAGACGGCGCGATCATGTCGAAGTCGAAGGGCAACGTCGTTGATCCGGACACGATGATTCAGAAGGTTGGCGCCGACGCATTGCGGCTGTACGTGATGTTTGTGGCGCCGCCCGAAAAAGAAGTGGAATGGACCGACAGCGGCCTTGAGGGCAGCGCGCGATGGCTCGGACGGGTGTGGCGGATTGCGCAGTACTGGCGGTCGCGAGCGGGGACTGAGGTCGATGCTGCGCGATTGATTGACGCAGAACGCACGCTGCGGCGAAAGACGCACGACACCATTCGTCGGGTGACCATCGATCTCGATACTCGCAAGCAGTTCAACACGGCTGTGTCCGCGATGATGGAGCTGGTGAACGATCTTTATGCGTTCACCGAAAGGCAAGAGGATCAGGCCTCGCCGCAGGCTGCCGCCGTCGCACGCGAAGCAATTGAGGCGCTGATCGTCATGCTCTCGCCCTTTGCACCGCATACCGCCGAAGAGCTGTGGGAGCAATACGGACATGCTGGCGGACTGCAGCGCGCCGCCTGGCCAACGTATGACGCCGAGATTGCCAAGGCGGAGGAGATCGTAATTCCGGTGCAAGTGAACGGCAAAGTTCGCAGCCGTCTCACCGTTTCGCCGGCGGCGAGCGATTCGGAGCTCGAAAGTCTTGCCTTGGCGGATCCGGCCATAAAGGTGCACACTGCTGGGAAGACGGTCAAGAAAGTGGTGATTGCGAAGGGACGTCTGGTAAGCGTGGTGGTGGCATGATTAGCCGCCGGGAACTCCTGACGCTGCTGGCGGCGGGCGCGAGCTCGGCCTGCGGCTACGCGCTCGCCGGCCGCGGCTCGTTTCTCCCGAGTTACATCCGGGTGATCGCCATTCCGTTCTTCGTCAACCGCACGCCATACGCGACAGTTGAGCAGTTGTTTACGGAGAAAGTCCGAATCGAATTCCAAAGCCGCGGGCACTACACGGTCAGGCCAACCGAAGAAGGCGCCGACGGCATCGTCCGGGGCGAGATCACCGGGATCTCCGCCACGCCAGTGGCTTTTACCAATGCACAGCTGGCATCGCGTTATCGCTTCACAGTGAACATCGCGGTCAAGTTTGACGATGCGCGGCAGAAGAAAACGCTGTGGGAGAACCCGGCCCTGTCGTTTTCGGATGAGTACGAGCTCGCCAACCCGACCAATCTCGCCACTGCGGGTCCGACCGGTCTCGGCGCAGCGCTGCTCAACCAGGAGCGCGTCGCGATGGATCGCCTCTCCGGCGATTTCGCACGCAATGTCGTGCAGGCCATTCTGGAGGCCTTCTGAAGCCGGCCGACGTCCTCAAGCAAATCAAAGCCGGCCATACCGCGCCGCTCTATCTCCTCGAAGGCGACGATCTGCAGTCCCGTCACGATCTCGCGCTTGAATTCGCCGCGCTCGTGGACGAAGGGTTGCAGCCCTTCAACGTGCAGAGCCTGCACGCCAACGAGGCCACCAGCGCATCGGCGCGCGATCAGATGATCGGCGAGATCCTCTCGGCGGCGCGCACGCTCCCGATGATGGCGCCACGCCGGGTCGTGCTTGTACACGAAGCGGAACGGCTATTGTCGCCGCGCAAGGGTAAGGACGATCCGGACCAAGCCCCACCGCCACCCGCGGAGGACAAGAAACGGCGCAGAGCGCTGATGCCGGTCGACGAGCTCGAACAGTACTTCCAGGCGCCCGAGCCGATGACCACGCTGGTATTTGTTGCCGGCGATCTCGATCAGAATCGGCGTCTGGTCAAGGTGCTGCGCACGCATGCGGTCGTGGTGGAGTGCGGCTCACTCGACACGCTAGCCGACGCAAGCAAGTGGATTCAGCAGCGCCTCGAAAAGGATGGGCTGGCGATCGAACCGAAAGCGATCGCGCTGCTGCTACAAGCAACCGGGTTGGGCCTTGGGCGAATTCGCGCAGAAGTCGACAAGCTCGTGCTCTACGCAGCGGGTGAAAAAACCGTGACCGCGCGTCACGTCCAGGATCTGATCCTGCCGCAGTCGGAGCCGGGCGAGGACTTTGCGCTGGGGCGCGCCATCTGGAACAACAACGCCCCGCAGGCGCTGCGCGAGATCGCAGCGGAGTTCGACACGGGCAAGCCGGCGTTCATGATTCTGGGATTGATTCGTGCCGCCGCCATTCGCCTGCGTCCCGACCAACGCGCCAAGCGCGGACTCGACGCCGTGTTCGATGCCGATCTCGCGATCAAATCCTCGATCGGCGAACCGCGCTACGTGCTGGAGCGGCTTGTCATCGAGTTATGCGCGCGCCGGTAGCCACCCGCACGGCCCATCATCAGCGCGCGCGACAAACTACTCGGTACGGAGGACGACAACAGGGTCAGCGACTGCCGCGCGTCGCGCGGGGAGATAGCACGCGATTAATGCCGCTGTGATCATCACAAAGGCCGCACCTGCGAGAGCGGGCCAGTCGATTGGACTCACGCGGAAGAGGAAACCGCGCAGCAACTGACCGGCGCCAAGCGCGCCGGCGAGACCCGCAGCGATTCCGAGACCCGCAATCGTCAGTCCGCGCGCGAGGACCCAACGGACGATGTCCCACCAACCGGCGCCGAGAGCGACACGTACGCCGACTTCACGAACCCGCGCGGTGGTCACGGCACTCATGACGCCGTAGACGCCGCCGGCCGCGAGCAGGAGCGCGACGGCCGCAAAGGTGAACAGCACGGCAAGAGTAAAACGGCGCGGTGACACCGTTCTCATCACGAGCTCGTCGACGGTCGCGACTCGGTAAATCGGCTGCGCGGGGTTGACGTCCCAAATCGCCGCTTTCGCCGCCTCCAACAACGTGCTGGGATCGCCGGCGGTGCGCACCACGAACGTCATTGAACCGAACGGGACCTGCGCCAGCGGGATGAACACCTCCGGTCGCGCCGGAATCTCGAGGCTGTCATGGCGCAACGCTGCGACAACACCCACGATTTCAACTTCGCCCGTGCGGCCCTGGAACGCTGCGCGCAGGCGATCACCGATCGGGTCGTCATCAGGCGGCCAGTGCCGACGCGCCAGTTCCTCGCTGATAACGGCCACTCGTTTACTGGCACGTCGGTCATGTTCGTCGAGATGGCGTCCGCGCAGCAAGCCAATGTGCATCGCATCGAAATAACCCGGCGTGGCGACGCTAATGTACGCACGCGCGCCGTTCGCGTCGGCCACCACCGGCCTGCCGACGATGGCAAAGTCGCTTTGAATGTTGATGTTCGACTCGATGAACGGCATCGCCGACACGGCACCGACACTTTCGACGGCCGGCAGCTGCCGCAGTCGCTCGAACGCGTTGTCGAAGAACGACCAGAGTTGCGGAGGAGTCGGGTTGTGATCGTTCGCAAACACCTGCAGCGCCATGACATGGTCGCGCCGGAACCCTGGATCGACGCGAAGAAGCTCGACGAAGCTTCGAATCAGCAGTCCGGCACTGGCCACGAGAACCAGCGCCAGCGCGATTTCAGCGACGACCAACCCCGCGCGAAGACGATGTTGCGAACGATTGAGTGTGCTCGTGAGTCGTCCGGCAGCGGCGAGATTGGTGCGCGTCGCCCGCCACGCCGGAAGTATGCCGGAAACGGTTGCCACCGCGATCGCCAACACCACGGCAAACGCTGCTGCGCGCACGTCGAGGTGAAGCGTTTCTATCCATGGGACCGTCGCCGGTCCCAATTTGGCGAGCGCAGTCAGAACGCTCTGCGCAATCAGGGCGCCGATCAACGCGCCCGCGAGGGCGATGAGCAGCGTTTCGGCCAGCAGTTGCCGACCGATCCTGAGTCGGCCGCCGCCGAGTGCAATCCGAATGGCGATCTCGCGTTCTCGCGCCGCGCCTCTCGCCAGAAGCAGATTTGCCACGTTGACGCACGCGATGAGCAGAACGAGAACTACGGCGCTCGCGACGAGCGTGGCGGCGACGCGAACGTCCCCGATCAAATGCTCGCGAATCGGCACGACCTGTCCGGCGGTGTGCTGGTTCGAGCGCGGATATTGCGCGGCGAGCTGCTCACTGACCGCGTGCAAGTCGGCTTGCGCGGCCTCGAGCGTGACACCTTGCTTCAGTCGTCCGACGACGGCCCAGTACCCGGTGGCGCGAATCCGCGGCTCGAACTCGCGAATGACCTTGGGCGTCCAAACCCTGCGGGTATTGCCAAGCAATCGCGGCTCGAATGAAGCCGGAAGAATGCCGACGACTTGAAAAGGGCCGTCCTCGAATGCCAGTGACGTGCCCACGATCTGCGGATCACCGCCAAACCGCTGGCGCCAGAACCGTTCGCCGAGCAGAAGGACGTTATCGCGTCCACGCTGATATTCATCGTTGCTGAATAGACGCCCGTAGAGCGGCCGCACCCCAAAGGCCTCGAAGAATCCGGGCGTCACCTGTGCCCCCACGAACACTTCAGGCCGCGAACCGCCGGTGAAATCCAGACTCGACGGTTGGATACCAGCGAGCCAATCGAACGATCGCAGGCGTTCACGCCAGTCCAGGAAATTCCCTGGTGCCACTTCCAGGCGTTCCGCACTGTCACGCCTCGTTTCCCACAAGGTAACAATGCGGTCTGGCTCCGGATACGGCAGGGCGCGCAACAACACTTGGTCCATCACGGCGAACATCGTGATCGTGGCGGCAAGGCCGATGGCCAGAATGGCGATGGGCGTGACAGCAAATCCGGCGTGTCCGGTCAGTTGCCGCCAACCATAGCGGAGGTCGTCAATCCATGACAGATCAGCGATACTCCGCTGGCGCAGCCAGAACGCGTCGATGAAGGCACCAAAAGCGCGCCGCACCGCATGCCGCTCACGCGGAGGACGATCGTGGAGCGATGCGAGTTCGGCTTCCCATTCGCGGGTCCAATCGCTGCGGATCGCGCCTGGCGCGAGTATCGCAGCAAGACGGACGAGGCGCTGAGCGAGACCCATGATTCAGCGACCGACTCTGATGGGCTGTCTGTGCGCGACATCCGCGAGCGCGCGATACCGTGAGGCCGCTTCGCGGCAGAGCGCGGCGCCGGCGGGTGAGAGCTCATAGTATCGGCGTGGCGGACGCTGCTCGCGCCGCGCGACCTCCTCGCGTTCCCATTTCGATTTGACGACGCCCTCCGCCTCCAGCCGCCGGAGAATCGGGTACACGGTCCCGCTCGGGAGCGCCGTCGCGTCCATGATGTCGAATCCGTGATGGTGCCGGTGCAGAAGTGCCTGCAGCACGAGCGCCGTGGGGTAAGTGAGCCGCACGCGGACTCCGTTGTAGCCTACCTATGTAGACTTAGACATACGGGAATGTCAAGTCGCATCGCGGACCTCACCATCACGGACCTGAAGGTCCGCGCTACATGAAATTCAATAAAAGATTCTCGTGGGGACGTAAAAAGTCCGCGCTACATGGAGTCCAAAAAGGAGGTCCCGCGACCGGGCAATCCGCCCGAGAGACGTAGCGCGGACCTTCAGGTCCGCGATCCGGCCAGCGAACTTATTTCGTAACGGTGGGAGCGGTCTTCAGGCGAGCGGTCAGACGTGACTTGTAGCGGGCCGCAGTGTTGCGGTGAATGATGCCCTTGGCCGCCATCTTGTCGACCAGCGACTGTGTGGCGGTGAGCCCCTTTTTCGCACCGTCGATGTCGTTGGAATCGAGCGACTTGCGGATTGCCTTCAATCCCGTGCGGAGCTTGGCGCGCAGTTCCCGATTGTGCTCGCGCCGTTTGATGTTCTGCCGATGCGCTTTCAGCGCCGACTTGTTCCTCTTGGCCACCTGTACAAACCTCTAGATCGGATGGGTTACAAACAACCCATCATATCACCGCTTGCCGACGGTCTCGTGAGGGAGGTCGCGAGGCGGAACGTTCGAATAGCGGGCTTTCGGGACGCCGTCTACCAGCTCGATCCACTTGTAAATCACCGTCTCGCGCGCGGCGGCCGCCTCCTTCGTGGCGCCGGTGATTTTCTTCACGTAATCCCGCGTCTCGCGGTACGGCGGCACACCGTTGTAGCGCTCGACGCGCTCGGCGCCGGCGTTGTACGCGGCGAGCGCCAGGGTCACGTCCTGATTGAAGCGGTTGAGGAGCTGCGCCAGATACGTGACGCCTCCGCGGATGTTTTCACCGGGATGGAACGGGTCTCGCACGCCGAGTTCGCGCGCCGTGGCCGGCATCAACTGCATCAGCCCCATTGCACCTTTCGGCGAAACCGCCCAGCGATTGAAGCCCGATTCGGCCTGAATGACCGCCCTGATCAGATCCGCCGAAATCCCATGCCGATCCGCGTGCTGCCGGATCAACTCGTCGTAGGCGTTGGCGCCGTTCGCCCTGGAAGGCTTGCTGGTGGTTCGAATGAGGGTCGTGCCTGGAACCGCGTAGGTCGTGCCCGGCGCCGCGCCCGCTTTAGGCGTGTCGGACAGGACAAGATTCCCGTTGGCGTCGCGCCAGGAGTAAATCTGCGCGTCGGCGGGCAGAGCTGTAGCTGCGCACACCACGAGCGCAAAGCCCAGAATTCGCATTGACGTGGCGGCCGGTCGGCAGAAAAGGGGTAGAACCGGCGTAACGATATTATCGGCGGTTCAGCTGGCGCCCAACAGCCTTTCGACAAGCTTGCGGCTCTCGATCAACATCTCGCTGATTTTCGCCGGATCTTTGCCACCGGCCTCGGCGAAGTCGGGTCGACCGCCGCCTTTGCCGCCGACGACGGGTGCCAGCTCTTTGACCAGACGACCCGCCGGGACGCGGTCTTTGAGGTCGGGCGTGACGGAGGCCACGATCGCCACGGCATCAGCCGCCAGCTGCGTGGCGAGCAAAACGATCCCGCTCCTGAGACGCGACTTGTAGGTGTCGGCGAGCGAGCGCAGCGATGCTTTGTCCACGTCGTTTACCTGGCGCGCGACGAACTTCACGCCATTAATCTCAACCTGGTCGTCGTCCTGCGTGCTGCCCGCTCCGCCTCCAAGCGCCACCTTCGTCTTGAGCTGCTGCACTTCCTTGCGCAGCGCGCTTTCAGTCACGACACGAGATCGAACGGCAGCCACAAGGTCCTGCGGACGCGTGTTGAGCTCGCCGGACAGTGCACGCACGACGTCGATGCGTTCGCGGGCGTGTGTGTAGGCGCCCAGACCGGTCAGGGCCTCGATGCGGCGAATACCCGCCGCCACGCCGCTTTCCTCGGTGATGTAGAACGAGCCGATGTCGCCGGTCGCGCGCACGTGCGTACCGCCGCACAGCTCCACGCTGAAGCCGGGAATGCTGACAACCCGCACGCGATCGCCGTACTTTTCGCCGAACAGCGCCATCGCGCCCGCCGCGATCGCCTCCTGTGTGTTGCGGATCTCCGTCTGCACCGGTGTGTTGGCCACGATGTGCTCGTTGACGGTCCGCTCGATGTCTGCCAGCTGCTCGGCGGTAAGTGCCGTGAAGTGTACGAAGTCGAAGCGCAGACGATCCGGTGCAACGAGCGATCCCGCCTGTTTCACGTGTGGGCCGAGCACTTGCCGCAGCGCCGCGTGCAGCAGGTGCGTCGCCGTGTGATTGCGGCGTGTGGCGTCGCGCAGGTCGCCATCAACTTCGGCCGACACGAGATCGCGAACGTTGAGCGTTGTCGCGGCAGACTCGATACGATGGGCCCGCGGCAACCCCACGCCAAGCCGCACCACGCCAGTTATCTTGGACCGCGCGCCGTCCGACTCGATCCATCCCTGATCGGAAACCTGTCCGCCTGATTCGAGATAAAACGGCGTACGTCCAAGAACGAGGTAGCCGCTCGCGCCCGACGCCAGCTGCTGCACCTGCTGTTTGTTGTCGTCGAAGAGCGCGACGATTGGAATACCGGAAAGCTGAGTGGCCTGATAACCGTCGAACGTATCGGCGGTGCCGGCCAACGCAACTCGCGACTCCTCACTGGCGAATGTGAATTCCTCCCGCTTTTCACCGCCAAAAGCGCTCTTCTTGCGCGCCTTGTCGCGTTGCCCCTCCATCGCCTGCTCGAAGCCGTCCTTGTCGAACGCGAGCCCCTGCGCGCTGGCCATGTCCTCGATGAAATCCTGCGGCAAGCCGTAGGTGTCGTACAACTTGAACGCATCCTCGCCGCTCACGGTTTTGGAGCCCTTCGTAGCGCGCTCGAGCACCTCTTCCAGACGTGGAAGACCGCCGGACAGAACGATGCCGAACCGTTCTTCCTCGCTCCGTGTGATCTGCACGACCGTGTCGCGCGATGATCGCAGTTCAGGGTAGGCACCACCCATCTCGGCGACGAGCACATCCACGAGCTTGTGGAGAAACGGTTCGTGCAATCCCAGTTTCTTCCCGTGGCGCATCGCGCGGCGCATGATTTTGCGCAGCACGTAGCCGCGGAACTCATTCGACGGGACCACGCCATCGGCGATCAGGAAGGTGGTCGCGCGAATGTGGTCGGCGATCACACGCATCGACACATCGCCAGGTTCCATGGTGCCGCGATATTCCCGGCCCGAGAGCTTGCTGATTTCCTCGAGGATGGGCATGAACAGCTCAGTGTCGTAATTCGACAGCACGCCTTTCATCACGGCAGACATGCGCTCCAGGCCCATGCCGGTGTCGATCGAGGGTGCAGGCAGCGGCTTCAACGCGCCATCCGCCTGCCGATCGAATTCCATGAACACGTTGTTCCAGATCTCAACGAAGCGTTCGGAGCCGGACTCGGCATCCGTCATGAAGTCGCCAGTGCCTGGAACGGACGGCCCGCAGTCGTAGTAGATTTCGGAGCACCGCCCGCACGGTCCCGTGTCGCCCATCGCCCAGAAGTTGTCCGACATTCCCAGCTCGCCAATCTGCGTTGCAGGCAAAAACCGGCGCCACACGTTGTAGGCTTCATCGTCCCGCGGGATGCCTTGCTCGCCCTTGAAGATAGTGGCAATGAGCCGCGTCGGATCGAGCTTCCATTCCTCGGTCAGGAGCTTCCACGCCAACGGAATCGCTTCGTCTTTGAAATAGTCACCAAAGGAAAAATTACCGAGCATTTCAAAGAACGTGTGGTGCCGCAACG
The DNA here is from genome assembly GCA_046726375.1 of Acidobacteriota bacterium. Lineage (GTDB taxonomy): Bacteria > Acidobacteriota > Vicinamibacteria > Vicinamibacterales > UBA2999 > DASPWV01. Next base: position 100,903 of record JBKPAJ010000017.1, read on the forward strand.
AGGGTCCCACGGTATCGAGATCGTTGTGCTTGCCGCTGACCCGCATACACTTCTGCACCGTCGCCGCGCGTGTGTAGTCGCGTGTTTCACGGCCGAGAAAAACGTCCTTGAATTGGTTCATGCCCGCATTTGTGAACAGGAGTGTCGGGTCGTCGGCCGGAACGAGCGGCGAGCTCGGCACCACGCGATGGCCGTGGCGCGCGAAGAATTTGAGGAATGACGCGCGGATCTCGTTCGGATGCATCTATTCATTCTAGCTGGCAGCCTCCTTGCAGGGGAGGCCGGCTCGACATGCCAAAGAATTTGTGGCTGACGGCGATTCTGATCGCCGGGGTCTTGCTGACCGGGTGTGCAGACACCCCGACGGCGCCGACCACATGGTCACCGGATCGAGTGCGAGAGCAGTTGTTCATCTCCAACCTAAACAGCGGTGTCTTCGGCTCGCCCGCACGAACAACGAGATGGCGTACGCCGATTCCCGTGAGCACTGGCGGCATAGCGGCGGTCGAGACGGCGCTGTCGCACTACGAACAGTGGACGAGCGGTATGGTGCGTTTTACGCGAGTGAGTCAGCCGCCTGCCGACGGCATCACCTTCGTCGATGGCGGCGCCGTACCGCAGGCGACACCTGCGTGCGGGAGCGTTGGTGATGTCCAGTCGCCTACGGCCCCAAGCGGTGCCGTGTTTGAGTGGGACGCGACCCGGGCCATCATCGGCTCCTACAGGATTCACCTGGGCACCGAGGATTGCGACGATGAAACCGCAGGCAACTACCCGTCGGCGGTTGCCGAGCATCTGCTCGCACACGCGCTCGGCGTCATCGAACATTTCGACGGATTCCAAAATCGTATGGGCGTGGACGATGCGCGAGTGCTCGCGGTGGTTTACAACCTTTACGCGAACCCGGTCGGAGTTTCGGCCACCGAGCTCACCGTGTGGGGTGTGCGATGAGACACGCGTTCGCGGTCATCGCCATCGTGTCGGCTCTGTTGCACGCCGGCCCTCGCACCGCGTTCGCGCAAGACCGCGAATCGCACTGGGGCGTCTCGGCGAGCCTCGTACCGCACTGGAATTTTCCAGAGCCATTGGCCCAGGCCTGGGACCTCGAGACGGACATGGTCGGGTCGGAGTTGCGTGTGGGCGTCGTTCGGGGAAGCGATCTGGGCGGAGATGTCGGGGTGTCGTTCGTCAAGAAGCATGTGAGCGACGACTCGTTCGTCAATTTGCGCGAGACCGCGTGCGTGCAGTTGCCGGGCGGACCGCCGCAGTGTGCGCGCGGCGCGTATCACATCACACAGGATGCAGGTTTCACCGGCGTTGAAGGTCACATCTTCATGCCTTTCGCGACCATTCGGCAACGCGTGCAAATCGGTGGCACGTTCGCGGGCGGTATCGCGCGCATCGATGGCACGGTCGATCGCTTTCTCGAGCACCTCGTCGTGAGCGGGAACAGCGCAACGCGGGTCACGGATTCGCTTGGGGAGGGGACGTTCAAGGAAACGCTGCAGGACATCCCTCAGGACTGGCCGGTTATGCCGATCGGGCGAGCCGAGCTGAGCGTCGGCGTGCTAATGCGTCCTGGCCTGAAGATTCGTGGCTCGGCTGGAATCAACTTCCCCGGTTTCCACTTCATCGGGTTCTACGCGCATTACCTATTCGGCGCGAGATAGGGCGCGCGCGCCGCGGGCGCGTAAACGTGCGTAAACCTGGCCGGCGTCGAATCCCTGCGCGACGAGGCCGCGAACCACGCGCGCCGCAGCTTTGACGTCGAGGTCGCGCGGGTCCGCACCTTTGAGTTTTCTGTCGAGCGCCTGATCGAGCAGCGCAGGCTCATCGATCTGGTCAAACACCTCATCGACCGCGGCCTTAGCGACATCGGAGCTGATCCCGAGCTGCTGCAGGCGCTGAATGGCGCGCCGGCGCCCGCGGCGACGCACAGCGCCCTCCATGCGTGCGGCGGCAATCGCGACTCGCTTGTCATCGAGGGTCCGATCGCTCGAAAGCCGCTCGATGGCTGCATCTATTTCGGCGGCCGCAAATTTTCGTCGTGCCAGTCGCGCACGCAACTGCGCGGTGGAGAGTTCGCGCCGGGAGAGAAGCGTGAGGGCAGTGGTGTAAGCGTCCATAGGTGACGCTGGCAGTTCAAAGTTGAGAGTTCAAAGTTCAAAGTGAGTTCTAAATTGAACGTTCTCGGTGAAAGTGGCAAGTTGAACTTCCTCACTTGCCCACTAACTTTGAATTTTGAACTTTGAACTTAGTTACCGAATCGCATGATTTCTGGCTGCGACGCTGGCGGGAGCGGCTTCTTCTGCGCCGGCGGCTGACGCCGGCCGCGGGGCCCGAACAGCGTATTGGCCATCTGATCGCGCGCGACGTCTGAGGTTGTTGCGATTCCCTGCACCTTGAGCCTGAAATCGTCGACGTTCGAGGCCCACCGGAGCGCTTCCTCGTAGGAGATTTGGCCGCGGGAGAAGAGGCTGAAGATCGACTGGTCGAACGTCTGCATCCCGTACTGCGAGGTGCCGCCGGCAATTGCGCCCTGGATGAGGTGTGTTTTGGCCTTGTCCACGATGCAATCTTTGATGAACGGCGTGGCGATCAGCACTTCGACCGTCGGTACACGGCCCCTCCCGTCGATGCTCGGAATGAGGCGCTGCGCGAGGGCAGCCTTCAGCACGGCCGCAAGCTGCAAGCGAACCTGCTTCTGCTGGTGCGGCGGGAACACGGAGATGATGCGGTTAACCGTTTCCGTCGCGTCCAGGGTGTGCAGGGTGGTGCGTGTTCGACATGATGGCCGCGGCCATCTCCACAAGATCCTCATGATCGAGCCGTCTCTCGTCGCTCACGGGAACGAGATTCCCGTGCACGCGCGCCATCGGCAGGCTGCCAACTTTGAGGTGAAGGTCCGACCCCCCACGTTCGACTGCCGCCTTGAGAAGATCGTTAACGCGCATGGATGAGCTTCTACTTGGCGCCGACGGCCGTACCTACGGGTGTGAGCCAGTTGTGGTCGTCGCGCAGATCTGCACGGATAATCCCGAAAAAGCGCTCTTGTAGCGCCTGCGTGACTGGCCCTCGGCGTCCTTTGCCCACGACGATCTTATCGACCGATCGCACCGGAGTTATTTCAACTGCGGTGCCGCAAAAGAAGATTTCGTCGGCGAGGTACAAAAATTCACGTGGTAACGCTTGTTCGCGCACCTCGAATCCGAGATCCTTTGCGAGCGTCAGTACCGTGTCGCGCGTGATTCCCTGAAGCACAGAGGAGGTCAGTGACGGCGTGTAGATCACGTTGTCGCGCACCACGAACAGATTTTGGCCGCTACCCTCGCTCAAAACACCCGATTCGTCGAGGGCAATGCCTTCGTCATAGCCGTCGACGGTGGCCTGCATCTTGATGAGACCGGAATTGGCGTAGTTGGCGGTCGCCTTGGCCATGGCGGGAAAGGTGTTGGGGGCAATGCGCGTCCAGGAGCTGACCCCCGCGTCCACTCCGTTTTCGAGCGTGCCGCCGCCAAGATATGCGTCCCACTCCCAGACGATGATCGCAACTTCCACCGGGCAGGGAAACGGATTGACGCCAAGTTGTGAGTAGCCGCGATACACGAGCGGGCGGATGTAGCAGCTCTTGAAGCCGTTTTCGCGAATGGTCTCGAGGGCGGCGTCGTTCAAGGTGTCGAACGGATACGGCACCTCCATGCGGTATACGCGACAGGAGTCGTACAGCCGCCGCATATGCGCATCGAGTCGGAACACGTTGGTGCCGCGCGCAGAGTCGTACGCGCGGATGCCTTCGAACACGCCGGTGCCGTAGTGAATGACGTGACTGGCGACGTGGATGGTCGCGTCCTTCCAGTCGATAAGTTTGCCATTCATCCAGATTTTGCCGTTGCCGCTAAAAGCCATGGATTGATTATCGCTCGTCCGGCGGAGCGGGCTCATACTGAATTGATTTCATCGCAGGGATAAAAAGAGATCACGGAGGAGGAACCGCAGATTTCGCAGATTTCACCGATCGAAACGGTCTTTACCGGCTACTGGTTCTCACCGCAGAATGGACATTTGTCCGTTCTTGCGTGTAGCGGCTTGCGGCAGCGCCAGCAGAATTTGGCCTGCGGCGCTGCGCGCGCTTTGAGACGGGCCTGGATGTCGTCCACCTGCTCCTGAGCGCCGGCTTCGAGCGGCGCGGTTCGCGCAAACACGCTCGGCCGTGCACGGGCGGCGAGCACGGCTTCGAGCACGTCGGAGGCACGCTGGTAGCGGCTCGGGATGTCAGGCGACATCGTCTTCATCACGATCTCGCTGATGCCTTTCGGAATCTTCGGATTGCGAGCGCGAGGAGGCGTGATCAGATCGCCACGGATCAAGCGTTCGAGATCGGAGGGCGACGGCGTCTTGTAGGGCAACGACCCGGTGAGCATTTGATACATCGTCACGCCGAGCGAATAGATGTCCGACGAAAACACCGCCTTGCCTTGAAACTGCTCGGGCGCCATGTACGGGGGACTGCCGATCACCGTGGTGCCGTGCGCCGCGATTTCGAGGAAGCGCGACGTGCCGAAGTCTGCCACTTTAACCATGCCCTGCTCGGTCACCAGCACGTTCCCGGGCCGGAGGTCGCGGTGAATCACGCCCTGTCGATGCGCATGATCGATGGCATTACAGATCTGGCAGGTGTAATCGAGCGCGCGGCTCAGCTCGAGCGCGCCTTCGCGCTCGATCACATGTTCCAGCGTTTCGCCAGGCACGTACTCCATGACGATGAAGAAGGTGTTATCCTGCTTCTCCGCCGTCAGCACCGTGACGATGTTGGGATGGTTCAAGCTCGCCAGTAGCCGCGGCTCCCGCAGCATCTCGGTGAAGTCGAGATTCTGCCGATGCGGAACTTTGAGCGCGACTTTCTTGTCGATCCAAGTATCTTCGGCGAGGTAAACACTGCCGAACCCGCCGCTGCCCAGGGGCATAACAATGCGGTACTTCCCGATCGTCTGACCACGAAAGAACACGTTGCCCGCAAGTATAGACCGCACCATTACGAACAGAAACACCGCCAAAGCCTGGCACGAAGGCCACCAACGTCACGAAGGTAAGTCCGGCGCGCGGCGACGTTGGCCGTTCCGCGGCCAACGCGGGGACCACTCTTTGTCGCGAAGCTCAGGAAAGCATCGTTCCATGGCGGGAGGGATTTTCCTGGTGCCATCCTTCGCGCCTTTCGAGCCTTCGTGGCGATCTTTTGCGCGGCTGGATCAACGATGCCGAGGGTGCGCGACTTATACTCTGGCGTGCTTCCGCGGTTCTATGCGCCGGACGCGGGACGGAGTCCTGCAGAGTCGCGCGTCACGCTGCCGTCGGAAGAGGCCAGACACCTCTCGCGTGTGTTGCGGCTGTCGGCCGGCGATGCCATCCATGTGTTTGATGGACAAGGGCGCGAGTGGCGTGCGGAGGTCATCGAGGTCTCCAGGCGCCAGGTCGTCGTCGCGCTCATCGACGCCGTGACACCAGCCGCTGAGCCGCGCATTCCACTCACCCTCGGCATCGCAGTGCTCAAGGGGGACAAGATGGACGATGTCGTTCGGGATGCAGTGATGCTCGGTGTGGGCGCGATCCAGCCGCTGCTGACCGACAGGACAGAAGTCAGTGCGACTGCGGTGTCACGAGGCCGCCGGATCGAGCGTTGGCAGCGCATCGCGGTGGCGTCGGCCAAACAATGCCGGCGTGCGGTCGTGCCGACAGTCCGCCCTGCGGCGGCGCTCGATGCGTGTATCGCCGAAGAAAAGCATGGGGTGCGCCTGCTGTTGGTCGAACCGGGCCAGCGCCAGCGTACGGTCCGACTTCATGACCTGCCACCGCCGCCGGCCGCGATGCTCTTCATCGGGCCGGAGGGAGGTTGGACCGAGGCCGAGCTCGAGTCGGCGGAACACTCGGGGGCGCGGCTCGTCACATTAGGCGGGTTAACATTGCGCGCCGACGCGATGCCAGTCGTCGCGCTCACTGCCGCGAAAACCGTTTGGGAGGACTTTTAATGAAACGCGTGCTCGTCATGGCACTCGCGGGATTGGCCGTGGTGGCGGTGAACGCTCAAACACCGATACTTCCGGACCCGGTCGCAACCTTTTCAATCCTTGGATATGACCCCGCGACGGGTGAGATCGGAGGCGCGGTGCAGTCGCGCGTGTTCTCCGTCGGCAACGGCGTGCTCTGGGGCGAAGCCGGTGTGGGCATGGTAGCGACGCAGGCGATCGTGGACGTGAGCTACGGTCCGAAGGCGCTCGAGTTGCTGCGCGCCGGGAAGCCAGTCGCCGAAATCATCGACACCATCTGGTACGGCGATCCGGATCCGCAACCGGAACGGTGGACGAAACGCGGCCGGCAATTCGCGGTGATCGACGCCAAAGGGACCGTCGCGGCTTATACCGGTCCACGTGCCACCGACTGGGCGGGCGATAAACAGGGCAAGTACTGCACCGCGCAGGGCAATATCCTCGCGGGCGAAGCGGTCGTGGACAACATGGTGAAGGCGTTCGAAGCGACGCCCGGGCACCTGTCGATGCGGCTCATGGCGGCGCTCGACGGCGGTCAGGCCGGCGGCGGCGATACCCGCGGAATGCAGTCGGCCGCGATCTTGATCGTCGGTAAAGGCAAAGGCGTGTGGTTGAACAACGATGTGGTCATGCGGCTTCAGGTGGACGACAGTCCCGAGCCGTTGAAAGAGCTGCGCCGGCTGGTCGAATCGTGGAACCAGCGCCGCGAGAAGGGTCAGCAGCAGCCTGTGCGATCGGGCAACATCACATAGCGCGGACCTTTGGTTTCCGCGTAAAGCTGCGGCCTTCGACGGTGCTCAGCTCGCCCGAGCTTCCTCGCGGTGGCGGACTCGCCGTAGCCTTGACCAAGGCGGTCAGGTCCGCGAAAAGCGCAGGGCCATCCACCCGTCTTCGACCAACTCCTCGTGCAATTCAAGCATTGCGTAGGCGTTGCGGACGGCGTCGCGTTCGCTTTCGTCGAATCCGCTCACTACCAACGCACCGCCTGGCGTGAGGAGTGATTGGATCTGCGATGCCGAGGAGAACAGCATTCCGCCGGTCAGATTCGCCAGAACAATATCAGCGCGGTCGATTGTTGCGTCCTGCCGGAAGTCGGCGACACGAAACTCAATCACAGGTGGCAAGGCGTTGAGCGCTGCGCTCGCGCGCGCGGAGTCGATCGCGTCGGGATCGACGTCGACCGCGACAACGTTGCGCGCCCCCTTTAACGCGGCCGCCATCGCAAGCACTCCGGAGCCGGTGCCGAGATCGAGCACGCGCCGGCTTCGCACGTCGAGATTGGACAGGGCGCGCAAAGACAGGCGCGTCGAGGCATGATGGCCGGTGCCAAATCCGCGCGACGGTTCGATCACGATGGTGATGGCATCGCGATCGGGCTGCGTTGGCAAATCCCATGGCGGCGCCACCACGAACGTGCCGGCGCGTACAGCCGACAATGCGCGCTGCGATCGCGCCGCCCAGTTCTCATCGTCGACATCGACGAGCGCAAGCCGCAGCTCGGGAAACTGCGCACGCAACTCCGCGGCCGCCGCCGCCCGCTGCGCGGCGCCGTTGAAGAACACGCGCCAGTGGATGGGCGAAGGGACCGGTTCTGGCGGCGGTGGCAACGTCGGATCCCAGAGCCCTCCAGGCGGGAGGGGCGGCGGGACCAGATCTTCGATTGCGGTCGGAGCGTAGTCGTCGAGCGCCGCGGCTACGGCATCGTCGAGCCCAACCGCTTGCGCCTCGATTTCGAGAGCAGGCCAGGTCCAGCGCTCATCCAAAGATGTCCTTGACCTTGTCGAAGATGTTCCGGTCTTCGGCTTCGTGTGGCTTCGGTTCGAACTCCTGCGGCGGCAGCGCGGCGGCCAGCTGTTCGAGCAGCTTGCGCTGATCGCGTGAGAGTTTGCGTGGCGTGATCGCCTGCACGGTTACCAGGAGATCCCCGCGCCCGCGTCCGCTCACGTCGGTGATGCCCTTGCCGCGCAACCGGAACACCGCGCCCGTGGTCGTGCCTTCGGGAATCTTCAGCGAGTGCTTGGGGCCTTCATGATCGATCGACGGCACGCTGATTTCGCCGCCAAGGGCGAGCGTCGTGAAGTTCACTGGAATCTCGCAGGACAGGTCGTTGCCGTCGCGGCGGAAGAATGGATGCTCCCGAACGTGAATGACGACGTACAGGTCACCGGGAGGACCGCCGAGCGCGCCCGCTTCGCCTTCACCGGAAAGACGCAGTCGCTGCCCGGTGGCGATACCCGCCGGGATTTTGACCGTCAGCTTTCGCATCTTTTCCACGGCACCGGCGCCGTGACACGTCGTACACGGCCTGGTGATAATCTTGCCGGCCCCGTGGCACTGTCCGCACGTCCGCGCGACCGTAAAGAATCCCTGCTGATAGCGAAGCTGACCCGTGCCGCGACATTGCGGACAGGATGTGGGCGCAGAACCCGGAGCGGCGCCGGATCCGTGACACGCTTCGCACCGCTCGTGACGCGGAATCTGAATTGATGTTTCCGCGCCGTGCGCCGATTGCTCGAATGTGATCTCGAGGTCGTAGCGCAGATCCGCGCCGCGTTGCGCGCCGCCGCGCCGCCGGCCGCCGCCAAAGCCGAAGAGGTCGCCGATGCTGCCGAAGATATCGTCGAACTCGGCGAAGATCGACGGGTCGAACCCGCCCGCACCTGCCCCCGCGCCCGACACGGCTGCATGTCCGAAGCGGTCGTAGCGCGCCCGTTTGTCGACGTCGGCGAGCACTGAATAGGCTTCCGCCGCTTCCTTGAATTTGTCTTCAGCGGCTTTGTCGCCCGGATTGCGATCGGGATGGTATTTGAGCGCAAGCTTGCGGTACGCGCTCTTGATGTCGGCATCGCTCGCATCACGGCTGAGGCCGAGCACGGCGTAGTAATCCCGTTTGCTCACGATGCTTTTGCGACCTTGACGAGCGCGGGCCTGAGCAATCGATCCCTCAACTTGTAGCCCTTCGCAAACTCGGCCACCACCTCGCCCTCGCGCGCGTCGGGCGTCTCTTCGTACGAAACGGCCTGGTGCAGATTGGGATCGAAGTCAGCGCCGAGTGCATCGATCGGCGTCACGCCGCGCTTGCGCATCAGTTCGGAGAGCTGACGATGAATCAGCTCGACACCGGCGCGATACGCCTGTGCCTCCGGCGGCGCGTCGGCTTTGAGCGCGCGCTCGAAGTCGTCCATGATGCCGAGGATGTCGGTGAGGACGTCAGCCGCGGCCCACTCCGTGTGCTCGCGGCGCTCACGTTCGACGCGCTTACGATAGTTGTCGAACTCGGCGGTTTTTCTGAGCAATCGATCGTAATAGTCATCGCGTTCGCCGCGCGTGCGCGCCAGCTCGTCGACGGCGCTATCCACGGTCTGGCTCTCGCCGCGATCAACTGATGGATCCACTTCGCCCGCGGCAACCGACGCAGCAGCGTCGGCCGAGGACGAAATCGGCTCGTTTGTGTCGTTCTGGCTCATTTCAATTGACGTTGCGAAGAACGTGCCCGACTGCCTGCGCGGCGCCTTCGACGGCGCTGATCGCGCGCGAGTAGCGCATGCGTGTTGGCCCGAGCACGCCCACCATCCCGGTACTGCGTCCATCGAAATATGTGGACGCGATCAGGCTGAACGGACGCAGCTCCGGATCGTAATGTTCCGCCCCGATGACGACCGTGATGCCCGGCCCGTCGATATATTCGTTGAGCAGCCGCACCAGCCGCTGCTTTTCTTCGATCATGCGCAGCAGCGCGCGCAGTGTCGCCATCGGCAATCCGCTGGCGCTGACGACGCCGTCGAGCAACGTGGACGCGCCGTCGATGCAGACGGAACTCGGGTTTTCGAGGTTCTCGAGCGTTCGGCTCGCGAGACGCAAGGCAAGCCCGAGCAGCTGATCGTACAGCGATCGCTCTTCGCGCAAGCGTTCGAGGATGCCGTCGCGCACTTCGTCCAGCGTCAGACCTGAGAACTCGGAATTGAGGAAATTGGCGGCCTGCACCAGCTCCGACGGATTCACGGTTTCGCCGATGTCGACCGCCTTCTGCGCGACCTGATTGCCGCCAGTGACGACCACGACGAGGATGCGGGTATCGCTGATCGGGACAAAGTCGATCCGCTGAAAAATCGCCTTCGAGTTTGCCGGCGAGATCGCAAATCCGACCTGACGCGATGCCTCCGACAGGATGTGCGACGCCGTCGAGAGCAGTTCGTCGATCAGCGGCCCGTCGCCCGCCTGCTGGCGCACACGCGCCTCGACGGCCGACGCATCTTTGCTCGCGCGCTTTGCCTCGAGCAGTAGGTCGACGTAGAAGCGATAGCCGAGATCCGTGGGGACGCGTCCCGCTGATGTGTGCGGCTGCCAGACGTAGCCCATCTCTTCGAGCTGCGCGAGGATGTTGCGAATAGTCGCCGACGAAACCGCGAGGCCAGCTCTGCGGGTGAGCGATGCCGATGCGACAGGCACACCGGTTTCGATGTATTCGCGGATGAGCGCGGCCAGAATACGCCGCGTACGCTCGGACAACGAAGGCGTCATTAGCAGTCGGAACCCTAGAGTGCTAGAAAAAAGTATAGCACGCGGATTTCGGCGCTATTCGGTTCGAAGCACCTCGGCCGGCGTGCGTTGCAGGGCACGTCGGGCAGGGAAAAGGCGGCAGCCGCTGTGACCTCAGAAGCAGAAGGGACGTCAGCACGACGGTTTTCGGGTCCCGCGCCGGCACTTCGTAGAGAAGGGTTTCCAGGCCCCGGGTCGCGGCGAAACTCGCACCGGCGCCCAGGACGACGCCCACGGCCGCCGTGACGACCCCCTGTCGTAGCACCAGACGCAGCAAGGAGCCAGGTTCGGCGCCAATAGCGGCGCGGATGGCAAGCTCGCGTGAGCGTGCCGACGCCGCGGTGGCGCTCACACCGTAAAAGCCGACGGTTGCCAGAATCAGCGCGAGCGCGGCGAGCGCGAACAGCATCCCGGTCATCGCTCGCTGCCGATCGGTCGAGCCGTGCACCATCGCGCTCGTCGTTTGGATGTCGCGCGCGGGTCGCTGCGGATCGACTTCCGCAACGACACGTTCGACCGCCCGAGCGCGCGCGCGAGGATCGCCATCGACGAGGACGAAGAAGCCGGCGAAGCTCCACGCGGTTTGGGCGTAGGGCGAATACATCTGCGGGATCGGTTTCGTTCACGGCCAGGGGCTGGAAGCGGTTTGTCGTCCACGGCATAGCGGCGCGTCGCACGCATGTCGCCCATTGGTGCGTAGGCGCCCATGGCGGCCTGCCGGACGCCGGGTAGCGAACGAAGCCGCTCCGTGACGGCGTTTGCGAAACGGACGCGATCGCTCGCCTCGCGATAAGGCGCCATCGGTAGGACCACACCAAACGTGAGAACACCTTCGGTGCGGAAGCCGGGATCGACCGCCGCCAGGCACGCGGCGCTTTGCAACATCAGGCCCGCAACCACCAGCAACACGAGGGCGGCGGCCGCAAACGCTCTGGTATGCATCCCAAACGTCCTGCCGGCGTCCCATCTGCGTCCTATCTGCGTCCTATCTGCGTTCTATCTGCGTTTCATCGGCGTCCATCTGCGTTCCATCTGCGTCCTAACCAAACGCCCGCGCCGCAAGCGCCTCGGCTTCGCGGCGCGCCTCGTCGGCAATGAGGGACGCATCCTCGCGTGTCAGACGGAAATCGTCGACGAGGATCTCGCCGTCCACGATCGTGGTACGGACATCGGTCGGACGGGCGGAGTAGACGAGCGCCGAGAATGGGTCGGGACTCGTGGCGAGATGCGCGCGATCGCGATCGACGATGATCAGGTCGGCGCGTTTGCCGATCGCGATCGATCCAAGCTCGTCCTGGAGGCCGAGCGCGCGTGCACCCTCGCGCGTCGCCATCGCCAGCACGTCGCGCGCGCCGAGTACGCCCGGGCGGCGTCGCGCGGCTTGCAACGTCGCGGCCAGGCGCATTTCGGCAAACATGTCGAGCTGGTTGTTGCACGCCGCACCGTCGGCGCCGAGGGACACGGATATACCGCGTGCGCGCATCTCGACGACTGGCGCGATGCCCGATCCGAGCTTCAGATTCGAGCCCGGGCAATGCGAAACCTTGACCTGACGTTCCGCGAGAACCGCCTGTTCGCTGTCATCCACCCATACGCAGTGCGCGAGACATAGGCGCGGTGACGCCAGGCCAAGGTCGTCAAAGTAAGCGACGTTGCTGCGGCCAGTCATCGCTCGGACGAGCGCGATCTCGTCGCGATTCTCCGACGCATGGGTGTGGACGAGAAGGTCACGCGCGTGCGACAGACGTCCGACTTCTTCGAGCAGTTGGCGGGAGCACGACACGGCGAAGCGCGGCGCGAAAGCGGCCCGCAGGCGGCCGTTGGCACGGCCATGCCAGCGTGCCGCGAGCGCCAGGCTTTCGTCGACCGATGCCCGTGTCGCTTCCAGAAGCCGTTTGGGGACTTCGGCGTCCGAATCGAGCATGCACTTGCCGACAACCGCGCGCATGCCCGTTGGTTCGAGCGCCTCGAACACGGCATCGGTGTCGTGCACCGTTTCCATCGTGAGCGCAGTCGTGGTGCCGCCCAACAGCAGCTCAGCGGACGCCAGCCGCGTGGCAGCGCGCAGTGACGCCGGCGTGTGCGCCGCCTCCATCGGCCAGACGCGTTGCTTGAGCCATTCGAGCAGCGCCAGATCGTCGGCGTAGCCGCGAAAGAGCGTCTGGCACAGATGAAGATGAGTGTGGATGAATCCGGGGAGCAGGTAATTGCCCGCCGCGTTGATCGTCCGCTCGGCACGCGCGTTGCCTGCGTTGCCGACCGCGGCGATGCGGCCGCTTGCAATCAACACGTCGCCCTCGATCACATCGAGCGCGTCGTTCATGGTGAGGATTGTGGCGTTACGAACTAAGAGAGAGTGCACTGCAGCTCTCGCACCCGGCGCACGCGCCGCACCTGGCGCACCCAACGCGCCTATCGCACCTCAGGCACCTGTAACTTCGGCATCCAGCGGAGAGACGCCCCTGCCACGGCTTCGCGCTTGCCGCGGCGCACGGCGATGAGCTCGGCGACGATCGCGACGGCAATTTCCTGAGGCGTGACGGCGCCGATGTCGAGGCCGATCGGCGCGTGAATGTGCTCGAGCTGATCGACTCGCATGCCTTCTTCCACCAGCACATCGTAAATGCGCTTGACCTTGGCGCGGCTGCCGATCAGCCCGAGATAGCGGAGCCGCTGGGATGCGAGCGCGCGCAGCGCGTCGAGGTCGTGCCGGTGGCCGCGCGTGACGATGACCGCGTAGGCCGAAGCCGGAAGCGTGGTGCGCGCGAGCCACGACGGAATATCGTCCACGACGATGCTGGTGGCGTCGGGAAAGCGCTCGCGATTCGCGAACTTCTCACGATCGTCGATGACGTGAACCTGGAAGCCGGCCTCGTGCGCGACCCGCCCCACAAACTGTCCGACATGTCCGGCACCAAAGACATAGACAGCAGGCGAGGGCTCGATCGGCTCGACGAATATCTCCATCTGACCGCCGCAGATGAGTCCCGATTCCGCCGCGAAGTCGTCCGCAAGCTCGTAACGGACGGTGCAGGGCTTCCGCGATTTGATTGCCTCGCGCGCTTTCCACAGCGCTTCGTTCTCGTAGCAGCCGCCGCCGATGGTGCCAACGGTGTGGCCGTCGCTGTAGACGAGCATCTTCGCGCCAACACGTTGCGGTGTGGACCCGTTGGCGGAAACGATGGTGACGAGGGCGACTTCTTCGCCGTTTTTGAGGGCTTCGCCCAACGCGGCGAAAACTTCGTGGTTCACTACGTGAATTATACGGGCGGGCGGGCTGATGGCGCTGGTGAGGCTGGTCAGCCAGGTGGGGGGCAGGTACGGCAGGGTAGGGGATTACCCAGATTGCTGAATCTGGGTAACGGCCGCCGCGCCGCACCCACTTGCCTTACGCGCCCGCCCTACCTGCCCTACCAGCGATGCAGCTCGCACACCGACAGCGGCTCCGTCCCCGCCAGAAACGCCTCGCTCGTCACGCGCGGGCACGTGGGTGTCGCGAGCTGTCCGGTGTCCTTGTCGATCTCAACGAAACTGATCCCCTCCGGCGCCTCGAAGCTGCGATTGCCGTGGCCCGCCAGGGCGCGCTTCATGAAGTCGGTCCAAACCGGCAGCGCCGCTTGTGTGCCACTCAGACCAAGCGGCGTGTTGTCGTCGAACCCGACCCAGACGACGGTCAAGAGCTCCGGCGTGAATCCGACGAACCAGGCGTCGCGCAGATCGTTGGTCGTCCCCGATTTTCCCGCCGCGTCGAGCGAAAAGCCGTTGCCGCGCGCGCTCGCGCCGGTGCCCTCGTTGAGCACGCTCCGCATCATGTTGGTGACGAGGAACGTGCTGGTCGCGCGCGCCACCGTTGGACCGGACTCTTCCTTCGGCACGAACGAATCCTCGCCGCTTGCGATGCGCGCGACCGCGCGCAGCGGCCGGATGCTGCCGCCATTTGAGAACAACGTGTACGCCGTGGCCACTTCAATCGGCGTCAGCTCGAACACGCCGAGCGCGATCGAGGGATACGCCTGCAACGCGCTTTTGCCGACGCGCGTCAGTTTCCACAAGTTGGCAACACGATCGAATCCCGTCTGTTCAGCAACTTTGATCGTCGCGACATTTCTCGAAAGAGCCAACGCGCGCCGAAGCGTGACTTCGCCGTCGTACTCGTCCTCGTAATTGCGTGGCGTCCATTCCTGTTGGCCGTACGTCCACGTTGTCGGCTCATCCCACACCATCGTCGCCGGGGTCAGGTCCGCATGGCCTTCTTGCGCGGCTTTTTCGAAGGCGGCGAGATAGACAAATGGCTTGAACGTGGATCCCGGCTGGCGGCGCGCCGCGCTCGCGCGATTGAATTGCGACTGGTTGTACGAACGGCCGCCGACGAGCGCGAGAATCTCGCCGCTCCGCGGATCAACGGCGACGAGCGCCGCTTGTGCACGCTGCGCCGGCCGTTTTCGGCGCCTGGAAAGGATGTCGTCCACGCGCGCCATACCCTCGCGCACGGCATCCTGTGCGTAGCGCTGCAGGTTGAGATCCAGCGTCGTAAACACGTCGAGCGCACCCGGCCGTTGCGTGATGCCTGGGAAGCTGGTCTGCAGTTCCTCGCTCAGATAATCGACGAAATAGGGTGCCTCGTTGTCCACAGAGCGCGTCAACACGGTCACCGGATCGTTCGACGCCCGCTCCGCCGCGTCGACAGTCACGAATGCCGCTTCGGCCATGGCGCGCAGCACGACGTCGCGCCGCTCCTTCGCGCGCGACCCGAACGGAGAATGCAGCGACGGATTTTGAATCACGCCCGCGATCAGCGCGGCTTCCGACAGCGAGATGTTCGACACATCCTTGCCGAAGAAGATCCGCGCCGCCTCGGGCACGCCGTGCACCGCAAACGAACCTCGATTGCCGAGATACACGTCGTTGAGATACAGCTCGAGAATCTCGTCCTTCGTGGCCTGGGTCTCGAGGATGACCGCCATGAACATCTCGAGTGCCTTGCGGCGGTACGAACTGAGCGAACGTCCACGCGTGCCGCTTTGCAGCTCTGCATTGAATTCCGCGCTCAGAAAGAACATCCGCGCCAGCTGCTGCGTGATCGTGCTTCGTCCCACCGGGTAGCGGCGATCGCTCGTCAAATTGGTGAAGATAGCCGCCGCGAGACTGATCGGATCGAGACCAGGATGCGCGTAGAAACGATGATCTTCGATAGCAAGCACGGCCTGCAGCATGCGCGGAGGGATAGCGGCGAGCGGCACTCGCCTTCGCTTCTCACGCGATCCCGTGACGAGCGCCGTCAGCATCGGCGCATCGAGCGTGACCTCGTCCACGGCACGCTTGGCAACTTCCAGACGCTCGAGACGAGCGGGCGGTGGCGGCGGCGCCTTGGCGGCGGGCTTATCACCGGCTTTCGCAGGACGCGCCTGAGGAAAGACCACGCGGACGACGCGACCAGCATGATCGCCGCCGCGCGGCAGCACATTAATCACCGCAGGCTCAACCGCAAACTCACCAGGACGGTTGACCCGCGATCGTTCGGTGTAGCCGATGTCGTTGAGACGTGCGATGAGCTCGGCGGCGCTCATCCCTTGACTAGTGTGAAGCGTCAGCGGGCGCGCAAAAACGCGGGGAATGACGCGATCACGCTCGCCGTGCAGCCGCGCCTCGATGAGGCGTGAAAACTGGATGTAGTAATACGTGAGGAACAGCGTAATCAGGAGCGCTGGTCCGCCAATCACCAGCAGGAGGAAGAGCCGCCACTTCCCTTTCGGAATCCGGATTCGCCAGCCGCGAATTCGTCTCGGCGTTCGCGGTTTGGCTCTCGCCATTTAGATCGTGAGCACCCAGTGATGCCCCATTTCGAGCGGCAAATCTTCCAATAATCGATCGACGAGCGCCGGACCGAATCGATTCAGAAACCACACGAAGCCCACCGCACGCTCCTGCGGCTGCCCATGCGGAAAGGTGAGCGCCTGGGTGCGATGAAATTGCCGCCTCAGCGTTTCGTCGCGACGTTTCGCGGCCTGAATCACCTTGTTATGCAGCGTCTTCAGATCGTGCTGCATGCGTCCCCGCGTCGACTGCACCGCGCCTTCCAGAGTGGGATCGATTTGTGGGACCGCTGTCGCCACGCTCGCCATGCGTTCCTCTATAGACGCCGCGACGCCCGTGATGGCCTGTTCCACCGTTGGCGGCAACTGATCCTGCAGCAACTGATTGAGCGCCGCTTCATCCTGCGGCTGCAATGCTTCGAACAGCCGCTGATATTTCGTAAGGAATCGTAATGTCGCGGAGTCGACCAGGGTGGCGGTGGCACGCTGATACATCAGCGGCATGGGGACATGAAAGCGGGTGTAGATCTCTTTGAGCTGGCCAAGATACGCCAACTCATTGGGCCCCGCGACGTAACAGATTGTCGGAAACAGTGTGTCCTGCACGATCGGGCGCAGGAGCACGTTTGGACTGAAGTGTTGTGGCGCCTCGTTCGCCTCGCGCACAAGCGCTGCGAGGGTGGTTTGCCGTTCGCCGACCGTCGCCTGCGTTCCGGAGACCCGGATCGCATGTCGGCCATCGTTCAGATAGAAGAGGGCGACGGCGCCGTCGTGCGGCGTGACCTGCGAGTGATAGCCGGCGGCGACCAGGGCATTTCCAGCCTTTTCGGCCAACCGCGCCGTTTCTGCCGGCGTGGACAGCTCGCGCGTGAAGATCTCGCGGGCGATCGGTTTCGCGGCGGGATCAGAAGAATCGAACACGACCAGTCCACGGTCCCCTAGAACGGCCTCGAGCCACCTGCCGAAGGCCTCCGCCATTCCCACGCCCGGACGGTACGCGCGTTGAAGCGACTCGATCAGCGCCGCGCGAAACTCGGTGTCCGGCAGCCCCGCGCGAAGCTCGTCGAGCGCGCGCGAAATACTGTCGTCGAGCGTGAGGCGGCCAATGGGCAAGGCGCCAGCGCCCTTCAAATCGCGAAGCGCGACGGTCCGCGGCTCGAGCTCCGCGTTGAGAACCGTAGTGCTGCTCACCTCGGGCCAGTCGTGATCGTCGGCGTCGATCCAGAACACGGGTACAACCTGCACGCCGTGCGCGCGCTGAATCTCGTGCGCGAGCTTCATCGCGGTGAGCGCTTTGAGCAGTGTGAAAAGCGGTCCGCCAAAGAGGCCGGCCTGCTGGCCGGTGATGATCACGACGGTGCGGGGATCCGCCAGGTGTGCAGCTTCGGCGCGCGCGGCCGCGGGCGCCTGACGCCGCTCCTGTTGCGCGGCAACAACCCGCGCGATCGCGTCGGGCGAGCCGCCGTGTCCGTGGCAACGGCGAATCGCGTCGGCCCACGCTTGCGGACTGGCCGGATCACCCGCGAAGTACGGGGCAACGCGGTCATACGCGAAGGCGTAATCGGCGGCGAGGCGTCGAATCCAGGGAAAGCGGCGGATGTCGACTGCGAGCGCTGTAGCAGTCGCGGACGTGCTGTCGGAATGCACCGGTGGCCTACTGTCTCAGACGCTCGCGGACACTGTCAAGTTACAGAGCCGACACGCGTTAGCTGACCTGTGGCGAATGAAATTGCATGGTAAGATCGCCGCCACCGGTGTCCGGGCAAGGTTCACGCACCCGCGGTCCATTGCCGTCACAGGTTCGACACCGCTCGAACCGTTCCACTCGATTCTTCGTCCCAGGAGGTCACGCGTCGGAATGAACGCGATTCTCGCTCTCGAAGACGGTACGTCGTACAGAGGCGTTTCAGCCGGTGCGCCCGGTGAAACATCAGGCGAAGTCGTGTTCAACACGAGCATGACAGGCTATCAGGAAGTTCTGACCGACCCGTCGTACGCGGGACAAATCGTCACGATGACAGCGCCGCAGATCGGCAACTACGGCATTGCGGCGGCGGACGAGGAGTCGGGAGCGCCGAAGGTTGCGGGCTTCGTCATGCGCGACCCGTCGCCGATTGCGAGCAACTGGCGATCGCAGGGGACGCTGCGCGACTATCTCACGCGGCATGGCATCGTGGCGATCGGCGACGTCGACACCCGCGCGCTCACGCGCAAGCTCCGCTCTGCAGGCGTGATGCGGGGCGTCATCGCTACAGGGGCAGCGCTCGATTCCGACTGGCTGGTCGCCAAAGCCCGCGCGATTCCGCGGATGGAAGGCGCCGACCTCGTGCGCGACGTGACCTGCGCCACCGCGTACGACTACAAGCTGACACTCGCCGACACCGTCGCGGAGGCGACCTTCGGGGTCATGCCGCAGAAGCGCGCGAAGCGGCCGCTGCGCGTGGCGGCCTACGACTACGGCATCAAGCTCAATATTCTTCGCCGCCTGGCTGCGCACGGCTGCGACGTGCGCGTGTTTCCGGCGTCCACGCCCGCGGCCGATCTACTCGTGTGGGAACCGGATGGCATCTTCCTCAGCAACGGTCCTGGCGATCCGGCCGCGGTGACCTACGCGATCGACAACGTGCGCACGCTCGTCGACAACGCCGCGCGTCCCATCTTCGGCATCTGTCTCGGCCATCAACTGCTTGGCCTCGCGTTGGGCGCCGAAACCTACAAGTTGAAATTCGGGCACCGCGGTGCCAATCATCCCGTCAAGCAGCTCGATAACAGCAAAATCGAAATCACATCGCAGAACCACGGCTTTGCGGTCGATCCCGATTCCTTGCCGGCCAATGTGCGCGTGACGCATCTCAATCTCTACGACGGTACGGTTGAAGGGTTGAGCCACGTGCACAAACCCATCTACTCGGTGCAGTACCATCCCGAGGCGTCGCCCGGTCCCCACGACGCCGACTACTTGTTCCAGCAGTTCATCGAGGAGATGGAAAAGCGATGACCGCGCTCGACGTTCGGCTGTCAGCTTACGGCAATGCCTAAACGGACCGATATACACCGGGTTCTCGTGATCGGGTCGGGACCGATCGTGATCGGCCAGGCGTGCGAGTTCGACTACTCCGGCACGCAGGCGATCAAGGCGCTGCGCTCCGAAGGTCTCGAGGTGGTGCTCGTCAACAGCAATCCGGCGACGATCATGACCGATCCGGAGCTGGCCGATCGCACCTACGTCGAGCCGCTCACGGTCGAAGCGGTCGAGCAGATCATCGCGCGCGAGAAGCCGGACGCGCTGCTTCCTACCGTCGGCGGACAGACCGCGTTGAACCTCGCGGTCGATCTCGCCGACGCCGGCGTGCTCAAGAAATACGGCGTCGAGTTGATCGGCGCCTCCATTGCCGCCATTGAAGTTGCCGAAGATCGCCAGCAGTTTCGCGACGCAATGAAAGAGATCGGCATCGAGGTCCCTGCAAGCGGCGTGGCCAAAGCGCTCGACTCGGCGCTCGCGATCGTCGAGGACATCGGGTTCCCTGCGATCATCCGTCCATCATTCACGCTTGGCGGTGTCGGGGGCGGCATCGCCTACAACCTCGACGAGTTCAAGGAGATCGCCTCACGCGGTCTGAGCCTGAGCCCGGTGCACGAGGTGCTCGTCGAAGAGTCGGTGATCGGCTGGAAAGAGTTCGAGCTCGAGGTGATGCGCGACGGCGCCGACAACTTCGTCGTCATCTGCTCGATCGAGAACATCGATGCGATGGGGGTGCACACCGGCGACAGTATTACGGTCGCCCCGGCGCAAACACTCACGGACAAGGAATACCAGCGCATGCGCGACGCGGCGCGGCGCATCATCCGGCGCGTCGGTGTCGAGACCGGCGGCTCGAACATTCAGTTTGCGATCAACCCGGCCGACGGTCGCATGGTTGCGATCGAGATGAATCCGCGCGTGTCGCGGTCGTCCGCGCTGGCGTCGAAGGCCACGGGGTTTCCGATCGCGAAAATCGCGGCGAAGCTGGCGCTCGGCTACCGCCTCGACGAGATCCCCAACGACATCACGCGCGTGACGCCGGCATCGTTCGAGCCGACGATCGACTACGTCGTGGTCAAGATTCCGCGCTGGAACTTCGAGAAATTCCCGGACGCCGATCGCACCCTCACCACGCAGATGAAGTCGGTGGGTGAGGCAATGGCGATCGGCCGGACGTTCAAGGAAGCGTTTCTCAAAGGCATCCGCTCGCTCGAACTCGGCAAGGACGCGCTGCTGTTCACGCGTCCGCAGCGCTCGAACGACGACACGGCGACGCAGGAGGACGAGGAAGAGAACACGGCGCTGCGGCGGAAGCTGGTGGTGCCGAACGATCGGCGCATGTGGGCGCTTTTTCGCGCGCTCGACAAAGGCTGGTCGATCGAGCAGCTCCACGAGCTGACGAAGATCGATCCATGGTTCCTCGAGCAGTTTGCCGAGCTCGTCGAGTTGCGTCGCACCGCCGAGATGGTCGGGCTGCGGGACATGTCTGACGACCTTCTGCGCACGCTCAAGCGTACCGGCTTCGGCGATCACGAGCTCGGCAGCATCCTCGGCGTTGGCGAGAGCGCGGTGCGCGAACGGCGGCGGGAGTTTGGCCTCACGGCCTCGTTCAAGCGGATCGATACCTGCGCGGCGGAATTCGAGTCGTTCACGCCCTACCTGTACAGCAGCTACGAAGACGCCTGCGAGGCCGATCCGACGGAACGGCCGAAGGTGGTGATCCTCGGCAGCGGACCCAATCGCATCGGCCAGGGGATCGAGTTCGACTACTGCTGCTGTCACGCCGTCTTCGGCTTCCGCGCGGAAGGGTTCGAGACGGTGATGATCAATTGCAACCCGGAGACCGTGTCGACCGACTACGACACCTCCGATCGGTTGTACTTCGAGCCGCTCACGCTCGAGGACGTGATGGCGATCATCGATCGCGAGCGCGAAGGGCATCCCGACGTCGCGTGTGTCGTGCAATTCGGTGGTCAGACACCGCTCAAGCTCGCGCTCGCGCTGCAGGAAGCCGGCGTGAAGATTTTGGGGACGTCGCCGGATTCGATCGACCTGGCGGAAGATCGCCAGCGGTTCGCCGCGCTGTTATGGGATCTCGGGATTCCGCAGCCCGAGAGCGGCACCGCAACGTCGAAGAGCGAAGCGCGCGAGGCGGCCGCGAAGATCGGCTTTCCCGTCGTGGTGCGGCCGTCGTATGTGCTTGGCGGGCGCGCCATGGCAATCGTGTACGACGTCGCGACGCTCGACCGCTACATGGCAAACGCCGTCGACGTCTCTCACGATCGCCCGATTCTCATCGATCGCTTCCTCGAACGCGCCAAGGAACTCGACGTCGACTGCGTGGCCGACGCGACCGGCGCGGTCGTCATCGGCGGCGTCATGGAACACATCGAGGAGGCTGGCATCCACTCGGGCGACAGCTCCTGTGTCGTGCCCCCCGCACGCGTCAGCGAGAAACATCTCGCCACCATTCGTGATTACACGCGCCGCATCGCATCGGCGCTCAAAGTGGTCGGCCTGATGAACGTTCAGTACGCAATCAAGGACGAAACGGTTTGCGTCCTGGAGGTCAATCCGCGCGCTTCGCGCACCGTGCCGTACCTCGCCAAGGCCAACGGCGTGCCGCTCGCGCAGGTGGCGGCCAAGGTCATGGCCGGCAGAACGCTTCAGGAGCTCGGACTGAGCGACGATCTCGAGCCGGCAGGCGTGTTCGTGAAAAGCCCCGTGTTCCCATTCGTGAGGTTTCCCGGCGTCGACACGATTCTCGGGCCCGAGATGAAGTCGACCGGCGAGGTAATGGGCGGCGCCAGCAGCTTCGGTCTGGCGTTCATCAAGGCGATGCTCGGCGTGGGGCAGCGGTTGCCCGAGAGCGGCACGGTGTGCCTGAGCGTCAACAACGAAGACAAAACGCAGGTGTTGCCAATCGCGCGCGCACTAGCGGAGCTCGGATTTGAAATCGTCGCGACCCGCGGCACGGCGGCCTTTCTGCGTGTGCACGGCATCGAGAGCGACGTGATTTACAAAGTGAACGAAGGTCGTCCCAGTCTCGCCGACGAGATCGTGAATCGCCGGATTTCGATGGTGATCAACACACCGCTCGGCCGCGAATCGTTCTTCGACGACAAGGCCGTTCGCCGCGCGGCGATGATGGCGGGGGTCCCCTGCATCACAACGATCACGGGCGCTGCCGCGGCAGTGGACGCCATTCGCGCCTTGCGCACGGAGGGCCTCGACGTGCGCGCGCTGCAGGACTACTACGCATCGGTGCAGGCAGCGACCTAACGGCGCGCCTTGGTCGTGCCGCTCACTGTCGACATCGACGGTCGAGGGTCGTCAGTCCACGGTCCTTCCAGGTATTTCATGTAGTGGCGGACCTTTCCTGGCCTGAGCGACCCACCACCCACGACGTCGCCGGACGATGCGGATGGCGAGCATCGCGCAGCGTCGCCGCGTTCGCGTACTCCCCGGCGTCGTGCTGTCGTGCGCAAGAACTGCAACGCACGGCGCTCGGTCGGCGCGCAGATTCTGCGAATCTGACCCACCCTCCGTGAAGTTTTCCTCGAAATCTCTGATGCGCCGTTCCTTGCACTGGGAAGCGCATGCCTTATCTCTCCCTCGGCTTCACGAGTGCCCTCGTCGCCGGCCTCGCATGCGGCGTGCTGTTCGATTCTGCTCCGGCCTGGCTGCTCTCGCTCGCGCTCGCGACGTCGTGGGTCGGGGCGCTCATTGCGTTTCACTGTGCGTGGCCGCGCACGCAGCTGACCGGCCTCGCCGCCGCCACTATTTGCGCGGGATGGTTACTCGGATCGTCGGCTGTCGATCGCGCGCTCAATCCCTCCCTGCGGGTGCTGCTCGAGCAACGCTTCGGCGGGTTTGCGATGAGCGCCGCCGCCGACACGCGGCTCGATGAGCCCATCGTTGTCGAAGGACGTCTTCGCACCGATGCCGCGCCAACCGCAACGGGCGTTGTCCTCCGCATGGACGTTGACCACGTGTGGCTCGGACTCTGTCCCGAGCCGGCATATGGCGGCGTATCCATCACCGTCGTCGGCGCGCTGAGCGCCAACGAGCTCACGCGCTGGACTGCCGGTCGTACTGTTCGGGCGCCCGCACTGCTAAGGCGGCCCGCGCGGTATCTCGATTGGGGCTTGCCCGATCAGGAGCGAGCGATGGCCCGCCGCGGCGTGACATTGGTTGGCACGGTCAAAAGCGCCTCGCTCGTGGAGACGATCGCGCGCGGCTGGTGGTGGGAAGAGGCCGCCGCCGCCGTGCGCGCCGCCACGCGTTCCGCAACTGGCGCCCAAGTGCTGCCGCGCTCGGCGCAGGCCGCGGCTATCGCCACGGCCCTGCTCATTGGAGATCGTGCGGCGATCGATGAGGAGACTGAACGGCGGCTGCAGGAAGCCGGCACGTATCACGTGATCGCGATCTCCGGTGGCAACATCGCGATTCTCGCTGGTTTATCGCTCGGCATTCTCGGCTGGCTCGGCCTGCGCGGACGAGTCGCGGCGGTCGTCACAATCGCCCTGCTCAGTTGCTATGCCATCGTGGCCAGCGGCGGCGCGTCGGTCGCGCGCGCGACGACCATGGCCGGAATCTACTTGGCTGTGCGGCTGATCGATCAGCGGACAGCTGCCGCCAACGCGATTGCGTTGAGTGCCGCGGCGTTGTTGCTCACCAATCCACTCACGATGTTCGACGTGGGCTTCTGGCTCACGTTCGGCGCGACGAGCGCGATTCTCGTGGGCGTGTCGCGGGTGCAGATGCCGCAGCAGCGATGGACGGGTGCGGTGTTCGCGCTGTTTCTATCCTCCGTTTGTGCAGAGTTGGCGCTCGCTCCGATCGGCGCGACGATCTTTCAGCGTGTGACCGTCGCCGGCCTGGTCCTCAACTTCGCCGCGATTCCGTGCATGACGATCGTGCAGCTTGCCGCGATGGTGCTGGTGGTGCTGCATGTGATCGGGATCACGGCTGCTGCGTCGTGGATGGGCGTGGTGGTGGTGCAGGCCACAGGTGGACTGATCGGCAGCACGCGGCTCCTCGACAGTGCGCCTTGGCTCACCTGGCGCGTTCCCTCGGCGTCGGCTGTCGTGTTGTCGCTGTATTACGCGGCGTTGCTCTTGTGGTGGTGGACATCGCGGTCGAGCGTGCCATTGCGATCTCATCTCGCCCGCGTGTCGATGGCACTCGCCGCCGGTCTGTTTCTTTGGATCGTCGTCGCTCCGGCGGCACGCGTCAGGGCACACGGCGATGGGCGCCTGCACCTGGCGCTGATCGATGTCGGGCAAGGCGACGCGATGCTCGTGATGTTTCCCAACGGCCGCTCGCTGGTCGTCGACACCGGCGGCGTCACGGTCAAGGGCGACTTCGATATCGGCGATCGCGTGCTCGGACCGACGCTGCGGGCGCGTCAGTTGCTGCGTCTCGACTACCTCGTCGTGACGCACGGCGATCCCGATCACATCGGCGGCTCGCGCGCGATGGTGCGCGACTTTCAGCCGCGCGAAGTGTGGTGGGGCGTGCCGGTCGCCAACCACGAACCGACCGCGCAGGTTCGCGCCCAAGCCGAGCGCGCACGCGCCGGCTGGCGGACGCTGCAACGCGGGGACCGCTTCGAGCTCGGCGGCGTCGAGCTGCGCGTCCACCATCCGCCTCCGCCCGACTGGGAGCGTCAAAAGGTTCGCAACAACGACTCGCTGGTTCTCGAGCTGCGCTACGGTCAGATCTCGATGCTGTTGACCGGCGATATCGAGAGGGAAGTGGAGCAGGAGCTCCTCGCGTCCCTCGACCTCTTGCCCACTGTCGTTCTCAAGGTTCCGCACCACGGCAGCGGCACGTCCAGCTCGCCGGAATTTGTGCAGCGCCTGAAGCCGGCGGTCGCATTGATCGGCGTCGGTCGCGCGAACCCGTACGGCCATCCGGTGCCGTCAGTGCTCGAGCGGTATCACGAGCAAGGCACAGAGATTTTCCGCACCGATCAGGACGGCGAAATCGAACTGACGACGGACGGTGGAGGCGTGGAGGTGCGCACGTTCACCGGACGCACGTGGAGAAAAGATAGCCACGAAGGCACGAAGGGCGCGAAGGAAGAGCACGAAGGGAAAGGCGGTGGGCGATGAGACTTCGTGTCGTCTCACCCTTGCCGGACGCGCTGGAGCGAATCATCGCCAGGATCATCGGCTGCGCGATCGAAGTGCATCGCCGCTTAGGGCCAGGGTTGTCAGAAGGCCTCTACGAGGATGCGCTGACGATCGAGCTCGAGTTTCAAGGTCTGAAGTTCGATCGCCAACGTGAAATCATCGTTCATTACCGCGATAAACCCTTACGGCCGCAGCGCGTCGATCTCGTCGTCGAGGGCCAAGTGGTTGTGGAAATCAAGGCTGTCGAGCAGCTTCACTCGATTCACCGCGCCCAATTGCTGTCGTACGTCAGATCCGCGGGTCTTCAGGTGGGCCTGTTGATCAATTTCAATGGCGAGACGATCAAGGGGAACGTGAAACGGGTGGTTGCCTGAAGCATCGCACGTCACCGGCCGCGAAGCGGCGGTGAGCCGGGCGACGTTGCGCGGCTGGTCGACTCCTCCGTGCCGTCCTCCGCGGCCTTCGTGCCTTCGTGGCGATCTTTTACGGTGCGGCTATTTTGACGGTTTGCCAGAATGCTTCTAATTCCTGGAGCGTCAGTTCACGCAGCTGCTTGCCTTCGCCTTTAATCCTCGTTTCCATCGCCGTGAACCGCATCTGAAACTTGTCGTTCGCCCGCCGCAGCGCTGCCTCGGGTTCGATGCCCATCTTTCGCGCGAGGTTGGCCAACGCGAAGAACAGGTCGCCCATCTCTTCCTCGACATGCGCCGCGTCAACGGTCCGTTTGGTCGCGGCCTCGCGGAGCTCCGCGACTTCCTCTTCGATTTTCTCGAGCACGTCCGTCGCTTTCTCCCAATCGAAGCCAACGGCGGCGGCGCGGGCGCTGAGTTCGTACGCGCGCAGCAGCGCGGGCAACGTCTTCGGCACGCCGCTCAGAATCGTCTTCTCCGGCCGCGCCGCGTCCTTGCGTTCGCGTGCTTTCAGATCCTGCCATTTTTCGACCACTTCGATGGCCGTCATGCGTTCGCGCGCCTCGGCGAGCGGGACACCATCACGCGTGAAGACGTGCGGGTGGCGGCCAATCAGCTTATCGACGATCGCCTGCACCGCGTCGCCGATCGTGAAGCGCCCACTTTCCTCGGCGATTTGCGCCAGAAACACGGCTTCGTAGAGGAAATCGCCGAGCTCCTCCTCGAGCGCATCCACGTCGCCGCGGTCGAGCGCGTCGAGCAATTCGTAGGTCTCCTCGAGCACGAACGGGCGCAACGAGCTGAGCGTCTGCTCGCGGTCCCATGGGCAGCCGTGCGGACTTCGCAGCGTGCGCATCACTTGCACGAGCCGGTCGAAGCGGGCGCCGGCGGTCTCTTCCATGCGATGGATCGTATACTGGCGGCGTGAGTGAAGAGAACGAACGCCACAAGGTCAGCTTTGTCGCCTTCGTGTTGTCGCTCGCCAGCAACGCGGCTGTGCATTTCGGCGATTTGCCCGATCCGATCACCAACGAAAAGCGGCCCGCCGATCTCGAGGCGGCGGCACAGTTAATCGACTTGCTGGCGATGCTCGAAGAGAAGACGCGCGGAAACCTGACCGCCGAAGAGCGCCAATTGCTGGATCAGGTGATCTTCGAGCTCCGGATGCGCTACGTCGACGCCAAGAAGCAGCAAAGCCCGATCATCCAGCCTTGAATCCTTCGTCTGCAACCGGGGCACGTTCCGCCTGCGTTACCTTTCTTGGCACCGGCACGTCCCATGGTGTGCCGATGATCGGCTGCACGTGCGATACCTGCCGCTCGAGCGACCCGCACGATCGTCGCCTGCGGCCCTCTATTCACATTGCGGTGCGCAGCGGGCCATCGGTGCTGGTCGATACCGCGACCGACTTGCGTCAACAGGCGCTCACGCACGGTCTCACACGCATCGATGCGATTCTGTTTACTCACAGTCACGCCGATCACGTGATGGGACTTGACGAAATCCGGCGATTCAACATGCTTCAGCGCAGCTCGATTCCCGCCTACGCCGACGAGCGCACGTCCAAAGACCTGCGCCGCACGTTCAGTTACATCTTCGATCCGCCCGCCGAGCCAGGCGGCGGCATTCCGCAAATCGAGCTGCGGTTGATCCGCGACGGCTTTGCCATCGACAATCTCGCGGTGACGCCCGTGCCGATTATGCACGGCGCGCGGCCGATCCTCGGCTTCCGCTTCGGATCGTTTGCCTATCTGACCGACTGCAGTGCGATTCCTGAAAGTTCGTTCGGGCTGCTGAATGGAGTCAATGTCCTGGTGCTCGACGCGCTGCGCCATCGCCCGCATCCGACCCATTTCAGCGTCGCCGAGGCGCTCGCGATCGTGGAACGGATTGGACCTCGAGAGACCTACTTCACCCACATGTGCCACGACCTCCCGCACGCGGCGACCAATCGATCGCTGCCGACCGGTGTCGCGCTCGCGTACGACGGCCTGACGCTCGACGTCGAGGTCGGGTAGCGTGTCCTCAGCGAGCGCAGCGAGTCGAAGGGACTGATAAAATCCTCAGGTTTCAGCATGGAGGTTGTGCGCTTTCCATATGAACCCCGTCCCGCCCGCTGGGTCCAGCCCGTGCTGGCACTTGGGAACTTCGACGGCCTCCACCGCGGTCACATCAAGATCATCGAGCGCGTGCGCCGTGTGGCGGCCGAACGTGGCGGCACCTCGCTGGTGCTCACCTTCGACCCGCATCCTCCGCGCATCGTACGGCCCGACAAGGCGCCGCAACTCCTGATGACGCTCGATCAGAAGATCGAGGCGCTGGCCAGGGCCGGCATTCAGGGCGTCGCGATTGTGACCTTCACCCACGAGCTCTCGCGGTGGGAACCCGAAGCCTTCGTCAAAACCGTGCTCGTGGAGTGGCTGCGCGTCGCCGAAGTCTGGGTGGGCGCCGACTTCTTGTTTGGGCGCGATCGCTCCGGCAACTTTTCGCTGCTGCGCGCGCTCGGCGGACAGTACGGGTTCCGCGCCGAAAAGATCGACCCGGTCCGTTATAAGGAATTCGTCGTCTCCAGCACCCGGATCCGGCGCCTGGTGGCCGAAGGACGGGTGGATGAAGCGAGCGCGTTGCTCGGCCATCATTTCTACATCGACGGCACGGTCGTGCGCGGGGCGGGGCGAGGACGCGAGCTGGGCGTGCCGACCGCCAACCTCGACACGCAGAACGAGCTGGTTCCGCCGCACGGCGTCTACGCGACCGCTGCCACCGTCGACGGGGTCGTCTATCCAAGTGTGACTAATGTAGGGCTGAGACCCACGTTCAGCTCGGAGCCGAAGACAACCATCGAGACGCATATTCTCGGCTTCAGCGCGGACTTGTACGGTCGCCAAGTTCGCCTTGGCTTCGTCCAACGCCTGCGCGACGAGCGCCGATTTCCCGACGTTGACGCGCTCAAGGCGCAAATCGACGCCGACGTACGACGCGCAGCCCGATTGTTCGATAGACTTTCCGTCTAATGGAGCCGAGGTCCTTCGAATTCGTGTTGACTATGCCGGGCGATTCGCGTCTGGTCGAGGCCGTGCGCACTCTGTCGGTGCACGCGGCCGCCTATGCCAACGCCGCCAGCGCCGCCGGGCAGACATTTGCCGACAACGTGGTGAAAACCACAGAGGCAGTGATCAGGGCCACCGGCATTCAGGACGCGCCGCTCGAATTCCGCTTCGGCGGCGACGCGCGGGCCGTCAGCGTCACCATCAGCTGGTCGCGCAACGGCGCGCGCGAGAGCCGCGAGGTCCGCCAGCCGCTGTCGTCGTAGCCGGCCATGCGCCTTTACAACACCCTTACACGCAGGGAAGAGGAGTTTGCGCCCTTCGCCGAGAACACGGTGCGCATGTACACATGTGGCTTGACGGTGTACGCGCGCGGTCACATCGGCAACTTCCGCACCTTCGTCGCCATGGACGTCCTGCGCCGCGCCCTGAAATATATCGGCGGCTGGACGATGCGGCAGGTCACGAACTTCACGGACGTCGACGACAAGACCATCGCCGGCGCCCAGAGAGAAGGCCTGTCGCTGCGCGAATACACCGACCGGTTCATCGCGGCCTTTCACCAAGACGCTGAGGCGCTTGGCCTCGAGCAGGTGGAGGAGATGCCGCGGGCGACGGACGAGCTGAATCTGCGGGCGATGACCGACGTCATCCGCCTGCTCACCGAGCGCGGGCACACCTACGTCAGCGACGGATCGATCTACTTCAAGATCTCCACGCTCCCGGATTACGGCAAGCTCGCGCGGCTGGATCACGACGGCATGCAATCCGGCGCGCGCGTCGACTCCGACAGTTACGGCAAAGAGGACGCGCGCGATTTCGTCTTGTGGAAGGCCACTAAGCCCGGCGAACCCACCTGGGACATGGGCCTCGGCCCCGGCCGGCCGGGATGGCACATCGAATGCTCGGCGATGGCGATGCGGCTGCTCGGTGATCTCCCGATTGATATCCACACCGGCGGCGTCGATCTGATCTTTCCGCATCACGAGAACGAGATTGCGCAAAGCGAAGGCGCCACAGGCGAGCGGTTTTCGCGCTTCTGGGTGCACGCCGAGCACCTGCTCGTCGATGGACAGAAGATGTCCAAATCGGTCGGCAACGTCTACACGCTCAAAGACGTCACCAATCGAGGCCATCGCGTATCGGCGCTCCGTTATCTGCTGCTGTCGGGGCACTACCGCAAGCAGCTGAATTTCACGTGGACCGGACTGGAACAGGCAGAAGAAGCCTTGACGCGCCTTTCGGATTTTCTGGGCCGGCTCCAGACCGTCACGCGCGACGGCACGCATCCGTCCATTCAGGAGCGCATCGCCCGCGCGCGGCGCGAGTTCGACGAAGCGTTGCGCAGCGACCTGAATACGTCGGCTGGACTCGGGGCGATCTTCGACCTCGTGCGTGCGGTCAATTCCTCGATAGACGAGGGAGAAATCGGGACCGGAGACGTGGCGGCCATCACCGCCGCCTTCGATCACTTCGACCGCGTGCTGGGCGTCCTGTCGCTGCGCCGCGCCGAAGACGAGCGGCCGCCGGTGCCGATCCCCGAGATCGAGAGGTTGATCGAAGATCGGCACGCCGCGCGTCGCCGGCGCGACTTCGCGGAAGCGGATCGCATCCGCAAATACCTGGCCGATCGCGGTGTGCTGTTGGAGGACGGCGCACAAGGCACGCGGTGGAAGCGCGCCTGAGCCATCCCGCGCTGGTACAATCACGTCATGTCCGTGCCGCAAATCAAAACGGCCCTTCCCGGTCCCAAAGCCAAAGCTCTCATTGAACGCGACGGTAAGGTCGTTTCTCCTTCTTACACGCGCAGTTATCCGTTCGTCATGGCGCGTGGTAGTGGTGCTACCGTCGAAGATGTGGACGGAAACGTCTTTCTCGATTGCGCGGCCGGCATCGCGGTGAATTCCACCGGTCACTCGCATCCCGAGGTCGTGGCTGCGATCGTCGATCAGGCGCAGAAGTTTCTCCACATGTCCGGTACGGATTTCTATTACGAGCCGCAAGTACGTCTCGGCGAGGAGATGGACGCGGTCGCGCCGTTCGCCGGACCGAAGCGCTCGTTCTTTTCCAACTCCGGGACCGAAGCGGTCGAGGCCGCCATCAAGCTCGCGCGCTATCACACCAAACGGCACGGGATTATCGCGTTTCTCGGCAGCTTTCACGGACGCACGCTTGGGTCGCTGTCGCTGACGTCGAGCAAAGCGATTCAGCGAAAGGGATTCGGTCCGCCCGTCGGCGGCACGTATCACGCGCCGTTTGCGAACTGTTATCGCTGCCCGCTGGGCCTGCGCCCTGATGGATGCGACGCGGCATGCCTCGACTTTCTCGAGGATCAGGTGCTCGTGCACCTCGTTTCGCCCGACGAAGTCGCGGCCGTCGTCGTCGAGGCGATTCAAGGCGAGGGTGGCTATGTGGTTCCGCCCGCGCAGTTCCATCGACGGCTTCGGGAGCTCACCACGAAGCACGGCATGCTGCTCGTCGTGGACGAAGTGCAATCCGGCATGGGGCGCACCGGAAAGATGTTTGCGATCGAGCACTTCGGCGTCGAGCCGGATGTGATCACCGTGGCCAAGGGCGTTGCTTCCGGCCTGCCGCTCGGCGTGACGACGGCGAGATCCGAGATTATGGCGTGGCCGCCGGGCGCGCATGCCAGCACATTCGGCGGTAATCCCGTTTCGTGCGCGGCGGCGCTCGTCACGATCAAACTGTTGAAAGAGAAGCTGATGGCCAACGCCGCGGCGGTGGGCGCGTATTTCATCGATCGCATCAACGCGCTGCAGGAGCAGCACGCGATCATCGGCGATGTGCGCGGCAAGGGTCTGATGATCGGGATCGAGCTGGTAAAGGATCGCAAGACGAAGGAACGCGCGATCAAAGAACGCGATCAGCTGGTCGACGAATGTTTCAAGCGCGGCCTACTCGTGCTAGGCGCCGGCCGCAACGCGCTTCGCCTCTCGCCGCCGTTGGTGCTGACGAAGGACGAAGCGGACACCGCGGTCCGTATTCTCGATGAAGCACTCGCGCGGGTTCACACGTAGCGCGGACCTTCAGATCCGCGACTTTGACCTTTTTTCATGTAGGGGCGGACCTTTTCCTGGCCTGAGCGACTCGCGCTTCGTCGGAGTCGAAGGCAGGTCCGCGATGACAGATGACACTTCAGCGCCAGGCGCTAGGCAAACGCGGAGAGGACCTCGCGTGTCGCGAACTCGAATCGCGCGGCCATGAAATCGTTGAACGCCGCTATCGCACCGATCGCGGCGAGCTCGATATCATCTCGACGCACAACGGCTATGTGGTGTTCGTCGAGGTTCGTACGAAGTCCGGCGAGGATTTCGGCGACGGCGCCGAATCCGTTACTGCGCAGAAACAGCAACAGCTGGTATGGATGGCCAGCGATTACGTGACGCGTAACCGTCTCGAGAATACTCCCTGCCGTTTCGACGTCGTCTCGATTGAGACCTCCGTCAATCCGCCGCGCGTGACGGTGTTCGAAGACGCGTTCAGGCCCGGCTGGTGATGTCCGAGCTGCGCCGCGATCCGATCACCGGTCGATGGGTCATCCTTGCGCCCCACCACACACGCCGGCCCCGCGATTTCACACCTGCTGTGATGCAGCCCGCCGACCCCAATGCGTGTCCGTTCTGCGAGGGACGCGAGGCGATGGCGGGCTGGGAGTTGTTGGCGTGGCGTCCCAACGGGTCGGGCCCGAATTCCGCCGGGTGGCAGGTGCGCGTGGTGCCGCATCGCGAGCCGGCGCTGCGCGTGGAAAGCCAACTCGGCGAATCGAGCGACGGCCTTTTTCAGAAGTTCGGCAACCTTGGCGCGCACGAAGTGATTATCGAATCGCCGCGTCACGATGACACCTGGTCCACGCTCACGCCCCAGGCCATCGCGCGCGTGTTCTGGGCCTGGCGCGAGCGCATTCGCGACCTCAAGCGCGACATCCGTCTGCGCAGCTTCATCGTCGTCAAGAATCACGGTGCGGCGGCAGGCGCCAAGCTGGCGCACGCGCACTCGCAGCTCTTTGCCTATCCCTTTGCGCCGCCGGTGCTCGACGTGGAGCTGTCGTCGGCGAGCCGTCACTTCGACAACACGGACCGCTGCGTGTTCTGTCAATTGATCGTGCGTGAACGTGAGCTCAATCAGCGCGTGATTGCCGAAGATGCGACGACGCTGATGCTCGCGCCGTACGCGCCGCGCGTGCCCTTCGAAACGTGGATCCTGCCGCGCGAGCACGACGCGCACTTCGAAGACTCGTCGGACGCGCTGTTGCTCGCGATGGCGACGAGCGTGCACGATCTGCTCCGGCGGCTCGACGCGACGCTGCTCAATCCGCCGTTCAACCTCGTGCTCCACACCGCGCCGGATGGTGCCTCGTCGAAGGTGTCGTATCACTGGCACTTCGAGGTCGTGCCGCGCCTCGGTCCGCGCTCGGGCGTGGAATGGGGGAGCGGGGTGTATATCAATCCAGTGCCGCCGGAAGAGGCCGCAGAGGCGCTGCGCGAGGCGGGCAGGTAGGGCAGGTGCGGCAGGTTCGGGCACATGGGGCCGTCGGGTTGGTAGGTTTGCTGCGTCTGGTGGGTCTGGTGCGTCTGGCGTGCGTCCGTTGCTCAGCTCTTGGCCGATTTGCTAGACTTGATCGCTGCGAGAGCGAGCGGGAATAACTCAGTGGTAGAGTGCGACCTTGCCAAGGTCGAAGTCGCGGGTTCGAATCCCGTTTCCCGCTCCAGTCTTCGCTTCCCGAACATTGGCGAAGGCTCTCCCGCCAAAGCTTGCCGCGCGAGCCACGGCGGGCCACATGGCTACCTTCGAGCTTCGGCTGGGGAAGCCATCCTTCACGTGTGAGGTAGGCGGCCGATTGTTGTCCGCGAGTCGCGATAGAATCCCCGCTCATTCCAGATCGGCGCCGTCGCCAAGTGGTAAGGCAGAGGTCTGCAAAACCTCCATCCCCGGTTCAAATCCGGGCGGCGCCTCCAAAATACCTAAGAACTTTGCGTGTTTGGGTGTGTGCCTGTCGCCAGGCGCCGTTTCTTATTGCTCCTAAATGGACTCGAATTCGCCGAGTCTCCAAACATCCTGATCGCGTAAATCACTGACTCGCAGGCGCTTGCCCGTGCAGCATGTGCGCAGGGGATTAGGTTTCCAGGACCTCCGGCTCAACCGCTCGGCGGTCGGGGTGATCGAACGCGCTTACGAGTTGGAAAACCACGGGGGCCCTGCGGATCGAGCAACCGTTTTCGCTTCGCAGGTCCCGTGCTCGAAGAGAGAGCTCCTACTGGTTGCACGGTCGGAAAGCGTGCGCTGGAGCCACGTCGAAATGGCTGTCCGGGACCAGCGATTGATGGCGACGACCGTCGGCATTGCCCTTGTCCACCGGGCGCCGCGGGTCATCGATTCCCTTCTCGATGCTCTGGAGACGGATCCGTCTCCCAACGTCCGCATGACCGTGGTCGACGCCCGCTACGATATCGAGACACTGCGCGCGCGCGGGAGCGGTTCGACACGCTGCTTGCAGCGCAGGCTCGGCAGCCTGTGCGAGCTCAGGGCGACATCAGGTAGCTACTCCTGGGGTTACACCCCGTAGCTCACTTTGCCAGCAGCCGTGTCTTGAACTCTCGGGCGCGGTCCCGCGAGACGGTCAGGTCGGTGCCATTCGCGTCCTTGAGGCGCACATTGAGGCTGCCGCCGGGCAGCCTCGTGACTTCCTTGATCCACGACGTGTTGACGATCGTGCTCCGGTGGATGCGGAGGAAGCGCCTCGGATTCAGAATGTTCTCCAGCTGCGCGATCGTGTAGTCCACGCAGTACGACTTGCCGGCTTCGACAGCGTAGGTGAGCTTGTCCGCGGCGACGAAGTGCGTCACCTGCGCAAGATCGATGAACCACAGGCGCTCGCCCAGGCGCGAAGCGATGCGGTCGGGATACTCCGGCCTGGAGCTCCGCAGCGAGTCGGCCAGGCTTCTGAGGAGCCCCTGCAGGTCCGGCCTCGAGAGCTCGATGCGGCTGCGCAGACGTTCCACTCTGCCGAGAGCCCGATCCAGGTGGCTGGGATCTACCGGTTTGAGCAGGTAGTCGACCGAGTTCACCGCGAACGCCTCGAGGGCATACTCATCGTGCGCTGTCGTAAACACGACGATCGGCTGCGAGGGTAAACGGGCGAGCACCTCGAAGCCATTGAGCCGCGGCATGTGGATATCCAGGAAACAGACGTCAGGCGCCGAAGACGTGAGCGCCTCTACCGCCTCTTCCGGATCGGTCGCGCTCCCAATCACCTCCACGCGCCCCGTCTCCTCGAGAAGACGCGTCAGACGCGCGATCGCCAGTGGCTCATCGTCGACAAGGTACGCTCGCAGTCTCATGATCGCGGCAACACCATCTGCACGACGCATCGGTCCCCGCGCCGTGATACGTTCAGACGCGCTTCGGCGCTGAACAAGGCATCGAGACGCCTCACCAGCGAGTCGAGGCCATGCCCGGCGCGGATCGCGGTCAGGTCGAATCCATCGCCGGTGTCGGAGACTTCAATCGTGAGCTGTCCGTTCTGGGCCGATGCGGATACGAGAACCTCTCCACCGCTTCGCTGTGGCGTGATCCCGTGCTTCACCGCATTCTCCACCAACGACTGGACGGAGAGCGGCGGGACTTGCGCATTCCGCAGCTCGGCCGGCACCTCGATGCGGGCCCGAAGCTTGTCTCCGAAGCGCGCCCGCTCGATGTCGACGTAGTCCTCGACCATCGCGAGCTCCTGCGCGAGGGGAATCACCGACCGCGAGCTCGTGTCGAGCAACGAGCGCAGCAGCGCCGACAATCGGCCCACGATCCGTTCAGCCCGCACCGGATCAACGCTGATGAGCGCGCTGATCGAGTTCAACGTGTTGAACAGGAAGTGCGGATGAAGCCGAGACTCGAGCGAGCGCAGGCGAGCCTCGGCCACCAGCTTCTCGGCCCGCACTTCGGCCACTTCCTTCTCGTGCAGCTTCTCCTCGGTGCGGCGAAGCTGGTCCCGCATCGAGGCGTAGGCGAACCCTCCGAGCCCGAACACGACCGCCAACAGCATCGCCCGACCCAGCGTGTGGAGGTACTCCCGCCAGAAATCCCCTGGCACGGCTATGCCGGTCCACATCAGAAGCGCCTGTGCCGCGAGACACCCCGCCGCGGCGAACACAATCGTTGTCACGAGCACCGCGGCAGGCGGCGGCCAGCGGCGGCGTGCCAGCACGTCGACTATCGCCGGGCCGGCTGTCAACGCTGGAATGGCCGTCACGTTCGTATAGACCAGCACGAACGCCCACACCTCGAGCAGACCTGTCGCCCCCTGACCGGTGCCCAACCCGATGAACGGCACGAGGACCGTGATCGACACATTGAGCGCCAGCAGGAGCCACACGCGTCTGATGGGGGCCACAGGCTCGCCTCGTCCAGGCTATTTCAGTGGTTCGAAGATGCCGCTGCGAAACACGCTGATCGTTTGCGGCGCGTCCTGACCGGCAAGCGTCATTTCCCCGAGCACGTCTTCCTGGAGCGTCGCGTACTCGATCTGCTTGCTCGACAGCGACACCCAGATATGTCCCCAATAGTGGCTGCGGCCATTCAGCGTCATGCCTCCGGTCGCAATCCGGAGCGAATTGAAGAACGCGCGGTACTCGATCACCGCGCAATCCTGTCCGTCGCGCTGGGAGCGTCCAAGCCACGTCAGCTGCACGTCACGATTGTGGAATGTGCCCATGCCAGGCATGTTCACGTCTTGCCGCGACAGCACGCGGTAGGGCGTGTTGAGCGTGAGGTGCTCGAACTGATCCTGGCCGAACATCTCGATCATCCCCGTGTCCCAGACCAGGTTACGCTCGAACACGGCCGTCGGCGGAAAGCTCTTGAAGAAGTCCGGCTTCATGGTCTCGCCGAGGCTGGCCGGGCCCGTCCGGTAGCGGAAGCCTTCCATGAACTCACGTTTCTGGCCTGGACCCGTGATCGCCGCCGGACCGTTCGATTCCGCCACGGTGACGCGCGACCACGTCGCCTCGCCGCCAGGCAGGCCGCGCGTGTAGTCGCCCGAGACGCGCTGACGCTGGACGACCTGACCTGTCGTGTCCGTCGCCGTGTGGTCCACCGTGAAACGATACGTGCGTGGCCCCTTGTCTTTCACGGCAGTCCCCTGAGGCAGGATCCAGGACTGTGCGAGCACGCTGCTTGAAAGTAGGCCGGCGAGCCCGGCAACCATCACTGTCATGTTGCTCTTTCGCATCGGAATGCCTCCTTGGAACAAGTGTCGACTCCAGGCAGGCAACGCGCAGGCGATTGGCGACGAAAGGCACAGATTCCAGACGAGGGCAGCGCCTGGGCAGACGAGCCGGGCCACGAACAGCCCGTAAAACACGAGTCGTTCGGGACGGGGCCCTCCCTGTCCGAGGAGCCGATGCGACCAAGGACGTTGAGCCGTCCGCGCTGAGAGATCGCATAACGACCTCCGCAAGCCACATCCGACCGGGTTTCCATACGGCGCAGTTCTACACCCTCGCGTTTGAACCCTGAGCTCGCTTGTGTTGCCACCGCTCATGAGAGCGAGAAGCCGCACGTGTTCCTTACAAATCGCGGCAACACAACTGAGTCGAAAGGTAACGTTGCCCCATCCCCTGTCTGCATTGAGCACCCTGCGCGTCGGTGTCGCGACCAGCGACGCCGCCCAACGCCGTGGCGCGCTCGCCAGACCCGCCGACATCTACTGCGTCAACTACGAACAACTGCCATGGTTGATCGAGGACTGCAACCTATGGCCGTTCAGGACCATCGTCGCTGACGAATCGGCCAAGCCTAAAGGCTTCCGCCTGTGCCACGGCACG
The DNA here is from genome assembly GCA_046726375.1 of Acidobacteriota bacterium. Classification (GTDB taxonomy): domain Bacteria; phylum Acidobacteriota; class Vicinamibacteria; order Vicinamibacterales; family UBA2999; genus DASPWV01. Next base: position 138,752 of record JBKPAJ010000017.1, read on the forward strand.
CAGGGCGCATGGGCGCTGGCGAAGGTCTCGTCCGCGAAGGGCGCGAAGTGTAGCCGGGGAGCTGCTTTTCGGAGCAACTTCGGAGCAACAGCGCCCAAACACCAGTGAAACCAGGCATCATCGAGGACCAGAAGACGAAGCCAGGCACTACGAAAGACAATCCCGTACGGTCTGCAAAACCTCCATCCCCGGTTCAAATCCGGGCGGCGCCTCCAAAATCCTTAGGAAAAATGCATCGCTTGTTCGCT